>CANHCR010000015.1 GCA_947459205.1 Caryophanales bacterium | reverse complement strand
TTATGATACACATGAGCTTGTCATTCTTAACGAATAACTTTTTAACGGAAAAACCCGCAAAAATCAATCACCATACCCACTCATCCAGGCATTGTTTTGCAATAAATTCGTTAACTAATTTTTTAAAGTCGCTTCCCTTATTGCTTTCATCGAACCCGGCAAACATACTTACAGTGTTTGATATCAATAACACCATATGTCCTCTAAAAGCAAGTCCTACGAGGGTGAGATGTTCACCAATCCTATTTTCATATTCTTCAACTGTTTCTTTAAATGTCCCCCTTATCCCTACAATCGGATCAATCATAAAGTAATCGACGGCACCGCTCGATCGATAATGCGGATGGGTGACAGTCAATCCACCGAAACGTTGGAAGAAATGACATAGCTGCTCATTGATTGGGTATTCATCATATTCAATGGTGGTCATCTGTCCATCCTGATTTTTCAGCAAACTCACTGTCTCAAGTTTCATGTTAGCCTCACAATCTCAAAAATGATAGTACGGTAACTTCATCTTCTTTTTCAGGATCCTGATATGTCATCATAACTGCATCCCAATTATTATTACATAGCCACTCACGGCATCCAATCCAGTTATGTTGAACCTCTAAGGTTGCGCCTGCCGAATCGCATTCGCTTTCGATTTAAAGAAATTCGTCGATTCGTCGCCCGACAGCAATCGATAATACGAAGCATTTCCCCACGATGCGGGGCGGTCGGCAATCACCATGTCCTCACCGGTATCATTCGGCACATGTGCTGCAATCAACTGATGCCACGCTTTGATGCGCGCAATGCTCTTTTGCTCGTCAAACAAGTTTCTCTGCTGATCCAGCAACTCGTTTAGATGGGTAATGTACTTGGCACGATACTCTGGCACCGAAAGGATGCGGAATATGAGCGGGCGCGAATTATCAAACTTGCCCCAACGCAACACATTTTGTTTGCCTGAATCGCTCATCATCAACGACGTCCCCAACGTATTATCATAATCATACGGAATCCACTGCATTTTTCCGTCCAAATCAAAATACATGTAATAATTATTGCCGAGCACCCAATAGTCGTCCCAACTGCCCAGCGCTACATTGACGGCCAACGTCCGCAAAAACAAATCAGCATTGATGTTTTGTTCTAACCAAGCCTTATTCGCCGCATTACTCGACAAGGTTCGAATGAACTGCTCAAGTTGCGGACGGGCAACCGTATCAATTGTCTTCTTATTCGTCTTCAAGTCGTACGATTTGAAAATGCCGTTGTCCGGGTCCTCGACGCCAATCCGAGTCGACAAATTTTTTGTTGTCAGGTCAGCAGGTCCTGTGTTCGGATATGTCCCTTTCCACAAATTACCGTCAGCCTTACCCTCGGCTGTTTTCGGAAATCTTTTATTAAGAAAATCCTGATTTATGCTTTCGACCATTTGATACACACCGAAGTACGCAGGTTTCGCATCCTCTTTGATTTTGATGTAGAGTCGCGCATAACTGGAAAAAGGGGCCGTCCATACGTTGAAGCGACGTAACAAATCATAACTGTACACCTCACGCGCATATAGCGAGTCATCCTTGAACCATTTTGTATTCATATCCGTCATCCCGTAAAATCGCTGACCTGGTACGAATTTATTGAACTTTAAGGCGAAATGAGCATGGTTCCAGTTCGGCTTGAGCGCGTTATGCAGTTGTCCTTTCACGCCCTCCGGCCGAACGCGCGAAGTGTTGCCTCGCAAACGAATGCCAATTTGCCCCAACTTATCAATCTTGCCATTTTTATGAAATGAAAAATCTGCAGCTACTTCCATTTCATTTTTCGGGTTGGTGTCGAAATTTTTCAACAATGTATTCCACTCTGCCGTTGTCACTTCGACTGTCAATGATGGCAACGACGTGAGATCAAAGACATAGTTTAAATCAGGATTGTCGAACACGGGATGACGGTTCGTAGCCACTGTCACGGTCACTTCGCACACATCAAACACTGTCGGGTCGCTAGTCAGTCCCGCTTTTACGAACGCCTTGCCTGGCTTGAGTGCACGGATTGTTTCTCCCATTACACTCAACACCGATTCATCAGACGATGTCCAGACGACTTTCGACGTTTTCTCCACGCCACTAACATTCGCTTGCAAATAATCGATTTCATTCACCTGCAGTTGGTAAGTCGGGTAGTCAAATGAGACGCTCGCATCCTTCTCAGTCCCGCCTGTTTCGACGGCAGTTTTCCATTCTACACTGTATTCGAGTGTACTGTCATTAAAAGTTACGACGTACACACCCGGCCCCTCCGTAATCGGAATAGCTGGCGCATCGCCACCTTCGGCAACCATGTCACCTTCGCTGTCTCCGAAACTGTTTTGCCAATCACCATCGACGTCAAATTTAAAGCGATCATTCGCCTTGCCAACAAACGTCAGTTCCGCCCGCCACTTATTGTCCGCAACGGGCATCATAAACGTATCCTTGGCAAAATTGTTGAACGTACCGCGCACATATAATTGCTTAAACCCCGATTTGTATGGATTGGCAGGTGGGTCTGGAATGACAATGATTTTTTTGGTCGTCACCGCCAATGGTTTGCTCAAAGCAGACAAATTTTTCGCACTGTCAATCGCTCGCACCGCATAATTATATGTCTTTCCTGACTCAAGTCCCTTATCACCATACTGCAAGACATTTGCCGGAACGGTCACAAGTCGAACGCCGTCGCGGAACAGGTCATATCCGCTGACTTTTACATTGTCGGTCGCTGCGTTCCATCGCAAAGCAATCGTTTGTTCACCGACTTCAAGCGCAGTCAAACCCTGCGGAACCGTCGGTGCGGTCGTATCTGGCAAACTTCTCGTTGTCATGACAACCACCGAGGTTGAGCGCAAGGAAATGCCGTTGCTACCCACTGCTTTGACCGCATAGCTATACTTCGTGCCTGGTTTCAGCGACTTATCGGTATAGGTTTTGCCTGTCAACCGCTGTACGATTCTAACGCCGTTGCGAAATACAGTGTATCCTGCAGTTCCATTCATCGTCCTGCTGTCGGTCCAGGTAAAAGTGATGGTAGATGTCGAACTGCTCGTCTGCTTCAATGTAAACACAGCAGGTTTTACCGCAACAGTCCCTGTCGTCGTAGCACCGGCAAATCCGCTGAGCAACGTAGCCACAGCCAAAACAACTGCAAGCAGAACGGAAACATGCCGTCCCCCAAAAATGTATTCTTGTTTTCGATTCATCTGCATCCGTCCGTTTCTATGTTTAGTAAGCGTTCTCATGTGAATCGTTTAAGAATGTGACTTGGCCGGTGAAAGCGCAACTTTTTGTGTAGCGGTTTAACGCTTGATTGCGTTCTCGATTGCACGTTTCTTGATGAGAAAAAAGTTATCCTTCGCACTTCCTGAAAGCAAACGATATCCGTTTTGATTACTATACGGAGCCGGTCGATCGAGAATGACCATATCCTCTCCGGTGTCATTTTTTACATAGGGATCAATCAATTTATGCCACGCTTGAATGCGAGTGATACTTTTCCGTGCATCCAATAAGTTCTGTTTTGAATCAATCAGACTGCGCAAATAATTTTTGTACGCTTCCCGATAACTGTTTACTGCCAGTATTTTCGTCACCAATGGACGTTCGTTACGTGAACCCCAGGAGAGAGGATCTTGCCGTCCTGTATCCTTTATAAAAGACGAAGTACCGAGCGTATTGTCAAAGTCGGACGGGATAAAATACACCTTCCCCTTCGACGCAAAATAGAGGTAGTAATTGTTGGCCGCAACCCAATACTCGTCCCCGTTGCCAAGCCCAACATTGACTGCCAGTGATTTCAGAAACAGATTTACATCGATTCGCGAACTCAACCAGTTCTGTGTTGCTTTTGTTGAATTCAACTGTTGCACAAACTCCGTAAACTCTCGTGCAGCAAACGAATATTTCTTTTTTCCAGTTTTTAAATCATAGGATTTAAACAACTTTTGCTCTGGATTTTCGATCCCCATTTTGCTGCTTAATCCCGACTTGCTCAAATCTGCTGGACCAGAGTTATGCGTGTTTTTCCAGAGAAATCCTTGCTCCTGTGCAGAAAATCGTTTTTTCAGAAAATCAGCATCAATCGATTCAATGAGTTGATAAATTCCGAAATATGCAGCTTTCGAGTCCTCTTTCACTTTAATTGTCAACCGTGCATAACTGGAAAATGGCGCTGTCCACACGTTGAAGCGCTTAAAGAGATCGTGACTATATGTTTCTCGGACGTAGCTCGGGTCATCTTTCGCCCACTTGCTATTGAGTGCACTCAGACCGCGAAACTTCTGATTTTTGACAAACTTACCGAAGCGGAAGGAAAAATGCGCATGCTTCCAATCGGGATTGGTTGCGCGATGAAGTTGTCCGGTTTTACCTTCAGGGCGACGCCGGCTGGAATTGCCCGAAATCCGGAAACCGATATCCGTTAATTTATCCACTTTCCCATTTTTATTAAAAGAAAAGTCGGCTTTCACTTCGATCTCATTTTTCGGATTCGCATCATAGTTTTTCAATAATTTGTTCCACTCTTCCGTCGAAATCTCAATGCGAATTTGCGGAAGCGTGGTCTGATCAAACACGTAATTCAGTGTCTTGTCTTGGTACACCGGATGGCGATCATCACGGATGACGGTCAGTCGTACACTCGCTTTCAGACTCGGTTTCGCCTTGCTTTGTCCAGTAATTAAAGTCTCGCCGACAGATTTTGCGCGGACCAAACCATCCTCAACTGTAGCTACTTTAGGTTTTGAAGAGGTCCAAATGATGCTGCGGTTGGTCGTATTCGCAGGACTCATAATCATTCGCAAATAATCATGTTCGCCAACACGCAACCATTTCACAGGTTGATCGAGACGAATGGATGTCGGCGGAACGGACTGCGCAAACACTAAGCAGGTTTCCACGATGAGCATCATCATCACGAGACCGCACATAATCATATTGCGAAAGCGCCAGTTCATCTTCGTTCCTCCATGTTTAGCAAGATTTACGGACAAAATCAGTAACGAAAATCGAGATCCGAGGCATTCATCTGTAAAGCAATATCCAAATTCCCATTGCGCACACGCAGCGCATCTAAAAACTGCTTCAAATCGGTATCTTGCTTCAGATGAACGACGTACTCCAGTTCAAACATGCTTCCCAAATCACGCGTCCGCATCATTTTCAACTCAAACGTAATGCCAAACTGCTTAAATACTTCTTGGAACGCTTCCTCATAACTGAGATTCTCAGGTACCGTAATTTTTAATAATTTTCGCTTCGTCTTGTTTTTGCCAAAGCGGATCACATGCAATAAAAACATCAGACCGCAGAGAATCGTTGTGAAAAACAGCGAAAACAGATGCATGCCGACGCCACAGGAAAGCCCCGCGGCCATCGTGAAGAGCACGTAGGCAATATTTTTGGGGTCGCCTGGAGCACTGCGGAAGCGAATAATCGCAAACGCTCCTGCGAGACTGAATGCGCGTGCTATATTGTTGCCGATGAGCATAATGATGATTGCGACTGCTGAAGGCACGATGATCAGCGTCAGCGCAAAATTCATCGAATGTGCTCGATTGCTTGTCGCCATGTACGTCAAACTGATGATAACCCCAGAAAGAAATGCAGTAAAAATCGTTGTTAATGCGTACGTCAGCGTAAACATGTCGGTCGTTGGATCGACCGTGAAAATCGAATCAAACATTTGTGTTACCCCTTTCATGAGCTCGTTGTTGTTTGATCATCGTTACATACTCATTTCCATATTTTGAGTAGCTCACGCGCCACAAACGTAAATCCGACAAGATACGCGCTAACCACAGCGGAATAGTGTTCGACGTCTTTACTTCCATCAACCACTCCCCGCTTCCCATAAGTGACTTGCCATGGTCACCGCTTTCCAAACGCAAATCATCACGCCTTGCACGAAGGTTGCAGTCGAACGTTATCCGCAAGTCGCCACTATTGCGGGAAAACAAGGCGAAACGCTCATAAGCGATGTACACTTTGGGGACCAATGGAAAGCGACTAAGGAAATACTCGATTTCATCGACCACTTGGTTTTCTATGTAACTTTCAGTCTTCGGTCGAGCGCCGTCCATGACAAAAGCCTGTGCCTGTTCCGCAGTCAACCCGATTCTGCGCTTGTTGACAAGGCCTCTCACTTTTTTCTTTAACTCCAGATAAACTTTGTCAGCCGGACCTGGAACGCCGTAGGCACGAATTCTCAATTTTTCCTTGTAACGAGGATTCGCAATGGAATGCCGAATCAAGTCGTTGGCCATCGTATCGAAGTACAAACTGCTCACAGCATATAATTTTTCATTCACATTCGAAGGATCCCATTCCATGTGCTCCATCAGTTTTTGCAGCAACACCTGAAATGTGCTATCGTCTAGTTTGTATTTTGACTCAAACCGATTAAATACAAGAATCGACATCTATTTTACCTCGTTTTTATGAAATCATAAATATTCTCATGATCTTTATATCAGATATTATACAACACTATAGTATTCGCATTTCGCAAAGAATTTAAGGGTGTATAGACGATTATAGACACTGGAATGTCAGCCTAAAAATCCACGCAAGTATTTTTCCTGCCATTATACATATCCAATAAATCAATCGGGATTCGCACCGTTTTTGTGTTATTTATGATACGCATGAGCGTATCGCCCTTAATACATAACTTTTTCAGTTCAGGCAAAACATTTAAACAAGTTCACGCAAATTTTAACGACTTGGTCATGCAAAGCAACAATGCGCTTGAATATTGGGCGTTCGAAATCAAAGAAACAAACCTTCAAGCAGTGAAATTTTATTCGACATACACTAAGCGCTTATATGCACTAAAATAAGGAGGTTCTCCTTATACGCTGAATAAACTTAAAAAAATGCTCCCCAAGTCGAACGAGTTCGTGATTGAACTGGTCGGTTACTGGGGAGCATGTGTTATTGGTTTATGGAATTGTTAGCCAGCAAATCTCATCAGCGCACGGTACAAAATCACTTGACCCTCGGCACGAAGCGCAATGTCTAGCGGACGCAGTTTGCCACTCGACCCTTTCACGATTTCATAGCGAATCAAGTCATTCAATGCAGATACGGCAAACGCGGAAACCATACTCGCATCCTTAATATCGCTTAACTTTGGTCCGTCAACCGTTGGGAATGTGATGCTTTTATAGAGCAACGCACGATGTAGAATCACCATCATATCTTGACGGGTAATCGCTTGATTCGGTTTGACCGTACTGTCGCCGAAGCCCTTGATGATGCCGGCACGCCATGCCACCTGCATGGATTCATAGTACCATTTGTCATTGACAACATCTTTAAAGTTCATCTCTTCCGTCGAACTGCTGTCAATTTCAAACGTTGCCACAACCATTTTAATAAATTCCGCGCGAGTCAGTTTATCAAACGGCCGTGCGTTTCCAATGCCGTCGCCTTGTACAATATTCATTTGACCCAAGTAGTTGACCGCCGTTGCGTACCATGCATCTTTCGGTACGTCCTTGAATTCATTTACGTCCGTTATGCTAATAGTAATCAGTTTCTCATAACTTAAATCGCCAATGTCCGTCACGCGTATGCGGATGCTGTAACTCGATTTTGTCTCATAGTCGAAACTCGCCGCTGTTTTTAAAGAAGTGCCGTCAATCGTGAAACTTGCATTGTCCGTGTCACCGTCCCCGGCAACCAAACTGAACGTAGCCGTATCACTACTGTCTACATCCACCGCACTCAACGTACCGACCGTCGTGCCACTCGCAGCATTTTCCGCTACGGTGCTCGCAGTTACACTGATATCCGTCGGTGCCTCGTTCACATTTGTCACGCTTATAGTGAACGATTCCTCATACTTCTCACCTTTACTGTCCGTCACCCGCACGCGGATGCTGTAGTTCGATTTTGTCTCATAGTCGAAACTCGCCGCCGCTTTCAACGTGGTGCCGTCAATCGTGAAGCTTACGTTGTCCGTGTCTCCGTCACCGGCAACCAAACTGAATGTCGCCGTATCGCCGCTGTCTGCATCCGTCGCGCTCAACGTGCCGACCGTCGTGCCGCTCGCAACATTTTCCGCTACGGTGCTCGTGTTCAAACTGATGTCAGTTGGCGATGCGTTCTCATTCACATCCGTTAAAGTAATCGTAAACGCCTTGGCAAACGTAATGCTCCCATTCGTAACTGCCACACGAACACTGTAGCTTGATTTCGTTTCATAATCCAGTGCCGTTGCCGTACTGAGCCATGTGCCATCTGTCGGATTGCTTTCAATCATGAAGCTACCATTGTCAGTATCACCTTCACCAGCTACGAGTTGATAGGTCGAACCATCACCTAGACTTGGTGTCGTCGATAACGTACCAACCTTTGAACCGGACGGCTCACTTTCGGCAATTCTGCTACTACTAAGATCCAAAGTTGCTTCAAGAGTCCACTTCGCGTACAAAGAAAAACTACTCGTTACCGGATTGGCAAAGTTATATGCCGTAGTCAAGGCTTCGTCAGTAAACCAACCTTCAAATTTGTGAACGTTTCTTGTCGGATCTGTTGGTTTTACCATGGCGCTTCCGTCATTCACCAACGTTGTAGAAATCGGTGTGCCACCATTGCTTTTGAAAGAAACACACTTTTTATTGTATGAGGAATCACCTTGTGACATCAGAGCAACCAAATCCTCAAAACTCATCGTATCTGTATGCGTACCACCTGAATACCATTCAAGTGTGTCACTCTCGCCGACAGCAAGATCATTCATACGTTTAAAAATTCCGTACGATCCGGAGTCATTTATAATCTCTGTTGTTGGTTGCAAGAATGGGTTGTTGTTTAAGAGACGGATTCTATCGTCCGATGTTTCTTCGTCATCAAAGAAAGCAAATGCTTTCTTGTCAGGTGAATAAACGAGTGCGAAGTACTCTCTATCTGCCAAATCAGGGTCAGGAGTCGAAATCTTGACTGTTGTGGTTCGCTCTCCCGGTATCGTGGACTGAACATATTTTCCATCGACAAGAAACCCTTGTCCCTTGAATTGTGGACTGTTGTCGCCCTCTAATTCGTCATCATAGACAACAGTTGACCAATAACGCACGTTCGTCGCAGGTGCTTCACCGACATTTTTTATTGTTGTCAGGACACGTGCATATGGGGTACATGGCCCCAATGAATATTCGTTTTTAAATTCAAGCGTCGTGCCCTCAATATCTCTTGTGCCGGTTGAGATAATCGTACCGTATCCTTTCCCATCACCGGTAGAAACAAATCCAGAGCGATCAACAACCACATTATCGAGTGGTACTTGGATAGAACCGACTACTGTACCGTTTAAATTCCACTCCTCCGTACCGTCACCACCGACTGCAAACGACTGCACCAGATCATCTCCGTCGGTCAAGCCTTGAATATGTGTCTTGCCAGGAGAATACACGTAATGATGAGGTTCCTGCAACTGACCGTAAATATTCACAGAATCGTCATCAGTGGGATCCCCTAAGCGAATCAAGCCGTTGTCAAGCATCGCTTGAGTCGGAGCAATTTCTGCCTGCGCCGTCTGATTAACCACATTCAGCCACGAAAACGGCAACAAACTGAAAAGCAGGCAAAACGCCATGGATAGAGAAACCGGTTTTTTATACAAACATATCCACCTCTTTTATTTAATAACAACTAATTTTATTATAACATATAAAAACGAAATATCATATGGACTTTTCAGAGAAGATGACGTAAATGAGTTTGTGTAAATAGAAAAAGCAAGGTGTCCTTGGAATTGTCGAGATTCCATAAGAGAGAGGACCCCTGCTATGAAACCTATTGTACACGATACCGATCTTTCTTTACAATTGAAAAATCTCATGCGCTCCTTTGTGAAGGAAAAAATCGAGCTTATCATCAAGGAAGAACTCAAGAATTACTTGGAAGTCGAAAAACCCGGCGATGCAAACAATCGCAACGGTTATTACCAACACAAGCTTGACACTTGTTTTGGTCGCATTGACGACTTGAATGTTCCGCGCGACCGGCAGGGAAGTTTTCAAACCCAGGTGTTCGAACCCTATCAGCGCCGTGACGGTTGGTTGGTGAATATTTCAGCTCGAGAGTGCCATTGAACCACTCGTTGAGACACCGTGTTAACCTAAGAATACCACCATGTTAGTCAAGAGAACCCCTTGTTTTAGTGACTCTCCTGACACTCATTCGTTTAATAAGTTGCCATTATGAGTGTAAACCTTTACGTTTGCGCATGGAATCTTCTCCGTCAATCATGATGGTGAGTAAATTGTGTACGATTCGCAAGTTTTTTTATGCGTTATTTATGGTAAGAATGAGCTTAACGCACCGAATGCATAAAAAATTAATGAGGACTCCGAGCAATAAATATCATGATTTGTGGTATAATAATGATAATTAAAACATTGAAACAGAGGTGTTCAAAATGCCGAATATCCGCCCGATCTCTGATTTGCGAAACAACTTCAACTTAATTTCCGACCTTTGCCACAAAGAAGGCGAACCTGTATTCATCACGAAAAATGGCGTTGGCGATTTAGTCATCATGAGTCATGCATTGTATGAAAAGCAACAAGCAATCATTGAGTTATATGAAAAACTTGCTGTTGCTGAAGAAGAGAGCCGGAAGCAAGAACCAAAACTTTCGCACGACGAAATGATGAAACAACTCCGAGGAAAAATCAATGGATCAAACCTATCAAATTAATTATTTGCCGTCCGCTCAACAAGATTTACTGGAGATCATAGACTATATTTCTCAAGACGATGCGCAAATCGCACATGCTTTTGTCGATGAATTGGATACAACCATTTCGACGTTATCCACTTTCCCATTTTTAGGATTGGTACCAGAAGACCGGCGGTTACAATCTTTAAAGTACCGGATGTTAGTCATTCAAAATTACTTAGTCTTCTATGTCGTTCTAAAAGAAGAAATTGAAATCAGACGAATTCTTCACGGTAAGAGAAAGTATCAGTTTATGTTGTAATCATTTTTGGGGTTCGGTTTAAAAAGTGAACATATAACATATAGATCACTGCTCCGACAACCATACTTATTCCAAATGAAGAATCAGCTTTAAAATCCAAATATATCACGTTTGAAATATAAGCACTTATCAACTGATTAAGCATAATGATTAAAATTAATAGGTATATCCGCACTAACTTAGGAAGTGAAAACAACAATTTTCCAAAAATGAGCCCAACCACAAAACCCAAACAACCTGTTATCCATATGTCTTTTTTCCATAAAAAAGAGAAAACTTGCTCTTTTAAACCTGGCGATTTAGATAACCAATCAAGTACGATGGAATATAAATAAAAATGCATCATGATACACAAAACTGCTGCACACAAACTAAGAATAGCTGTTACCAACCATTTCAAAATATTTTTTGAGTCTTGATCTAACTTGTTAAAATAACTCAGAATACCACACCCTTATTTTGCAACATATTGGGCCTAATCTCATGAACTATAAAAGAACCACCGAGTTTTTTATACCTTATTTATGATACGCATGAGCTTAACGGTCTTAATGCATATTTTCATAGTAAATAAGTATGAGGCCCTTTCAAGATTAAATGCCCTCATTACGCTACTTTACATAAATTTGCGAAGCAGATGTAAGATTATTATATTTCATGGCAATCCAACAATGAACATAATCTCCGATCTTTAAGTCATTCAATTCGATTGATTCTCTAATTTCGGAATCATTTATTTTATAAATATTAGTTTCTTCAATAATCCCAATCCCATTTGGCATCGTTAAATTATTATTAATTGGTTTGCCATTGACAAAAATTACACCATTTACTTTAATATCATCAACTGTAACATCATGTTGTAACTCAATTTTTGTAATTACACCTTCAACCTCAAATTCAACAAAACTTTGATCTTCGGATGATAATTCCATCATTATCCCTACCCCAGCCAATAAAATAAATATTAACAATAAAATTTTATATTTCAACTAAAAAACCTCTCTTTATTCAATAACATGCTTTAAAAGCGCACATTTTTTATACTTTACTTATGATACGCATGCCCCCGCATGATCCGAAACGCCCGATACACCTGTTCCAACAAGATGACGCGCATCATTTGGTGCGGGAATGTCATTTTCGAAAACGACAAGCGCACTTTCGCCCGGTTAAGCACCGCATCAGCCAATCCCAATGTCCCGCCAATCACAAACGCCACACGCCCGCCACCACCATAGACACCGAGTTGCTCAAGTTCAGTCGCCAATTTTTCCGACGACCAGGCATCGCCCTGTATGGCAAGTGCCACCACGTGATCATCAGCACGAAGCGCCGCCAAAATCCGCTGCCCTTCTCGCTCTTTCACTTTCTCCATCTCTGCATCACTCAAGTCTTCCGGCGCTTTTTCCTCCGCCACTTCCACAATCTGCACTTTCGTATACGCGCCCAATCGTTTCACATACTCCGCGCACGCATCCGTCCAATATTTCTCTTTTAGTTTACCGACACAAACGACGAGCATTTGATTCATTGACTAACACTCTCCATTCCGCTGTACTCACCAAAGTCTAGATCAACGCAACGTTCTGACTTGTAACTCAGAGCTTCTGACCGATTTATTCATTCGCTGGTCGAAAGCCAGCACCTGAATCTTATAAAGTGTGTTCGCCTTCAATCCACTGAAAGTCATCGCCCGCCCCGAGACAGTAGCGACGTACACGCCATTGCGATAGACGTTATATCCAGTGACGCCAACATTGTCCTTCGAGGCACTCCACGCCACGCGGAATCCGCTTTTCGTCACATTCGAAATCACGAGCCCATTCGGCACCGTAGGCGCCACGGTATCAAGCGGAGTAGCCGTTCGCACGGTCAATGCTGCACTCCTTGAAGATTTGTTCATCCGCACATCGTACGCCAACACTTGAATTCGATAAGTCGTCCCTGGCTTCAATCCGCTCATTGTTGCACTGTTAGTCGCCACTGAAAATACATACGCGCCGTCTCGGTAGACGTTATATCCCGTAACGCCGACATTATCTTTCGAAGCACTCCACGTCACCCGCAAACTGCTGGTCGTGACATTCGTCACTTTCAGGCCGCTTGGCGCTGTAGGCGCCTCCCGATCAATCGGCACAGGCGGTGGTGCCTGTACATCCGTCTTCGTCGCCACCCAAGCAGAAGAGCCAGCCCTGCTCTGCCCATCTTGCAAAACAATCGTAGACCACAAAAGCAATTCCGGAATCGTTAACTCCAACACATACTTCCCGTCACGGTTCACGCTCACCGTCGGCACCACTTCCTGCATGCGCAAGTCTCCATCTGCCGTCATAAAATATACCTTCTCTGGCCACACCTCCGTTTGCAACTGAACCTTCACATTCGTTTTTTTCGTCGGCATCGTCACATTATTTCCATCATCGTCGCGCCAATCTGTCGTTGCATTATTACTCAAATTGATGAAATGCACCACTTGAGCGCCATTAGTTTGTCTTGCGAATGACCAAATCGCACCCGCCTGCGGTTCAGCAGTAACCGTTTCACCCGCCACCGCCTTGACTGGAACATCGATCGGCTGAACACCATCCATCAGCAAATTTTGATACGCAGTCTGAAAATCATAATATCGCTTCAGCCGCTCCTCCAGCTCAGCGCTCATCTTCAAGTTTTTATTTGGAAAATACTCCTTGCCGAGCATGCCGGTGTCGCCCAACTCCAGGTGCGTGCCACCCGCGGCCATAATCACCGCATCGGTCAGCAACACTGCTGGCGTGTTAAACTGACCCGGTTGCTCCGCCGCCTGATAATTCATATAAGCCGCCAACACTTGTCCGCGTTTTCCTTGCCCCAAACGCAGCCCCGTCTCGACGTAACGTTTCAGTTGACTATACGAACGATCCTGCGGAAACGGCCATACCTCCGTATATAGCACATCCACTGGCGCGGCGGCAATCTGCTGCACTCCATACTCCGAAACCGCATTCATCACCAAGCGCGTTTTCAATCGTTCCTGAATTTTCCCTAACATCGAGCCATACGCATCATCAAACGCAACTTCATTGCCGTAATAATCATACAATGTACCGCGATTGCCCAATTGATCGATGTGCCATCCATCAAAACCAAACTGCTCCAACGCTACTTTTTCCGTCTGCAAAATGTAATTCACCCAACCGTCGTTCGCCGGATTTTGAATAAGAATCCGGTCAGTCGCCCACGTGCTCGGCAACGGATGCACATCTTGCTCACTGCGGTTTCGATCTTTATACAGACCCCACTCCGGCAACACGCCATCAGCCTGTGCACCGACGTATGAACCAAACATCAGATTATAGTTCATGTTGAGCATGTTGCGTTGCTTGGCCTCTGCAAGGTATGCGCGAATCGTTTGCGAATACACGTCACGATTGGCAATATCCTTCCACACCGCCGCCGGTTTGCCATTCTCCATTTTCACCGGAATATGATGCTTCCACTGCCAATCATAATATTGCAGTGCATTGATGTGATAGCGGTTCAAACGCTTAATGACTGCAGCCACCTCTTGCTCAGTCATCGCCGGATAATCCGTGATGTAGCCATACCTTGGAAAACGCGTCCAGTCACTCGACACATCGAATGCCCCACTCCGATAATCGACAAACGTGCTATTCAGTGGTTGCCAATACACATCCAGGCGGTATCCTTTAAAATCGGCAGTCGGCGCTGTGATCGGAATCGTCACCGTTTGCTTAACCGTTGAACCATTTGATGATGCCGGCAATGTCAGTGCACCGCTCGATTGAGCCGCCACTTGACGCTCCATATGCGCCACCACCACATGTAACTCACCTGTGACAGCCGTGATGCTCGGATTTTGTAATTCAATCATCACTTGCACTTTATCATTCGGAAGGTAACGTGCTTTGTCCGTTGCAACATCAGTAATCCACTGGCTAACCTCAGTAACCGAGTGACGAGGCGCCAATGGACCTCCCGCAACACCACCGGAATTTGACCTCAATCGAAAGATGTAACGCGTATTGGCAGCCAACCCCGTCACATCCGCCACGCGCGATGTTTCATCGAGCGGTTTCGACAGCACAGATTTCTGCCACGTCGCGCCACCATCCTGCGATTGTTCCACCCACACTTGGCTATCACCTGACTGCGCTGCAAACTTCAATTTTGCGCTTTTCGAATCGACTGCCTGCACTTGTAACTCATATGCAAATACTTGGGACGCCGGCGCCACATCCGATTGCAAATCAAACTCATATGCTTTCAAAAAATCGCGGTCATAGCCGTTACCCGCCGCACCGAACGCATCACTCGGAAGCGCCGCCGACATGCGATCGTTGTTTCCGAGTTTATCCTCCGTAACCAACGCACTGACCATTTGCAAAGACCGTGCGTCAGTTAAGCTAAAATCTTTGCGTGGCAGACGAAATTCGACAAATTCAAGTCCGTCATTACGAGCTACATGTGTACCCCAAGAATAATTGCCCATGTCCTGCCACGCCGAACCATTCCACATCTGTCGATTCGTATACGATCCATCGACACGGAAGCGCAAGTGATACTTGGCTGCAAACGGCAACTGTGGCTGTTGGC
The DNA here is from genome assembly GCA_947459205.1 of Caryophanales bacterium. Lineage (GTDB taxonomy): Bacteria > Bacillota > Bacilli > Paenibacillales > CANHCR01 > CANHCR01. Next base: position 37,932 of record CANHCR010000015.1, on the reverse strand, counting down.
CGGCATACTCCAAACCGCTAGTCGTGCCACCCGCTCCGCCAATATAGAGCCACAACCATTTACTCGCAGCGTTCGTCGAGGTGCTGACGATGTCCTTGGCGTGATAGCCAAAGTACAGGAATTCATCATCCCACGTCACATTGGCAAACACATACCCGCTCGACGTAGCAAATGTCTCATTCTGCCCCACTTGACGATTCGTATAAAAATCGTTAACGCCATCCAACAAGATCGTATGGCGATATCCAGCTTGAGGCAGACGCAAATAGACCGGGACAGATTGCCCCGCCATCTCTCCGCCACTCACCTTCAACCTGAATCCATATGCATCGCCTGCAAGCAGACCAGCAACTTTCGCAACCCTCGTCGATTCCGTGACCACTTGCTCCGTTTTCGCCGCCCGCCACGAAACTCCACCATCCTCCGACTGTTCCAACCTCACCTGCGAGGCGCCAGGTGCCGCGTGAAAACCAATGCGCACTTGATCGGACCTCTGCTCCGCCACCACCAGCGAATAATCGTATGCTTGCGACGCCGCTGCATTGCTAGCTGTCAAATCAAACTCGTAATGCTTCTGAAAGTCACGGTCATAGCCATCGCCTTGTTCACCGAACGCATCATAAGGTACAGCACCCCACATCGCGTCATTCGCCCCCGCTTGATCTTCATAAACCAAAGCAGCCACTATTTGCAGACGACTCGCTGTTTCGAGACCAAAATGAGCACGCGGTAATTTGAACTCCACATATCGATTACTGTCATCCCGCGCCACATTGCTACCCCCAGCATAATTCCCCATATCCTTCCACGCCACACCGTTCCACATTTGTCGATTCGTATATGAACCATCCACACGGAAGCGAACATGGTACTTCGCCGCAAACGGCAACTGAGGCTGTTGGCCGGCATACTCCAAACCGGTAGTCGTCCCACCAGCCCCGCCAATATACAGCCAAATCCACTTATTCCCCGCCTGACTTACGTTCGAACGCACGTCGTCCGCTTGATAGGCAAAATACAGATGATTCGCATCCCACGTCAAATAACTAAACACGCCACTCGATGACGTCGAAAACGTCTCGTTGCTCGTCCGCGGCGCATTGAGACTATCATAAAAATCCTGCTTGCCATCCATCACAATCGCATGCGAATAAATCCCGCCAGCACCAACCGCTACTGGCTCTTGATGCACAAAAATGCCACCGCCCGAAGGCAGTAGCATTTGCATGCAAATCAATAAACTCAAAACTCGCATCTGCAACATCGTCACATCATCACCCTATTCATCGACGCGTTTTTGCAAGCGCAAACTCGTAGACTGTTTTTTGCCATCGCGATAAAATGTAATCACCAAGCGATCACCAATCACTTTTTCAGCATACAAATATTTGCGCAAATCGATGCTGTCGTGAATCTCTTGTTGGTCCAAGCGGACAATGACATCCTTCGCACGCAGACCGATTTCCTTTGCCGGTCCATCAACCTCCAGCACTACGACTCCTTGGTTTATCCCATCCGGCAAGTCCAAACTTTCCGTCGCGACAAACTCTTGCAAATCCTGCATCGCAATCCCGATATACGGACGCTCTACCTTCTTATTGACCATCATCTGTTCGATGAGTGGTTTGGCGAAGTTAATCGGAATCGCAAACGCCAACCCCTCCACACCGACATCCAACATTTTCATACTAATAATACCGACCAATTCCCCGCGCATATTGAGCAACGCCCCGCCACTGTTGCCTTCATTGACCGCCGCATCCGTCTGAATGACATCCAGTTCCCAATCATACATTTCATCATTTTGCAACGAGACCGGCACGGTGCGCTTTAACGAACTGATGACACCCGTCGTAATCGTCGGCGTATTGCCAAGCCCCAACGGGTTGCCAATGGCGATTGCCGTCTCACCGACTCGCAAACGGTCGGAATCGCCATACTTTGCGACGTGCTTCAGCAACTTACTCTTGACCTCAACCAACGCCAAATCAGACATCGGATCTTCCGCCAACAATTTCGCTTTCAAGCGCTCACCGCTAATCAGCATCACTTCGATATTTTTTGCACCCTGAATGACATGATAATTCGTGACAATTTGCGCCACATCACCCGTTTTTCGCACCACCACACCGGATCCGATGGAATAGTCCTGCATGTCCTCTAATTCCATATCCGTTTCTTCAGTATAGCCAAATATACTGACAATCGCCGGTTGCATCTGTTCCGCCACGGCACTAATTTTATCGCTTCGATGCTGCGACAAATCAACTTGCACATAGCCGCGATTGACCAAATACGGAAAAACAAGAAAAGTCAAAAATACGCCGATGCCCGCCGCCAACAGCAAAAACCCCGCCACCGCACCGCCTCGAAACGGACGCTTCGGTTTCTGACCACTATAAAAACTGTCATCAAACAAACTCACTGCCATCTACTCCTTCCGGCTTCACGCGCCTATACGGCATCCCATTTTGTCGGCCGGTCATGATATGTATGCATTAATTCCACTTCGCCACGCGCCATCTCAATTCCTTTTTCCTCCAACACTTGAGACACGGTCATGCGCGCCAAATCCTGCAAGTTGTGCTGTAGGCTCAGATGCGCCAAGTAGAGGCGCCTTGTCCGGTTCGACAGTACGTCGTACATCGCCGCCGCCGCATCAACATTCGACAAATGCCCGATGTCGCTCAAAATGCGCCGTTTAATATTCCACGGATAATGACCACTGCGCAACAAGTTCACATCATGGTTGCTCTCCATCACTAGTATGTCCGATTCGCGAATCGTTTGCTTGATGCGCTCACTTACATAACCGAGATCCGTCACCACGCTCAATTTTCGCTGTTCATGATGAAAACAGAACCCAACCGGTTCCGCCGCATCGTGCGAAATTCCAAACGTTTGCACCTGCACATCGTCGAACTCAAGTACGTCACCTGTTACAAACACACGACGCTGACGCTCATCGATGTCACCAATCGTGCTCATCTGTTGTAGTTTACCCCACGTCGCCGCATTGGCATAGATTGGCACCCCATATTTCCGCGCAAACACGCCCAGCCCTTTAATATGATCGCTATGTTCGTGGGTGATTAACACCGCGTCAATTTCCTCCGCGCGCGCCCCCAGCTGTTCCAGCGATTCGCACATCTTTTTCGCCGACAAACCAACATCAATCAACAAGCGCTTATGCTTGCTTTTCACAACCAAACTGTTCCCAGTCGAGCCGCTCGCTAGAACGCTAAACTGCATACTCATGAATTCGACTCCTTCTGCAACGCTTCGACAGCGCCGTTGATGGCATGCACATAATACTTCGAGCCGTCCGCCAACAACACCCGCCAAAACGGTGTCAAAAACTGTTTCTCTGAATTGTAGATTTGTCCATGATAACCGAGTTGCACATGTTCCACCACGGCGCCATCGGGCAAATAATTTTCGACAAGCGTACTGACCGCCGTATAACTAGAAATCATCGTCTGTTCGCCCATCGTCTCAATCGTCACACGATCGCGACTATACGCCACCACTTTGCCATTTTCACGATACAAACGCAAATTCACTTCAAACATCGGTAACCCTTCGTACAATTGATGATACAAGATTACCCTGTCATTTGTCATCTGTTCATCGTATTGATAATCACTCATTTCTACATCATTCACACGTGTCTGCAACATCGCATAAAACTCCGAACTGTTGAGCGCCACATTCGAGGCAATCGGTTGATTCAACGTTTGTTTTTTGACCGGCAACGAGCCACCATCAAAAGTGACGGTAATTTGCTCCAGAGGTCCGCTGACCTCCGGCATATCAGACTCGATGACCACATTTTTACTCTTCATGAGCGCTCGAACCTCATCACTGAACGACTCCATATCGACATTTTGTACGGTCATATCCTGAGTGCTATCACGCAACTGGAATACGAGCAACATATTCAATACGACAAAGGCGATGATCAAAATCGTTTTCGCTCTGCCCCACTCCATTGCCTGACCCCCTATTGTATATACGTCCACTTGCCATCGTTACTTTGTACCGCCCATACTGGCGTCAAGCGTACGCCCTCATCCAACCATTGCACATCATATACAGGTTCGAACGCGCGCAACGGACCCATTTTCTGCAGTTCTTCTAGTCGCAACAGCAACGGCTCACCAGCAATCAACGAAACGTCTTTCACTTTTTTGGCTTGCGACGATAACTCGATCATCGGGCGCTGGTACCCCGCCACAGTACCACCTTTCATTTTTAAGCGTGTATACCCGAACCAAGAATCCACACGATGTACAAGTGGTAACGATCCGAAGTATTGGCGAAACTCGTACACGCTTTCCCCATCTGCTTCATTCACACTCAAACCGCGCAGTTTAAAATCACCGCTCCATCCACCATGCTTGTTAATAAACTGCACGCCGTTTCGCATACTTTCGAGCGAACTGCCGCGGAAATTTTGTTGTGCGACCGGATCAGAAAAAACCATATAGCGCCCATTATTTTTGATTTGCAATCCACGCTTGCCATCCGTATATATTTTCGTGCCGTCGCGCTCTGTCAAATTGCGCGTGATGTTCGGATCAATAAACAGCCGCTGCCACAATGATTCCGTCGCCACTTTTTCATACGCCACCTGATATACGGGCCATCCGTTCGCCTGCTCTGGCACAAAGTATCGTTTGCCATACGTGCGATATACCGTTTGCAGTGAGGCGTTGACCATCAACTCCGTAAATTCTGTCTCCGTCAAATCCGTTTCCAAACACTTGTAGACGTAACCGTTTGCATGTGAGACCAACCAAACATCCATCTTGTTGTCCGGCACATTCGGCGCGACAAACATCACATCGAACGAAGGCTGCAGCTCCAATTCAGTTTCGGTTTTCAGATTCAGCCACGCTTGAATCGTCTCCAACTCAAGTTCCTGTTCAAATTGAATCGACATCGCCAACCGTTGCTCTCTCGCTTCGTAAAATTGGGCTAGCGTCATATCCGTTTTTTGCAAATTTTCATAGGAAAATTGGCGCCATGTAGCCACCATATTGTCATATTCAGGTGTCTGCGGATAGAACACGGAATGCGCCTCTGCACCTAAGTGTGCGATAATCATCCGCGGCTGCAACAATTGCGGGAGTTCAAGCAATGTATCCGCCTGCTCCGTCTGCACGTAATCACTTTGCACCGCCTGCTCAAACTGCGGCGTCCTATACACTAGCACGTACGTCTGTATCAGGCTTAGTAGCACGAGGACCGTCAGTGTGATCGTTTTTAATCGTTCAAACATGATCGGCACTCCCTCTTTCATCAATCGGTAATGTAAATGACACCGTTGTACCCGTATGAAGTTGCGACTCAATGGCAATCGTTCCGCCGTGAGCATGAATAATCGTGCGAGCAATTGAAAGCCCTAAGCCAGTGCCCCCCATTTGCCTCGACCTGCCCTTATCCACACGATAAAAACGATCAAAAATAAACTCGATATCTTTCTTCGGGATGCCGATTCCATTATCTTGAACAGAGATCCGTATCCAGCGCGCGTCAAGTTGCTCCGCTTTGATGACAATTCGACCTTGTTCCGGTGTAAATTTGATCGCATTCGACAGCAAATTGTCCAGCACTTGATCAAGTTTGTCGCGATCAACGAGCAACGGCGGCAAATCAATCGCTAGTTTCACATCACACATCATTTGTTTTTGCTGCAATTGAAAAGCAAAGCGATCGCTCACTTCTTCCAAAAGTTCACCGACCTGCAGCGCTTGCAAATTCAATTGTGACTGCGGTCTGTCAAGTTGTGAAATTAACAATAAGTCATTCACCAACCGAATCATACGCTCGGTTTCGTTCCGCGTCACACCAAGAAAGCGCTCCGCCAACTCCGGGTCTTGCAGGGCGCCGTCATCAACCAACGCCTCCAAATAACTCTTAATCGTCGTCAGCGGCGTACGAAGTTCGTGCGACACGTTCGCTACAAACTCTTTGCGCTGGTGCTCCAACATCTCCTGTTGCGTCACATCCTGGAGAACGGCGATGATGCCAATCGGTTCGCGGTCGGCACGGCGAATCGCAGTAAATGAAATGCGCACTGCCATCCCCTCGCTCGCTTCCCACATTTGCTGCGCCGCATCCGGTTGCTCTGTCATCTCTTTAATTTTACGCCACGGCATGTCGAATAAACGCGCCATATTGCGTGGCGTGATTTCTGAATCAGCCAAACCGAACATTTTGCGAGCCTGACGATTCATGACAATCACGCGACCATCCGCATCCGCCGCCACCACGCCATCACTCATGTTGGCCAACACTTGCGCCAATTTTTCTTTCTCTTCTTCAATGTTACCAAGTGCTTCCTTCAGCCGCGACGTCATAAAATTAAACGACTCCGCCAACTCGCCGATCTCATCGGCACTTCGCACCGTCACAAACTGATTAAATTGACCCTCAGCAATCGCCGTCGTACTTCGCCGAATTTGCTTGATGGGTGCTGTAATCGTCGACGAGAGAATGACACCCAACAGCGCGGTCAGCACCAAAGCAATCACCGTACCAGATATAAAAATTTGATTGATGCGACTCATATTGCGATACAAATCTTCCATCGAAGCGACAATGTAAATAGCACCCACAATGTTGCCTGCACTGCCGACTGGTGTAGCAATCAACTTTTTACGCAAACCGTCTGTATCGACAATCATCCGTTCGTTCAAGCGAATCCCTTGCAGAGCGCGACTGACTTCCGTCTGCGTATTCTTCTTGCCAACCACATCCCGATGCGACTCAATCGACGTACTCAATACGATGCCATTGCCATCTATGACTTGAATTTCAGCGCCACTCAAGGTGAACAACCGCTCGACCATCGCATTAATATCTTGTGTCGGTTGCTCCGTTGTCGTCGCTCCGATTTCTTTCACCGACAAATACGGCTCAACGAATTCAGCTAACAAATACGACTGCTTACGAAGCGAATCGCTGAACGTATTTACAAAATACGACTCTAACGTGCGCACAAAATAAACGCCAATCAACTGCATGGCGATTAAAATGAGCAACACGTATATAATAATCAGTTTGCTTTGTATCGAGCGAATCAGGCGCAACGCCTTCATTTGGCTCAGTGCCCCCCGACCTTTGGATTGCGCATCGTATATCCCATTCCGCGACGAGTAATGATATAGTCTGGTTGACTCGGTTCGTCCTCGAGCTTTTCTCTAAGCCGGCGAATCGTCACATCGACCGTTCGTACATCACCCAAATATTCGAAGCCCCAAACGCTTTGCAACAAATGTTCTCGCGTCAACACCTTGCCAATATTTTTGGCCAAATAAAGCACCAATTCATATTCACGATGCGTCAAATCAAGCGCCTTCTCATCTTTGTATATCACACATAAATCCGTATCAATAAACAAGCGATCGAGTTGCATACCCTGTCCCGATTTGCCTTCTACTGTTTGTCCAACCGCTGTTTGCGGCGTTGAAACATTCCGACGCAAATTTGCCTTCACGCGCGCCAACAATTCACGAGCACTGAACGGCTTGGTCACATAATCGTCCGCACCCATCTCTAAGCCGAGCACCTTATCAATTTCCGAATGTTTCGCCGTCAACATAATAATCGGCACTCTACTCTTTGTGCGCACTTCACGGCACACTTCCATACCGTCCTTACCAGGTAACATCAAGTCAAGCAATATCAAATCGGGTTGTTCGCGCTCGAACTGCGCCACTGCCGCAAGTCCATCAAACGCACACACCACCGTATAACCTTCTTTCTCAAGTTGAAACTTTAATATATCCGAAATCGGCTGTTCATCCTCAACGACCAAAATTTTCGCGTTCACGTTTGCGAGTCACTCCCTTCCTCATCATATTACCACAAAAATAAGGTTCAAAGAACGTAATTGTTCTTTGAACCTCGACACTTAACGGAACAAATATTTGGACGGGTTTACAATGCGGCCGCCTTTGAACACTTCAAAATGAAGATGAACACCATCAGAATTCCCGGTATTGCCCATGATGCCGATCACTTCACCTTTTTCAACATTTTCTCCACTTCGGACTTTAAATCTACTCAAGTGAGCATACTTGGTTTGGAAACCGTTGCGATGATCAACAATAATCGTGTTGCCATAACCGTTACGCCAACCGACGTACACTACACGACCCGTATCAGCTGCTAATATATTGCGATTAGACGATGTAAAATCTATCCCCTTGTGCATCCGACCGCCACGCATCCCATACCGACTCGACAACGTCGCCCCGCGCACAGGTACCATAAATTTGCCTGTTCCTTCGCCAGGAATGATTTTCGTGCCGCGCAGCACGAGTGCCGTCACTGGTTCTTTCAGCACTTGCTCATTGATCGTCTTTTCTTGCACAATCTCGCCGCCGATTTTTGTGACAATCATCGTAATTTCACGCAAACCTTCTTGACCCTTCACTACTTCTTTGGTCGCACCGGCACGTAACTTCGCATCATTTTCATAGTTTGTAGAATAATGAATCTCTTCGCGCTCTACGATTTTTTCAATCGTCCGAAGAGACAATAACGGTTTTTTGACCGTCAAGTTCAGTTTATCACCAACAGTGATTCGGTCTTCTTCAATCCAAGGATTGTTTTTGTAAATGACACTTGGCGGAATGTTAAATTTTTGCGCGATGCAAGAAACGCAGTCGCCATCCTCGACGGTATAGATTTGATCGCCTAGTTTGCCTACCTCAATCATTTTCAGCACTTTTTGCGGATCGAGTATTTCGTCTGGTTCTACCGCCACTTCATTCGTTCGATATGACTCAACCCATTCGATCGATTGAATCTCACTCGTCGATACGTTCTCTGACTCTACCTCTGTCGGTTCGGCCGATAACACCTTCACGCCATTTTTTTGTTCTGCTCGTTCCTTATTTACTTGTGCTACCTGGCGATCTTTGACGTATTTCAAAATGCGCTGAGCTGTTTGTTTATCTTTAACAATCCCAACGCGTTTCCCATCGATCACTAATTCGGCACCGTACGCTTTACTCGGCAATATTTGTTGTAATAGTTGTAGCGTTTGTTGATCGTTTGTATCGTTGCCGAATAGTTTTACAGGAACATATGTAAGTTCTTCTGTCATTAACTTTACGTTAGCCTGAGGGTATTGTTTTGCTAACTGCTTGTTTTGTTTCTCTATCCATTGTTTCACTACATTCGGATCTGACACTTTTCCTGCTTCTACCGTTCCTGACTTAACGATATACACTTGCTTTATATTCATCTGAATAGAGATTAGAAAGATTGCGGTCATCATTGCTACGAACAAAATAGAAAGTGCGACTTGAAATTTCGGTTGCCTGATTTCTCTCATCGGAACCTCCTTTTTTTTCTATTCGTCTAATTTAGCATGATTTTCCCAATCTTGCAACCAAAAAAGCCCTTTTTAAGGGCTTTGCTCGATCCAATTCATCATTTGTTCCATCTCTTCAGTAGTAAAATATCGTTCGCTCAACTGCTTAATGCGCCGAATTTCAGACGCAGTCAGCCCCGATTCTAGCCACCCAGACAACTGCTCAATCTCTTCTGGCGGCACTTTTTTTACGACTTTAGCAAACAAAGAAGCACGTTCACTATTTGTTAAGTTTTCTCTCATTTTACGTAAATCTTCTGCACTCAATACTACTTCAAGCGATTGCGGTTCTGCCGTCAACTGCTGCTCGCGTTCTTCGAATAACACCACCCACTTGCCGCTATGCCACAGATAATAAGCACTTCCTATCAGAATGCTGACAGTGAAGATACTGCCCAGCATAGTCGCACAGATGATCATCAAAAATTGCCTCAACAAAAACACCTCTTTTCTCACCTTCTGTTAAACAGTATAGGCAAGAAAAGAGGCAATGAAACGAACATTTGATGATTAATAAATGGTTTGCAAAAGATTTGTCTGTTCACGATTTCGACCGACCGAGAAAATCGCGACCGGTATGCCCGTCAATTCCGACAAGCGATGCAAATAATGTCGAGCAGTCGGTGGCAACTCATCCAAACTACGCACGTTGCCAAGATCCGCATCCCAACCTGGCAATTCTTCATACACCGCTTCACATTCCGCAAGCAGGTTCAAGTTTGCTGGATAATGCTCAATAATCTCACCGCGCAATTTATAACTGGTACAAATTTTCACCGTCGGCAACCCACTCAACACATCGAGCGAATTGAGCGACAAACCAGTAATTCCGCTCACTCTACGCGCGTGACGAACAACGACCGTATCAAACCAACCGACACGACGCGCACGTCCCGTTGTCGTGCCGTACTCATTGCCTACCTCGCGTATCCGTTGACCGATTTCATCATGCAACTCTGTTGGGAAGGGACCGTCACCTACGCGTGTCGTGTAAGCCTTAGCAACACCGATCACCTTCTTAATTTTCGTCGGACCTACTCCCGATCCGATGCATACGCCACCGGCAGTCGGGTTCGAGGAAGTCACATAAGGATACGTACCTTGGTCAATATCCAACATCACGCCCTGCGCACCCTCAAACAACACCTTTTTACCACCATCAATCGCATCATTCAAGACAACGGAAGTATCAGTTACATATGGGCGCAACACTTCTGCATATTGCAAATATTGCTCATACATCGGTTCGAAAGGTAGCGGTTCAGCACCATACACCGTTTGAATCAATTCATTTTTCTCAGCTAACAACGCGGACAACTTTGAACGAAACAGTTCCGCATCAAGCAAATCAGCAAAACGCAAGCCGTTCCGACCTGCTTTATCCATATAACATGGCCCGATTCCTTTGCGTGTCGTGCCAATCTTGTGTACGCGGCGTTCTTCTTCCAACCCATCTAACACCAAATGGTATGGCATAATCAGGTGCGCTCGATCACTCACTCGCAAATTCTTCGTGCTGAATCCATTTTCATGAATATATTCGATTTCTTTGATTAGTGCCGCCGGATCCACGACCAAACCGTTGCCGATGACACAAACTTTATCTTCGTAGAAAATACCCGAGGGAATTAGGTGCAGCTTATACTTCTTATTTTCGATTAAAATGGTATGTCCCGCATTATTACCGCCTTGATAGCGAGCGACTACTTCTGCCTGCTCCGCTAAAAAATCAGTAATTTTTCCTTTTCCTTCATCGCCCCACTGGGTTCCTACTACAACTACTGTAGACATCATTACTAACCTCCGTCACATCATCGGTTGCATACATCTTTTCACGCTTTACAAGTGTAACAATGAGCACTATCAATGTCAAACAAAAACGAACAAAAAACGAACATTTACGAGTGTTTCTCGATGAATGTTCGTCTTGCTATTTATTCACTTAAAGCGGGCTTAAACTAACAAATTTGTTGTATTGTTTTTGGAATCCTAGTTCCACTGTGCCGACCGGACCATTACGCTGTTTAGCGATGATGATTTCGATTGTATTTTTCTTTTCTGATTCCTGATCATAGTAATCGTCACGATACAAAAATGCGACAATATCAGCATCCTGCTCGATTGATCCCGACTCCCTCAAGTCTGACATCATCGGTCTTTTATCTTGACGCTGTTCGACACTTCGGCTCAACTGCGATAGAGCAATTACCGGTACTTCCAATTCCCGAGCAATCGCCTTCAACGTCCGTGAAATTTCAGACACCTCTTGCTGACGGTTTTCGCCTGCTTTGCCACGACCTTGAATCAACTGCAAATAATCGATAACAATTAAGCCGAGACCTCTTTCAACCTTCAAACGCCGACATTTCGCGCGAATATCTGCAACCGTAATCGTCGCTGAATCATCTATATATATATCCGCTTCTGACAAGGTTGCGATTGCCATCGTTAACTTGTCCCACTCTTCTTCGGTCTCGAGTCGACCCGAGCGAATTTTCGATGCATCAATGTTACCTTCAGCACATATGATACGTTGCACTAGTTGCGATGCAGACATTTCCAAACTGAATATCGCAACCGATTGACCTGCTCGAACACCGACATTTTGCGCAATATTCAATGCAAACGCCGTCTTACCAACCGAAGGACGCGCCGCAACAATAATGAGGTCTGATTTTTGAAAACCGGACGTCATCCGGTCCAAATCTTGAAACCCGGAAGGAATTCCAGTTATCGAACCTTTTTGCTTCGACAAATAATCAATGCGATGAAATACTTCAATCAACGCTTCTTTAATCGGCACGAATGCTCCTGAAGAACGGCGCTGCGAGACTTCTAAAATCTTGCGTTCCGCCTCATCCAACACTTCCGAAACGTCTTCGTTAGCAGCAAAACCTTTGCTGACGATTTGTGTCGCTGTCCGAATCAATCGACGCATAACCGAACTTTTTTCTACAATATTTGCATAATACTCGACATTCGCAGCCGTTGGCACAAAATTCGCCAAATCGGTCAAATAACCAATCCCGCCAATGTCCTCAAGTTGTTCACGTTGTTTCAATAATTGGCTAACCGTGATGACATCGACCGGCTCACCGCTTGCATTCAATTGAATCATTGCAGCGAATATTTTTTGATGATTCGCACGATAAAAATCGTCGCTCGAAATCTTTCCCGACGCTTTTACAATCGCATCTGAATCAATCAAAACGGCGCCAAGTACAGACTGTTCAGCTTCTAAGTTATGCGGCGGAATCCGTTCCTGAATCAAATCTTCATCCATATCGATTCCCTCATTTATTCTTCAACAATTTGCACTTTCAATTTTGCAGACACTTTTGTATGAAGTTTCACCGTTACAATCGTTGTACCAATGTTTCGAATCGGTTGATCAAGCACTATTTTTTTCTTATCTACTTCAATCTTTACATTTGAGAGCGCTTCCGAAATTTGCTTATTCGTAATCGCACCAAACAAACGACCGGCCTCACCTGACTTCGCCTTAATGACCAGCGATAAGTCTTCCAATGTTTTTGCAAGCAACTGCGCCTCAACAACCTCTTGATCTTTCTTGCGTTGCTCACTTAATTTCTGCTGTGCCACGCCTTTGACATTCCCGTCCGTCGCTTCTTTCACCAAACCACGCGGAAATAAAAAATTTCTTGCGTAACCTTCACTAACCTCTTTCACTTCACCTTTTTTCCCTTGTCCCTTCACATCTTGCAAAAAAATCACTTTCATCGACATTCACTCCTTGTCGTTCATTCTTTGGCGAAACGGAAACAGCATATCTAGCAGACCTACAATCGAAAACAAATACAATATTGGCGTAAATATACTGGCACAAATCCCTATCAAGGGAAACACACCGCTCCATTTCTTGTGATAACAAATAAAATAGAAGAAACTGATTCCCTGTAACCAAAACAAAACGAGCAGGATGACAAACAAATTCATATGTAGCGCATACAAAAATGAAGTTTTATCCTCAATCAATAAACCTGCGACGATGACAATAATATTATACCAAATTAATGAGCGTGGTAAGCGCCAATCGCGAATCGGTAAAAACGCCGGTAACTCAACACCGCGCTTCATTAATAGCCAGCGTCCGACCATATAGGAGATCCACGATAAATATACAGACAAAAAGATGATGATCGTCGTCAGCAAAACGATAATCAAATCAATCAATTCGCGAAACTGCGTTGCAAAATCAATCTCTGGGAACAAGATTTGATAAAATGTCGTCACCGTGCCGAACGCAGCCTGCAGTTGCTTCTCCAACCAGTGAATGATATTGAAATCATAATTAAAATAAGCAATCACAAGCACGAGCATAAACTGAGCCAACAGCACAGCGAATCCGCTGAATATAACTTCTGCGGCATGCTTCTTTTGCCGGTTCATACGGCCCATTAACAAAGATGGTGCTAGTAAAAACAAAGTAAACATAAACAACAACAAGCCGATCGACCAATTCAACAAACTATAAATACCGAGGATAACAAGAAACGGAACGGCTGTTTTTTTGAGCGGATACAAACTGAACAACACGACCAGCGGCACCATTACAAAATGAATCACAAAGGGGCTAAACGGTGTCAACAGTAGAATAAGCATCAAAGAATAGATGCTCACCCACATCCAATTTCCCCAACGTTGCAACAATGGTCCGTCCTCCCTATAAATCAAACATTGAAACGGAAATGCATGACATCTCCATCACGTACAACATATTCTTTTCCTTCTAAGCGGAGTAAGCCTTTCTCTTTTGCTTGGAGCATCGATCCCGATGTCGTCAAATCGTCATAACCGACCACTTCCGCACGGATAAATCCACGTTCAAAATCAGTATGAATAACACCCGCAGCCTGCGGTGCTTTCGTTCCGCGGCGAATTGTCCACGCCCGCACTTCTTGCGGTCCAGCCGTAAAATACGTTTCGAGTCCCAACAATTGATAAGCAGCCTTAATCAAACGGTTCAGACCAGACTCTGACAAGCCAAGTTCCTCAAGAAATAGTTGTTTTTCCTCTGCATCCAGTTCAGCAATCTCGGACTCGACTTTCGCACTAACAGCAACGACTCCAGCACCCTCATCGGCTGCATATTGCTTCACCTGATTCACCAGTTCATTGCCACTTACGTCCGCAACCTCTTGCTCACTCACATTGGTCACATAAAGCACCGGTTTCATCGTCAAAAGATGCAACGTTTTTACAATGGCTAACTCTTCCTCGCTCAAATCAACCGTACGCGCAGGTTTATCATTATATAGCGCTTCTTTCACGCGCTCTAAACATTCCACTTCTTGCGCTACCTTCTTGTCTCCGCCCTTTAAATTTTTCCGCGACTTATCAAGACGCTTTTCAATCGTCTCGATGTCAGCCAAAATCAATTCAAGCGTGATGACTTCAATATCACGAATCGGATTTACTTTCCCATTCACATGCGTAATGTTCTCATCGATAAAACAGCGCACCACTTGCACAATCGCGTCAACTTCACGAATGTGTGCCAAAAATTTGTTACCCAAGCCTTCGCCTTTGCTCGCACCTTCAACCAATCCAGCAATATCAACAAATTTAAAAGCTGTCGGCATGATTTTTTGCGGATTGACCATCTCTGCCAACTGGTCGAGTCGCTCATCCGGCACCTCTACAACCCCGACATTGGGTTCAATCGTACAAAACGGATAATTCGCCGATTCCGCACCGGCTTGCGTAATTGCATTAAACAAAGTTGACTTGCCGACATTCGGCAAGCCAACAATTCCTACGGACAAAGACATTAGATTATTCCCTCTCAATCATTAAAAATCAATATTTCGCACAGATTTCGCATGTTTCTGAATAAATTCCTTACGCGGTCCTACTTTTTCGCCCATCAACGTGTCAAAAATTTCATCCGCCTGAATCGCATCTTGCAAACTTACTTTCAACAATGTACGCGTCGCCGGATTCATCGTCGTCTCCCAAAGTTGATCGGGATTCATCTCACCCAAACCTTTGTAACGTTGAACATTGACTTTCACATGACTGCCAAGCGACTGCATGATATCGTCTTTTTGCTTATCGTTGTAAGCATAAAAAATCTCTTTATTTCGTTGCAATTTATAAAGCGGCGGTTGCGCAATATAAATGTAACCTTGTTCAATCAACTGACGCATATATCGATAGACAAAAGTCAGCAGCAACGTACGAATATGTGCGCCATCAACGTCAGCATCAGTCATAATAATAATCTTATGATAACGCGCTTTGCTCAAATCAAAATCTTCGTTATAACCTGTTCCCAACGCTGTAATAATCGCACGTACTTCTGAATTCGACAAAATTTTACTCAGTCTGGCTTTCTCGACATTAATGATTTTCCCTTTGAGTGGCAAAATCGCTTGCGTGTGACGATCGCGACCTTGTTTCGCCGATCCACCCGCAGAGTCCCCTTCCACGATATACAATTCACTTTCACTCGCATCGCGCGACGAACAGTCAGCCAATTTACCAGGCAACGCACTAATCTCTAGTGCGCCTTTCCGTCTCGTTAACTCACGAGCCTTACGAGCATCTTCACGCGCTTTGCATGCCTGAATCACTTTTTCCACAATCTTCTTCGACACAGCTGGATTCTCATCCAAAAATTGCGTGAACTTTTCACGGAACAGCGACTCAATGACACCTTTCACTTCACTGTTACCTAACTTCGTCTTCGTCTGTCCCTCGAATTGCGGCTCACTAATTTTCACCGAAATAATCGCAATCAAACCTTCTTGCACATCTTCACCGGTAAAATTGCCGTCTTTCTCTTTGACTAGATTCATCTTCCGCGCATACTCATTAATGACCCGTGTCAACGCACTCTTAAAGCCCGTTTCATGCGTACCGCCTTCATGTGTATTGATATTATTAACAAACGAATGAATGCGATTCGTATCATATGATTCGTTATATAACATCGAAATTTCAAACTCAAACTTCTCTTTGTTGCCTTCGACATAAATTGGCTGCGGATGAATCGCATTATGATTACGATTCAAGTATTCAACAAACTCGTTAATCCCGCCCTCATACTTAAACACCGATACCTGATTGGTGCGCTCATCCGTCAATTGAATTTCGATACCGCGATTCAAAAACGCCAATTCCTGCAGGCGCTTTTCCAAAACCTCATAATCGTACTCAGTCGTTTCCGTAAAAATCTCATCATCTGGAGAAAACGTAATTTTCGTCCCCGTCTCTTCCGATTCTCCAGTCACTTTCAAATCATATTGAGGTACACCATGCTTGTACTCTTGTAAATGAACTTTGCCTTCGCGCTTTACCTCAACAATCAATTTCGTCGATAACGCATTGACAACCGACACACCGACACCGTGCAATCCACCGGATACTTTGTACCCTTCGCCACCGAATTTACCGCCGGCATGGAGAACCGTCAACACTACTTCCAATGCTGGTCTACCCATTGTTTTATGTTGACCAACCGGAATTCCGCGACCATTATCAGCTACAGTAACACTATTATCGGCATGCACCGTCACTTCTACCTTGGTACAAAATCCGGCCAACGCTTCATCAATACTATTGTCCACAACTTCCCACACAAGATGATGTAACCCTCTTGGTCCCGTCGAACCGATGTACATCCCGGGGCGCTTACGTACCGCTTCAAGTCCTTCTAATACTTGGATTTGATCCTCATTATATGAATGTTGAACTGTCATTTTAAATACACCACATCACTTTCTTACAATTTTTATGTCGCTATAAGGAACCGACATTCGTTTCTGTAACGTCTTAGTAGAAATTGGTGAAAAATAGATCTTCGTACGCGTCACAACAAACGACTTACTCTCCTCATCACCAATCACAATGATTCGATTTTTCTTTTCTTCGTGTTGCAAATAGTGCCGGATTAACTTCGACGTCTCTTTCAGTGACATATCAAAAATACCAATCAGGTCAGAAGCGCGGATAATTTGATCCGAGCCAATATGAATAAACACTTGCTTCAACCCCCTCTTGATATTTTACCTTGTCTAACATGAAAAGATGCAGCATTCTTCACTTTTTTCATATCAATACTTTCTGTGCTCGTCGTCGTTATGAACGTCTGCACTTTATCCTGAAACGTATTGATCAAATGCGTCTGCCTAATCTCATCGAGTTCCGACAAAACATCATCAAGCAACAATAGCGGATATTCACCGACTACTTCCTTAATCAACTCAATCTCCGCTAATTTCAATGATAAAGCGGTCGTACGTTGCTGTCCTTGTGAACCGTACGTCTGCACCTCTTTCTCATTAATAAAGAACAATAAATCATCTCGATGCGGGCCGACAAGCGCGTTTCCTCGTCGTAATTCTTTTTCCTGCATACTCTCTAATTTTAACATATAATCGGAGATTAAAACAGTTTCATCGGAATCCTCTGCCAGTTCCAACGAAGCCTGATAACGAATCGCTAAACTTTCTTCGCCGTTCGTTATTCCAGCATGTATTTTCGTTGCCCAATCACTCAACTTTCGCAAATACGAAACACGCTTTACGATTAACTTTACAGCATGTTGTGCGATTTGTTCATTCCACAAACTTAACATCTCATCATGCTTCACAGCTGTGTTATAAACGGTTTGTAAATATTTATTTTTCTGTGCCAAAGCACGTTTATATTGCGCGAGATGATACAAATAACTGTTTTGTATTTGGCCGATCTCAATATCAAGAAAACGCCGACGCACGCCAGGCGATCCTTTGACGAGTTCCAAATCTTCAGGTGCAAACAACACCACATTCAATTGACCAACATATTCGCTAAGCCTTGACTGTACCAAACCGTTCAATTTCGCCGTTTTCCCTTGTTTCGCAATCATCAAACCGAAATCACACGAGCCATATTGTTTGTCTACTTGCGCAAAAATGGAAGCCATCTGTTGCTGCCATCGAATCATTTCCACATCTTTTCCGGCACGATGTGAACGAGTCAACGCAAGCATATAGATCGCTTCCAACAAATTCGTCTTCCCTTGTGCATTATTTCCCACAAAAATATTTACAGGAGCATCTGTTTCCAGTGTCACTTGTTCATAATTGCGAAAATCTCGAACTTCCAACTTTCTTAAAAACAAGTGATAACCTCCCGCACATCAATCAGCCGATCATGAACGTTCCATAGCCGTCCACATCAACAACATCACCCGCGTACAATTTACGACCACGGCGATTTTCTTTCTCACCATTCACTTTAATTCTGATTTCTGCTAGAAACGCTTTTGCTTGTCCGCCAGAATCAATGCAGTCGCCAACTTTCAGCATTTGACCTAACGTAATATACTCTGAACGTAAAGAAATTTGCTTCATCATTATGCCTCTCTTGCAGTACGGAACGGTAGAATCAGGTGAATCGTCTCAAATGTGTCTGGCGTCTCAGCTGGTTTAATGATAATCGGATTCATATCACCTGAAAATCCAATCAATGTTTGCTCATTATCGACTACTTTTAACACATCAAGCATAAACTTAGAATTAAAAGATACTCGGATCGCATTGTTCAGCGTTTTACTTGTCGCAAGCGATTCCTTAAATTTCCCCATCTCATTTGATGAAGCAGAAATTTCAATCGTCTCATCATCAATAGAGTACATTTTCACCACATTACCTTTTTCATTTTTCGACAAAATGAATGCGCGTTCCATCGTCTCCAATAACTTGTTTGTCGATATCTCCAATTCAGTGGTGTAATTCGTCGCATTTTGCACAATTTTATCTGTATCCGGATACGTCCCATCAAGCAATTTTGCATACAACAAAATCTCAGCAAATTTGAATAAAATTTGATTATCTTTAAACATAATTTCAACCGGTATTTCCTCGTCTGGCAGCAAGCGACTCAATTCTTTTAGCGCCTCACTGGAAACTACCAATTGTTGAAATTGTGCATCACTCACTAAATCTTGAACCATCATCGCCAACCGGTGACGATCCGTAGCCACAAATTTTAATTTTCCATTTTGTAAAGAAATAAAGACACCAGTTAGAATTGGAGATTGCTCATTCGTTGAAACAGCAAATATCGTTTGCCGTATCATATTGGCCAAAATATCGCCACCCATGACAAATGAGTTTTCTGCCTGAAATTGCGGCAAATCTGGAAATTCAAGCGGATCATAGCCGTTAATTTTTAAATCTGTTTTTTCAGCAATCACTTTTCCTTGAAACTTATCATCAATTTCAATCTCAATTTCATCACTCGTTATTTTACGAATATATTCGTTCAACACCTGAGCATGAAGTACACCTTTTCCACTTCTGGTTATGTACATTAATTCTTTATCACCGTTCTCTAATGGAATATGACTTTGTATCATCATATTCGTGTCACAACCAGTTAAAGTCATCCCAGTTTCATCCACATCAATTTTGATTCCATTCAAAATCGGTAAAGCTGGTTTCGCATCGATAATTTTGCTGACTGCTTGAACTGCTTTGGTTAAATAATATTTCGAAACCGTTACTTTCATAGTAACCTCCGTGTTCTACTTTCGCTGTTCGCGAATATATTATTAATATGTTTTATTAACAGTTATAGTAGTAGGGCCTGTGGAAACTGTGGATAAGTCTGTTGAAATCAATAAAATCAAGGGTTTTTCCTGTGAATAAGTCTGTGGATAAGCTGTGGATAACTTTCCTTGATTTGTGGATAACGAATTACGAGAAGTTTTTAATTCGATCGGCCAAAGACAAAATCTCTTTTTTAAGATCAAGGTCTTCTTCCATTTGTGTCGATATTTTATCATGAGCATACAAAACAGTTGAATGATCACGACCGCCAAATCCAGATCCGATCTTGGGTAAAGATAAATCGGTTAACTCTCGTGACAAATACATGGCGACTTGACGCGGAAAAACAATGGCTTTTGTTCTTTTATTCGAACGAAAATCATTGACCTCGACTCCGTAATATTCGCCGACTTTTGATAAGATTCGCTCCACTGATATTTTATCAGAATTTTGCTCAGAAATATATTCTTTTAAGGCTCGTTCTGCCAAATGCAAACTGATGTCTTCGTTCTCTAATGAAGAAAAGGCAATTACTCTTGTAAATGCTCCTTCTAATTCACGGATATTCGTACGAATATTGGTGGCGATATAATCAAACACTGCACTTGGGATATCCATTTTCTCTGCTTTTGCTTTCTTAAATAATATGGCTGTCCGTGTTTCCAAATCTGGCAACTGGACATCTGTGATCAAACCCCATTCAAAACGAGAACGTAGACGATCTTCTAGGGTAGGAATTTCGCGCGGTAACTTGTCGCTTGTGATCACAATTTGCTTGCGTTGTTCGTGAAGTGCATTAAAGGTGTGGAAAAATTCTTCTTGAGTCTGTTCTTTTCCACCAATAAATTGAATATCATCGATCATAAGAATATCGATGTTGCGATATTTGTTACGGAAACTCTCACTCCGTTTGTCGCGAATCGCATGGATAAATTCAAGCATAAATGTTTCTGAAGAAACATACATTGCCTTAAGGTGTGGATGGTGTTCGTTGACATAATTGCCGATCGCATGAAGCAGATGTGTTTTACCTAAACCGACGCCACCATAAATAAAAAGCGGGTTGTACGAGCGTGCCGGTGATTCAGCAACTGCAAAGGCAGCAGCATGTGCGAAGCGATTAGCCTGGCCAACAACGAAACTTTCAAAAGTGTGTTTTTTATTGAAGTTGTTGTACCGTTTTTCTTCGGTCATTTCAACTTCCTTACCATCTTCAGCAGCGATTAAAAATTCACCTTCGTCAATGAATATCAAATCTAAATTTCTTTCGATCAATTCGAAAATCGTTTTATGTATGAGCGAAGAGTAGCGATCTTGCAACCAATCCTTTGCAAATTTGCTAGGCGTTAAAATGGATAAACTGTTTTGTGTAAAAGATTGAATTTTGGTCGATTTCAACCACGTTTCAAAACTAGGTTTACTAATTTTTTTTTCGAGCGATCCTAGTACTTGTTGCCATAATTCCACACCATTTATTTCCATAAACCATACGCTCCCCAAAAATTCAACGAGTTATCCACAATTTCAATTAGCCTGTGGAAACTGTTAACAAAGTTATAAACAACCTGTGGATAACTTTCACATCATTTTGAGTTATCCACAACGAATGTGGTATAACTATAGCAAACAAAGCCATATATTTCAATGATTTTTTTAGTTATCCACAGAAAAATGTGAATTGTGGATAGAGTTATAAACAGCCTGTGAAATTGTGGATAACCTTGTGGATAACATTTTTCGACATGTTTTTCGACGTAATGAATGATTTGACTTTCATCCACAGATATGATTTAATTGTCGGGTATGAGTTAAATGAAGAACTCGAGAAATTCCAGGAGGTGTCATTGTGAGACCGACATTTAAACCGAATGTAAACAAGCGCAAGAAAGTTCATGGCTTTCGTGCGAGAATGAGTACGAAGAACGGTAGAAAAGTGTTGCGCGCACGTCGACAAAAAGGCAGAAAAGTTTTGAGCGCATAAAAGACCACTTCGAGTGGTCTTTTTTTAGCGTTTATAACTTGGAGAGATGATCCATGCAAAAGGAATATCGCATAAAAAGCAAGCAGGACTATGCCAAAGTGTACCGACACGGGAAATCAGTTGCCAACTTTCAATTTGTTTTATATTGGTTGGAGGTAAAACGCGCAACACATTTTCGATTAGGCATCTCTGCCAGTAAGAAAATTGGCAACGCTGTTGTTCGAAATCGTATGCGGCGAATTGTAAAAGAAATTGTTCGTTTAAATGCTGACTTACTGAACGTTCCGGTGGATATTGTAATTATCATAAGAAAACCTGCTGTTGATATGAACTATAACGACTTGCAAAAAAGTATTATGCACTTGTATCGAAAAGCTGGTTTTGTATCGTCATTTCAAAAAAAAGATAAATTGTGATATAGTATTTTCAGGATAGCGAACTTATAGGAGGAACTTTAACTTGAAGCGTAGAATACTACTAGTATTACTCCTGATTTCAGCGGTATTGCTGTTGTCTGGCTGTGTCTATGATCCGCTGACAATACCTGAACTGAAAGATGGAAATTTCTTTTTTTCCTATTTTGTTTACCCTCTCGCTTTGTTACTTTCTTGGCTTCATGAGTTACTTTGGAATCAGTATGCACTAGCTATTCTCGGTATTACAATCATCGTTCGAGTGATGGTTTTACCACTTGCCATTAAGCAATATAAAAGCATGAAAGGGATGCAAAAAATACAACCGCAAATGAAAGAATTGCGGGAGAAGTATAGAGATGACCCCAAAGAGTTACAACTTCAAATGATGAAGTTGATGCAAGAACAGGGAGTCAATCCGGCAGCAGGTTGTTTACCTCTATTGGTACAAATGCCGATTCTCTTTGCTCTCTTTTATGCCATCAATACGGTTGAAGTTGTTGGAAATCCTGACAAAGGGATACCTGGTGAGACGTTCTTGTGGTTTGAACTTGGTGCTGCAGATTCAACGTTTATTTTGCCGATTTTAGCGGCTCTTACAACTGTCATTCCGATGATGATGACAAAAAATGATGCAGCCCCGCCACAAATGAAAATCATGTATTTTCTGTTTCCCGTTATGATTTTCTTCATCTCATATCAATTACCAGCTGCACTCCCGTTATATTGGTTATACAGCAACATTTTTTCAATCATTCAAACGTACTTCATATATCGCGAGCCGAAATCTGCGCTTGATGCAAATGTAGTTACTGCAACGGTCACTACTACTCGTGATAAGGCAAAGAAGAAACGTAGAAAGAAATAATTGGATAACCATTTGCTTCGATAGGAGGAATGGAAGATGAGAAAAGGTTTATTCACCGGAAAAACAACAGAAGAAGCGATTCAAGAGGGTTTGAAACAACTAAAAACTAGTTTGAATCGTGTGAAAGTGGAAATTATCGAGGAAGAAAAAAAGGGTATTTTGTTTGGCATTGGAAGTAAAGATGCTAAGGTTGAGATTTCAATCATCGACGATCCCGTAATGGAAGCCAATGAATTTTTACAAAATGTGTTTCAGGCTCTTGGATCAGAGTACGATGTGGAACGAGCGGATGGAGAAGATGGTATCACATTGAATATCGTTGGTAATGACCTCGGTATTTTGATTGGTAGACGCGGTGCGACATTAGATGCTCTTCAATATTTATTGAACATTGTTGCAAATCGTTACACTGATAAACCCGAACGATTTACTCTAGACGCAGAGAACTTTCGAAGTCGCAGAAAGAAGACATTACAACAACTTTCATCGCGAATCGCGTTACAGGTTATCAAAACAAAAAAATCGGTCACACTTGAACCGATGACTTCATTAGAAAGAAAAATCATTCACATGCATTTGCAGGATCATCCAAAAGTGAAAACCACGAGTGAGGGTGAAGACCCTAAGCGTTATGTGATTATTAGTTTAAAGTGATTTATTAAAAGCAATGACTTCATTATCGGAGCCATTGCTTTTTTAATGACAAACACCATGTGAGGTGACATCAATGTTGACGGATACGATTGCAGCAATTGCTACAGCATCCGGAGAAGGAAGTATTGCTATAATCCGAGTCAGTGGTAACGAATCAATTTCTTTTGTAGAACCTTTATTCCGTTCTACTACTCCACTTTCTTTAGCTCAATCACACACTATTCATTATGGGCACATTGTTGATGGCGGTGTGGTGGTGGAGGAAGTGTTAATCTCTGTAATGAGAGCACCACGTACGTTTACCCGTGAAAATATTGTAGAAATTAATTGTCATGGCGGAACAGTGGCGGCGCAGAATATACTCAAACTATTGTTGGCACGTGGCGTCCGATTGGCGGAACCTGGAGAATTTACAAAGCGTGCATTCTTAAATGGCAGAATTGATTTGAGCCAAGCGGAAGCAGTGATTGATCTTATCCGTGCAAAATCGGATCGAGCATTCAAAATTGCGATGCGCCAATCTACGGGTGTTTTGTCTGATCAAATTCGAAATATACGAAATCAGTTATTACAACTGATCGCACATCTTGAAGTTAACATTGATTATCCGGAACATGATACGCCTGATTTAACGAACCGTCACATATGTGAACAATGTGGTGGAGTGGCGGAACATATTTCTCATTTAATAAGAGATGCAAGCCGAGGGAAAATGTTGCGTGAAGGAATCGTAACAGCTATTGTTGGAAGACCTAACGTCGGCAAATCATCATTGTTAAATGCGCTAGTCAAAGAAAATCGCGCGATTGTCACGGATATTCCTGGGACAACACGTGATATCATCGAAGAATACATTGTACTCAATGGTATACCATTAAAGTTGTTAGACACCGCGGGCATTCGTGAGACAACAGACTTGGTTGAACAAATTGGTGTCGAAAAATCACGTGAAGCCATTGAAGCAGCCGATTTAATTTTATTTGTTTTGAACAATAACCAAGAACTCATACAAGAAGAACTCGAGTTATTGGCTAGTGCGAATCAAAAACCAGTTATCATTTGCGTGAATAAAACGGATTTACAAACAAACATTGATCTAGTAAAACTTCAAAGTGTGCTTAGCAATCAACAGCAAATTGTGTTATTATCAGTAAAAGGTAATATAGGTTTTCACGAACTTGAACAGGCAATTGCCGACTTGTTTTTTGAAGGCTCGATCGAAGCTGATGATTTGACATATGTCAGTAACGTTCGCCATATTCATTTGCTCGAACAATCAATACAAGCTTTGAATGATGCAATCGAAGCAACAGAAGTAGGCATGCCGATTGATATCATTCAACTAGATATCCGTAATGCTTGGGAATTACTTGGTCTCATTATTGGTGAATCAGTGGGTGAATCCCTATTAGACCAGATATTCTCTCAGTTTTGTTTAGGTAAGTAAGGAGGTAGCAGTAAATCATGACGTATATGGCCGGACAATTTGATGTTATCGTTGTAGGTGCAGGTCACGCAGGCGTTGAAGCAGCCCTCGCATCAGCACGTATGGGATGCACGACGCTATGCTTAACCATCAATCTTGATATGGTCGCGTTTATGCCCTGTAATCCGTCGATTGGCGGTCCTGCCAAGGGACATGTCGTTCGTGAAATTGATGCCCTTGGTGGAGAAATGGGACGAAATATCGATAAAACATATATCCAAATGAGAATGTTGAACACTGGTAAAGGACCTGCTGTGCATGCGCTTCGTGCTCAGGCGGATAAGTTTCTGTACCAACATGAAATGAAAAAAACATTGGAACAAACACCAAATTTGTCACTTCGTCAAGGCATGGTTGAGGAACTCATTATTGAAAATGATCAATGTGTTGGCGTGCGTGTGAAAACAGGTGCTGAATACCGAGCAAAAGCGGTTGTTCTAACGACCGGTACATACTTGCGTGGTAAAATTATACTGGGAGAACTGATTTATGAGAGCGGTCCGAATAATCAACAAACATCCATCAAATTGGCCGAACATCTGAAGGAACTCGGTTTTGATTTAGTGCGTTTCAAAACGGGTACACCACCGCGTGTGCATCGCGACACAATCGATTTTAATAAAATGGATATCCAACCAGGCGACGACAATCCGAAATTTTTCTCATATGAGACAAACGAAGAAGTGCCAAATCAAATTCCTTGTTGGTTGACATATACTTCTGAAGTTACTCATGAAATTATAAATGGCAACCTCCACAGAGCACCAATGTTTTCAGGGGCTATTGAGGGTACGGGACCGCGCTATTGCCCGTCAATCGAGGATAAAATTGTTCGTTTCGCAGACAAGCCTAAACACCAAATATTTCTTGAACCAGAAGGTCGCAATACCCTTGAATATTATGTGCAAGGACTTTCAACCAGCATGCCTGAAGAGGTTCAACTGAATATTTTGCGTTCTATACCGGGAATGGAACAAGTCGAAATGATGCGTGCAGGATATGCGATCGAATATGATGCTATCGTACCTACGCAACTTCGACCTACATTAGAGACCAAAAGACTCCCTGGTTTATTTACAGCTGGTCAAATCAATGGAACTTCAGGATACGAGGAAGCTGCTGGACAAGGGGTTATGGCTGGCATTAACGCCGCACTTAAAGTGTTGGGCAAAGAACCGCTTGTTTTGGACCGCGATCAAGGATATATTGGTGTATTAATCGATGATTTGGTGACAAAAGGTACATCAGAGCCTTACCGCTTGTTAACATCGCGTGCAGAATATCGTTTGCTTTTACGTCACGATAACGCTGACTTGCGATTGACACCAATTGGTCATACAGTCGGTTTGATTAGTAACAATCGATACGCAGCCTTTGAGGAGAAAAAACAACTCGTTGAGAATGAACAAGTTCGTTTGCGCACTACAAAAGTAAGACCTGAACCACACGTCCAACATATATTGGAGGAAGCAGGCTCGGTGTTACTAAATAACGCGGTTGATTTGCTTTCTCTGTTGAGAAGACCGGAAATCAGTTACCAACATATTGAACGTATGGCCGCTTCGCCAGTCTTGCTTTCTGATGAAGTGAAGGAACAAGTGGAAATTCAAGTGAAGTATAGTGGATATATCGAAAAACAACTTCAGTTAGTAGATCGAATGAAAAAAATGGAAAATAAGAAAATTCCAGTAGATATTAATTACAATGAAATACATGGAATTGCCACGGAAGCGAAACAAAAACTATCACAGATCATGCCTCTTTCTATAGGTCAGGCGTCACGAATACCTGGGGTAACTCCTTCTGATATCTCTATACTGCTTGTCTATATCGAACACTATAATCAAGTGACGGCTGCACGGCATGCAGCTGCAAACTCTTAATTATGAACGAAGCGATACATTTATTTCGGACGCAAGTAACGCAATTGGGTGTAGAAATCGAAGATCTTCAGTTGCAAAAATTTGATCTATACTTTCGTACATTGGTTGAGTGGAATCAACATATGAATTTGACGGCAATCACCAATGAATCTGATGTCTATATCAAACACTTTTATGATTCACTAACTCCAGTAACGAACATCGATATTTCTACGATTAACAATATTGCTGATATCGGCTCAGGCGCAGGATTTCCTAGCATACCATTAAAAATTATGTTTCCACATTTAAGGGTAACGATTATTGACTCGTTAAAAAAACGTATTAACTTCCTCGAAAATTTGGTCAGTAAACTATCGTTAACAGAAGTTACTTGCATACATGGTAGAGCAGAAGATATTGCTAGAGTCCCTCAATATAGAGATTCATTTGAACTAGTTACAGCAAGAGCAGTCGCTAGACTTCCGGTCTTAAATGAATTTTGCTTGCCCTTTACCATGAGAGACGGTATTTTCTTGGCGATGAAGGGTTCTGACTATCAGAATGAGATAGCAGA
The DNA here is from genome assembly GCA_947459205.1 of Caryophanales bacterium. Classification (GTDB taxonomy): domain Bacteria; phylum Bacillota; class Bacilli; order Paenibacillales; family CANHCR01; genus CANHCR01. Next base: position 10,138 of record CANHCR010000015.1, on the reverse strand, counting down.
GGCACAACTAAGTCTTAATCGTCTAAATGGTGTCATTGAGCATACACAAGTATTTCGTTTGCCTGAAGAAAACGCTTTGCGTGCTAACATATTGATACGAAAAACAGCTTCAACGCCAAAAATGTATCCCAGAAAAGCTGGGACCCCAATCAAACAACCGTTAATTTAAAAATGTTTCACGTGGAACAATAAATATATAGGTGGCATGCATCATGATTGAACATTTTTCAAAATTATTTGGGTTACAAGATAAACCATCAGTATTTCAACTTACAGACTTGAAAACGGAACAATTGATAGCGAATCCTTTTCAACCGCGCACTCATTTTGATGAACAAAAGATAGAGGAACTGGCTGTCAGCATCAAAAATCACGGGTTAATTCAGCCGATTGTAGTGAGACAAATTGGCGATAAGTATGAAATTGTTGCTGGTGAACGACGTTGGCGTGCTGCGTTGAAGTTGGGATTAGCAACAGTGCCCGTTATTGTTAAATCGTTAAGTGATGACGAAACGGCTACAATCGCGCTAATCGAAAATTTACAACGCGAAGAACTCACAGTTATCGAAGAAGCCACCGCTTATCAACAATTGATTTTGCTTCAATCAATTACTCAGGAGCAATTGGCACAACAAATTGGTGTAAGCCAGTCTGCGATTGCGAATAAACTACGCTTGCTTCAACTTTCTGATGAAGTGAAAGAAGCCTTGTTCGAGCGCAAAATTAGTGAGCGGCATGGACGTTCGCTATTGAAAATTACTGAACGTGCACAACAACTTAAATTGCTTAACGATGTCATTGATCGAGATCTAAGTGTGAAACAACTCGATACGAAAATCAAATTTTTACTCGAAGAAAACAATATAAAAAAGGGGAGAAGAATTTCTTACACAAAAGACATTCGTCTCGCCTTAAATACAGTCAGACAAGCCGTTGCAATGATCAATAACAGCGGAATCAAAGCAACATCTGACGAACACGATCATGATGATTTCATCGAAATAAACATTAAAATTCCGAAAGTAAAATAAGTAGTCAAAACGTAAATTTTATATTAAAATATTCTTATGTTTCAAGTGCGGCAGATGCCGCTTTTTTTGACGAAAATCGAGGTGGATGAAGTGCATAAAACGATAGCAATCGCTAACCAAAAAGGTGGCGTAGGAAAAACGACAACATCAGTTAATTTAAGCGCCAGTTTAGCGGCGATAGGCAAAAAAGTGTTACTTGTTGATATTGATCCGCAAGGAAATTCGACGAGTGGTATTGGTATCAATAAAGCGGATGTGCATTATGATATTTATGATGTATTAATTAATGACGTTCACCCTAAAGATGCTATTCTTTCTACCAAATTGCCAAATCTAAAAATCATTCCAGCTACAATTCAATTAGCCGGAGCAGAAATTGAACTTGTGCCAGCAATATCGAGAGAACATAAACTGAAACAAGCTCTTCAGCATGTAAAGAAGGAATTTGATTACATCATCATTGATTGTCCGCCTTCATTAGGCATTCTTACATTAAATTCATTAACTGCTGCAGATTCTGTTTTAATTCCGATTCAATGTGAGTATTATGCACTGGAAGGTTTAACTCAACTGTTGAACACGATTCGGTTAGTACAAAAGCATCTCAATTCTCTGCTGAAAATTGAGGGTGTATTGTTGACGATGTTTGATGCGCGCACGAATCTAGGGACGCAAGTCGTTGAAGAAGTAAAAAAATATTTTCAAACAAAAGTATATAACAGTATCATCCCACGAAACGTGCGTCTCAGCGAAGCACCGAGTCACGGTCAATCAATCGTTACGTATGATCCTAAATCTCGTGGCGCCGAAGTATATTTGGAACTTGCAAAGGAAGTGGTAACACATGAGTAGACGATTAGGCCGCGGATTAGATGCGTTGATTCCTAGTTTAGATATTAGTGAAGATGATAAAGTGATTCAAATTCCGTTGAACAAACTACGCCCAAATCCGTATCAACCTCGCAAAAACTTTGACCAGAATGCATTGCAAGAACTTGCAGCATCGATAAGAGAACATGGCATTATCCAACCCATTATCGTTCGTACTGTCTTGAAAGACTATGAAATTATTGCGGGAGAGCGTAGATTCCGGGCATCTCAATTGTGCGGACTTGAAACGATACCTGCTGTTGTACGTACATATTCTGACGAGCAAGTTATGGAAATCGCTTTGATCGAGAATGTTCAACGTGAAGATTTAAACCCGATTGAAATTGCGGTCGCTTATCAAAATATTATGAATGAATTGACAATCACACAGGAAGAATTGAGCGTTAAAGTCGGTAAAAGTCGTTCTTACATCGCTAATTTCTTAAGACTGTTACAGCTGCCAGAAAAAATCAAAGAATATGTTTCACGTGGAACATTGACAATGGGGCATGCCAAATCAATCGTCAGTATCAAAGATGAAAAGGTCAAAATGGGACTTGCCGACCAGACGATCCATAACCAATGGAGCGTGCGACAACTAGAAGAAGAAGTACAAAAACTAGAAACAACGAAACCTAAGGAAAAAACGAAAAAGAAGCAGGAAAAAAAGGATATTTATGTTGTTGCTGTCGAAGAAAAACTGACTGAATTGCTAAAAACAAAAGTTGAAATAAAAAGTAAAAAATCAACAGGTACCATTGAAATTACGTATTACTCAAAAGATGATTTGAATCGTTTGCTCGACTTGTTCGGGCAATAGAATGAGGGGAAAAATGATACGTTATTTTGATAACGCTGCATCATCATGGCCAAAACCTCCGTCAGTAGCAGAAATCATGAAATCAATGATGGTCGAATGTACAGCAAATCCTGGACGAGGCGGTCATAAAATGGCCGTACAAGCGAGCAGAGTCATGTTCGATACGAGAAAAAAATTGGCGAAACTGTTTTCAATAAAGAATCCAAACGATATTGCATTTACGCAAAACACGACTATGGCACTAAATATGGCAATTTCAGGTATTTTACGCGAATCAGACCATGTCATTTGTACTTCTATAGAACACAACTCGGTACATCGACCATTAGAGCACCTTATTCTGCAACGAAAAATCGAGGTCTCATATTTACCTGCTCAACAAGATGGTACGATACAACTTAAACAATACGAACAAACGTTTCGAAACAATACGAAACTAGTAATTATTAATCATAGCTCGAATTTGTTAGGCTCTATCATGCCGGTGGCAGAAATGGCGAAAATCGCCAAATTGAAAGGTGCTTTTGTACTTATTGATGCTGCGCAAACCGCTGGTATGATACCAATTGATGTAAACCAAATCAATGCTGACATGCTTGCGTTTCCTGGACACAAAGGCTTATTAGGACCACAAGGTACAGGCGGTCTATACATTCATCCAAACCTTGAACTCGAACCATTAATAACAGGTGGAACAGGAAGCAAGTCAGAAGATAAATATCAGCCAAACGTGCGTCCCGATCGATATGAAGCAGGTACCCAAAACACTGTAGGCATTGCAGGTTTGGGCGAGGGTGTCAAATTTGTTCTGAACGAAACGGTGGAGCGCATTCAAGCTAAAAAAAATAAGCAGATGATTCGGTTGATGGAACAACTATCAACAATCGAAGGATTACGAATACTAGGACCTGAAATCGGCATACCAAGAACCGGACTTGTATCATTTCTGCTGAAAAATATAGACTCATCAGAACTGGCGTTTATTTTGGACCAAACCTTTAACATCGCCGTTCGGGCAGGATACCATTGCACGCCGCTAGCACATCAAGTTGCAGGGACGATGGAAGGCGGTGCGGTACGGGCAAGCATCGGTTATTTTACCACAGATGAAGAAGTCGATGCTTTAGCTGACGCATTGAAAGATATTGCGAAACATTATACTTGACGAGGAGTCATCATGGATATACTGGTGAAATCGAGTTATTTTCCATATTTATTATTACTATTAATTGGCTTAAGTTATCTGCTGGTGCTTTGGTTTGCTGTCCAAAACAAACGACTGCGTAAAAAGTATTTGAAATTAGTGTCCGGTATTGAAACGCCAAACTTTGAAAGCGCGCTTCTGCATCTAAATCAAGAAGTAGAACAGTTACGAACTCGTGTTAGCGAACAAAACATTACAATCGAACAAATGCTAGAAAAAATAAAGCACATGAAATCTAACGTATACATTCATCGATACAGTGCATTTTCAGACGAATTAACAGGTTTGAGTTACTCTGTTGTATTGCTCGATGAATATCTAAATGGTGTAGTCATCACAGGTCTTTATAACCGCGAGCAATCATACACGTATGCGAAACCGATTGAGAATGGGCAATCCAAGCATAAACTTTCTCCAGAAGAGTTGCTTGCGATTCAAAAAACAATCGAAACGAGTCGAGGAATTTAAATGAGTAAAATGTTAATTGCGTTTGATTCGACTCAACAAGCGTTGAGGGCAGAAATGTTACTCGAATATTTTGATATTGAAATCGACATTCGGCCAACGCCAAAACAAATAACCGCTGGTTGTGCATTGTCTATCGAATTTGATGGTTCACAATTAGGGCTAGTAGAATCAACAATCATCTCAGAAAGAGTAGAAATACGCGGTTTATTTTACATAGAACCGTTGGATGTATATCGTGAACACAAATTGCCAAGTTAAAATAAATCGATAGGGTGTTAATTATGATGGATGCAATCATGGAATGGTTTACCAATGAGGCGATGTGGCAAAAGTATGTAACGGTGACGATTAAAATTGTTTTGATTGTTGTCGTATCGCAAATTTTATTGAGAATTATCCAAAAAACAATTACACCAATGATTGATAGAAATTATGATCGTAATATTTTGCATATTGATGAACGCCGCTCCAAAACAGTTGTGAAACTAGTCAACAACATCGTTTCCTATGTCATCTATTTTATCATGGCGTTGATGATACTGAATCAGTTGGGCATTCAAATCGGCCCTTTACTTGCTGGCGCAGGCGTTGTGGGGCTTGCCATAGGTTTTGGTGCCCAAAGCTTGGTGCGTGATATTATCACCGGTTTTTTCGTGATTTTCGAGGACCAGTTTGGCGTAGGTGACGTCATTCAAATTGGAACATTTAAAGGAACTGTTGAAGAAATTGGCTTGCGCGTCACAAAAATTCGGAGTGCAAGCGGCGAGCGCTACATTATACCGAACGGCTCGATTATGCAAGTCACGAACTTCTCTGTTCATAATTCAATCTCGACCGTCGACATCCCACTTGATAATCAGTGTGATATGGAGTCGGCGCTTAACGTCATAAAAGAAGCGGTTCAGACTTTTTCTGCACAACATCCGGATTTACCAAACATTCCCGAAGTGTTAGGTATTCAAACCATCGCTGCTGGTGAAATGATTGTCAGAATATCGATGGAGACAAAAGCAAACACACAGTTCCAACTGTTACGACAATTGAATGAGACAATAAAAAAAGCGCTTGATACGAACCAAATCAATATATCTGCGAGTGTGAAAAAATGATTCGTAAAGAATTTAAACTCGGCGACATTGTGCAAATGAAAAAACCACATGCTTGTAGCACAAATGAAATGGAAATTATTCGTGTCGGCATGGATATACGAATCAAGTGCCGAGGTTGTGGTCATAGCATATTAATGGCCCGTCACGAATTCGAAAAAAAAATGAAAAAAATTATCCTTGATAATCCGCCGGAAATCACTTGATTATCTTTGTAATCATGTGATATGATATTTAGGCTGTTGTTCACTTGGAAAGGTACCCAAGAGGCCCAAGGGGGCTGACTCGAAATCAGCTAGGCGTCGCAAGGCGTGCGTGGGTTCGAATCCCACCCTTTCCGTATAGAATTTCTAGTATCAAAAGTGGGATGAGAACCCAAGGGTTCGTCGGAGCGATACTTCATCGAGAAACTTCGCAGTCTCGAGCGAAGCGAGAGTATCCCACCCTTTCCGTATAGGTTTTTATTACATCAAAATGACATCCTTAATCGGATGTCATTTTTTCTTGCTTTTTAGAGATAATTCCATTACAATACATTAGCGCGAGTTTTTGACTCGCTCCTTGCTCTCTTTCACGAGGGCCTGAGTCCATAAGGAGGTGAACGTACATGCGCAAATACGAAGTAATGTATATTTTGAGACCTGACGTTGAGCAAGAAATTCTTGATGCAACGGTTGCGAAGTTTCAAGGTATCATTAGTAACGGCGGAGAAATTGTCAATCATGATTTGATGGGCAAGCGTCGTCTGGCGTATGAAATCAAGAAATTCCGTGAAGGAATTTACGTTCTCGTTAATTTCAATGCACCCGCAGAAGTTGTTAACGAATTAGAACGTTTGATGAAGATTTCTGATGAAGTCATTCGTTACTTGATCGTACAAGATGTTGCTTAAGGTATTAACGTTCGAATTGAACGAGTTTGGGGAGGTTCCATTATGCTGAACAGTGTTGTATTGATTGGAAGGTTAACGAAAGATCCAGAGTTGAGATACACACAGTCCGGTCAAGCTGTTGCAACATTTACATTGGCGGTTGATCGCGGTTATCAAAACCAGCAGGGACAAAAAGAAACGGATTTTATAAACATCGTAACTTGGTCGAAACAAGCGGAGAACGTTGCTAATTATATGAAAAAAGGACGTCTCGTTGCAGTTGAAGGCCGTATCCAAACGCGGAATTACGAAAATAACGAAGGTAAAAAAGTTTATGTAACTGAGGTTGTAGCGGAGAACGTGAAGTTCCTTGAATCAGCAAAAGAACGTGGTGGCGATGCGTCACTACCACCGGAACCATCAAACTATTCGTCTCGACCACCTTCAAATCCGACTCCTCCACAACAAAACTCGGGTTCGTCGCTGTTGAAAAACAGCAACACGGTAAATCTTAGCGACCATTTTTCAGATGATGATTTACCATTTGACAATTGATGATTGAAAGGAATGAAAACAATGTTCAACAAACCTGGTGCTGAGCGCGAAGAGCGCAAAGGCGGTCGTAAAAATCGTGGTGGCAAGCGCCGCAAAGTATGTTTTTTTACAGCCAACAAAATCACGCATATCGATTACAAAGATACAGAACTTTTGAAACGATTTGTTAGCGAACGTGGTAAAATTTTGCCGCGTCGTGTAACAGGTACATCTGCAAAGTATCAACGCATGTTGACAACAGCAATCAAACGTTCTCGTCAAATTGCATTGTTGCCTTACACTACAGAGTAAAAATTAATACAAGGTTGACCATTAACTCTCCCATGACCGATTCGGCTGGGGGAGTTTTTATTTGTAATTTATTTGGACAGTATAGAATTAAAAAGGTATAATTATATGAGTACAAAAGTGTTCATTTTGTTTGATTTTCAGGAGGTAAATAATGAGCGAAGAGTTACAGGCGCAGATTAAAGACATTGACATCGGGAAAGAAATGCGTAATTCATTTATGGATTATGCAATGAGTGTTATCGTGAGTCGCGCTTTGCCTGACGTGCGAGACGGACTTAAACCGGTTCATCGTCGAATATTGTTCGCAATGTCCGAACTTGGCATGACGCCTGATAAACCGTATAAAAAATCTGCACGTATCGTGGGTGAAGTCATCGGTAAATATCACCCGCACGGCGACTCTGCTGTGTATGACACGATGGTGCGTATGGCACAAGATTTCTCTTATCGCTGCATGTTGGTAGATGGCCACGGCAACTTTGGGTCGGTTGACGGAGATGCCCCAGCGGCGATGCGTTACACAGAAGCGAAGTTATCGCGGATTGCTACAGAGTTGTTGCGTGATATTCAAAAGGAAACCATTGATTTTTTTCCCAACTACGATGGCGAAGAAAGAGAACCTTCGGTTCTACCTGCCAGATTCCCTAATTTGCTCGTTAATGGATCTGCGGGTATTGCGGTCGGTATGGCGACCAATATCCCGCCGCACAATTTAGGTGAAGTAATCGATGGAGTACTCAATCTGATTGAAAATCCTGATATTACACCGCTTGAATTGATGGAAGTCATTCCGGGCCCGGATTTTCCGACCGCAGGTTACATTGTCGGACGATCGGGCATTCGCGAAGCCTATGTGACAGGCCGCGGCTCCATCAAAATGAGAGCGAAAGTTGAAATCGAAGATCACAATGGCAAAGCTAGAATCATTGTCAGCGAACTCCCTTATCAAGTGAACAAAGCGAACTTGATTGCCAAAATTGCAGAACTCGTTCGTGAAAAGAAAATCGAAGGCATCACTGATTTGCGAGACGAGTCAAATCGTGACGGAATGCGCATCGTTATCGAACTTCGTCGCGATGTCAATCCAAACGTAGTACTTAATAACCTTTATAAGCAGACGGCGATGCAGTCCTATTTTGGAATTAATATGCTTGCCTTAGTCGATGGCGAACCGCGAATCCTCAACATCAAAGAGATTTTGCAATATTACTTGCTTCATCAACAACAGGTCATACGTCGTCGTACTGAGTTTGACCTTCGCAAAGCAGAAGCACGCGCACACATCTTAGAAGGATATCGGATAGCGTTTGAGAATTTGGATGAGGTTATCAAAGTCATTCGCGAGTCGGAAAACCCTGATCAAGACCTAGTTTCTCGTTTTGGTTTATCAGAAGTACAAGCCAAAGCAATACTTGATATGCAAATTCGCCGGATTTCCAAACTTGAAGTCCACAAAATCGAGCAAGAGTATCAAGAACTGATGGTAAAAATTGCAGAATACAAATTGATTCTCAGTGATGAAGGTCGAATTTTGAACATTGTTGCTGAAGAATTGCGTGAGATTAAAGCGACTTACATCGAGGGCAAACAAAAGGAAGAAGGCCGCAACCGCAATCTGCGTCAGACTGAAATTTTACCTGATGAAGATGACATCTTAAACGAAGACCTCATTCCGCGCGAAGAAGTGATTGTCTCGCTCACTCGAAGTGGATACGTCAAAAGATTACCAGTTAGCACCTATCGCTTGCAGAAACGCGGTGGCCGTGGTGTCATTGGTATGGACACGAAAGAGGATGATTTTGTGGAGCACTTGATTGGCTCCAACTCCCATCATTTTCTTTTGTTCTTCACAAACAAAGGGAAGGTTTATCGTCTTAAGGCTTATGAGATACCTGGCTTAAGCCGCACATCGCGCGGCACGCCTATCATCAACTTGATTAACATCGACCAAGGCGAAACAATTAAGGCAGTTATTCCGGTTGAAAAATTTAACGATGATAAATATCTAGTGTTTGTTACGCGGAACGGTGTAATTAAGCGTACGTCGCTTGATGAATACTCAAATATTCGACGAGTCGGATTAAATGCTATCAATCTCCGTGAAGATGACGATTTAATCGCTGTTCGTATGACTGATGGTAGCCAACAAATTGTGATGGGTACTCGTAAAGGAATGAGTATTCGTTTCGCCGAACAGGATGCGCGCACGTTGGGACGAACAGCTACTGGCGTAAAAGGAATTACTTTAGCCTCCGAAGATTATGTTATTGACGCGGACGTTGTCAGTGAGGATGACGATGTCCTTATTGTATCTACAAAAGGGATGGGCAAACGTACCCCGATGTCAGAATATCGCTTACAAAATCGTGGTGGTCGTGGTGTACGCACATTAAACATCACCGAGAAAAGTGGAGAATGCGTAGCGTTGAAAGTGGTGCGTCCAGAAGAAGACCTGCTTATTATTACAGCATCAGGCACAATCATTCGCGTCCGCATGCAGGAAATCACTAGTAAAGGTCGCTTTACGATGGGCGTTAAATTAATTAACACCCGTGAAGATGATGAAGTTGGTACAGTGGCAATTGTAGAAGCAGCAGATGAAGCAGAAGAACTTGAAGATGATGATGCTGTAACAGACGAAATTACTGCACCAAATCACGAACCAGAAGAATAAATTAATATAAGATCTTCACTAGGGCAACGACCGAAACGTCGTTGCTCTTTTTGTCATTTATTGGAACACAAAAAAACTTCAAAAAAACCCTTGCCAAGGGGAAACGGAATGTGGTATATTGTTTTAGTCGCCTTCGGAAGCGGGAGGCGGAACGCACCTTGAAAACTGATCAACGAATGAGGAAAGAAAGCAACAAAACGTTAGCAGATCATGAGTTCTAGATGAACTTTTTAGATGAAGGAAACTTT
>CANHCR010000014.1 GCA_947459205.1 Caryophanales bacterium | reverse complement strand
GGCTGTGATGGTGGCGCACAACTACGTGCCTGCGCCAACGACGCAAATCGTCTGCATCGGTCCGCTAACGGCGGATACGGCCAGAGAAGCGGGATTACAAGTGACACACGTGGCTGAGCAGGCGACTATCGAGTCGCTGGTGCAAGTGCTAATGACTGCACCTGAAACACGTGAATCAGAAACCCAAGAATCAGAAACTCAACATTCTTAGACTGGAGTGACTCTGCATGCATTTTCCAATCGTTAGACATCGTCGTTTGCGTCAAAGTAAGGTGATGCGCGATTTGGTGCGTGAACATGCGCTGTCTGTCAGCGACCTTATCTATCCGTTATTTGTTGCCCATGGTAGCGGCGTGAAAGAGCAAATTCCGTCGATGCCGGGGGTTTATCATTTTTCACTAGATACGTTGATGGCAGAAGTCGATGAGGCGGTGGCGCTCGGCATTCGCGCCTTTATCGTGTTCGGCATTCCCCAGACGAAGGATGGAGATGCCTGTGAGGCGCATGCAGACCATGGCATTGTCCAGCAGGCACTTCGCAAAATTCGTGAGCAACATTGCGAACTCTTGCTCATTGCCGATACGTGCGTCTGCCAGTTTACCGACCACGGTCATTGCGGCGTCGTCCACCAACATGAACATTACGCTGTCATCGACAATGATGCGTCGCTCGAGTTGTTGGCGCGCACCGCGGTTTCGCAGGCTCGTGCCGGCGCCGATGTGATCGCTCCGTCGAACATGATGGACGGTTTCGTGTACGCCATTCGCGCCGCGCTTGATGCGGCGGGTTTTGAGCATATACCGATTATGAGTTACGCGGTCAAATACGCCTCTGCCTATTACGGACCGTTTCGTGATGCCGCTCATTCCACGCCGCAATTTGGCGACCGCAGAACGTATCAGATGGATCCTGCGAATGCGCGCGAGGCACTTCGTGAGGCGCAGTCCGATGCAGCAGAAGGTGCAGACTTTTTGATGGTCAAACCGGCGCTGGCTTATATGGATATTATTAAGATGTTGCGTGAAAACTTCGACCAGCCGATCGTCGCTTACAACGTGAGTGCGGAGTATTCGATGGTCAAAGCGGCGGCAGCCAACGGCTGGATTGATGAGCGTGCCATCGTACTGGAAACGCTGCTCGGTATGAAACGTGCCGGCGCGGACATTATCATCACATATCATGCGAAAGATGTGGCTCGCTGGTTGCGCGCCTAATCGACGGAGACGAGGAGAGAGACAACATGAAGGAGCAACAGCAGTCAACAGCCGGCGGTCGTTCGGGGCGCCACGATGAGAAGGCGCGAGCGGCGTTTGCACGAGCGCAAAAAGTGATTCCAGGCGGCGTCAACAGTCCGGTGCGCGCCTGCAAGTCGGTGGGCGTCACCCCGCTATTTATCGAGCGTGGTCAAGGGTCAAAAGTGTATGATATCGACGGGCAGTCGTACATCGACTATGTCTGCTCGTGGGGACCGCTCATTGCTGGGCACGCGCATCCCGCGGTTTTAGAGGCGATACAACAGACGGCGGCCAATGGCACGAGTTTTGGCGCACCGACCGAACTGGAAACGCTGATGGCGGAAACGGTCTGTGAACGCGTACCGTCCGTCGAAGTTGTGCGCATGGTCAATTCAGGTACGGAAGCGACGATGAGTGCGCTCCGTCTCGCCAGAGGCTACACGAAACGCAACAAAATTTTGAAATTCGAGGGCAGTTACCATGGCCATGCCGATTCTTTGCTGATCAAAGCCGGTTCGGGCGTAGCGACGCTTGGCTTGCCAGACAGTCCTGGCGTACCAGAAAATGTCGCGCGCAACACAATTGCTGTACCTTACAACGATTTAGCGGCGGTCGAGCATGCTTTTTCACTATATGGCGAAGATATCGCGGCGATCATCGTTGAACCGATTGCCGGCAACATGGGCGTCGTTTTGCCGAAGCCAGGTTTCTTGCAAGGACTGCGTGAGCTGACGAGTCGCTACGGTAGCCTGCTTATTTTTGATGAAGTGATGACCTGTTTCCGCGTCGATTACGGCTGCGCCCAGGGATTGTTCGATATCCGACCAGATTTGACGTGCTTCGGCAAAGTGATTGGTGGCGGCTTGCCGGTTGGAGCATACGGCGGACGCAGAGAACTGATGGAGCAGATGGCGCCGGTCGGACCGATTTATCAAGCGGGCACGTTGTCAGGCAATCCGCTGGCGATGGTAGCTGGTTACACGACTCTGCAATTGTTGGCGCAGCCGGAAGCCTATGAAACGCTAGAAGCGCGCGGACGTCGCTTGGAAGAGGGGCTGCTGACCAATGCGCGTGAGGCGGGCGTGGCTCTGACCATCAACCGTGTCGGTTCGATGATTTGTCCATTTTTCACCGATGTCGCGGTAACCGACTACGAGAGCGCGAAGACGTCCGACTTGGAGCGGTTTAAGCGTTACTATGGGGCGATGCTTGATTTGGGCGTCAGTCTGCCACCGTCGCAGTTTGAGGGCATGTTCATCTCGCTGGCGCATAGTGAGCAGGACATTGAGGATACGATTGCTGCCCAGCGCGAGGCGTTGCGTAGGTTGTAAGTGTTTAATCACGATGTACTACGAATTTAAAGGAGGTGCGCGGGTTGCGTGAATCGCTGAACAAAAAGTTATATGCTGTTAAAGGCGAGTGGCTGCAGTTGCCCGCGCCTGCCATACCTGAAGAGATACTGTTTCGCTGGTTGGCGGAGCAGTTTTCTTTTCCAGAAAAACTTTGGAAAAAGTTGAACGCGTCGGGCGGCATCGATTGGAGCAAACGTCGGCTGTCGCTACGGTTGTTCCCCGCAGAGCCAGTCACGCTTGAAGCGGATTGGCAACCGCCGGAGATTGTGTATGAAGATGAGTTTATGCTCATTGTCGATAAAGAGGCGGGGTGCAAAGTACATCCCACCGAACCTGGCGAAACCGGCACGCTCGTGCATCGCATCGCAGGTCACTATGCACTAACCGGTCAGCAACGTGCGGTGCGCATCATCCATCGCCTCGACCGCGACACGAGTGGACTAATCGTGTTTGCGAAAGGGGAGTTTGCGCAAATTCGGCTGGATGAGTGGATGCGTGAACGCAAAATTGAGCGGCGATATACGGCGTTCGTCCACGGTGTAGTCTCGCAAAATAGGGGGACGATTGAGGGTGCGATTGGCCGTGACCGACATCGCGATCGATACCGAGTGACGGAACGCGGCGGGCAGCTGGCGACGACTCATTTTCAAACTTTGGCACGCGCTCAACACGCTTCAATGCTCGAACTGCGTCTCGATACCGGGCGCACGCATCAGATTCGCGTTCATCTCAGTTCCATCGGGAACCCTTTAATCGGCGACGTGCTCTATGGCGGCCAAACAAGTGATTTGGCGCACCAAGCGCTGCATGCCCACCTTTTGACCGTGCCCCACCCTTGGACGGGCGAAGCAGTCGTTTGCGAGGCTGATTTGCCGAGTGAGTTGCAACGTTTGCGAAAAAAATGGTTCTGACTTGTCATGACATCTTCCTGCGCACCATATATTGAGAAAGAGCGATGCAATGGAAGAGGGGGCCTCTAATGAGCAGTCAGGGCAAAGGATTGCGTTTTGATTTGTTTGAACGTGTACACGTCCCGTCGTTTTTGCCGGCCATCGGCGCGTTGGATGAGTTGGAGCTTGTGCCCGAAATTGAGTGTGTGGAAGAACAGGCAATGGTCGTCATGCGCGGACATTTTCGCCTTTCCGTCGATTATGTGCAAAAAGAAACGACAACGGTCAGCGGTGAAGCGGACGGCGGTCGGCAACGCTTTGAGCATTTGATTCCGGTGGACATTACCTTGCCACGACGACGCATTGAACGGATGGAAGATGTGCGTGTGGTGATTGAGACGTATGATACCGAACAAATCTCTGAGCGCGAACTGAATTTGAGCGTTGTCGTCGAGTTGCAGGGCATTTCTCGCGAGGCGACAGAGACAGGGACAGGGATGCCGACGACGAGTGCAGCCGGCAAGCGAAAAAAAGCGTCGCGTGCGGACCGTTCGCCCGAGCTTGATGAGCAGAATGATGGAGACAATGATGAAAACAATGATGAGCAAATTGCGGAGTATGGCGAACAGCAGGACGAGGCACATCAGCGAGATGAGTGGCTGTCTGCGCCAACCTTTGAACCATTTTTCGAACAGAATGACGCGCGAGCAAATGATGCAGTCGACGACGAAGATGTTGATGGCGATGACAGCGATGTATTTGTCGAACCAGAACGAAAACAGACACCTAAAGCCAAAAGCAAACCGAAGCACCCATCGACACGCGTCAGCTCCGCGCCAGAGCAGGTTGCGTCCGCCGCACCAGCAGTTAAGGACACATTAGTAGCGCCGATCGCCGACGTGGTTCCAGAAACGAATGACATCGTGGCAGTGTCGCAACCTGCACCGGTAAAGTCTGGTATGGAATGGACGCGCACTTTTTTACGAGACGCATCATCGCCAAGCAATGTCGGTCGTAAACGAATGTGCATTGTGCAAAAAGACGACTCACTCGATTCAATCGCCGCCCGCTACGGTTTGCATGCCCAAGAGCTTGTGATGTTCAACCGACTTCCTGACCGCCAGCTGCAAGCCGGGCAGATCCTCTACATCCCGCTCAGCGGTTGACTATGCCGTGCGTGTTCGCTATCATTAGGAGTAATTGGATATGCGAAAAAAACGTCGAGTGGGAGCAGTATACACAGAGGCCTGCAGAGAGTGGAGTTGTTGCGCTGAAAGACTCCATAGGAACCGCAAGTGTGGAAGTCGCCCGTGAGTTGTTCGATTGATGCGCTATGCACAGATCGGACCGGTAGCAGCCGTTATCTGCGTGAGTGCCGCACCGAATGGTGTGCGGAAAAAAGGTGGTACCGCGGAAGTTTTACCTTTCGTCCTTTGTGACGGAAGGTTTTTATTTATTTTTGGCCATAATTTGCATATGGACAAGTACGGGGGAACGAATCATGAGTGAACAACAAACGACAGAAATGCCGACACAGTACGATCCGACGCAGACGGAGCGCAAGTGGTACGAATATTGGTTGAAAGGCGACTATTTCCGCGCCGGTCAGCGTGCCGATGCGAAGCCGTTTACGATCGTCATCCCGCCGCCAAATGTGACGGGCATGTTGCATATCGGGCATGCGCTCGACTTTACATTGCAAGATATCATCATCCGCGCGAAACGGATGCAAGGTTATGACGCGCTCTGGTTGCCGGGTTCGGACCATGCGGGCATTGCCACGCAGACGAAGGTGGAGCAGCAGTTGCGCCAGGACGGCGTGACGCGCTACGACTTAGGGCGCGAGCAGTTTTTGGAGAAGGTGTGGGAGTGGAAGGAACATTACGCTTCGACGATTCGCGAGCAGTGGGCGAAGATGGGGTTCTCGCTCGACTATTCACGTGAGCGCTTCACATTGGATGAGGGGCTGTCCAATGCGGTGCGCGAGGTGTTCGTCAAGCTGTACGAAAAGGGCTTGATCTATCGCGGTAAGTATATCATCAACTGGGATCCGGCGTCGCGGACGGCGCTTTCTGACATTGAGGTGGAGTATAAGGAAGTACAGGGGGCGCTCTATCACTTGCGCTACCCACTCAAGGACGGCAGCGGTTCGATCGTGGTGGCGACGACACGTCCTGAGACGATGCTCGGTGATACGGCGGTGGCGGTGCATCCTGACGATGAGCGCTATCAGCACATGATTGGCAAAATGCTTGTTCTGCCGGTGGTTGGCCGGGAGATTCCGGTGATTGCCGATGAGTATGTGGAACGCGAATTTGGTAGCGGTGCCGTGAAAATTACACCGGCCCACGATCCGAACGATTTTGAAGTCGGTCGCCGTCACGATCTGCCGCAAGTGTTGGTGATGGACGAGAGCGGCACGATGAACGAAAATGCCGGCATTTACCAAGGACTCGATCGTTTCGAATGCCGCAAAAAATTGGTCGCTGATCTTAAAGAGTCGGGCGTGCTTGAGCGCATTGAGGAACATGTGCATCAGGTGGGGCATAGCGAGCGCACGGGGGCGGTCATCGAGCCTTATTTGTCGACGCAATGGTTCGTCAAAATGAAGCCACTTGCCGAGGCGGCGATTGCCGCGCAGAAAGCGGATGGCGAGGGTGTCAACTTCGTACCGGAGCGTTTTGAAAAAATTTATTTGCACTGGATTGAAAATGTGCGCGATTGGTGTATTTCCCGCCAGTTGTGGTGGGGACATCGCATTCCGGCGTGGCATTGTCAAGATTGCGGTGAGGTGATTGTTGCGCGCGACGAAGCGACGGTTTGTCCGAAATGTGGCGGCACGCATCTGCGCCAAGATGAGGACGTCCTCGATACGTGGTTCAGTTCGGCGCTGTGGCCGTTTTCGACGCTCGGATGGCCGGATGAGCAGGCCGCCGATATGAAACGTTACTATCCGACCGATGTGCTAGTCACGGGTTACGACATCATCTACTTCTGGGTGGCGCGGATGATATTCAGCGCTCTCGAGTTTACTGGTCAAGCGCCTTTTAAGGATGTGCTCATTCACGGGTTGGTGCGCGATGCGGATGGGCGCAAAATGTCGAAATCGCTCGGCAACGGTGTCGATCCGCTGGAGGTCATCGAAAAGTATGGTGCCGATGCGATGCGCTATATGATTTCCACGAGCAGTACGCCGGGTCAGGATTTGCGCTTCCGTTGGGAGCGGGTCGAGCAGGCGCGAAACTTTGCGAATAAAATTTGGAATGCTTCGCGCTTCGCTTTGATGAATCTTGGCGATTTCAGCGCGGATGACATCGACTTGACCGTGCCGCTCGATACGGCTGAGCAGTGGATTTTGCACCGTTTGAATGAGACGGTTGCCGATGTGACGCGCTTGATCGACGTGTATGAGTTTGGCGAAGTTGGAAGGTTGCTTTACAACTTTATTTGGGACGACTTGTGCGATTGGTACATTGAGTTCGCCAAGTTGAATTTATATGGGCAGGACGAAGCGAAGAAGCGGATGACGCAGTCGGTGCTGGCCTACGTGTTGGAGCGCACGCAATGTCTCATCCATCCGTTCATGCCGTTCATTTCCGAGGAGATTTGGCAACATTTGCCGCATCGCGGGGAGACCATTACGCTGGCCCAGTGGCCGCAGTTTGATGAGCGGTTTGTGGCGCCGGATGCGGTGCGTGAGATGAATTTGCTGATGGAAGCGATTCGTGCCGTGCGCAACATCCGCGCGGAGATGAATGTGCCGATGAGTCGTAAAATTGAGCTGCTGTTGAAGCCTAATGATGAGGCGGTGCTGGCCGTCGTACGCGACAATGAGACGTTCATTCGCCGATTCTGTAATACCGAGCATTTTGTCGCTGATTTGCAACTGAGCAGTCCGGATAAGGCAGTAACGGCGGTCATAAGCGGTGCCGAACTCTTTTTACCGCTCGCTGGCTTGATCGATATCGGCCAAGAAGTGGCGCGTCTCGAGAAGGAATTACAAACGTTGCGCGGCGAGATCGAGCGCATCGCGAAGAAGATGGCGAATCCGGGGTTCGTGGCAAAGGCGCCGGCGAAAGTGATCGAGGAAGAGATCGCCAAGCAGGCAGACTATCAGGATAAGTACAACAAAGTCCAGGCGCGCTTGGAAGAGCTGCGCCGTTAAGGGAGAGAGCGCACATGTTTGCTCGTTATGAAGAAGCAGTCGAGTGGGTGAACGGCCTCATACCGCTCGGCATCAAGCCTGGTTTGGCGCGCATGGAGAAGTTGATGGAGCGGCTCGGACACCCGCAGCGACGCGTCAAGTTTATCCATGTGGCGGGCACGAACGGCAAGGGCTCGACGTGCGCTTTTATCGAGCGTGTGCTGCTGAACGCCGGTTACGACGTCGGCAGTTTCACATCGCCTTATTTGCATCGTTTCACGGAGCGCATTCGTTACAATGGCGCAGAGATCGCCGAGGAGCATGTGCTGCGGCTCGTCAATGAATTGAAGCCGCTCGCCGAGCAGATGGCGGACACAGAACTCGGTTCGCCGACGATGTTCGAGATTGTGACGGCGATGGCGATTGTTTACTTTGCCCGCGAGGCGTGTCCGTACTATGTGGTATGGGAGACGGGATTGGGCGGTTTGCACGACTCCACGAATGTCGTCACGCCGCTGATTACGGCCATCACGAATATCGGTCATGACCATCAGGATTTGCTAGGGCCGACGCTGGCGGATATCGCTACGCAAAAAGCGGGGATTATTAAGCCAGGTGTGCCGCTGGTGAGTGCGGTCGAACAGCCAGAAGCGCGGGAAGTGATTGAGCGTACGGCGCAAGCGAAGAAAGCGACGCTCTATTTGCTTGGGCGCGAGTTCGCCTATGAACCGCTGCCGGCGCGCGTGAATGAGCAAGTGTTTCATCTGCGCGGTCCGTTCCGTGACTTGTCGCAAGTGACGATTTCTTTGAACGGTGCATTCCAAATGAAAAACGCAGCCGTAGCGCTGATGGTCATTGAAGTGATGCGTCAGTACTATGCGCTCATTGTTGACGATGAAGTGCTCTATGAGGCATTGCGCCAGACGGAATGGCCAGGGCGAATGGAACTGGTTAGCGAGCAACCGCGCATCGTCTTGGATGGTGCGCACAACCCTGAAGGTGCGGAGGCGCTCGTAGAAGCCCTACCCCAGGTGTATCGCTATGAGCAACTGCATGCGCTGGTCGGCATGGTGGATAGTAAGAGTCATTCTGAATGTTTGCAGCATATACTGACTATCGCGGATACATTGATAATTACCGAACCGGATTTTCGCAAAAAAATGCCAGCAACGGCGCTTGCGGAGATCGCTTTGCGGATGCAGTCAACAGCGCAAGGTTCACAAGTTCGCAAGACGGAACTGCTGATCGAGCCGGACTGGCAGCGAGCGCTGGCCATCTTGTGCGAACGAACGCAATCACAGGATTTGGCACTCGTAACCGGTTCATTATATTTGCTCGCCGATGTGCGAGCGCAACTTTTGCAACTTCAACGTGCGGAAAAAGGTTGGTGACGGCACTTTGCAGCCATTGAAAGCAGGTATGAACATTCATTTTATTGGCATTGGCGGGTACGGCATGAGCGCGCTTGCCAAGGTGATGTTAGAAAAAGGATTGCACGTCAGCGGCTCCGATTTGGCGAGCGGGACGTTTATTGAAAAATTGCAGGCTAACGGTGCGAATATCCACATCGGCCACGATGCGCAGTGGGTGGCAGGTGCTGATTTGGTCGTTTATTCAACGGCTTGTGCGCCCGATAATGTGGAAATTGTGGCTGCGCGCGCACAGGGGATTGAGGTCATTCATCGCGCCGATTTGCTTGCGCTACTACTGAATGGTCAAAAAGGGATCGCCGTCGCCGGTGCGCACGGCAAGACGACGACCTCGTCGATGATTGCGGTCGTGATGGAATTGTGCGGCACACAGCCGACGTATGTGATTGGCGGTGAAGTTGTCAACTTCGGCAACAATGCGCAGGCCGGCGAAGGTCCGTACGTTGTCGCTGAAGCGGATGAGAGTGATCGTTCGTTTTTGAAATATGCACCGCAGTTGGCGGTCGTGACGAACATTGAAGCGGATCATCTGGAAAATTATGATGGTGATTTCAACGTGTTATTGGCGTCATATCAGCAGTTTTTGCGCCAGATTAAGCTGGGTGGCACCGCGGTGATTTGCTTGGACGACCCGTATTTGCGTGAGATGTTGCCCGAACTGAAGCGGGCCGAAGGTTTGAATGTGTTGACGTATGCTTTGAACGATGAGGCGGCAGCGTACCGTGCAGTCGAGATTGTTGAAGGTGACCGGCGGATTTCGTTTACTGTCGAACGTAGCGGTGTACGCCTTGGTGAGGTGGAACTGTTCGTGCCAGGGCGCCACAACGTCGCAAATGCGCTGGCAGCGATACTGACTGCGGAGGCTGCAGGCGTTACATTTGTCGAGGCTACTCGGGCACTTCGTGAATTTCGCGGGGCGAAGCGCAGATTTCAAGTAATCGGTGAGCATAACGATGTACTCGTTGTCGACGATTATGCCCATCATCCGACGGAAATTGTCGCGACCTTGCAAGCAGCGCGTGCCACTGGACGACGCGTGTGGGCGGTCTTTCAGCCGCAGCGTTACACACGGACGTATTTTCTGTTCGATGAATTCAGTCGCGCATTTGCTGAAGCTGATGAGGTAATTATCACCGACATTTATTCGCCGGCTGGAGAGCAGCCGATTGAAGGCGTCACGGCGCAGGCATTGGTTGAGCGTGTGCGCGAAAATAGCCATGCCGGAGCACAACATATTGCAACGAAAGAAAAGGCGCTCGATCATCTGATGGAGCACATCCGTGCGGGGGATCTAGTGCTGACGATGGGGGCCGGCGACATTTGGCGACTGGCTGTCGGTGTTGCCGATCGGTTGAAATGAACAGATCATAAATCAATGGAACATAAACCTTTGTCGATGTAGTACAATACATAGACAAAGGTTTTTTTGTGGAGGTGCGTGGTGTCGGAATTTGCAAATGAACGATTATCTGCATTACACTCACTAGTTGAACAGGAGCTACTATCGCAATTAAAAGTGAGGATTGTTGGCGAAGGTGAGCCGGTAGATATCATTGCCGTACCGTCGCGATGGCAACTCGTCGGCAAAGGCAATTACGCGGTGGTAGTCGAACATCCCGAGTTTCCCGGCGTGGTCGTCAAAGTGTATGCAGAAGCGGACAATGAGTGCTCAGAGGAAGCGGCCGTCTACCGTGCGCTTGGTGAGCATCCGGCATTTTCTCGCTGCTATCTGAGCGGAGAGCGCTATTTGCTATTGAAAAAGTTGAACGGTGTTACACTATATGACTGTGTCATTCGCGGTCTTCGCGTTGAGAAACAAGTTTTTATCGATGTCGAGGCAGCGCTTGAATATGCGAGGTTGCGCGGATTGTACCCGCATGATGTGCATGGCAAAAATTTGATGATGTATGAGGGGCGCGGCTACGTCGTCGACATCTCCGATTTTTACATAAATGATGATTGTCGCATGTGGAGCGATCTGAAAAAAGCTTATGAGCGGATTTATCTCAAGACATTATACAAACTTCCAATACCGGTGCCCGCTTGGGTGTTGGATCTGGTGCGCAAAGGGTACCGTGCGTACCGCAAGCGACCGCGCAGTCAGGTTGCGAAATAAGAAATGTTAATGGAAATCATATACAAAAAATACGGGGCAATCTCTAAAATCATCTTGCATGATTTCGGAGGTTGCCCCGACGCACATCATTTCGATTCACTTTGTAAAGTTTTCACATAGCTGCGAATGGTAGATAAGTGCATGCCTTCGTGGAACAATCCATAAGCAAGCAACTCTCGGGCGGTTGTTACCGTGTAGCCATTGGCAAAAGTAAAGGGTTCAACTAACGGTTCGTCAAGTTTGCCGTTCAATGCCTCGCGGATTCGCTCTGGCTGAGCAGCCAATTTCTCAATCCACACTTCGGCAGGTGCGACTGCATTGTCATTCCAATCCGTTGGCGATGAGCCGTTACCGAATAACTTCATATCCGCATCATGTTCGGCATACTGGTTCAATCCGATGTGGAAGACGAAGCGCTCCAGCACAAACCAAACGTGTGCGAGTTGCCAACGCAAGTGATTGCGACAACCTTGTGGAATGGTATCGAACAGCGAGGGCGAAATGTGTTTTGCCGTCTGCACCGTCATGTTGCGAAAGAAGGCGAGTTGCTGGAATAGCGTTTGTTCACTGAGATTACTCATCACATTACACCATCACTTTGCAAATATTGTTGGTGAACTCTACTGGATCTTCGATTGGCAAACCTTCGATGAGTAGTGCCTGGTTGTAGAGTAGGTGAGTGTATAATTTCACTTTTTCTTCGTCATTGCCGGCAGCAGCCTTCAACGTCGCAAAAATGGGGTGATTCACGTTTAACTCCAACACTTTGTTGGCCTCTATATTTTCTGCGTTTGGCATTGCACGCAAGATTTTCTCCATCTCAATCGACAATTCACCTTCAGCGGTCAAACATACCGGATGACTTTTCAGGCGTTTCGATGCACGCACATCTTTTACTTTCCCGCTAAGGACTTCTTTCATTTGATCAAACAAGGTTTGATCCTCTTCGGAAGTTTGTTCTGCCTCTTTATTCTCGTTATCCTCAAAACCGAGGTCCCCGCTTGATACGGATTTAAACTCTTTGTCTTTGTACGAGCGCAGCGATTTGATGGCGAACTCGTCGATATCATCGGTGAAATACAAAATTTCGTATCCTTTGTCTGCGACCAATTCAACTTGCGGCAATTTTTCGATGCGTGCATGCGACTCGCCCGTTGCGTAGTAAATGAATTTCTGATCTTCGCTCATGCGCGAAATGTATTCGTCAAGTGAGACCAACTTTTGTTCTTTGGAGGAGTGAAATAGCAACAAATCTTGCAAAACCTCTTTTTCCATGCCGTAGTCGCTATACACACCAAATTTGAGTTGGCGGCCGAACGCTTTGAAGAACGTTTCATATTTTTCCCGTTCATTATTGAGCAAAGACTGCAGGTGACCTTTGATTTTGTTTTTGATGTTTTTTGCAATGACTTTGAGTTGGCGGTCTTGCTGCAAAAGTTCGCGAGAAATGTTGAGCGACAAGTCTTCGGAATCGACGATTCCTTTGACGAAACTAAAGTAGTCCGGCAACAGATCGGCACACTTATTCATGATGAGCACGCCGCTTGAGTATAATTCCAAGCCTTTTTCATACTCCTTGGTGTAGTAATCGTAAGGTGTTTGTTCTGGAATGTACAAAATCGACTGATAGCGAATCGAACCGTCTGCGCTAATGTGTAAATGGGAGAGTGGTTTGTCCCAACCAAAGCGTTTTTCGTTATACAGATTTTCGTAATCCGCATCCGTTAGTTCGCTTTTGTTTTTACGCCAAATTGGCACCATGCTGTTCACCGTTTGCTCGGTCACGACTTGCTCATACTCATCTTCAGTACCTTCTTTGAGCACTGATTCAGAAATATCCATTTTGATCGGATAGCGGATGAAATCCGAGTATTTCTTGATGATTGAGCGCAAACTGTACTCGCTCACGTAGTCGTCGTAGGAGTCGTCTTCTGTGTTTGGTTTAACTGTCAAAATAATGTCCGTACCAAACGATGGTTTTTCAGTAGACTCAATCGTGTAACCTTCAGCGCCAGACGATTGCCACAAAAATGCTTCGTCACTTCCATGGGCGCGACTGATGACTTTGACATGATCGGCAACCATGAATGCGGAGTAGAAGCCGACACCGAACTGTCCGATGATTTGATGGTCTTCTTGCAGTTCCGTCTCTTTTTTGAATGCGAGCGATCCGCTCTTCGCTATGACCCCCAAATTGTTCTCCAATTCTTCGCGCGTCATACCGATTCCGGTGTCGCTGATGGTTAACGTACGTGACGCTTCGTCTGCCGTCACTTTGATGAAATAGTCATCCTTATTGAACTCAATCTCCGAACTGCTCAGCGCTTTATAGTACATTTTATCGATGGCGTCACTAGCGTTAGAAATCAACTCGCGCAAGAAAATTTCGCGATGTGTATAAATTGAGTTGATCATCATTTCGAGCAAACGTTTCGATTCCGCCTTAAACTGTTTTTTGGTTGTTTTGGCTGACATATAGTACATGCTCCTCTCGGCACGAATTTGTTAGCACTCTTTCGTTGAGAGTGCTAAATCTATCTTCATTTATACCATAATCTGCTTTTTTATGTCAAACGTTTGGGGCCGAACATCAACAAAAAAACCGCTTCTCAGCGGTTTGAGAACAGTCTTTTGAATTGGTAGTACATTGTGCAACCGATACAGTAACCACACAATGCGACGAACGCTGCAAGTGCTACGACTGCTGCTGCGATGTAGGCGGCCACTTTCATCTCGAGCAACAAGAAAATCGTTGCGAGTGACAGTAAAATGACGGCAATTGTGTTGTTGAAGCGGTTCAGTTCAGCGGCTTGTTTCTCAGCACGTTGCAATTTTGGTCCAAATGCTAGTTTGGCAAGCGCAATGACCGGATTCAGTTTCCCGTTGCTAATCAATCCAAGCACTTGGAATGCGGCAATCACGTATATCAGAACCGGTACATTGAGAAAAATTGCGAACGTTACTAGCAGCACAATGGCACATTGATTGAGGCGAATAAGAGGCATAGGGATTTCTTTCATGGGATCCATCCTTTCATGCTTTTCATTTCAATATATATTGGTGAACTAACAATGTCAAACAATCTCAACATGCTTTTCGCTCGCGTTGAAAAGCTAATTGGTACTTAAACGATGATACGCATGAACTTATCATACCTAATGCATAATATTTTCTTGAAGAAAACGAGCAATAAATATCATGATTTGTGGTATAATTATGATAATTAAAACATTGAAACAGAGGTGTTCAAAATGCCGAATATCCGACCGATTTCTGATTTGCGAAACAACTTCAACTTGATTTCCGACCTATGCCACAAAGAAGGAGAACCTGTTTTCATCACAAAAAATGGCGTCGGCGATTTAGTCATCATGAGTCATGCATTGTATGAAAAGCAACAAGCAATCATTGAGTTATATGAAAAACTTGCTGTTGCTGAAGAAGAGAGTCGTCAGCAAGCACCAAAACGTTCCCATGAGGAAATGATGAATCTACTTCGAGGAAAAATCAATGGCTCAAACATTACAAATTAAATATTTGCCATCCGCTCAGCAAGACCTTCTTCAGATCATCGAATACATCTCAAAAGACGATGCACAAGCAGCACATGCTTTTGTCGATAAATTGGATGAAACGATTTCGAAACTAGCTGCTTTTCCATTTTTGGGATTGGTACCGAATGACCGGCGATTACAATCTTTAAAATATCGGATGTTAGTCATCCAAAACTACCTGGTCTTTTATGTGTTTATAGAAGAAGAAATCGAAATCAGACGAATTCTTCACGGTAAGAGAAAGTATCAGTTTATATTGTGATTATTTTTTGGGGGTTCGGTTTAAAAAGTGAACATATAACATATAGAGCACTGCTCCGACAACCATACTGACTCCAAATGAAGAATCAACTTTAAAATCCAAATAAATCAGGTTGGAGATATACGAACTTATCAACTGATTAAGCATGATGATTAAAAATAACAGGTATATCCCCACTAACTTAGTTAGTGAAAACAACCATTTGCCTAAAATGAATCCAACCACAAAACCCAAAACGCCCGTGATCCATATGTCGTTTTTCAATAAAAAGGAGAATACTTGCTCTTTTAAACCTGGCGATTTAGATAACCAATCAAGTACGATGGAATATAAATAAAAATGCATCATGATACACAAAACTGCTGCACACAAACTAAGAATAGCTGTGACCAACCATTTCAAAATATTTTTTGAGTCTTGATCTAACTTGTTAAAATAACTCAGAATACCACACCCTTATATTGCAACATACTGGACCTAATCTCATAAACTATAAATGAACCACTAAGTTTTTTGTCCTTATTTATGATACGCATGCCCCGCATAATCCGGATTGCTTCGTGCTTTCACAGGCTCTAACGCTTTACTTTGTTAACAAAACAACGCACTCTACGTGCGAAGTATGAGGGAACAAATCCACAGGCTGCACATAGTCGATTCGAAACCCTTGTTCGAGTAAGTACCGGCAATCTTTGGCTAACGTCGACGGATTGCACGACACGTAAATCAATTTCTCTGGTTTAGCGTCAGAAATCGCCTGTAGTAATTTGCGATCACAGCCAGCGCGAGGCGGATCTACGACTATGACGTCCGCTTTCAAGCCTTTGTGCACCCGACTCGGCAACCATTGTTCTGCCAGCGCACATGTAAATGTAGTATTTTCGATGCCATTCAATTGAGCATTGTACTGTGCGTCCAATACGGCATCTTCGATCGTCTCGACGCCTAGAACTTCTTTGGCCTCACTTGCCAGCCACAGACCAATAGTGCCTGAACCGCAATATGCATCTACCACGCATTCGCTGCCCGAGAGTGAGGCTGCCTGTTTGATTTCGTCATATAGTTTCACCGTTTGTTCGCTGTTCAATTGAAAAAATGCACGAGGTGATACGGCATACTTCATCGCCCCGAGACGGATTTCGAGTGTATCTGCACCATGCAAAATTCGCGTTTGCTCACCGAAAATGAGCGGACTTGAACTCGAATTGACATTTTGTGCGACGGATATAATCTGTGGATGACGTTTCAGCAATTCGTGCAGCAGTTCATCAAGTTGCGGAATGTAACTGGAAAAACTGACAAGCGTGAGTTGCATTTCACCGTTGGGGGATTCACGCACAACGAGCGAGCGCAAACATCCTTTACCTGTTTTTTCATTGAAAATGGAAACGTGCAGCGATTGAATCAACTCGACCAGCGTTCTCAGCACCGTATTGATGGGTGACGGTTGAATCGGGCAATCGGCCAAATCAAGCAACCGATGACTGTTGGCACTGTACAGTCCTGCAACCACACGGCCCGATTTGTCCACAGACAACTGGAATTGCGCTTTGTTGCGATAGCGCCACGGATTGTCCATGCCGATTACGGGACGCACATCTACCGCCACATCGCCGCAGTAACGAGCGAAAGCCTCGCGCACCATCTCCGCTTTTTCAAGCAACTGCCCCTCATAACTTAAATGCTGCAACTGACAGCCACCGCATTGTTCGTCGCGAAAAGCGCTACACTCTGGCGTAACCCGTTGTTTTGACGTTTTTTCACGCTCATCGACAGTTGCGAGTAAATACCCAGTTTCGATGCGACTGACCGTAGCCTTGACGACTTCACCAGGCAATGCACCTTCAATAAACACTGCTTTACGCCGATAGTAGCCAACCCCTTCGCCATTGATGCCCAATCGTTTGATAGTCACAATGATTCGTTCGCCGACCTTGATTTGCTCCGCTGACGGTTTTGCTTTCATTTTTTATTTCTCCTATTCGTTCGATATCGGTTATCATGATTATACAATAGAATGTGAAATGCAGAAAAACAAGGAGTGCATGAGATGGAGAACATCATCGAAGTCGATGGCTTGAGCAAAGTGTACGATAAAAAAACGGTGGTCAACGAGGTTCGGTTTGCTGTCCGTCGTGGCGAGGTATTTGGCTTACTCGGTCCGAACGGAGCAGGCAAAACGACAACTATCGAGATGTTAGAGGGATTGCGAAAACCGGATGGTGGGCGGGCGACGATTGCTGGTTTCGACACGCAAAAGCAGATGGATCGCGTCAAGGCCGTGATTGGCGTGCAACTGCAGTCGACATCGATGTTTGATTTGTTAACGGTCCACGAGATGATGGAACTTTATGCGAGTTTTTACGAAAAATCGTTGCCAGTCGAGCCGCTGATTGATGAAATGGCGTTGCGTGAGAAGATGAATGCCCGTGTCAAAGGTTTGTCCGGCGGGCAAAAACAACGCCTAGCGATTGCGCTTGCGTTGGTCAACGATCCGCAGGTGCTGTTTCTCGATGAACCGACGACTGGGCTTGATCCACAGGCGCGGCGGGTGCTGTGGGACATCATTTTGAAACTGAAAGAACGCGGCAAAACGATGATTTTGTCGACGCACTACATGGATGAGGCGCACGTGTTGTGTGACCGTATTTGCTTGATGGACCAAGGACAAATCATCGCACTCGACACTCCGCAACAGTTGGTCAAAAGTCTCAGTTCAGAGAGTGCCGTTGAATTCACGTTGCCGGTCGAGTTGGCAGCCGACAGTGACGCAATTGCACAATTCAAGGAAAGCTGGCAAACGCTCGCTGCCGTCACGCGCGTCGAATTCCGCAAACAAACAGCAGTCCTCTATTCGAATGATGCTCAGCGGACGCTTGTCGACCTGCTCGCTTGGTGCGGCCAATCAAGTGTGCGTCTGAGTGATTTGTCGACGCGTACGGCAACGCTCGAAGACGTGTTCATTCAAATGACGGGAAGGAGCTTGCGCGAATCATGAGACGAAAAGCCTATTGGCAGCTGACATTATCACAACTGCGCATTTTTGTGCGCAATCGACAAGTTGTTTTTTGGAGCCTGATGTTTCCCGTGTTCTTCATGGTCATGCTCGGCTCATTCATCGGTGGCGGTGGCGGCATCTCACTCGGTGGTCTTGTGCTCGATGAAGATCAGTCTGCCGTCTCACAACAATTGGTGAAAAAACTGCAAACGAGCGAAGTCATCGAATTTACATCATTCACTGGCACAAAAGGTTCATCGCGTGAGCAGGCGCTTGAACAGTTGAAACAGGGCGATACGCAGCTGGTGTTGGTCATTCCGCGCGGCTACGGTGAGCGGGTGGGGCAGGCGAAGGTAGAAGCAGAAACGGAAGTAGAAGCAAGTCAGGTTGCCCAAGTACTCTATTACTATGACGAGACGAATCGACTCACGTATGAAACGGGACGGCTGTTCGTCTCACAAGTCGTCGATGAGTTTAGCAAAAGCCAACTCGATTACAAGCCGGTCGTGACCGTGCAGGAGAAAGGCGTACTTTCGCTGCAACTAGAGTATATCGATTTTCTCGTACCCGGTATCGTTGCTATGATGATCATGTCCAATAATTTGAACGGCGTCGCTGGACAAATTGCCTCGTGGCGCGAGCGAGGCATCCTTCGGCGCATGCAGGGTACCACATTGAAAGCGTCGACGTTTATCGCCGCACAAATTACGGCGCGTCTCTCGCTCAACGGCTTACAGGCGGTCATCGTACTGCTCGTCGGCTTTTTCGTATTCGGCACACAGGTCAACGGCTCATGGTGGCTGTTGATGACATTTGTCGTACTCGGCACGTTATCATTCATGTCGATTGGCTTCATCATTGCTGGTCTAGCAAAAACGCCCGAAAGCGCTGGACCGATTGCCGGCTTTATCTCGTTTCCATTGCTGTTTGTTGGTGGTATTTTCTTTCCCATCAAAGATATGCCGGAATTTTTGCAACCGATTATCCACACGTTGCCGATTGCACAACTAACGACCGCCTTGCGCCAAGTGATGAATGTCGGCGCAGATTTGACGCTCCTTTGGCCACAGTTACTTTATTTGGGCTTATGGACGGTTGGTGCGTTTTGGATCGCCAGCGTTACTTTCAAATGGGAATAGCCGGCAGTCACCAAGTGTCCGTTCGCTTTTCTTGCTTTGAGCCTGTAAAATAAAAGGACCGAAACTTTACTGCATAGAGGGATTCACTTGAACATTGTTGTATCTACACTGAACGCCAAATACATTCATACCTCGCTGGCGCTGCGCTATTTGAAGTCGTTCTGCGCCGGTCATTTTGAGGTGGATATTGCCGAATTTACCATCAAAGATCCGTTGATGAACATCGTGTCTGATCTATATCAACGCCAACCAGACGTCGTCGGCTTCTCCTGCTACATTTGGAACATCGAAGAAACGATTCGCGTCGTCTCCATATTGCGCAAGGTGTTGCCGAGCGTCAAAATCGTGCTCGGCGGACCAGAAGTTTCCTATGATGTGGAGTATTGGCTGAATAGGGTGGTCGATGCTGATTTCATCGTTGTCGGTGAAGGGGAAGAGACATTTCTGCACCTGTTGCAGCAACTGGCGGGCGAACAGAAATTTCACTATGTGTTCGGGCTCGCTTATCGAACACAGGACGGTCAAGCGCTCATCAATCCGGCGCGTCCAAAATTGAAACTGGATGACATTCCATCACCGCATCGATTTGTGGAAGATTTGCCTGCGCTCGCCACTCGCGTCGTTTACTTCGAAACGAGTCGCGGCTGTCCGTTCAGTTGCTCGTTTTGTTTATCGAGCATTGAGGTTGGCGTGCGCTACTTTAGCATGGAACGCACGAAGGCCGACATCTTGTATTTGATACAATCCGGTGCGAAGTTAATCAAGTTCGTCGATCGCACATTCAACATCAAGCGCGACTATGCGCTCGAAATTTTTCAGTTTCTTATCGAAAACCACGGTGGTTGCGTGTTCCAATTCGAAATTACCGCCGACATCATGCGTCCAGAGGTGCTCGACTATTTGGCCGAACACGCGCCGCCGGGCATCTTCCGCTTCGAAATCGGCGTGCAGTCGACGAATGATTTGACCAACGAGATCATCAACCGCAAGCAGAATTTCACAAAATTATCACGCACCGTTTCGATGGTGCGAGCGAGCGGCAAAATCGATCAGCACCTCGATTTGATTGCAGGTTTGCCGGAGGAAAATTATGACTCGTTCCGCAAAACGTTCAACGACGTGTTCGCACTTGGTCCCGAGGAGTTGCAACTCGGCTTTTTAAAAATGTTGCGCGGCACCGGCATCCGCAACGACGCGCATAAGTATGGATATGTTTATATGGAGCACGCGCCGTACGAAATGTTGAGCAATGAGATTATGTCGTTTGCCGATATCGTGCGAATCAAGCGAGTAGAGGATGTACTCGAAAAGTACTGGAATGCCCACCGCATGGATTTTACGCTCAACTACTTGATCGCCCACGAGTTTTCTTCCGCTTTCGACTTTTTTCAAGCGTTCGGTGATTTTTGGGAGTTGCAAGGTTGGCAACGCATCGGCCACCAACTGGAGGACTTGTTTACGCGGCTGCGCCAATTTTTAGAGGTGCGCGGATTGCAACGTCCAGCGGTGGCAGAAGGCTTCATGAAACTTGACTATTTCATGCAGCATAAGTATCGTCCGCGCAAAATCTGGTGGGATATTTCGTTAGACAAAGCGACGCATCAGCACTGGATGGAACGGTTGGCCGAACATCCTGAACATGTTTCCGAGTCATTCGCACAGTTGAATTTGGACGCGAAATCGATGCATAAACATTTGATGCTCGAACGGCTTCCATTTGATCTTGCCGGTTATCAACAAAATCAACTGCCTGACACGGACAAACAGACATTGCTCATCGTTCACTATCCGAGCGACAGTAGCCAACCGCCACAATGGTACACGCTGAACTTGGCGCCGACCACGGGCCAAAATTCCCTATAAAATCCCATTAAAAAAACTCGTGTCCATGGTCACTCGGACGCGAGTTTTTTATGAAAGCGTGGTCCTTAGTCGGCAGAGTAGAAAGCCTCTGGAGCCATGCCACTTTCGTTTCTGCCAGTGGTTGGCAGGCAATCGGGCAAGCATGCCCGTTTTTTATCGATTACAATCAAGTAGGGAGGTAGAGCACGACGATTGAGCATACGGTACGACAACACATCGTATTCCAATGATGAAAGTGCGCAAGCCCAAGTTTCTACTTGCTCCGCTTCTTGCAGTCCGCCCTTATGTCCCGGATAGAGCACAATGCACACAACCCCGCCCGTGCGCAACAACGAAAGCGCCGATTCAAGCGCTGGCAACGTGGTTTCCGCTTTCGTAATAATCTGTTGCTGCTCTCCTGCCGGCAAATAGCCAAGATTGAACATGACAGCCGTCACTTTACCATGATGCACGTCTTCGACATGCAACTTCATTTGCTCATGACCAGCATGTACGAGCCGCACATCCGTGCACAAGTCATCTGCACGGTGCTCAGTTAAACGTTGGTTCGTTCGCAAGAGCGCTTCAGCTTGGATATCAAATCCGTAAACGGTTCCGTGCGTACCGACAGTACGTGCTAGAAATAAGGTGTCGACACCGTTACCAATCGTCGCATCAATCGCCACTTCGCCTGGCCGGAGTCGCTCTACCACGATTTTTTGTGCGAAAGACAGCACAGACATCAGACCCATAGCGGTACTCCGTGTTCATTTAATTGACTTGGGCTCAGCAAGCGTTCTCCTGGTTGCCACAGTTTTCCTTGCCACGAATCGCGTCTCCGCAACTCTGCATCAATCGCATTCAGCACTTCCCACTTCTTCAGACTCCACATCGGACCGATAATCGTTTCCCGCGGTGCATCGCCGGTTACGCGGTGCACAATCATTTCTGGCGGTAAAAACTCTAATGTGTCGACGACCAGTTTCACATAATGCTCGCAGTCCAAAAATTCCACCAAGCCAGCTTCGTATTGCTTGACCATCGGCGTCTTTTTCATCAAATGGAGCAGGTGTATTTTGATGCCTTGCACGTCCATTGCTGACACGGCTCGTCCCGTTTCCAACATCATGCGGTCATCTTCTAATGGCAAGCCGTATATAATATGAGCACATACGCGAATGCCGTGCTTCCGTAACTTTGCCACTCCTTCTAAAAAACAAGCCGTGTCGTGCGCGCGATTGATTAGCATCGAGGTTCGTTCGTGGATTGTCTGCAGACCGAGTTCGACCCAAAGATATGTGCGCTTATTCAGTTCGGCCAAATATTCAACAACATCGTCAGGCAAGCAGTCCGGCCTTGTGGCAATCGACAATCCGACCACGCCTGGCTGTTCGAGAATGACTTCGTATGCTTCACGAAGTTCCTCAACAGGAGCATAGGTATTGCTGTACGCCTGAAAATAACCGATGTATTTGGCGCGTGGCCACTTAAGATGTTGACGATCACGAATCTGATTGAATTGTGTAATCAGATCATCACGTCGACTGCCGGCGAAGTCGCCAGACCCGCGCGCACTACAAAATGTGCAACCGCCGATGGCAATGTTGCCGTCACGATTTGGACACGTAAAACCACCGTCAAGCGGTACTTTGAAAATTTTTTCGCCGAATTGCTGACGCATATGTGCGTTCCAAGTGTAGAAACGCTTGTCTCCCCAATTTGCAGGAAGAGGGGGTTGCAACTGCCGCTCGTCCATGTCGTACGTGACTCCTTTAAGTTGAATAGTTTCATTGTACAAAATTCGCACACAAAAATCGATTTTTTAAAAAAGATTAACGATACCTATTTACAAACCTTACATAAGGTGTTACAATACAATCAAGCAAATAAAGGGCATACAAACATTTTGCTAAAAAATTACAGTAATTTTTCGGAAGGAGGTACGACCATGGAGAGACATATTGAAATACCACAAGGGAATGAGAAAATCGCCATTCAACTAACTGTCAAGGAATTGCTTGCACTTAGCGGCGAAAACTTTTACCAAGATCACAAGTTGTTGATTGAGGCGCGCAAAAAACTGCGTCAACAACTGGAAGTGAAGAACGGGATCCAACACTGAAAGGCGACTGTACTCATGACAAAATCAACCTGACCGCTTGCGTTCGGACATCGACCGACGTAGGCGGTTTTTATATGAAGAAATATGCGACTACATTTGCACAATCCCATCTGATACACTATTATTTTTTTAAAACAGTCGCAAATGGGGGACAACAATGAGATTAAGACGAAGAGCGGGGACGATGGACGCATTACTGCGACAACCCGATATATACATTCCCGAACCGCGTGAATATAAAGGTCGCTGGCACGAATTTTTCGGCAATTCAAACCCGTTACATGTGGAACTTGGCATGGGCAAGGGGCGGTTCATCAGCAACATGTCAGGCCACTATCCGGATTGCAACTTCATCGGCATCGACATGAAAGAAGAGTTGCTCATGCAGGCGAGCGATAAGGCACGTTCAATATGGGCAGAAAAAGCGCAAATGGAGCCGCCGAATTTGGCGCTTGCGCTTTTCAACATTGAATATGTGCTTGATTTATTTGGGGCAGGCGAGGTATCGCGCATTTATCTCAACTTCAGCGATCCATGGCCAAAACGACGTCATGCCCGTCGGCGCTTGACCCATCCCGAGTTTCTTGCCAAATATACGCATATATTGCGATCGGACGGAGAGATTCACTTGAAGACAGATGGCGAACATTTTTTTGAATTTTCGTTGAACAGTTTCATCGAAGCGGGCTTTGATCTCCGCAATGTGAGTTTAAGTTTACATCGTGAGGGTGCGCATCCTGAACATGTGATGACCGAATATGAAATGAAGTTTCACGAACGCGGACAAAACATTTACCGTTGCGAGGCTGTTCCGCGAAACTAGTTATAAGATACCGGCAATCGCTGCGCCGAAATTTTGTTGTTGATGTTCCCTGATGGTGTCCAATTCCATTTGACGCTGCTCAATCAATGTAGCGTAATTTTGCACAAGTTCCGTCAAAGTCGCAGAAACGATGTCGAACGAAGTAATCTCGCGACCCATCCCAAGTTCGCTGAAAAAGTGACAATTTTCCTGTTCTTGACCAGGCAGTGGTTGCAAAAACAACATCGGTAAGCGTTTGGCGAATGCTTCGCTGCACGTCATCCCGCCTGGTTTCGTAATGAGCAAATCAGCGACTTCCATCCACTGACTAATCTGTTTGCTGTAACCGATCAAATGTATATTAGGATGAATAAATAGCGGGTTCTCTTGCATTTTTCGGAGAGCCTCTTTATTTTGGCCGAGACAAAACACGAACTGTATACGCTCGCGCCATTCCATCATTTTCTCGTATAAATTTTCTTGATCAAGCAAACCCCAACCGCCACCCATAATCATCACCGTAGGTAATGGTTGTAAACCTAACTGTTGGCGAATCGATTCGCGGTCCATAGGTTGCCAAAAATCAGGGTGAACTGGCATGCCTGTCACTTTAATTGCTTGTTCGCGAACCCCTTTGGCGAGCAGTTTGCCCTTCATCTCGTCTGATGAAACGAGGTACTGGTTCACTTCAGGGCACACCCATGTGCCGTGTACATCATAATCAGTAATGACCGTGCATAGTGGTACACGAAGCCCAAGTCTTTTGAGACGAGAAATGACAATGTTCGGAAAGGGGTGGGTGCAAATGATTGCATCGGGTTGCAGCTGCTTAATCATCGCTGCCGTTTGCGTGTAAAAAATACGATGCAACGCCATTTGCGTGAATTTATTCAGCGACTTTTCATATTGATAACGGTACAACATGCCGACCAACTTCGGTTGCTTAGCGACCGTTTTGCGATAAGCATCAAGAATCCAACGACTGACGTGCGGATTCAAAAAAGAACCCAACTCAAACACGCGTGTCTGGATATTCGGACTGTTTCTTCGAATATTTGCAGACAACGCTTGAGCGGCTTTCGTGTGCCCCGTTCCAAATCCTTCTGATAAAATCAGCACTCGTTTTTTGCGCAAAACGTTTCACCTTACCTGATTTGTTTTCCGATTGATATCGTTATTTTACCATATCGCAAGTGTGAAATGCGTCAAATTGGTATCAAATTTTATTTTACAAATTTCGCAATCTTTATCGACAACTTGACACCCGATTTTTCTAGTGTTATGATACTTCAGTATGTGATCATACAAAGAAAAGCAGAAGCCCAACTTCTCACCTGGACGACATTCCGTTGTCGGGTTATCGATAGGAAATCAACCGTTCGGTTGTTAATTCTTATTCGTGAATGACAGTGGGCCTGCGCCCACTTTTTTTGTTTTATTATCATTTTTGGAGGTGACATCTTATTAGCAAAGAAGTTTTGATCAACGAAGAAATTCGTGATAAGGAAGTTCGTCTAATCGGTGTTAATGGTGAGCAAGTCGGTATTCTGCCGACAAAAGAAGCGTTGCAAATGGCGATTAATGCCAATCTCGATCTTGTCAACATCGCTCCGACAGCGGTACCGCCTGTGTGCAAAATCATGGACTACGGTAAGTTCCGTTTCGAGCAACAGAAGAAAGAGAAGGAAGCGCGGAAAAACCAGAAAGTTGTCGAAATGAAAGAAATTCGTTTGAGTGCTACGATTGACGAGCATGATTATCAAACGAAACTGCGCAATGTGCAGAAGTTCTTGAAAGAAGGCGACAAAGTCAAACTGACCATCAAATTCCGTGGTCGTGAAATTACCCATCCAGAAATCGGGCAACGCGTTCTCGAACGTCTTGCAGCCGAAGTCGCGGAACTTTCGGTAG
This sequence comes from Caryophanales bacterium, assembly GCA_947459205.1. GTDB lineage: Bacteria > Bacillota > Bacilli > Paenibacillales > CANHCR01 > CANHCR01. Next base: position 29,800 of record CANHCR010000014.1, on the reverse strand, counting down.
TGGAACGCAAAGCGAAACTTGAAGGTCGCAGTATGATTCTGATTCTTGCTCCCAAATAATATATAAAATTTTGATTGCACAGGAGGAACAGTCATGCCAAAAATGAAAACACATCGTGGCGCAGCGAAACGCTTCAAAAAGACAGGCACAGGCAAAATTAAACGTTTCCAAGCGTTCAAACGCCACTTGTTAGAAGGAAAAAGCGCGAAGCGCAAGCGTGGTTTGAGAAGTAGCGCAATTGTCACTAAAGGTGACGCAAAACGCATTGAACAATTGCTAGTTTACGTTAAATAATTTTTACAGGAGGTTTTTTCCATGGCAAGAGTAAAAGGCGGATTCGTAACTCGCCGTCGTCATAAGAAAATTTTGAAACTTGCAAAAGGTTACTTCGGTTCCAAACATCGCATTTTTAAAACAGCGAATGCACAGGTGATGAAATCACTGTTGTACGCTTATCGTGATCGCCGTCAGAAAAAGCGCGATTTCCGCAAATTGTGGATCACTCGCATCAATGCTGCAGCTCGCTTAAACGGCTTGTCTTATAGCAAATTGATGTTTGGTTTGAAAAACAGTGGCATCACGATCAACCGTAAAATGTTGGCTGATCTTGCAGTCAATGACTCTGCAGCGTTTGCGCAATTGGCGACGGCTGCTAAAGCGAAATTGAACGCGTAATTTCACTTGACTCACCCGAAAAACAAGAATATAATGAAGATAATTACATCTATTCACAAGCTGTGATAAGGACGAAGTCCCGAGGCTCTTATGTCCAGAGAGCAAAGGAGTTGCTGCAACCTTTGCCTTAACCCTCGAGTGGCGTGCTCACCTTGGAGCTGTTTTTCTGAACTGACAATTGTCATAATAGGAAAAACCGGTCGGCATTCGTTAACATGCCTGAGTGATAGGACCAAAGTGTCCGCATCATCTCGCTGAGACTGCATAGCGTGAGCTGTACAGTGAATTTGGGTGGTACCACGAGAGCATAAACCCCTTTCGTCCCTAATGCGATATCATCGCAGGGATGATTGGGGTTTTCTGTTTGTTTTGCGAGCAATTTGAGAGGAGGAGACAACGATGAGTATTGAAGAACGCGAAGTTTTGTCCAAGGAGGAAGTTCGAGCCAAGTTACTGCAACCGGACGTCATTTCCGGTTCGGAGATTTTACTGCGCTGTCTATTGCTCGAAGAAGTCGAGTGCATTTTTGGTTACCCGGGTGGCGCCGTACTGAACATTTATGATGCGATGTATGGATTTGCCAACATCAATCACATTTTGACTCGTCACGAACAAGGTGCGATTCATGCGGCTGACGGCTATGCGCGTGCTTCCGGTAAAGTGGGCGTTTGTATCGCTACGTCAGGTCCAGGTGCGACGAACTTGGTAACGGGTATTGCGACTGCATTTATGGATTCTGTTCCGCTCGTCGTCATTACAGGCAATGTAGCAACCAACTTCATCGGTACGGATGCGTTCCAAGAAGCCGATATTACTGGCATTACAATGCCGATTACGAAACATAACTACTTGGTCCGCAACGTTGAAGATTTGCCGCGCGTCATCAAAGAGGCATTCTATATCGCATCGACCGGTCGGAAAGGTCCAGTATTGATCGATATTCCGAAAGATGTATCGGCGAACAAAATTCCGTTCCACCACGTTGATAAAGTTGATATTCGCGGCTATAACCCAACCGTGATGCCGAATAAATTGCAAGTGAATAAGTTAATTCAGGCGATTGAGCAGGCCGAAAGTCCTGTCATTTTGGCTGGCGGCGGTGTAGTTTATGCTGATGCGCAAGAAGAATTGCTGGAGTTTGTTGAAAAAACGCAAATTCCAATTACGACGACGTTGCTCGGTTTGAGCGGCTTTTCCAGCGCGCATCCGCTTTGGATGGGTATGCCTGGGATGCACGGTACGTACACGGCGAATATGGCACTGCAAAACTGCGATTTGCTGATTGGAATCGGAGCTCGCTTTGATGACCGTGTAACGATGAAACTGTCTGCATTTGCACCAAAGGCAAAAATTGCACACATTGACGTTGACCCAGCGGAAATCGGCAAAAACGTAAAAACGGCGATTCCGTGTGTCGGCGATGTAAAAACGGTGCTTGCGGTCGCGAATCAAACGGCTAAAAAAGCGAAATCCGAGGCGTGGATCAAGCATATCGATCAGTTGAAAGCGGAGAAACCGTTACGCTATATTAAGTCCGATAGCGAACTGAAGCCGCAGTATGTAATCGAAATGTTGAGCGACACGACGAATGGCGAAGCGTTTGTAACAACGGACGTCGGTCAGCACCAAATGTGGGTGGCTCAATATTATAAGTTCAAAAATCCGCGTTCGATGATTACTTCCGGTGGCCTCGGCACGATGGGCTTCGGCTTTCCGTCAGCAATCGGCGCACAAATGGCACATAAAGGACGACTTGTCATTTCGGTAAACGGTGATGGCGGCATGCAAATGTGTGCGCAGGAGTTGGCGATTTGCGCGATTCACAACATTCCGGTGAAGATTGTGGTCATCAACAATCAGGTGCTCGGCATGGTCCGTCAGTGGCAGGAAATCATTTATGATAACCGCTACAGTCACATCGACTTGTCCGGTAGTCCTGACTTTGTTAAATTGGCAGAGGCATACGGTGTCAAAGGTTTACGTGCGACGACCAACGAAGAAGCGCAGCAAGCGTGGCAAGAAGCGTTGGCGACCGATGGCCCGGTGTTGATTGATTTCCAAGTGCGCAAAGACGAAAACGTGTTCCCGATGGTAACCGCCGGTTCGGCGATTGACGAAATGATCATGGGGGATTCTGAATAATGATTAAACATACGATTTCCGTGCTCGTGAACGATCAACCGGGTGTGTTACAACGTGTATCCGGTTTGTTCGGTCGCAGAGGTTATAACATTGAGAGCATTACCGTCGGTCCGTCCGAAGAGATGGGACTTTCAAGAATGGTGATTGTCACGCTCGGCGACCACAAGACGGTTGAGCAAGTTTCAAAACAGTTGTACAAGCTGATTGATGTCATCAAAGTTGTTGATCTTAGTGCTGGTGCGATGGTGGCGCGTGAGTTGGCGTTAATCAAAGTGAATGCTGAACCCGTCAAACGTCCAGAAATTCTTGGCGTGATTGAAACGTTCCGTGCATCGGTCGTCGACATTAGTCCGACAGCGATGATTGTGCAAGTTGTCGGCAACTCTGATAAAATTGACGCTATGGTGCAATTGCTTGAACCGTACGGCATTCGCGAATTGACTCGCACTGGTGTCAGCGCGATGACTCGCGGCTAGTTATTAAGAGTTCATTCAAGTATTCATCAAATTTTTTTCATAAACCAAGGAGGATTACGTTTCATGCCAGTTACAATGTATTATGAGCAAGATGCAGATTTGAATTTGTTAAAAGGAAAAACAATCGCCGTCATCGGTTACGGCAGCCAAGGACATGCGCAAGCACAAAACTTGCGTGACAGCGGATTGAATGTTGTCATCGGATTGCGCAAAGGCCGTTCTTGGGACGTTGCTGCAAAAGACGGTTTTGAAGTGCTTGAGGTTGCAGATGCCGTTAAAAAAGCGGATGTTGTGCAAATTTTGATGCCAGACGAAACGCAAGCGAAAGTGTACAAAGACTCCATCGAAGCGAATTTGAAACAAGGTGCGGCACTCATGTTTTCGCACGGATTCAACATCCACTTCGGACAAATCATTCCTCGTCCTGACCTTGACGTGTTCCTCGTAGCACCGAAGTCGCCAGGTCACCTTGTTCGTCGTACGTACACTGAAGAGTTCGGTGTGCCTGGATTGATTGCGATTCACCAAGATGCAACAGGCAATGCGAAAGCAATCGGGCTTGCTTATGCTAAAGGTATCGGTTGTACGCGTGCAGGGGTCATCGAGACTTCGTTCCGTGAAGAGACAGAAACTGATTTGTTCGGTGAGCAAGCGGTTCTTTGCGGCGGTGTCAGCCACCTTGTAAAAGCAGGTTTCGAGACATTGATCGAAGCGGGTTACCAACCAGAGATTGCTTACTTTGAGTGCTTGCATGAGTTGAAATTGATCGTTGACTTGATGTATGAGGGCGGTCTTGCTCGCATGCGCTATTCGATCAGTGACACAGCAGAGTATGGTGACTATGTTTCCGGTCCACGCGTCGTGACTGACGACACGAAAGCAGAAATGAAACGCATTCTTGAAGATATTCAACGCGGTATTTTCGCGCGTAACTACATTCTTGAAAATCAATCCAATCGTGCATTCTTTACAGCGACTCGTCGCCGTGAAGCAGAGCATCCGATTGAAGTGGTTGGCGAAAAATTGCGCGGCATGATGCACTGGATTAAGAAGTAATTATCTTTTGCTATTCGCACGAACGAGAATCACAAGGAGGTGAGTGGGATGAGAAAGATTTATCTGTTTGACACGACGTTGCGCGACGGAGAGCAGTCGCCTGGTGTGAATCTGAACGCCCAAGAGAAGGTGGAGGTGGCGCTCCAACTTGAGCGAATGGGAATCGATCGGATTGAGGCGGGATTTCCGGCAGCTTCACCTGGAGACTTGGCAGCGGTCAATGCAGTTGCGCGGGCCATCAAAAATGCTAGCGTTATCGGGCTTTCTCGCTCACGCGAACAGGACATTGAGGCGGCTCGGGAAGCGCTGATTGGCGCGCAGGACCCTTGTTTGCACCTGTTTCTTGCTACGTCTCCGATTCATCGCCAATACAAATTGCGCATGGATAAGCAACAAGTGCTGGAAACAGCGGAAGCGGCGATTCGTTATGCGAAGAAATATTTCAGCAAAATCGAGTTTTCGCCTGAAGATGCAGGGCGTACAGAACTGGACTTCCTGTGTGAAGTGACAGCGATGGCGATTCGTGCCGGCGCCACAGTCGTTAACATTCCTGATACCGTTGGATATATGACGCCTTCGGAATTCGGCAACATTTTCAAGACATTAAAAGAGCAAGTGCCAGGTATTGAGAAGATTCAATTGAGCGCACACTGCCACGATGATCTTGGGATGGCGACGGCGAACTCGTTGGCGGCGATTTTGAATGGTGCCGATCAAATTGAGGGTACGATTAACGGTATCGGTGAGCGTGCTGGGAACACTGCGCTTGAGGAAGTTGTGATGGCGCTTGAGACACGCGCTGAATTTTTCCAAGCGAAAACCGGTGTTGTATTAAGTGAAATTTATCGCACGAGCACTCTGGTCAGCAAAATGACGGGGATGCCGGTGCCTGGCAACAAAGCGATTGTTGGTGCGAATGCGTTTGCGCATGAGTCCGGCATCCATCAGGATGGTATGCTCAAAGAGAAAACGACGTACGAAATCATAAGTCCGGAAACGATTGGTCTGAAGACAAAATTGCCGATTGGTAAGTTGTCAGGACGTAACGCTTTCCGTGAGCGTTTGAACGAACTCGGCTATCATTTGAATGATGAGCAAATCAACGAGGCGTTCGCTAAATTCAAGGTGCTTGCCGATCGCAAGAAGCAAGTATACGATGAAGATTTGCGAGCGTTGGTTGAAGAGAAATTGGTCGGTGTGCAGGAGTCCTATAAACTTGACTATATGCAAGTTTTGTATGGCAATCAGGCGATTCCGACTGCGACCATTCGTTTGCTAAAAGTAGACGGTGAATCGATTGAAGAAGTAGCAACAGGCAACGGATCGGTTGATGCGCTCTACAAAGCGATTGACAAGGCGACGAACGAGCAGGTGGAACTCGAAGATTATTCCATCAAATCGGTGACACAAGGAACCGATGCACTCGGTGAAGTGCATGTTGTGATGCGTCAAAACGGGCACGTTGTGACTGGACGCGGTATCAGTACAGATATATTGGAAGCGAGTGCAAAAGCGTATGTCGAAGCACTAAATCGCGTGATTGAACGCCGTACCGCGCCGGTTGCTTCCAAGGCAGATAAAACATCTGTTTAAAATTTGAACCGAGACATGACACCAAAAAACGGTCCGTCAAGCCAAAGCTTGCGGACCGTTTTTGTATGTTTAAATCTCTTTTAGAGTTAATATAACGTTAAAACTTTCTTCTCACCAGCGGCCACTTTAATGACCGTCAGCGGACCATAAATGTCTTCTTCGACACGCCAATCCTTAGCGTTTACGACATTAGAAGCGCGAATACCATGGACTCGCAACGTGTAAGAATTCGTCTTGGAATCATAGCTGCCAGTCTTTTGCCCTAAATCAATCGTCACTTTTTCTTTCATTTTCCATACGCGAAGTGGTTGACGGAAATAGCTTCCTTTTTCATAATCATACGTTGCGCCGTCATCGTCATAAAAAACGAATGCTCCGACTTTTTCCGAAGGGAACATATCGATGGCAACATCGCTCACTTTCTGCTCGCCAACGTAATTCATCACCGGATATTTCGGAATGATTGCGCCTTCTTTGATGAACAGCGGGATATCTTCCCAAGTCGTGGCATTCAATTTGTAATTGATTGTTTGCCCACCCATATACGTTTTCCCGCTAAAATAATCTATCCAACGTCCTTCTGGCAAATAAATCTCTTTCTCTGTTTGTCCTTCCTCGACAACCGGCGCGACAAGCAGGTGGTCACCAAACATCCACGCATCGATGTAATTCGCCAACTGAGCGTCGTTCGGGTAATCATATAATAAAGGTTTCACTAATCCGATGCCGGTCTCAAATGCACGTCGCTCATAAGCGTACATATAAGGAATTAACTCGTAGCGAAGTTGAACCGCCGCTTTTGCCACTTTTTCGGCTTGCACGCCATAGACCCACGGCTGACGCTGTTCATCTAGCGTTCCATGCACACGGAACATTGGCGTGAAGGCACTGAACTGAATCCATCGAGCATAGTTTTCCGCCGAAGGAGTACCGTGGAAGCCGCCACTATCCATGCCCCACTTCGCCTGACCGATGTTGACCGCCGACAGCAACCGTTCGCGCTGTTTCGCCATACTAAAAAATCCAGTGCTGATATCGCCCGACCACATGCTATACGCATAGCGCTGCGAACCGAGGAAATAATTGCGATTGATCGACCACACGCGCTGGTTGCTGATCGAACGTTGACCTTCATACAGTGTCTTCTGCATGTTCATAAACTGCAAATTGTCATACATTTCATCGGCCTCATCGTTCCACCAGCCGACAATTCCCGTCTTGAACGCATGCTTTACATCATCGTTAAAATACCACTCGCGCACTTCCGGTAATGCAAAATTCAAGACATTCACTTTTTGCTTCGAAAAGTAATCATCAAACGGTTGCAAATCCGGCCACCAAAAGCCATTGTCTGTCGCATACCGCCCTTGCTCCGTATCCACATGAATCCTTGGCTTCATAATTCCGGTCAGTTTAATCCCTTGCGCATCCATCTTAGCCTTTAATTTGCCACTCGCACCATCTGGGAATTTTGCCTCGTTCCAGCGCGATTCTCCGTAGTTATCCTCGCCCCAAGCCTTCCAATCAAAATCGAGCGTATAGTTGTCAAGCGGAATTTGCTTCTCCCGATAAAGTGCAACGTCACGCTCTAGTTCCTTTTGGTCAATGCCCCACTCACTATTATTAAATCCAAGCGACCATTTCGGAAACATCGGCGGTTTGCCAGTCAATTCAGCTAGTGATTGCTGTAATCGTAACGGCGCACCACTCATCACAAAATATTGCAAATCCGGCTTCGAGCGGTTCGTCAAGGCTAGACGCCCATCAAAGTTACTGAAGCTACCCGTGGTCGTGTCGAACAACAGTCCAAAATTTTGCAACGACCATATGAACGGCGCACCAGCATTCCCTTGTGTACCAGCTTCGATGACTGCTCCGCCATCACGCAACATCCCTTGGAACGAGTTTTGATTCGCATGAAACCCGTGAATTCCATAAAACTGATCACCGACATCGTGACGGAACGCGACTTCATAAGCGAAATCTTCGAAAGCGCTCATTTCAACTAGCGTCCGTTTGCCCCCATCTTCAAAGCGGATCGTCATCTGTTGCTTATCGACAAATGCTTTCAGTGAAGGTGTATAAAATTGCAAGTAACGCTCATCTTCACGAACGGTCACTTCAACTTTTGGCCACTCGCGTGCTGCTAACACAGCGCTGTTCGGCTCCGCTTTGCTATTCGGCAGAACGTGAACACGCAAAATGTCTGCAGCGAGAAATTGCAACTCCCATTGTTGCTTGTCGTGACGCAACTGAATTGAGTTGTGCTCGATTCCATACAAATCTAATTTGTTTCCGGGGAATGTTTCATCAAGACGCACATTTTTCGTTTCGACGAGTCCATATCGACCTTGTTGCGAAGTCCAAATGAAGACGAGCACGATAACCAGCATAGCCATTGTAACGGTGATTAACATTCTTAAGCGTTTGTTCGACTGATCGTTCATTCGCGGCGCTCCTTGTTGTAATTAGTAGATGAATATGTTAAAAATAATATAGTCTTAATTAGCATACATTGCACGCATTTTGAATGCAAACTAAAGGAGTGGACACATTGTCTGAAGTCAAAAAAATTGCGGTCGTTGCCGGTGACGGAATCGGTCCGGAAGTCGTCGAAGAGGCGATCAAAGTTCTCCGCCAAACAGAAGAACTGTTCGGTTACAAATTTGAATTGGAGCACGGGTTATTCGGTGGCATTGCCATCGATGAGAAAGGAACACCGTTGCCGCAAGATACATTAGAAATGTGTCAAAAAGCGGACGCTGTCTTACTCGGAGCAGTAGGCGGTCCAAAATGGGATAACAATCCTAAAGAACTTCGTCCTGAAACAGGCTTGCTCGGCATTCGCAAAGCGCTCGGCTTGTTTTCGAATATTCGTCCTGCGGTCGTCTTCGATTGCTTGAAAGATGCGTCAACGCTCAAACCAGAAGTATTGGACGGCACCGACTTAATCGTCGTTCGTGAGTTGACAGGGGGCATTTATTTCGGTGAGAAATTCCGTCGCGAATCGGCAAACGGCGGTGGTCAGGAAGCGGTCGACACGTGCGTCTACAACGTGAAGGAAGTGGAGCGCATCGCTCACCAAGCGTTTGATATCGCACAAAAACGGAGAAAGCGCCTTGCCTCTGTCGACAAAGCAAACGTTCTTGAAACGTCGCGCTTGTGGCGTGAAACGGTCGTGCGCGTCTCCGAACAATATCCGGATGTAGAATTGGAGCACGTTCTGGTCGACAACTGCGCGATGCAGTTGTTGCGTCGTCCATCCAGTTTTGACGTCATCGTTACCGAGAACATGTTCGGCGACATTTTGAGCGATGAAGCAGCAATGTTGACTGGTTCGATTGGCATGTTGTCTTCAGCATCCCTAGGAGAGGGCAGTTTCGGCCTTTATGAACCAGTTCACGGTTCGGCGCCAGATATTGCCGGTCAAGGAATTGCCAATCCGATTGCTACCATCTTGTCGGTCGCATTGATGTTCCGTCTTTCCTTCGGCTTTGGCGAAGCGGCGGACGTTATTGAGCGTGCGGTCAAAAATGTATTGGATGCAGGCCACCGTACAGGCGATATCGCAGTTGATAAAAGTAAGGCGATTGGTACGACGGCCATGGGCGACTTGATCGTTGCAGCAATGGCTCGATGAAACTGCGCGAGTCTTTTCCCGGATTAAGCGGCCATGAGAGTTGGCTAGGGCAAGCATACAGTCACGAGGCCGTAGGGAACATTCCATTGCTACTCTATTTTTGGTCCGTTGATTGTTGTGCTAACGAGCAACTGCTTCCGCAAATCGCAAAATGGGATAGACTATACAAGCATTCACAACAGTTGCAAATCATCGGTGTGCACGTGGCACGAACTAGTGAAGAACGAGATCGAGAAGCGATCAAACGTATGATTGATGGATATGAATTGCAACATCCGATTGCTCTCGACGATAAGGGATCCATCGCCGCTACATTTGGCAACCGTATCGTGCCTGCGACATATTTGTTTGACGAACGTATGCAACTCCGCCATATTCAGTCAGGAGAGCAGGGAATCACTTTGTTGGTACACCGCCTGCAATCCATACTTAGAGCCAATGACATAAAGGAGCGAGTAAACGATGAACCATCCACAAGATTTGAAATATTATGTTGAGCATGAGTGGGCGCGAGTAGAGGGCAACCGCGTCACCGTCGGCATCACTGAATTTGCAGCGTCCGAGCTGGGCGATATCGTATTCGTCGATTTGCCTGCTGTCGGTGATCATGTCAAGTACGGCGAGGCATTCGGTAGCGTAGAGTCAGTCAAAACCGTTTCCGAAATTTATTCGCCGATTAGCGGCAAAATTGTAGCGGTCAATGACCTTTTGGCTGACGCACCCGAGAAAGTCAATGAAGATACGTACGGCGACGGCTGGATGATTGTCGTTGAACTTGCAGACCAAGCAGAACTTGAAAAACTGTGGGATCAGGCAAAGTATGTGGAGACTTATTTGAGCGAGTAGATAAGCGACCCGCAAGAGTAACAAATAGCAAAGGCGCCAACCTGTCATCGAAATGACGGGCGAGCGCCTTTTTTGTCTGAACCCAGCGTGCAATCGGGGTACTCATATTCGCTTATGCTTTCGCTTGGTAAGAATCAACAATCATTTTGGAGTACGTGGCAATCATCGATTTCGCATGCTGGAACGATTGCGACTGCGCGATGATTTTGAATGTCGGTTCATCCAAGTCAGGGAGGATCAACACCCAACCGTCATCCGTGAAAATTTTGATGCCGTCGACCAATTCCACTGACTTGTCTCGCGAGAGATTCATCAACGTACGCATGATCCGACCTTTATCACTCCATGGGCATGGCACTTCTTCGCGAACAATGTAAAACTGCGGAATTTGATTCAAGATTTGCGTTAGTGTCAACTTTTCCAGCGCCATATACTCGACAATTTTGCTGAGCATATAGAGGTCATCGAACAGCGGATGAAACTTCTTGTCTGAACATACTTCCATCATCGCACGGGCATTCTCTTTCGTGCGGATGACATTTCCGTTCAGATTCGCAGCAATCGTTTCGATAATGTGCGGCGCACTGACGGGAATGCCAATCGTCGAGTGTTTCTTGTTTTTGAACAACACCATTACTTTCAGCGCAAGCAACAAGTCTTCGTCTACAATCGCGCCTTCTTCCGTAATCAGTACCATGCCCTGGCCGTTCTCATCGATGTAGACGCCGAACTCAGCGCCGTTATTTTTAACCATTTGTGAAAGTTCGGTCGTCGACGATTCGGTCGAATGGTACGTCATCACACGACAATTCAGGTGACGAATCCATTGCGAGGCGAGAAAACCAAGCGCGTTCTGATCATACTGCAGCACCATCTTGATGGCGGCGTTGCGCACCGGTTCAATGCGCAAATCTTCAATCAAATTGCGGATATAATCGTCGCCGGCATGCGTATAGTGACGAGTCGCACCGATGCGATCCATGTTACTGCGCACATAATCTTCCTGGAAGAAGGAATTTTCAATTTTGCGCTCAACATTTTTTGTAATCGGCAATCCTTCGCTGTCCATAAACTCGACAAGCACCCGTTTTTCACCTTGCGAATTGACGATCCGCACATGGATTGCACCCTCCAATCGCAAACGCCGAACCGTTGCACGAGCGACCGCACTGATCGTCGCACCTTGATCAAGCGTATGAATACCGGCTGAATGCAAACCTGCTGTAATTGCATTTTTAATCATTTCCGCAAACGGATGTGAGGAACTGCTGATGGCAATGGTCGAGCCTTGCGGCAAAATCGCACCGTAAGATGAAGCCAAGCGACTGACAAAGTCGGGTGTAATATCGACATTTGCGATGCCCGAAACACCATGACTGCCGAACAGATTACTCATCATTTGCTCGCCCCAAATGAGCGAAGTATGAATCGTAGAATTATCTTGCACATGTTTGTTCGGCCACAATTTGACGTTCGGTCGCACGGAAGATTTGGCACCAATCGTACAACTTGGTCCGATGACGGAGCCTTCGAACAAGGTTGCGCTGTTCCCGATTTGCACGTGACTGCAAATCGTCGAGCCTTGCAGTTCAGCCCCGCTACCCAGATGTGAACCATCCCAAACTATCGAACGTTGCAGCGACGTGCCAGACAACAGAATATTGTTTCGTCCGAGCACGGAATACTCGCTGATGACCGCCTTCTCATGGATGGAACAGTGACTGCCAACATAGACCGGCGCCGTCAGTTTCACTCGCTCAGGAATGACCGCATTGTCCTCGAGAAAGATTCCTGGGTCAACCTCGTTTGCGTTGATTCGTACCTTCACTTTTTTATCGAGCATATCGAATTGTGTTTGCCGATACTGTTGCAAATTCCCAATATCCGACCAATATCCTTCTGCGACATAGCCATACATTGGTTGTCCGTCATTCAGCAACATCGGAAACAGATCGTTGCCAAAATCATAGACGACGTCTTTCTCGAAATATTTCAGCACTTCAGGTTCCAAAATGTAAATTCCTGTATTCACCGTATCGCTGAACACTTCGCTCCAACTCGGTTTTTCCAAGAAACGCTTGATGCGCCCCGTCTCATCGGTCATCACCACGCCATACTCCAGTGGTGTATTCACTCTCGTTAGCACGAGCGTGGCTATCGCTCCTTTTTCACGATGGAAGGCGATCGCTTTCTCCAAATCGAAATCGGTCAAACCATCACCGCTGATGACGATAAACGTCTCATCGAGAAACGTCTCGGCATTTTTCACGCTTCCCGCCGTACCGAGCGGTTTCGTCTCCTCGAAATAGTGGAGGTTGACACCGAAATCGGCACCATCGGAAAAATAATTTTTAATCACTTCGGACAAATACTGAACCGTCACGCCAATCTCGTTGATGCCGTGACGCAGCAGTAACTCGACAATGTACTCCATGCAGGGTCTGTTGAGCAGGGGTACCATCGGTTTCGGCGTATTACATGTGAGTGGACGCAGACGCGACCCTTTACCGCCTGCCATGATGACTGCTTTCATTTGATCACCCTCCTGAATTCATCCTCTTGGTTGCGACCTCGTAAACATCTGCCGTTCGTTTTGCAATGTGTTTCCAGTTATATAAATTGACCGTCTTGTGTTTTGCTAAAGCGGCCATCTGTCTCGCTTTGTCTGGATGGTGCAACATGTCAGCAATATGCCAACTCAGAGATTCCACATGTCCTGGCAACGCCTTATAGCCGTCTTTGCCGTGGTCAATAATTTCCGAGAGTCCGCCGACATCACTTACAACAACCGGTGTGCCGGTGTGCATCGCCTCCAACGCGACGATTCCGAACGGCTCGTACAGACTAGGGAATACGCAAACGTCGGCTGCGCGCAACAAGAAGTTACGCGTCTCATCATTAACAAACCCAACAAAAAGTACTTTGTGACCGAGGTGCGCAGCTTTGCGTTGGAGATCGTCCTTCATCCCGCCTGCACCGGCGATAATCAATTTACAGCTCGAGTAGGAGCGCAATATATTGGGCATCGCATCGATCAACACTTGGATGCCTTTTTCAAAAACAAGACGTCCGATGTAAAAAATAATTTTTTCGCCAGGCATCGCATATCTTTCGCGAAGCGACCAATTGATCTGATCCTCAGCTACAGATGGCAAATCGACACCGTTATGAATCATGCTGACTTTATCAGCTGGCAGTTGAAAGACGCGTTTCACTTCGACTTCCATGGCACGGCTACAAATAATCACATGCGCCGCTTCATACGTTAAATTCCACTCCAACTCGGCGATGCGATGCTGAATGGGCGAATCGATTTTCCCGTGATTGCGACCGTGTTCCGTCGCATGAATGGTGGCAACGAGCGGAACTTTTAACGAATATTTCAATTCGCGCGCTGCATAGTAAACGAGCCAATCATGCGCGTGAATGATGTCGAAATGTTTACCGAGCGAGCGCATACGCAATACAAAATCGGTGAACGCCATATTCATTTGGAACACCCAGTCAAGAAACTCGATGGTGTTGCTCGTCCGCAATACATGCATGCGATGCACATGCATGCCGTCCATAAACTCATACGCGGGACTGCCTTCCACTTCGGTGGTGACTACATGGATGTCGTGCCCTTGTGCAACGAGATGCTTGGACAAATCATAAACCGCTCTTGCCAAACCGCCGACAACAAGTGGCGGAAACTCCCAAGCAAGCATGAGGATGCGTTTCCCGCCACGTCCCAACTTTGCTCTTTGCAGAAATGGTTTGTCGGTTACTTCACTCAAGTCGTGTGAGGCGAATACACGGAAATCAATCGTTGGTAGAACCGGGAGCATGCGTTCCAACTTTTTGACATACGATTGATCGATTCGGCTATGTCCGACCATCTCCAGCAAACGTTTGACATGCAAAATGTGCTGTTTGAAGCGATTCTCAGCCAGTTCCCGAAAGTCGTTCTCGACAATTAGTTGTGCCCAGTCAGTCGCTTGCGCTGCTAACAGTTCTCTTGCCGCCTGATTCAATGCACGCACTTCGAGTTTCGATAGTTTATGTAGCAAAAAACAGTTTGCATGATTGATCATTTGCTCTTCTGTCTCGTGCAAATGTCGATACATCCAATCGGTAGCTGGATTCAAGAAAACATCGAAGTAACCGCCTTGCCCCGAACTGCCCGCTGCCAACATGCCCGTATCCGACATCGGATAATGCTGCAAATAGTCAACTGCACTCGCTAGTTCTAAGTGCTCGGCGTGCGCCTCATTGTGACGACATACATGGTCAAGAAACGCTAATATATGTTCAGCATCGCTCACGAAATTCGCCAAATCGAGCAAGTTTACTAAAATCGGCTTGCGGTCCGCTTGCAAAGCCAGCAGATCAATCTCTTTCTGGATATATCGATTCCAATGTTCTTGATGTGATTGATAATGACGATAAAAATCAATTCCGTTATATCGTCCAAACGCGCTCACGCCATACGGAGTGAGCAACGGTGCCGCCAACGACTGATTCGGTCTTGGTGAAGCATACAAAATCGCATGCGAATCGACGAAAAAATATTGTAGGGATTGTTCTTTTAAAATGCGATCCACGCCAGTGCTAAAAGCACATTGCGGCAACCATACGCCGCGCGGTCTATCGCCGAACACGCGTTCATACTCACTCACGCCAATTGCGATTTGCGAGCGGATCGATTCCTCCGTTTTCATGAGCGGCAACAGCGCGTTGCTGGCACCACAGGCGATGATTTCCAAGCAACCGCTATCCTGTAACGATTTGAAACGACCGAGCAACTGCAATTTCTTGTATTTCGCTTGCTCCATCCACGCAATTATATTGGGTGAGAGCGCTATTGTCAGACGATACTTGATTTGTTCAGCTCGCAATTGTTCCAATTTTTGCAACAACGGCACATACATTTGTTTGACGGCCAGGTCGGCCTGCCCAGTCAATTCTGCATCCATCGGATAGGGAAGATGGGCGTGCAGAACGAGCGCCAAATAAGCCGGCTTCATATTACACACTCCCCTTGAATTGGTAATTGCTTAATGTAGCGAAATTCTCGAAAAACGCCGAGCGAATATGGTCGGGTGGCGACACTTGCTGCACTTCACTAACAGTACTGACAATCGGCGCACCATGGACCACCGCATTGCGTGGCGTTTTCACCGCATGTGAGCGCATAATCGGAATGAACTGTCCGAAAATGTTGTACGTACCGAAATCAGCGACATAGGTGCTGTCAGGATTGAGATGATGAATATGCCAACTCAATGATTCTCCGACGGGAATGTCGAAAAAGTGATTGGCGTTCGTACCGTCAAAAAAGAGATCGGTTGTATTGTAGATGCGGATGACTTTCGGCATGACCGACCAATCCAATTCGAAATGTTGAGCGCACAGCCATTTTTTGCGGGACGATACACTCCAATACGCATAAATGCGATTTGGATCGATCGCTAATAGTTGGATGCGGTCCGCATTGTAAAACTCAGTCCATTCCGCTATGTCAAAGGTGCTCTCTGTCGTCACATCTACTGTTGCACCCGTTTCGTTGATTTGGTCCAGATTCTTCTCCATGAGTCCTCCATGAAATCAATGCACAACAGTTTGAACTGCGGTGCACCATAAAATATAATTTATTATAACACAGAAGGAGGAAATCATATGAGTTTTTGTTGCGGCGCAAGCATGCTAGGGACAATCGGTACACTCAAGACGGGACACACGATGATTCACCGTGTTCCGATTTTGTTATGTCCAGTTTGTTACCGTGTGGAAGTGCATCATCTCATTGCCAGCGAATACGAAATTCTCGCAGAGTTTGCGCTTGGTGATGGTGCCGGCGAACTCGATTTTCAAGAATATGTGAACTGTGATAAATTCCCGAATCTATTTGCCAATTGCGTCAACACGGAACACGAGGATCCTTTGCAAGTTGTTACTACGCAAATTGATATGGCGCTTGATCTGATGGCGCTTGCCAAAAACTTGAACGATGAGCCGTGGTTGCAGCAACTGTTCAAAAGACTGAAACATCTCAGCGCGCGCAAAGAAAAAATCTTGCAAAAACGTATGCGCAAATCATAGCGTACCCTCTAAAATTATAGTTGTTCTACGAATAGATATATATGTCGATGCGAATGAGGTGAGTCGCTTGTTCGAAGAAATTAAGAAGGCTCAGTCTGGCGACTCGGTTGTACGCGAGCAATTGTTGGCGCAATACAAACCGTTCGTAGCAAAAACTGCAGCCAAGGTTTGTGGGCGCTTCATCGACCCTCTGAATGATGATGAGTTTAGCATTGCATTCGGCGCATTTAATGAGGCGATCGATCGCTATGACCCGCAAAAACAAAGTTCATTTTTAACGTTTGCAGAAACCATGATACGCAACAAATTGGTCGATTATTTTCGTCAGCAACAAAAATTCGACGCGCAAATTGCTTTTAGTTCACTCGCGAACGCGGACGAAGATTTTGTTGATGTGCAAGAGCGCGTGAGTCGGTCCTCCTCGTTGAATCAATTCGCTCAGGAGCAATTGCAAGAAGCGCGCAAACTCGAAATTGCAGAATTGCAACAGACACTCCGTCCGTACGGCATTCAATTTGCCGACTTGGTGAAATTGTCGCCGAAACATGATGATTCACGACGCATGCTCGGATCGTTGGCCCAACGGATGGTAGAGGATGATTCAATTCGCAATGCAATTTTGACGACCAATAAGTTGCCATTATTAGAGGTGTCCAATCGTCTCGCTGCATCGCGCAAGACATTGGAACGGCATCGCAAATATTTAATCGCCTTGACAGTGATCCTTGCAGGTTCATTCCCAAATTTACGTTCATTTTTGGTCATTGACGCAAAACCGAAGGAGGTGGAATCACCATGAAGAAAGTTGTAGTCATTGAAAAGAAGGCAAAAACAGCATTGGTTATGACCGAGGATGCACACTTTATGGAGATTCCGCTGCCAGAAGGTTCGTGCGAAGTTGGTGCAGAGATAATGATTGAAGCGGAAGCCGGCGCGAGGGCTTCATTCGGAACTCGGCGTTTCCTCCCATGGATTAGCGCTGTTATTGCCGCGAGTTTGTTCGCATTTCTGATTTGGCAGAGCTCGTGGGATGAGCCGTTTGATACTAAGGTGTACGCATATATAACCGTTGACATCAACCCCAGTGTGGAAATCGGCATTAATAAATCAGAGCAGGTCGTAGATGTGCGTGCAGTCAATGAAGATGCTGAGGTGTTGATTCAAGAAGTTGAATTCGAGCAAATGCAGCTCGAGCAGTTTTTGGAAACTTTATTGACCGATGCAGATGATCGTGGTTATCTAAATGAAAATGCGGGCATTGTCATTTCGACTGTAGTGGTCGCTCCTGAGAGCGATCAAACTTCAGAGACATTAAATCGCAAATGGCGAGAAAAAGCGGAAGATACACTTCACACTTTGCCGAAACTGAAGAAAAAAGAGGTGCGCGTGACAACCGTGACGGCAGTTCCCGAAGTGAAAGAAGCAGCGAAAAAACAACAAATTTCCACGGGTAAATATGAAATCTACTTGCGTGCCAAAGAGAACGGCGAAAAAATCGAGATTGAAGATGTGCGTGATTCATCGGTTGCCGAAATAGACGAACAATTGGGTGGCCTTGATCAGTACGATGACTCTGAGGAAGATGAGATTGAAGTGCAAAAGAAGCAGTCAGCAAAAGTCGAAGAATCGGATGAAGACGATGACGATAACGATGCACAGAAGAAGCAGATAGAGAAGCAAGCGGAAGAAGCGAAGAAGCAAGCGGAAGAAGCAAAAAAACAGCAGGAAAAAGCAAAGGAACAGCAAAAAATAAAAGAGCAGCAAAAAAAGCAGCAAACAAAAGTCGAAGAATCGGATGAAGATGATGACGATAACGATGCACAGAAGAAGCAAATAGAGAAGCGGGCGGAAGAAGCGAAAAAGCAAGCGGTAGAAGCAAAAAAACAGCAGGAAAAAGCAAAGGAGCAGCAAAAAAAGCAGCCAGTCAAAGTTGAAGAATCGGATGAAGACGATGACGATAACGATGCACAGAAGAAGCAAATAGAGAAGCGGGCGGAAGAAGCGAAGGAGCAAGCGGAAGAAGCAAAGGAGCAAGCGGAAGAAGCAAAAAAACAGCAGGAAAAAGCAAAGGAACAGCAAAAAAAGCAACCTGCAAAAGTCGAAGAATTGGATGAAGACGATGACGAAGCACAGAAAAAGCAGAAGGATAACGGGAACCCTAAAAAAACAAAATGAATGATGTTGAAAAGCACACGTTGTGAAGTGTGCTTTTTTACTTGGCGTCTTTTTATAATTCGCCGATATTCTGTATAATATATAGAAAATAACACGAGGAGGCTGTCCATGCCACGGGAGAATATATCTTTTCAATTTATACAAAAAGGGAATGTTGATGATCAAGCTGTCACTATCGATGCCATTGTTTTAACGGAAAGTCCTGACAAAACTGCAAATATCCAAATTCCACAAGCCATTGCTGATACTTTAGAAAACAATCGTCAGCGCCACTCAAACTCAAATAGCCAAAGCCCCCGTTTGACCTTGCTACCGACACACGGTTTCTTGAATGCACCATACTTGATTGTTGTCGGGAACGAAATGGAGGATATCCGGACCTTAGGACATGATATCGTACAGTTAGCTCGCCGCGAACGATTTTCTCGTTTGCTCATTGAACTTACATTGCCTGCAAGTAAACAGGAGCGATCGCGTTGGCTACAACAATTGGCAGAAGGCATGTACATGGCCAATTATGCACGACAAACGTACAACAGTCAGGCGAAAAGCCCGTCATTTGTCACTCAAGCCCACCTCTTAATCGGTGAGTTAGATGCTCAACTCGAGAAAGCGCTCGAATCGGCAGAAATCATTAGCGAAGCTGTTTGTCACGCGCGTGATTTGACGAATTTCCCGGGAAACTATTTGGTGCCTGCTATACTTGCAGATGAGGTGCAAGCAATTAGTGACGCTTTCGATTGCTTTGTATGCGAAATTTTGGACGAACAGCAAATTGCCGAACATGGCATGGGGGGGTTGCTTGCTGTTGGAAAAGCGAGTATCAATCCGCCGCGCATGATAACGGTGACGTATAGAGGCAATCCTAAATCGGACGATGTCATAGGGCTTATCGGCAAAGGCATTACATTTGATACAGGTGGAATCAGTCTCAAACGCAGTGACAACATGGCGGAAATGATTTGCGACATGGCAGGAGCGGCGACGGTCGCAGGCGTCATGCAAGCCGTGGGTCGCCTCCGTCCGAAATGCAATCTAGTATTTGTAATTGCCGCCGCCGAAAACATGCCAGCGGGAAATGCTTATAAACCAGGTGATGTCATCACGACAATGAGTGGCAAAACGATCGAGGTACTGAATACCGACGCCGAGGGTAGAGTCGTGCTAGCCGATGCGATGACTTATGCTTTGCAAAAAGGTGCGAGCAAATTAATTGACATCGCAACACTTACGGGCGCCATTCTCGTTAGTTTGGCGGATGTAGCGACAGGAGCGGTCACGAACAATCAAGATTTCATGAATCAGTTGATGACTGCAGCGAGTGCGGCGGATGAGCGTATATGGCAATTGCCGGTGTATCCTGAATACAAGGAAATGATAAAAAGTTCTGTAGCAGATGTGAAAAATACTGGGGGACGTTACGCAGGCAGCATAACAGGGGGGCTATTTATCGGCACATTTGCAGATCATGCTCCATGGATTCATCTTGATGTGGCCGGTACTGCCTTCCTTGACAAACAACGAGGTATTCATCCGAAAGGTGGTACCGGCGTGATGGTGCGCACTTTAATAGCGTTGATTAACAATCATTAATCGTCCCAGTTGTCGTCCCAATCGTCTGGCTCGGGCGGCGGAACCCACTCGATGACTTCTTTGAAAATATTCAAATCAAGATCCAAAATTTTAGATATGACGACTAACTCGATGGCCTTGAACCGCTCTTTCTTGATTTTGAGAGCAAAAGTCACGCGCTTAATCCCGGCGCGTTTGGCTAACCAACTTTGCGTGCGTTTCTGCTTCTTTAAGTTCTGGATAATGATGGCCCCGACGCTCATGATGCTCCCTCTTTTCGAATGAATAGACTGCGAGAATAAGTGTTTATGCGATTACTATAATTTAACTATTTGCTGTTTACAATAGTATAAATGACAAAATCGAAATATTTGTGTGATTCCGAACCACTAGGTTTCGGTAACCGCAATAAATTGTTTCGGTATTTGTATAAAGGAGATAGGTTTTCATGAAAAATATTTTGTTTGATGAGCAGTTTCAAGGTTTAGTGGAAAAATACGGGGAGTTGTTGGTTGGCGATGGTTCTCCGGAGATGATCCAAAAAATTAAAATATGGGCAGTCTATCAACAAATTGCTAGAACGATGCCACCGCTGACAAAGCATTGGGGAGATATGCATCCTGAAGGGCGTAAGGTGATTCGTGAATTGTTTGAAGAAATCAAACAGTTGAATGAGCAATTGAAAGAAACTCGCAACGCACAGACGGGCGCTGCAAGTTCAGGGGAGAATGAGTGAGCATGTTGAAACTACAAGTGTATCCGCTGGGGCCGCTCCAAACGAATGCGTATTTACTTGTCCATGAGGAAAAGAACAAAGCCGTCGTCATCGACCCGGGAATGAATCCACAGCCGTTATTGAAACGGATTGCAGATCTTGAGGTAGAAGCGATTTTATTGACTCATGCACATTTTGATCACATCGGCGGTGTTGAGCAGGTTCGGACGCTTAAAAAATGCCCAGTTTACATTCATCCATTAGAAGCAGATTGGCTTACTGATGCGAAGCGAAACGGCTCATTGCGTTGGTCGGACGTCACCCCGCCGATTGAGACGGCTGCTGCAGAATATGACCTTGGCGATGGACAAGTTCTGCACTTGCTCGATCAGCAAATTCGTGTCATCCATACCCCAGGACATTCGCCGGGGAGCGTCAGTTTTTTGTTGGAAAATCTGCTAATCGCGGGCGACGTCTTGTTCCACATGTCGGTTGGCCGCACAGATTTACCAGGTGGCAACATGCGCACATTGCTCGATACCATCCACAATCGCTTATTTACCTTACCTAACGAAACGATTGTCTACCCTGGTCACGGTCCGAAAACAATCATTGGTTATGAAAGGCAACACAATCCTTATGTATATTGAACGAATGGAGAAATTACAAGACAAGCTTCGTTCGCATGATTGGCATGGTATGATCCTTTGTCAAAATGTCGACTTGTTTTACCTAACCGGCTCGATGCAAGCCGGTTATTTGTATGTGCCCGCTAAGGGGGAACCCGTTTTTTTTGTGCGTCGCAGCGTTTTGCGGGCGCAGCAAGAAAGTGCGGTGCGCGTTGTGGAGTGGACCGGGATGAGAGCGTTTCAACAGCAACTTGCGATTGACTCGGGCACGATTGCCCTCGAATTCGACGTGCTGCCCGTGCAGCAATTTGTACGTCTGCAACAGGCGTTTCCAAATGTGGATTGGGTGGATGGCTCGGCGCTCATTCGTGAACTGCGATCACGCAAATCGCCTGCCGAGATCGCATCCATCGAACGAGCTGCAACGGTTGTCGACGAGGCATTCTCTGCCGCCATGACTGAACTTCGTCCTGGCATGAGCGAACTACAACTGCTCTGCCTCATCGAGCAACAACTTCGCGCAAGCGGACATTTGGGGCCGATGCGCATGCGTGCGCTGAACCAGGAAATTTTCACCGGTTTGGTTGGTGCGGGGGCGAGCGGGGCGGTGCCTACCTATTTTGACGGTCCTGCTGGTGGTAGTGGTTTGAGTCCTGCCTTTCCACAAAGCGCCAGCCATCATCTCATTCAAGTAGGAGAGCCAATCCTAATCGACGTTGGTTGTAACATTGACGGCTACATCATCGATCAGACAAGAACCGTTGTCATCGGCTCATTACCTGAAAAGTTGCAACTCGCGTATGATTTGGCTGCCGCTATTTTATTCGAGTTGGAGACGATGCTGAAACCAGGCGCAACCTGCGAATCCTTGCACACACATGCACTTGCTAGGGCTGAAGAAGTTGCGCTCGCTATGCACTTTATGGGCTATGGTGCCGACCGCGCCAAATTCATCGGTCATGGTATCGGGCTTGAAGTGGATGAGTGGCCGGTGCTAGCTAAAGGCGTCAAAGGCGAACTGCAAACGGGCATGGTCATCGCACTCGAGCCGAAGTTCTGTTTTCCAGATCTAGGCGTAGTCGGCATCGAAGACAGTTACTTAATCACCGAAGATGGTTTTCGCAGACTGACACGCACTCAACAAAAGTTATTCACCGTTTGAGAATCATCGAACTCTACTATATAATGAACAAATGGGAGTGATGAAAATGAGCATTACTTTGAAAGATGTGGAGCACGTCGCAAAATTGGCGCGACTGGATTTATCCGCCGACGAAAAAACACTGTTTACCGACCAATTGAATGCCATTTTAAAATACGCAGAACAACTGAATGCACTCGACACAAGCAACGTCGCACCGACAACACACGTATTGCCGTTGGTTAATGTGATGCGTGACGATTTGCCACACGAGTCACTTCCTGTCGATCAGGTGATGCTGAACGCGCCTGACGAGGAAGAGGGTCACTTCAAAGTGCCTGCTGTGATTGAATAGGAGGGTTTACACTTGTCTTTACTTTCGATACCCATTCACGAACTACATAATCAACTAGTTACAAAACAACTGAAAGTCGGAGAATTGCTCGATGAATCGTACAAAGCAATTGCCGCACGCGAGCAAAGCGTCAAAGCGTTCATCACTTTGAACGAAGATGCGGCGCGAGCGCAAGCCGTAGAAATGGATGCGACCGGCGTACCAAGCGATGCAGGGCTACTTTACGGATTGCCGATTGGAATCAAAGATAATATCGTTACCCAAGGGTTGCTAACCACGTGCGCCAGTCAATTTCTTGCTAACTACCAACCTGTATTCGATGCGACAGTTGTGAAAAAGTTAAAAATGGTGCAAACCGTTACCGTCGGCAAATTGAACATGGATGAGTTTGCGATGGGTGGTTCGAACGAGAACTCCTCCTATTTTGCTACTCGCAATCCGTGGAATACCGAGCACGTGCCAGGTGGTTCGAGTGGCGGTTCAGCGGCTGCTGTTGCGGCTGGCGAAGTCTACTTTTCACTCGGTTCAGACACGGGCGGCTCGATTCGTCAACCTGCGGCTTACTGCGGCATCGTCGGCTTGAAACCGACGTATGGTCTCGTTTCACGCTTCGGTCTCGTTGCTTTTGCCTCGTCATTAGATCAAATTGGACCACTCACAAAAAACGTAGAAGACGCAGCACATTTACTGCAAGCGATTGCCGGTTATGATCAGCACGACTCAACCTCAGCGAATGTACAAATTCCTGACTACGCGAGTGCCCTTACGGGAGACATTAAAGGCTTGCGCATCGCCGTGCCGAAAGAATATCTCGGCGCTGGCATCGACCCGCAGGTGAAAGAAAAAGTGCTCGCTGCACTTAAGGTGCTGGAAGGACTTGGGGCGACGTGGGAAGAAGTCTCGTTGCCACATTCCGAGTATGCGGTCGCTACTTACTATTTGCTCGCATCGTCCGAGGCTTCCTCTAACTTGGCACGTTTTGACGGCGTGCGCTACGGCGTACGTACGACGAGCGCTAACAACTTGCTCGAACTTTATCACAAATCACGTTCCGAAGGATTCGGTCCAGAGGTTAAGCGCCGCATCATGCTCGGCACTTACGCACTCAGTTCCGGATATTACGATGCTTACTATTTAAAAGCACAACAAGTCCGCACGTTAATCAAACAAGACTTTGATGAAGTGTTCAAAACATATGACGTCATTATCGGTCCGACCGCGCCAACTACCGCCTTCAAAATCGGTGAACAAGTCAACGACCCATTAAAAATGTATCTGAATGACATTTGCACGATCCCGGTCAATCTCGCCGGTGTGCCAGCCATCAGCGTGCCATGCGGGCTCGTCGACGGCCTGCCTGTCGGCTTGCAAATCATCGGCAACACGTTTGCTGAGTCGACAGTATTGCGTGTCGCCCATGCATTTGAGCAACATACTGATCACCACAAGGCGCGTCCTTTTTCATCTTGATTCGGGGAACGAAAGGAGTATCAATTATGGCCATTACGCAAACCGATTATGAAACAGTCATCGGTCTCGAAGTGCACGTCGAGTTGCACACGAAAACAAAAATCTTTTGCGGTTGCTCCACCAGTTTTGGTGCGGCGCCGAATTCCAATACATGCCCAGTCTGTCTCGGACATCCAGGCGTTTTACCCGTCTTAAATCGGCAAGCTGTCGAATACGCGATGAAGGCTGCGCTCGCTTTGAATTGCAAAATTAACGAAGATAGCATCTTCGCGCGCAAAAATTATTTTTACCCGGACTCTCCGAAAGCATACCAAATTTCCCAGTACGAGCGACCAATCGGCGAATTCGGTTGGATTGATATCGAAGTGAACGGCGAACAGAAGCGAATTGGCATTACGAGATTGCATCTTGAAGAAGATGCTGGCAAATTGACACACGTCGAAGGCGGTGCAGCATCGCTCGTTGATTTCAACCGCGTAGGCACGCCGCTCATCGAAATCGTCTCCGAACCGGATCTGCGTTCACCTGAAGAGGCCCGCGCTTACTTAGAAAAACTAAAAGCCATCATGCAATATTGCGACGTTTCTGATGTCAAAATGGAGCAGGGCTCTTTGCGTTGCGACGCCAACATCAGTTTGCGTCCTTTTGGTCAAAAAGAATTAGGCACGAAAGCTGAACTGAAAAACATGAATTCCTTCCGCGGCGTTCAGCGCGGCATCGAATACGAGCAATGGCGTCAAGCTGATGTGCTTGATTCCGGTGGCAAAGTGGTGCAAGAAACGCGCCGTTGGGATGAGGCACAAGCAAAAACATTTTCCATGCGTAGCAAAGAAGAGGCGCATGACTATCGATATTTCCCTGATCCGGATCTCGTGCGTATGAACCTTGATTCGGCTTGGCAGGAGCGTGTTCGTTCATCGATTCCGGAATTGCCGGACGAACGCAAACAACGTTACACCGAACAATATGGGCTGTCGAGTTATGATGCAGAAGTGATTACCGCCTCGCTCGCGCTCGCTGACTTTTTCGAAAACAGTTTGAGCTATACAAGCGACGCCAAAGCCGTTGCCAACTGGATGATGGGCGACTTGCTCGCTTATTTGAACGCAAACAACCTGGAATTGTCGGGTGTCAAAGTGACCAGCCAAGGTTTGGGCGAGATGATCGGGTTGATTGAGAAAGGTACAATCAGCGGTAAAATCGCCAAGACCGTCTTCAGGGAAATGCTCGAGTCTGGCAATTTGCCACAAGCCATTGTCGAAGAGCAGGGGCTTGTACAAATCAGTGATGAGGGTGCGATTCGTGCAATCGTTCAAAACGTGCTTGACGCGAATCCAGGTCCTGTCGCAGATGTCAAAGGCGGAAACCCTAAGGCAATCGGCTTCCTCGTCGGACAGGTAATGAAAGAATCCAAGGGCAAAGCAAACCCTGGACTTGCCAACAAATTGATTGCTGAATTGATTGAAAAAATGTAAACATTTCGTTTATAATGTCAGTAAATTCGATGTGGAAAGGTGGTGAGGTCGCATGCAGTCACGGTTTGAGCATGCATTGGATAAATTGAAACTGTTCGGCGTACGCATGACACCTCAACGCTATGCCATTTTGGAATACATGGTCGATGCAATGAATCATCCGACGGCCGACGACATCTACAAAGCACTCGAACACCGTTTTCCGAATATGAGTGTAGCGACGATTTATAACAATCTCAAGCTGTTTGTGGAGGCCGGACTCGTCAAAGAACTAACATACGGTGACGATTCAAGTCGCTATGACGCCAACGTTAGCGACCATTACCATGTTATATGCACCAAGTGTAGTACCATCGTCGATTTCGACCACCCGCGTCTTGAACATATCGAAGAACAAGCG
Source organism: Caryophanales bacterium (assembly GCA_947459205.1). Taxonomy (GTDB): domain Bacteria; phylum Bacillota; class Bacilli; order Paenibacillales; family CANHCR01; genus CANHCR01. The sequence continues at coordinate 3,356 of CANHCR010000014.1, read as the reverse complement.
ATGGCTAAGACAGGTTTCATCATTAACGGTCATCGGATGGAACTGTACGGTCTTTGCCCAGTTTGCGCAACAGCATATCGTCATTAGCAATCGATCCCCGTGATGAATTCGCGGGATTTTTTCTTTTTGCAGGAAAATTTTTATCCGCGTAGAATAAACTTATCGTAGTATAAACTTGCTGTACTATAAACTGGAGGTGAAACATTTGGTTAGTTATGCAGGGTTTTGGCGTCGTGTTGTTGCAACGTTATTAGATATTGTAATTTTCGGGATTCCGTCTACGATTCTACTTGGGATTATGTTCGGTTTTAATCCTGAACCAGGATCGACGGATAGCAACTTAAACAACCTGTTCAGTATCCTTATTGCATTAGTTTACAAAGTCGGACTTGAGTCTTCGGAAAAGCAGGCGACCGTTGGAAAAATGATTATGGGGTTGAAAGTAACTGGTGTGAACGGACAACGTATCTCTGTTCTACGAGCTACAGGTCGTTATTTTGCCACCATCCTTTCGGCAATCATCTTCTTTATCGGTTACATTATGGCTGCTTTTACCGCAAAGAAACAATGCTTACATGATATGATTGCAAGCACTTTAGTTGTTAAAAATGCGACCAACGCCGCACCAATAACATTTGTACAAGACGAACAATTTGACTATGATTTCAAACAGAAGAACTAAAAAAACAAGGTGTGCTCCATCTCGGTGGAACACACCTTGTTTTTACTCGCTACTTGCTCCGTCTTCTGCTGCAGGCGCATACTTTTTATCAAACGAAAGCACCGTATGACACACCATACAACGATCCGTCTTTCCTAGCACCTTCGTCTGATTCCCACATGAAGGGCAAACGACGATTTGAGCACTAGTTGATAACATCCCGGCCCACATGTAAATGCCGACGCTCCCCACCATGGCAATCATCCCGATGATCATGCTCACGAATGCGATCACCCGGCCAATCGTGCCCCAATCGAATACGATTCCGACTAATCCAAGAATCATCAAACCCATCCCGCCGAGCGTTAACAACAAACCCCACAACCGAAACTCTGCAATCTTACTCGTTTTGAACACCATGCTGATCTCTCCTTTTATGACCGTTCAAAATAGTGTATAATATCTGTCGACAATGATTGTTCTGTGACAATCATATGGGAGGTAATTATGCCATCATTAGTTCAGGAACTGAACGACTTTTTTGCATCGAACAGTAATGTCCGCAGCTTGATTTGTTTGGAAAACGAGAGTGCATTTAGTCCGTTGACTGACGGCTTCGATGTTTTGTTACTCGTATTATGCCACGGATTTGATGCTCAACGCCCTCTATCTCATTATATAAAACATAACAAGCGTATACAAGAACGATGGGTTGATGCAGACGGATTGCATAAATGGATTGCTGCAGGCGAAAACAGGCGAATCATCGAGTGGCTATTACGTGGCGAAATCTTGTTCGATCGCGACGGTTATTTGACCGGTTTGCGCCAAAATGCCGCTCAATTTCCGCAGTCCTTACGCGAACAACGTTTGTTAATCGAATTTTCTGCCTTTCTACGTACTTATTTGCAAAGCAAAGAATATTTAAAATCCGGACATTATATGGATGCCTTCAGTAACATTCTAGAGGCGCTCCATCATTGGGCGCGCATTGCTATTATTGAGCAAGGTATTCATCCAGAAATCACCGTTTGGGAACAACTGCGGACAATCAACATCGGCGTTTTCAAATTGTATGAAGAATTGATTCTTAGTCCAGATCCTATCGAAAAACGAATTCAGTTGCTAATCCTAGCCAGTGACTTTTTTGCCTCTACCAAGATCGAAAATTGCTGTACCATAATTATGCGCATTTTACGTAGCAGTGAGGATGCTTGGACCGTTCAAGATATCGCGATGCATCCAGAAGTTCGTGAACTTCCGATCGATATCAATATGATTTTGCACAAACTAACGCAAAAGTCGCTCATTCGTGAAACGACCTATTCGGCTGCGCAAGCTTTTGTCGAAACGCGCTACACGATATAAATCGAAGGAGGCATCATCGTGAATCTCATTATTAACGGCGAGCAACGTGCTGTAATGGATGTATCTACCGTGCGCGACTTGCTTCAACATTTTCAAATTGCCAATAAGATTGTCGTAGTCGAATTAAACCTCCAAATCATTGATCGTGAAGCATATGATAACACGATTCTGCAGGAAAACGATAGGGTCGAAATTGTTCACTTTGTCGGTGGCGGTTAAAACGCTCTCTACGACCAATAACAAAACACAAAAAGGAGTTCAATATGTTAAAAATAGGACCATACGAATTTCAATCTCGATTAATGATGGGAACCGGAAAATACACTTCGCTTGATTTGCAGACGCAGGCGATTGCGATTTCTAGTGCCGAAATTTTAACGTTTGCTGTGCGACGCTTGCCCCTTGATAATCCAGAAGCGAGCAATTTTTTGGAACAACTTGATTTGAAAAAATTCAAACTTTTGCCAAATACTGCCGGCTGTTATACCGCAGAGGAAGCTGTTCGTGTAGCTAGACTAGCGAAAGCTTCTGGCTTGTGTGACATGATCAAAGTGGAAGTCATCGGCGACCCGAAAACATTGCTGCCGGATCCAATCGGCACTTTGGAAGCGACGAAAATTTTGGTCAACGAGGGCTTTGTCGTACTGACTTACACGAATGATGACCCGATTTTGGCAAAAAAACTTCAAGAAGCGGGTGCGGCAGCCGTTATGCCAGGCGCATCACCAATTGGGTCAGGGCAGGGTATTACGAATCCGAATAATATTAAACTAATCCTTGAGGATGCTACCGTGCCGATTATTATCGATGCTGGGATAGGAAGTCCGGCTGATGCTACGATTGCGATGGAATTGGGTGCTGATGGCGTGTTGCTTAATACGGCAGTCGCAGCGGCTAAAGACCCTGTGTTAATGGCTGAGGCATTCAAACTTGCTGTTGAAGCGGGTCGTAAGGGCTTTCTTGCTGGTCGAATTCCAAAAAAGAAATATGCAACTGCAAGTAGTCCTTTAGAAGGAATCATCGAATAATGAATAAATCGAGAGCCGGCGAAAAAAACTTTTGTCCGACTCTTGACTTGAGGTTCAATATTTGATAAATTACTCATTGTCTGTTTCGCTTAACAAGAAATCGAATCAAAAAAATGAAACAAAAAAAGGTTCGAAAAACCCTTGCCAAGAGGAAACGGAATGTGGTATATTGTTTTAGTCGCCTTCGGAAGCGGGAGGCGGAACGCACCTTGAAAACTGATCAACGAATGAGGAAAGAAAGCAACAAAACGTTAGCAGATCATGAGTTCTAGATGAACTTTTTAGATGAAGGAAACTTT
>CANHCR010000013.1 GCA_947459205.1 Caryophanales bacterium | reverse complement strand
TGCACGCCATTTTTATCTACTGCAAGCACGTAATAATCATATGTACTAGACGGGACAATGTTTGTATCTGTATAGCTCGTCGCTATCGTTTCGAGAATTTTCGTGTAGTTAAACATCGAATCTTTACTTCGATACAATTCATAGCGCAATAAATTCGTGACATCAAGTGACGAATCCCATTCAATCGTTACACTGGTATCCGTTAATCCGTTGAATGAAAGTTTTTGCGGAGCAAGCGGAATGTTTTTTTGCGTGTTGCGAATCATTTGTGTAGCAATCGAAAAAGCTTGACCGAAGTTTTTCCCGATTTTCTCCTCGTCCTGCGGGTTGACCGGAGACAGTTGTTCGATTTTCGTCAGAACATCATTATAATTTTCGGTGAAATTTGAACGCACTTCTGCAGCTGTATCGAATTTGATGAGTGCTACACGGTCTTTTTCGGATTTGTTAAGATTACTTTTATTCATTAACTGCACGAATTTTTTGAGCGAGTTTTTCATCGCGTTGATGCGCTGATTCGGATCAGAAGAATTGACCGGTAATTCATTGCCATCAAAATCCTGAGCCATCGTTTCTGCTGTCTCAGCAATAAGCACAACATCCATCGGTCCACGTTGAACAGCCGATTCAGGGTTAGGCGTAAGGTCATACATCAATTGTAATTCCTTGGCATTATCTGATTCAATTACTTTCGTTCCGTTTGTATCAACGTTCGGTACGCTTAGTGAAAGTAATTGTGAACAATCAGAAGAAGCGACACTCGCTTGACCTGTCATCACAGGAAAAAGCAAAACACAAATCAATACAACCGCAATTGTCGATTTGATTTGTGACATAGATGCTCCTCCTTTTTTCATGTTATTTTAAAATGTATCAAGCGGACGAGGGTCGATAAAATGTTTTTGCAGGCCAGGCACATAGTAAGTGGTCAAAGTCATTGCACCATTGATCGTTTCATTCGGACTTTCTAATGATACTGGCACGTTTGCGTCCGTCGTTATATTGAGCTTGCTTACCGTATAAATTCGTTCCACATATTCAATTTCTCGCAACAAACTAACGAGTTGCGCTCGTTTGCCGCGAAACGTAAACGAGACTTCCAACGGTACGACGGCATTGTTATTTATTTTTGCTTCGTTTCCTTCTCCCTCACTGTCACCATTCACACTATCAACTGCTGCGACATTATAATTGCTAAAAGCAATCCCACTGAATAGTTCCAAACTTTTTAAATCGCGCAGAATATGCTCGACATCAGGGCGCTCCGGGATATCATTGCGAATGGAGGCAAGCGAGAATTCGTCTTGTGGTCCAAACTGCAATAAATTTTCTGCTAATATGTTCTTTTCATTCAACTCAACTTTCTTTTGCTCTAACTCTGATTTTGCGTCATTCATTCCTTGCAAAGCGGGCAACGTGCTATAAAGAAACACTAGCAACAACAGCAACGAAGCAATAATGACTGCATAAGTAACAATTTTGCGATCAATCACGCCTCTCATGGAGTCCCACCTCCAGCACGATTTTCTTCATCTGCAAATAGTAATTCGAAAGAAACTTGCGTCATTGCCGAAAATTTATTGGCAGATTGCGCATTCGACACCTCTGATACGGTCGGAACGTTGTTGAAACCAGACGAGGAAACCAATTCAAATGAATCGGACTTCTTTAATTTATTTAAAAATGTGATGAGTATTTCGGCGGACGCAAATGAAGCGTTAATGCGTACGCGTTTCCCATCCGAAACTTCAAACGTCTGCACGTTCATTCCATCAATCATGGTTGCATTAAATGATTCAAACAGTTCATTGGTGCTGGGTTGAACTGCACGCAATTTGCTAGGAAGTTCAACATAATCGCTAACACTTCCCAAAAAATTCGATTCGCTAATCCTCGCTTGCAACTGTGCAATTTCAGCATCGAGTTCCGCTATCTGATCCTCGCTCGCTTGTTTGTTGCCATTGGCAACAAAAGAAATCACGATGAATATTAAAAATAATGCAACGAACACTGAACTCGCATAAATATACGGACGATAAAGACGAGTTAAAGAAACTGCGCCACTGGGCAATAAGTTGATTTCAATCGAACGATATCGAGGTTTCAAACAAAGCATCCTCCCTTCTTAACCTTTCAGCGCAAGGCCTAATGCACTGCAATACTGTAACACATCATTTCTCGCACTTGATGACAATTCTGATTCAGCATAGACGCCAAACACAATCGGATGCAACTCCACTTTGAGTTCATTTCTTAAAGGATCAGCTAACACATCAACAAGATGCTCGCTACCAGATACATAAACCCTAGGTATATCGCGGAATTCCGAAGAAATCGAGAACTTGTAATAATTCATAATTCTCGATAGTTCAGTCGTCAATGTAGCAACATAGTTTTCCGTCCGCTCTTGGTTGGAAACGAAAGTGTTGTTCGCAATAATGCTGACCGAGCGGATGAATACTGGCAATCCGTCATTGAAAATCGAGATGTCTGCACCTTCTGCAAAACAATCGATCATCAGGAACAAGTCAGGAATGTCCGTTTGCTCAGGATGCAGTTGTTGGTCGGCAAAAACAAGCGAACGGAATTGTGCCAACGGTGAAATATCGATGGCAGCAACAGAAATGTCGGCAAGTTTCAACGCATCCAAATAAGCATTGATTGTTTCTTCTGGCGAGGCAAAAACGATTACCTCTTCCTGCTTCACCACTGATTCAGTAACGATCTCACCAACGTTTGCAGAATCCGAACTCATTTCATTCGTTCTGACAAAATCAAACACCGGATTTTTAAACGGCATCTTGTCGCCGGAATGCATTTCGAGATCAATTAAATTCCGCATCTCCGCAGTCGACAAAGAGGCAATTTTCGAACGCCGCATTAACAAATTCGTTGTTGGAATCGACAATATTACATCTGCCTTGCCAAGTCCTGTAGATTGTTTTAACCCTTTTAACAAATTGACGAGCGTCGGTTCATCTGCGATTTTGCCATTGCGTATAACAGCATTCTCAAATGTCACATGTTGCAACATGGAAAGCTGTGGTTCACCCTTTTGCCATTGCAAACCAGTCAATTTGATGCCTGAATCATAAATTTGCAGACCGAAAGTCGCTTTCTTACGAAGTCCGAACATCGCGCACTTCCTTTCTTTTAAACCGTCTCAATACATTATTTCACTTCATAGTCATCTAACTTCGACTCTTCAATACAAGTTGTGCCATCGCCAATATAGTTTTCTGATCCGACAAGACAAACGCTATATGAAAATGATCCATCTTCTTCTTTGGCAATGACTTTTGATTTCGATGAGTCATAACCGTCACCGCTTGGATCAGTAATTTTTTCGATATAATTCGCTTTATCATCTTGTAAATCTGCCAATGTGAAAGTTTTAGATGTTGAAATAAACTCGCTATTTACTTTATAACGAGCCGCATCAATCATCGCGCGTGCATTTTCTTTTTGAGCACTCTTTTTCGAATTCGAGATTATTGTGTTCACTGAAGGAATCGCAATCGCAGCAATGATCCCCAAAATGACAATGACAGCAAGCAGTTCGATAAGCGTTAAACCTTTTTGATTTTTCAATAATTTCATGTTCATTCTCCTCGTTAATTGATTAAGATAAGAAGTTCTCGTACATGGTAAACATCGGCGTCATCACAGCGATGACGATAAATCCGACTAATGCAGAAACGATCAACAGCATCACCGGTTCAATCGTTGACTTGAGCCGATCAACCGATTGCTCGACATCATTTTCAAACGATTCCGAGACTTTTTCCAGCATCGCATCAATCTGTCCGGTTTCCTCGCCAATGTGTATCATTTGGGTGACGATGGCGGGAAACTGTTTGCTCTCAGCGAGCGGTTGCGAAAGCGACTTACCTTGTTGCAAAGCAATTCTCGCTTGCCGCAGAACTTTCACATACACTTGGTTGTTCACTACTTTTTCGGTTAATTCGAGCGCCTGTAGCACGGGAACAGCACTCGTCATCAAGGACGACAGCGTGCGCGTCAATCTGGCGATGGCCGCTTTGCGAAAGACAGTGCCGAATAGCGGAATGCGGAACTTAAGCAAATCCACAGAATATCGACCTTGTTCAGTGCTAACAAACATGCGAATAGCGATAAACAGGACAATCGGCAACAACAACAAGAACCACCACAACTGCACGACTAAGTCGCTGGCACCGACAACAATTTTGGTCACTAGCGGTAATTCGGCTCCTTGTTCCGAAAACATGCTCGTGAATACGGGAACGACGTTTAGCAAAAGGAAAATGACAACACCAATTGCAACAATCGTTACGATGACCGGGTAAACAAGCGCAGATTTGATTTGTTTCACCGTTTTATGTTCTTTCTCATAATGAATCGCTAAGCGAAGCAAAGTGTCCTCAAGCCCTCCGCTAATTTCTGCAGCGGCAATCATGTTGACGAACATTTCCGGAAAAATTTTCGGATGTTCGGCGAACGACTTCGACAAGGAATGACCGTTGCGAATGCGATCCGCAACTTCACTTAACGCTTCCCGCAATCGTTTGGTCGGCGATTGATCAATCAGAATCGAAAGTGCAGTCTCAATCTCGATACCGGAACGAATCAGTGTCGCAAATTGTCTGCAAAAAAAGACAAAATGTTCAGGTTTTACGAGTGGACCAAAAGAAATGTCTCGTTCGAGTATGCTGGGTTGTTTTTCCTTCACTTCTCGCAACAGCAAATTCTTTGCGCGCAATTCCTGGATGGCAGCCTGCTTATTTCCGGAGCGATGATAGCCTTTTACTTTTTTGCCTTCGCCATTGATTGCCTCGTAATAAAAATTGGGCATTCGAATCACTCCTCTGCGATGACTTTGAGTACTTCTTCGAGAGTGGTATATCCTTGAATCACCTTCTGCAAACCATCATGCATAAGCGTTTTGAACTGCATCTCTCGTAAATATTCACGCATTTCGTCGAGCGGCCTTTGCCGAGCAATCATCGCACGCAATGTATCATCGATGACCAACACCTCGTTGATCGCAATACGTCCGAAATAACCGGTCATGTAACACTTGGCACACCCCTTACCGCGCGAACTAAACAGTTCATCACCCTTGGCGAAATATTTGCGCGAGTGTGACCGCAAATCTTCAACCAATCCGTAGTTCTCGAACACTTGATACTCATCTGGTTTCAGTTGCACTTGTGAGCGGCAGTTTGCGCATACTCTGCGTACGAGCCGCTGCGAAAGCACACAGTTCAAAGAGGAAGCCAACAAATAGGATTCGATGCCCATATCGAGCAATCGACTAAGCGTCGAGATCGAGTTATTGGTGTGAATGGTGCTTAACACAAGATGTCCGGTCAATGATGCTCTGACAGCAATTTCGGCCGTCTCCACATCGCGAATTTCACCGACCATCACGATATTCGGATCTTGTCGTAATAAAGAGCGTAATCCTGATGCGAAGGTTAGACCGATTTGTGTATTGACTTGCATTTGCGTCACACCGTGAATGCGATACTCAACCGGATCTTCAATCGTGATAATCTTCACTTCTTCCCGATTGACGCGTTGTAACGCTGAGTATAACGTCGACGTCTTCCCGCTCCCTGTAGGTCCCGATATCAAAATCATGCCATTCGGGCGTTTTAACATCTTTTCGAAACGAGACAAATTCAACTCTGTGAAACCAAGTTCATTCAACTCTTTAACGCCGATCGATTGATCTAAAATCCGCAAAACGATGCTTTCTCCATAAATCGACGGGAGCGTAGAAATCCGTATGTCTACCTTTCTTTGCTCTACGACAACTTGAATGCGTCCATCTTGCGGCAACCGTTTCTCTGCGATGTTCAGTTTGGCGATGATCTTCAACCTAGAGATGAGAATGTCTTGCATGTCTTTAGAAAGGGTCTTCTCCGTGCGAAGTGCACCATCTACACGATAGCGAATTAATACTTGTTTCTCTAACGCTTCGATATGAATATCAGATGCACGCTGCTGGACGGCAGACAAAATCATTTGATTGACGAATTTGATAATTGGCGTGTCTGGACTGCTATCAAAATCATCGAGTTTTTCATCGTTCTGCTCGTTCAGTACAGAAAACGGACCAACTTGCTGCTCTTGAACTGAAAACAAACGAGCAATTGCCATTTCAATTTCTGTGCGTGTTGCCAAAAATGGTTCCACTGGATAGCCAGTAATTAAGGCAATTTCTTCAATCGCGTCGTAATTGAGTGGATCGACCATCGCACACTTCAATTTCTGCTGATCGAGAGCGAATGGAATGAGTGAATGTTTGCGAGCAACAGACTCTTGAATCAATTGCACAGCGAGCACATCGATATTCGATTCAGTCAATTGAATGACCGGAAAACCAAGTTGAATCTTTAATACATCAATCAACTGAGATTCGCTAATCATCCCCTCGGAAATCAGGATGTCTCCTAATTTCTTTTTACTCGTTTTTTGGATGTTGATGGCGCGTTTTAGTTGATCTGGTTTAAGCAAATCATTTGCAATCAAAAGATCTCCGAGTCGCATATGTACCCCCCTACTCCGTTGCCTCAGGTGCAGTTTCGCTTGCCGCACCTTTTATTACGACTTGCGCCTGTGCTGGATAAAAATCGCGCGAAACGAGTTGTTTCTCTCCACTATCAATCACGCTAAATACTTTCACGATTGAACCATTCACAGCACCTTGCGGCAAATTCGTACCGCTACCACGGCGATCCGCAAGCAAGACTTTTTCGAACGGAATTGCTTTATTTTCAATAGAGATTTTGGGTAACGTTACTCGCTCGGCATTCGTGTAAACATCGAGCGCTATGTTTGCACCAGATCGCAATTGTATGGAATAGCGATACGGATTGCGCACGGTTAAGTTTTTCTGACCGTTGCGGACTTCCACATCGAATCCCGACTTTGAAAATTTCGGCAAAATCAAATGAGTATAACGCTCACCCGTCTCCATCGCAGTGCGAACAGAAATCTCATAAATCATGCCTGCAACTGCAGACTTCGCTTTCTCGCTGACGGTCATTTTTTGTTCGTCAAACCAGTCTTCAAAAGAGAATACTTTGTTGGGCGGAATCACATGGTTATTGAGAACGTTCAAAATCTTTTTAACTTCGGCGTCCAACTCCGGCGCAGCGGATAGTTGTTCCGTTCGATCGACGGACAGCAATTTATTGGAAAACGATTGTTTCAAGTCGCCATATGGATTCGGATTTTTGTTCACGATGACATGATCATGATTTGTCTGTAACAAAATCAGCAACCCAATCGCTAAAGCGACAACAATCACGATAATGTAACCGATGACCCACCTTGTCGACAAAAATCGATTCAAACTTACACCCCCTTTATGAAAACGTTTGCGTAATTTAAGTTTACAATTTTTTTACGCACAATACATGCACGTTTCCTGTAAATTATTGAACATTCTTTGAACGATTTTCAATCTGTTGCCACATCGTACCACTCGCAGCCGTACCGCCAACAATCCGCTCTAGTGCGAGTTTCGCTTGCAAACTAACCTCGAATTCGGCATCATCCAATGCAACGGTCAGCGCTGCAATCGCACTTGCATCCCCGCACTCATAAAGAAAGCGAGCGGCCCGCCAGCGCATCAACTTGTGTTTATCGGCAAGCGCTTCGATCATATACGGGACTGCAATCGAATCGCCTAAATCACTAAGCGTATCACCCGCCGTACGGCGTACAGAAATAGCTGGATCGCGCAACGCTTTGATTAAATAACTGAATGCCAGCGATTGCTTGAGTTCCCCCAGTTGGACAACTGCCAAGCGTCGCACAGACGGATGCTCATCTCGTAAACTTTGCGCGAAAAGATTGAGGTTTTCTTCACAAACTTCAACAGCATTCAACGCTGCATAACGCGCTTGCCAATCCATCAAAGGTGGCGTGTCCCTGTCGCTATCATCACTTTGATTCTGGAATTCCGTCGATTCGACCAAATAAGCATGAATCGCCGCTTGTTCTGCAACAACGATGGGGCCAAGTTCCGCGGCATGACCATAACGACTGCCAGCTTCATGCCAAATGCGTTCCGTGATGACGTTGCTCGATTGCTTGCTGACATGAACCGCCGCCTGCATAAACACATCGGGCATCGCATACCGATACTCACCGCTCTCTCCGACCAATTTCACCTGCATCGGAATGTCGGTCATTTTTTGCACATATACGATAAATTCTTGCTCGCTCGTTTCCTGATTCGCATAATTATGCGTATCCAAATCTACAGCACTAATTCCGGGCACATGAATAAGAATTTGACGCCAATCGACACCATTATTCCGTTCGAGCGCAATGAAATCAGCAGCCGCATAGACAGAACGAACGCCAGCGATGAGAAGCAAAGGGCGCAACCATTCAGGCGCCTCATCCGCAGTTTCATTAGAAAACTCAAAACGTTGACCATCGACTATTGGCGATTGCAAATTTAACTTCATCACATTCGGACTGGGCGTAGGTTCGAAGGAAACGATGTGCATCACAAATTGCCACCAATTCCATCAGCGATACCGCCCAAGATGCTGCCACTATCTTTGTTTCCGTATTTGCTCGCAGAGATGACGCGGTCTGCGAATTTGTTGAACGGTAGCGACTGAATCCACACTTTTCCAGGGCCTTGCAGTTTCGCATAGAACAAGCCTTCGCCGCCGAATAGCGCAGTCTTCACTTTTTTCACAAATTCAATCGAATACTGCACGTCCATCGTGAATGCGACTAGACAACCGGTGTCAATCCGCAACGTTTCGCCGGCACTGAGTGTTTTTTCGACGATTGTGCCCCCAGCATGAGCAAAAGCCAGTCCGTCACCTTCAAGTTTCTGCATGATGAACCCTTCACCGCCGAACAGACCAGTGCCAATTTTTTTATTGAACTCGATGCCGATGGATACACCTTTGGCTGCGCACAAAAACGAATCTTTCTGACAAATAATTTTGCCGCCAAGCGCGTGCAAGTCAAGCGGAATAATATGACCAGGATAAGGCGCAGCGAATGATACGTTCTGTTTCATCGTGCCGTTGTTAGAGAATACGGTCATGAACAAACTTTCTCCAGTGACCAGACGTTTGCCTGCGCTGAAAAACTTTCCGAGAAAGCCACCTTGTTCGTTGCCGTCACCAAAGATTGTTTCCATTTCAATATGCTGATCCATCATCATCATCGCTCCGGCCTCAGCAATCACGCTTTCCTGTGGATCAAGGCCAATCTCGATAAACTGCATCTCTGCACCGTGAATCACGTAATCAATTTCATGTGCTTTCATTTCGAACCCTCCAATGAGTGTTTTGCTTGGTAAGCTGCATGTCTCGCAGCAATGACATCACTTCGATCGCGCAAGGTGTGTCTATAAATGAGTTCACGGTTATTGACATCGCTAGGTGCGCACCAGTGCAATTGGCGTTCGGAACAAAGCGATTGGCAATGACGAATGAGCCCTTCGTCTGTAAGCGGTAAATCGAAGTCCGTATATGCTACTGAATTCTCTATCGAAGTGGCGGACAATTGTGCGATACGATCACTGATTAAGGCTAATAACGACTCTCGATCTATCGCTAATTTCGAAGCATCCATTTTCGACAATTGCTTCAATGCGCCTGACATCATTTTCAAGGCACCGTTCACATTGCCCGTCCGATGATGGTATAAACCAACCGCGATTTGAATCAAACCCAGCCATATATGACGGTGCTCATCTTCGATATTTTCTTTCCAAAACTCTTCCATAATCTCATGGCATTCAAAATAGTCACGAGTGCCATGAAACTCAATCAAATATTCGACATATGGTTGCGGGTAGTCTCGAATTTGTGTCAACTCGTTTCCTCCATTCACTGTTCATATTTTATCATGTTAAAGCGCGTTGCGCATACCATTTTTCGAGTTCTGTTAAACTTTTCAATGGCGGTAAACATTGAAATGCATCACAAATGGTAACCGAGAATGTCTGCTCATCATGACGACGCACGATATGTGCTGTCGGTAAATATAGCGATTGCAAATATCGAACCGCTCCCATTGCCTGTTCGTCGTCTTCCGTGCCGTTGATTTCAATATCGAGTGGCGGTTGTCGCCACAAATCGACAGCCAATAAATACATCGCACACATTGTCGGTTGTTGTCGGTGAATGTCGAATCCGCAACGAATCAATCGTTCGATGAGGTTCGACAAATCATGCGTTTTGCTCATCCGCGACAATTTCACCATCGTATAAAGAGCGACGGAGTTGCCTGATGGCAGTGCACCGTCATGCCATTTTTTGAGACGAAGCGGTAATCGTTCTGCATCATGTGCAGAGAAAAAGAAGCCTCCCGCCTGCTCATCCCAATATTTACGAATCGTGTGCTCGCATCGGCTCATCGCACGTTGCAAAAATGTTGCGTCACCAGACGTTTCATACAACTCAACATATGCCCAAGTCAAATAGGCGCAATCATCAAGAAACAATCGCTGTCTTCGTTCGCAAAAATCCGCTTCACTCTCGATTCGATCGAGCGCACGCAACGCAACATCCAACCACTCGTGATTTTGGAATGCGCGCGCCGCCTTGCAGAGCGCGACAATCATCAAACTGTTCCATGAAACGAGTATTTTCTCATCGCGATGGGGGCGCGTTCGGCAGTCTCGCGCCTGTAACAAACGTTGGCGGCACGCTTCGAGTCGCTTATTCAACACCGTTACGTCATATTTGTTGGTGCGGGCATATTGTTCGACATCGAACATCAACAGATTCGGTACGTATCCGCCAGCAAACGTGGCATCAGCTGTAAATTGATAAACATCCGCGTAGAGCATTGCGTCCTTTTCACCGAGAATCAACTCAAGTTCTTGCTTTGTCCAAACATAAAAGCGCCCTTCCACCCCTTCCGTCTCAGCATCCAAGGCACAGTAAAACCCGCCATTGGGAGTTTCCAACTCACGCAACACAAAGCGACAAACCTGTTCGGCAATTTCTCGATAGCGATCCTTTTTGGTCACTTGGTACGCTTCCGTGTAAGCCATCACCAGCAACGCATTGTCATATAACATTTTTTCAAAATGCGGAATGAGCCACTTCTCGTCCGTTGAGTAACGACAAAATCCGTGACCCACATGATCGTACATGCCGCCGCGCACCATACGGCGCAATGTGAGTTCCGCCATCTCGAGCGCTTTTTCATCACCGTCACGATGAGAACAGCGAAGCAGCCACATCAGATTGACTGGCAAAGGGAATTTGGGCGCTTTGCCGAATCCGCCGTATGTGCGATCAAATGTCCGCTCATAGCCAAGTAGCGAGGTAGTAACCAACTCTTCCATGTCGTCATTTTTATCCGTAGATTGACGTTGCTTGGCACACTCTTCCATAATCTGATTGCCTATCGCCTGCACACGCATTGGATCTTGCTTCCACTTGCCGCTCAATTGCGGTAATAACTCAAGCAGTCCGATTTTGTGATACGTCTTTTGTTTCGGAAAATAGGTGCCCGCATAAAACGGAATTTTGTCAGGTGTTAACCACACGTTCAGCGGCCAACCACCACTACCGGTCAATAAACGGCACACTTCCATGTAGAGGTGGTCGATATCCGGTCGTTCTTCTCGGTCCACTTTGATGCAAATATAATCGGCGTTTAGCAGTGCCGAAACTTGTTCATCGGCAAACGACTCGCGTTCCATAACATGGCACCAGTGGCATGTGCTATATCCGATACTAAGAAACACCGCTTTCCCCTCGCTCATCGCGCGCGCAAACGCGTCATCACACCAAGGGTACCAGTCAACTGGGTTGTAAGCATGCTGTTGCAAGTAGGGTGATGACTCATCAATCAAACGATTAGCGGGTATTGAAGGTTCGGTCATGTGATGATGCACTCCTTTATCGAGCGGTCGATTTGTCATCGCCAACATTTTGATGTAAAATAAATTTAGAATTAAATACAACGTAAACACTTGGAGGAGCCTGTCATCGACGGGCTCTTTTTCGTGTCAAGGAGGTAAAAAATGGAATTTATCACGCAACTCATCATTATCATCATCGCCACCAAACTTGCCGGCGACCTTTCCATCAGGTTAGGGCAACCTTCTGTTTTAGGGACGTTGTTAGTCGGGATATTAATTGGTCCGGCAGCGTTAAACTGGATTGAACCGTCGGAATTGATCGACACGTTCAGCATGATCGGCGTCTTGTTGCTCATGTTTTTCGCAGGTTTGGAAACAGACTTGGAACAATTGAAGAAAAATCGCAATGCATCGGTCGCTGTGGCGCTTGGCGGCATTATTTTACCGTTCGCGGGCGGCTATGGCTTAGGCATAATGGCCGGGATGACGAATAATGAAGCGATGTTCATCGGTTTGCTATTGTCAGCGACATCGGTCAGTATCTCCGTACAAACGTTTAAGGAACTCGGCCAACTTAAGAGTCGCGAAAGTGCGACAGTGCTCGGTGCCGCGCTCGTCGATGATATCGCCGTCGTGATTTTGCTCGCCGTCGTGATGAGTTTCATTGGTGGCGGAGATGTCAATCTGGGACTGCTGATCGGCAAAAAAGTGCTCTTCTTTGCGGGTGCGATTATCGCCGTATGGAAAATTGTTCCATGGCTAATGCGCAAACTGTCGCTTGTCAAAACGAATGAACCCGTCATCAAAGCCGGCATCGTGCTATGTTTTGTCTTCGCCTGGTTTGCTGAATCGATGGGCGTAGCTGGCATTATCGGCGCATTCATCGCCGGTGTCGCCATCTCACAAACCGCATTTCACAAAGAAGTCGAGCGTAAACTCGAACCGATCGCCTATACTGTATTTGTTCCGGTGTTTTTCGTTAGCATCGGGTTGAACGTTTCATTCGAGGGCATATCCGAACATCTGATATTTACATTGTTATTATGCTTCGTCGCCATCATCAGCAAATGGATTGGTTCTGGCGTTGGTGCAAAATTGAGTCGCTTCAACACTCGTTCATCGCTCTTCATCGGGGCGGGCATGATTTCGCGTGGTGAAATCGCACTAATAATCGCCTCCATCGGACTCACATCCGGCTTGTTGGCACAACAATATTTCACGGCTGTCGTCATCGCCGTTGTCGTTTCAACCGTTGTTACACCGCCACTTTTAAAATGGTTATCGCCGCGTCAATCAGCGTCGAAGTAAGCAAGGTAACCTTTTCGTCCATCTTCAAGCTCTACGTAATATTCAGCGGGTTGGATTCGCTTACCGTCGGCGTCTTCCCACTCATAAAACAAAATTTGTGTCACTTGGCATGAGAGCGGTTGCTTGAGGGCATATTGTTCGGCGAAATACATGACCATCGGTTGCGATTTGTCAGATCGCCGCTCTTCTTTGAAAAAAGCAGGAATCTCGCTATCAGCACAAGTGGCATCGTACGCGGACAGGCGGCCTTCAAGCCGCTGATGGCGAAGGTTTTTGTCATACCATCCGAAAACATAATAGGGCTGCATGTGCGTCATTTGCCAACTGCTAATATAATTGCCGTTGCCGTCAACATAGAGGCGGTCGCGGAATGGCAATGTGCCAACGTAGTGCCATTTGCCTGGCGCCCGGCTGAACAAGTAGTATTTTGCATCCGCACTCGGTCCATCGTCGCGCAATGCAAATGACAACTGTTTAGATTTGTGATTCGCTTTATAAAAATAGGAACGACTCAACGTATCATCAAGCGCTAATGACGGCAAAATCATGGGATCAGCATCGTCGCCGTTGACGGAGAAACTGACCGTACATACTTGGCATGGGCCATCTGCCGGTCGGTCTGGCTGCACCGGATCATCGCTGGGATCGTGTCGACTTTTAAGCAATTCTTTCATCAGCAGCGATTGATAGACTTCCCAATGATTGCGTAACTCATCGTCGTAGCGTATTTCAATGCGATCTTCAGTTCCGTTGCCATCCCAATCGATTTCTGTCTCAAAAAGCACAACAGGAAAACGAACGGACTCACCGCCCGCGTCAATGACTTGTTCATATCGCCGAATCGTCCAATCAGCTGAGATGGCTGTTTGCTCTAACGGAACAAAGGCGCTTGCATCAAAACTTGAATCGATCGATTTCAACTTCAGCGGCGCATTTTGCGAAATGTCTTTACATGCGCTGAGCACGAACAAGCATAGCACAATCGACAGGAATACGAATTTGTTCATGTCATCACCTCACTTACTTTGATGATAACATAAAAAACGGGCGTGCTTGCCCGTTTTTTGACCCATTCGTGATTCGATGATTATCCGTGAATGTACTTGGAAATTTCCAAATAAAGCGGAATTCCGAAAATGAGATTGAAAGGGAATGTGATGCCCAGCGACATGCCGATGTAAATCGACGGGTTGGCGTCAGGAATTGACGTTTTGATCGCAGCAGGCGCAGCGATATATGACGCGCTGGCACCCAAGACACCCATGATCATCATGCCACCCGTTGAAAGTCCGCACCAATAGCCGATGACCAGTCCTAAAGTACCCCATAGGAGCGGCATGACAACCGCGAGTAAAATTAATTTCACACCATATGCGCCGATTTCTTTAAGCCGTTCGCCGGCAACCAGCCCCATGCCAAGCAAAAAGATGACAAGTACGCTCGGATAAAGGTCAATGAACAATGGTTTCACCACAGGAACAGCTGACGTACCCGCAATCAAACCAACAAGCATGCCACCGACCATGAGAATGATGCTTTTGCCGAAGAAACTTTCCTTTAAGACTTCCGGGTCAATCATCCGCTGACGGCGTTCGTTTTCTTCGCGGCTTTCGAGTGTGCGCAAAATGATAAGTGAGATGAGAATGGCCGGCGTTTCGAGAATGACGACCATCGCCGTCATATAACTTTCAAACGGAATGCCTTCGCTTTGTAAAAATTGGACCGCTGCGCCGAATGTGACAATGCTGACCGAACCATATGTGGCAGCTAACGCGGCCGAGTTTTTTCGATCAATCACCAGCCAACGACAGAGTAAAAATGTTAATATGGGAACGAGACAACCGAGTACGATGGTGCCGACCGTCGGCCAGGCAATCGTTGCGAATGAATGTTTCGACATCTCAATTCCGCCTTTGAGTCCGATGGCCGCAAGCAAATAAATACTAAGCGACTCACTGAGCGCTTTCGGGAATTTCAAGTCGGACTTAACAAGCGCCGCCAACAATCCGAGTACGAAAAACAGAACAGCCGGTGACACAAGGTTTTGCAAAATAATGTCTTGCATGATAATCTCCCCTTCTCTATGAACAAAAACATAAATAAAAAAAACCGGAAACAGCCGATTCGAGAGCGGTTGTTCCCGGTGTGTCATCGACAGACTGTGATGAAGGAATCGATCATCAGTCATTCTATGACCTGCCAGTATAATCAAAATGGTTAGAGAAAATCGAAATGGTCATTCATGATAAAAACGATAATTCGCTCACCCGTTCGCGTGCTAACATCCGTATGGAAACTGAGCACAGAAAAACCGGTGATATCTTGCATGATTTGTTTCAGTTGGTCGTTGCCTGATTCGATCAAATCTGCACGAATTCGTTTGATTGATAGCATGCCGTCTAGAGATGTAGCTAAATGTTTTTCGGCTGGCGTGAGAATCCCTTTGAGGAGTACAATAATCATGTTACGCACAATGTCCGTCTTGACAGAAAGCGGTCCCCGTCCGAGGTACTCTTTCTCCCATTGCGTCAGTGCGCGACTGATTTTGTCTTCGAGTTCGCCCTTCGTTGGTTTCGTCACAGCAACCTCCGTTTGTCCCTTCAATCAAAAGCGCGAAACGCAATCGATTGCTGAAACGTATCACTAGACATGTCAATGTCTTCGATAATCTTTCGTTAATTATAGATGTTCAGAAAAAAATGTCAAGAGGAGCGGTTGCGATGTCGGTCAATATCGATGAAAAACGGGCGCTGGTAATCGGCGCGAGTGGGCTTGTCGGAACGGAGTTACTTAAGATTTCATTGGTTCGGCACGAGTATTCGCAGGTCATCGCGCTGACGCGAAGTGCGCTGCCAGTTGAGCATCCTAAATTAAAAGTGATCGTTTGCGATTTGAATGACTCGAACGCGGTCGAGGACGCGCTTGCTGATGTAAATGCGACGGATGTGTTCTGTTGTCTCGGTACGACCATCAAACGTGCTGGGTCGCAGGAGGCTTTTCGCTATGTCGATGTCGAATTGCCGCTTATCGTCGCAAGGAGGATGAAACAACGCGGGATGGAGCATTTTCTGATCGTCACGGCGATTGGTAGCGACCCGAATAGTAGAGTGTTTTATTCGCGAATGAAGGGCATCGTCGAACAACAGTTACGTGCATTGAAGATTCCGCGGCTTTCGATTTTTCGACCTTCGCTTTTGCTAGGAAACCGACGTGAATTTCGCCTCGCAGAGAAATTGTCGATTCTCATCACCTCCTGCTTTCGCTTTGCAATGGTCGGGGCGATGAAGAAGTACAAACCGATTCATGCCGAACAAGTCGCTAAGTCCATGTTTGCGATAGCAACACGAGCGGTTACAGAAAAAGACAGCAACGATTGTTCCGTTACTGTCCTAGAAAATCGTCAAATGTTTGATTTTATTGAGAAACTTCGATAAAGTGCATCGTTGCATTAAGCCAGTTTACGACTTCGTCCAACTTTTTGCCGCGATAGTTAAAAAGTGAACGACGGATCGACAATCGACACTCGCGCGTTTGCTCAGGCGAGTAGAAATTGACTTCGCAATCAAATTCATCCATCAGTTTTTGTCGATACTTGTCGTAAAATAACTTGACTTTCTGGTTGTACTGAATCGATTGTGCGGCATTTGTCTGTTTGTCTTTTAAATAGATGATGACTTCCGGTTCCCCATTAAGTAATGGCGCTTCGTAATACATATTATTGCAAAAACGAAAGCCGTAATTGCAATCGAACCCGCCAATTTTTCGTTCAACCATACGGTAGTTTGGATGGACAGAATGATCAGATTCAATGTCTGTGTCGCCCTCTGTTTTGGTTCGCCGTAATATTTCGTCTATTTTTTTCCGAGCCGATTGATACACTTTTCGATGGACAATTTTCGACAAATGTTTGTGCAAATCCGCAAAAAATTTCGCTTCCATCGAATGTTCCGAACTCGCAAGTTCGTGAATCATTTGATGCAGTTCACTGTAATTGAGCTCAATAAAAACGCCATTGACAAGGTCAATTGTTTTTTCTTTTTCGTCGGACAAAAACTTTTTCGGTGCGAGGAACACAAGCACATACTTGCCGCGAGCTTCCAACTGTTCCTTGTAACGTTGCAATTGCTCCGTTTGCAGTCCGCTCGTCTTCTTGTTTTCGATCCCAAGCAGTAACCGCCCCTGCTTGCTGTTAATCGTAATCAGCAAATCGATTTGCTCACCTTTGTTAAACTCATGCTTCAAATCGACGCTCTCCACATCAGCCGTCAGCCATTGCGCGATTTTTTCATTTTGATGCTTCGAGTTAAGCAATTTCACAAATTTATCGCGAAACTCAGCAGAAATCATATAAGTTAGGGATAGCGCTTTCGAGTAGCCTTCTACACCCTCACCAAACACTGTTCTAAATTCTGTGCCAATCATCAATTCCATCACCCTATATTTTTATCGTCATTTCCCGCTTAAATTTGACCTTTTTCGAGCATTTCCAACAACATTTTTTGTTGGTTCAAAATATTTGCACGTTCTTCATCTGAAAATTTGCGCCAAGTGCCAATCATCATCTGCATCCGATGGTTTTTTCGTAACGTATCCTCTTGATTGGCAATGAACGACCAATACAGTGCATTGAACGGACAGGCGTTTTCGCCTGTGCGGCTGTCTGCGTTGTATTTGCAACCACTGCAATAATTGCTCATTTTTTTAATGTATTGCGCACTGCTTACATAAGGTTTGGTTGCCATCAGACCGCCGTCTGCATGCAAACCCATGCCGATGACATTCGGTGTTACGACCCAATCTTGCGAATCAACATACATTTGATGAAACCAATCGTTCACTTCCTGCGGGCGTATACCAGTCAACACGGCGAAATTGCACAGCACCATCAACCGCTGAATGTGGTGAGAGTAACCGCTATCAAGCAACTCCCCGACAACCGTGCGCATGCAGTTCATCTCTGTATGAGCATCCCAATAGAATGCAGGCAGCGGTCTTTGATAAGCAAAATGATTATGTTGTTTGTAATCTTCGCTAGCGCAAATGTATACGCCGCGTACATATTCGCGCCAACCTAGAATTTGCCGGATGAAGCCCTCTGCTGACGCAAGCCCAACCTGTCCACTTCGATATGCAATTTCGGCCGCAGCCACGACATCCATCGGAGAAAGCAAACCCACATTAATCGTGACTGAGAGCAAGGAATGCGCCATATACGGATTGCCGCTAATCATCGCATCCTGGTAAGTACCAAAATCGGGCAAACGATTTTCGATGAAATGTTGCAGTGCAAGTTCCGCATCTTCGCTCGTAACCGGCCATTGAAATGTGGTTAAGTGACCGGGATGATTGCTGTATTCCGACTCTACTTCTGCAATGACCGCGTTCGTTATATCATCGCTCGCAAACTGCAAGGCATCGATAAATGCAACGCGCTCATTCGCCGGCTTTCTATTTTGTGCATCATAATTCCACTGACCGCCGACGGGTTGTTCGCCGTCCATCAACACATGAAATTGGCTGCGCAACCGCTGATACAAGGGTTCCATTTTCCACTTTTTTTGTTGTGGTAATAGTTGCGGCCATCGTTCTCGCGGAACGAGATACAAGAAGTCATCTTCAATGAATTCAGACTGCGCCTCCACTCCAACGCTCGCGCAAGCATTCTGCAGCGATTGTCGCCACCCGTAGTCTGTCGGAAGCACCACTGTCCATTTCGTCTGTTCGAGCGCAACGGATAACTTAGTGTCCGTAAAAGTTTGCAGACACGTCGCGAACGTTTCCCCTACTTCCACCACTACGTTATATCCTGCAAGGCGAAGTTTTTCGACATAATGTCGCTGTGCCGACAGGTGGAAGACGATTTTTTGCTTATGAAACGCTTGTTGCGTATATCGTTCGCGTGTTTCAGTTAAAAAAAGGATGTCCGTTTGTCGACAGAGAGCACATGTCTCGAGCCACGACTGGTTGAGATGTATATCTTGCAACCAAAGCACCCGCATCTCAGTGGAACCTCACTCGCACCGAAATATTCTGTTTCATACGCAACGATACGGACGTTTCCGGTTCAGGAGTCTTGTCGTCCACGCGCTCAAGACGAACATGTGCTGCCATCACAGAAACGATGAGTGTCGCTTCCATCATTGCGAATGTAGAGCCGATACAACTTCGCGAACCTCCGCCAAACGGGAAATAAGCAAAACGCGGATACGTTTTTCCAGATACAAAACGATCGGGGTTAAAAGTGAGCGGGTCAGTAAACACATCGCTGTTTCGATGCAATGCGTATGGACTGATAAGCAACGAACTACCTTTGACGAACGTATCGCCAAGTATCGACACATCCTCATTTGCTTCTCGCAAAATCAACCAAGCAGGTGGATATAAGCGCAACGTTTCTTGAATCGATTGTTGAGTATACGTGAGCGCACGGAATGTCTCCATTGGAGACGTATCTGCATTCCATTCGACACGTTCCGACTCATGGCGAATTTTATCAAATACTGTCGGATTTTCAGCGAGCAAAAACCAAACCCAGCTAAGTGCATTGGCAGTCGTTTCATGTCCAGCGATTAACATCGTCATCATTTGATCGCGTATTTCTTTGCGTGGTAGCGGTTCTCCATCACCGTCACGTATCGCAGATAGCAACCCGATCATCGTTTCGTCGTTGCTTTTTAGATCATCTCGAGATGAATCCAACACCTCATCGACCAATTCGTCGAGCGTACGAAGTGCACGCTTATGCCTTACATTGCCTGGCGTCGGAATAGTCATTGGCATTTGCAATGGTGAATACAAAAGTTTGGAAGAGCGCGCAATCGTCTCATTCACCGCATCCGCTACCTCTTGTTTACGTTCTTCGCTAATTTCTTCACCGAACATCGTCCGGGTAATGATGGAGAGCGTCAATTTCATCATTTCACTATTTAAGCAGATGACTTCCCCATCCGACCAGCGTGCGACCATTTTTTCCGACTCTTCGATCATGATTTGACCATAACGCTTGATTCGCTCTTTGTAAAAAACCGGCATCATCAGCGTTCGTTGCCTTTGATGGTCGGAGCCTTCAGTCGTCAACAATCCGTCTCCGATCGTTCTGCGTAAAACATTCGACGATCGACCTTTGCAAAACGCACCGTCTTTGGATACAAGAATTTCTTGGATATATTCAGGCGAATTGATGACATAAGATGGTTTGAAATTACCGGTTTTGAATAGTACGACATCGCCTAGCGGCATCGCATCGAGCAAAAATTGTAACGTATCTTTTTGAAACGTCAGAAAGTTATCGACAATCGATTTAGGACTTATTGTAATGTTGCTCATGCTGTTCCTCCCCAGTCATTAACGCGAATGGCACTACTCCGTATTACGCAATCGGTGATATTCAAGTTGCGCAAATTGTCCGGAACGATCAACTCTTACTAACTCCCACAATAAAGCGTTTTGGAACGGCAAATGAAGCGGCACGCCTGATCCAAGGTGTAGCGGAGCAATCGTGAGTATCAGTTCGTCGATTAAATCCGACTCCAAAAATTGTTTCACTAATGTAGCGCCACCAACAAGCCAAACGTCACCTTTTTCTAAAACACCCGATCCGTTCAGCCATGTTGCGACATCTCCCGAAACGAACTGTATTGCTGGATTTAGCGAAGATTGCGAATGACTAAAAATATAGGATTGTTTATCCGCATGGGGATAATGTCCGACTAAGTCGCATACGATATCATAGGTTTTGCGCCCCATCACAATCGATGAAATCCGATTATACATGGCGTCAAAACCATTGTCGCCCTCACCCTTAGTATGTATCAACCACTCAAGTCCATCTTCTGAATCGGCGATATATCCGTCGATACTTGATGCGATAAACAATATAATTTTACCCATTTTGACACATCCATTCAAAAATAGTGATTGACAGATTTTTTCATTTCATGCGACTATATACGTAGAGGTGATTACGATGGAATCAAACGATAAAAAAGGCTACATATTTGTATTTACAGGTCCAGATGGTTCGGGAAGAAAGACGGTGTCCGACATGGTCGGCGAAACGCTCGGCATCCCCAAAGTAGTGTCTTACACAACTCGCAAAGCACGCACTGGTGAAATCATTGGTCTTGATTACCATTATATCTCAATGGAGCAATTCACGCATGACGAGGAAAACGGTGTGTTTCTTGAGGCTGTACAAATTGGTGGCGTCAAGTATGGCATCAAGGCTACAGAATTGCAGCAAAGCATGGAAGAGTCAGGAGTATGTTATGCAGTGGTCAATGCTGAAGGTTGCGACAAACTAAAAGAACTTTACGGCGAGCAAGTGGTTACAATTTTCCTCCACTGTGATGTCAACGTCATCGTCGAACGCCAGAAAGCCGCTGGTTCATCACAAGATCTCATCGACCGACATGTTGCCTTCTATGGTCAAGAAAGTGCCTATAAAAATCGATGCATGTATTCGTTTGAAAATCGCGACTCCGCACATACCGCGTTTGCAATCACACAAATCATCGAACCTTACTTAAATCGGAACTTACTCGAAAAAGATTGATCGAATATAGCATGCAAAAAATACGTTACGGGACTCTGTACATCATCAGAGTCCCGTTTTTTATTATCAATCAGATGACTAGCCCGCTATCATTTTAATGTGTACCGTGCGCTCGCGCGGACCGTCAAATTCGCAAAAATAAATTCCTTGCCAACGACCCAACATTAAATTCCCGTCATGAATCGGAATTGTTTGCGAATTTCCCACAAAAACAGCTTTCAAATGTGCCGCCGTATTCCCCTCCGCATGTCGGTCTTTGGGATGCTTCCATGGAATCATTTCATCCAGACGCACAAGCAAATCATGTTTCACATCTGGATCAGCATTCTCGTTCACCATAATACCAGCCGTAGTATGTGTGCAATACACAACAAGCAAGCCTTCTTTCACTTGACTTTTTTGCAACTGCGATTCAATTTGGTGAGTAATATTGACCATAACATCGTGTTGAGACGTTCGAATTTGAAAAGAATAAACCATCCATATCACTCCTATCAGGAATTTGTTTAAAAAGATAATTCGCTACAAGCAAACAAATTCCTTTATTCCTCAAAAAAACGGCTTTCATCATGATTGATGAAAGCCGTTTGTATTATTAGCGATCTGTCAAAGCACCACGTGATGCTGAAGATACCAACTTCGCATATTTATAAAGAATCCCATATGGATAACGAGGCTCTTTCGGTTGCCAAGTTTCGCGGCGCTTAGCCAATTCCTCGTCCGAAACGTGTACATGCAACGATTGCGTCTCACTGTCAATTGTAATCAAATCGCCGTCTTGAACCAAGGCAATTGGACCCCCGACTTGAGCTTCAGGTGCAACGTGTCCGACTACGAAACCGTGCGTACCGCCCGAAAAACGACCGTCAGTCAACAAAGCAACATCATTTCCTAGTCCTTTACCAATTACCGCAGAAGTCACTGAGAGCATCTCCGGCATACCTGGACCACCCTTCGGTCCGACATAACGAATAACAATCACATCTCCCGCTTTGATTTCATCTGCGAGCAAAGCATCCATAGCCAATTGTTCGGAATCGTATACACGTGCAGGTCCCGTGATTTTCGTCACCTTCAAACCTGACATTTTCGCTACCGCACCTTCAGGAGCAAGATTCCCATTCAACACTACCAAAGAACCCTGCTTTTTGATTGGATTGTCAATCGGACGCACTACATCTTGTCCTTCTTTGAGTGGAGGTACGTCTGCCAAGTTCTCTGCAATCGTTTTTCCTGTAACAGTCAAACAATTACCATGTAATAGTCCTGCGTCAAGTAACATTTTCATTACGCCTGGAACGCCACCTACATTACTCAAATCTTCCATAACGTATCTGCCGCTTGGCTTGAGGTCACCGATAAACGGAGTGCGTTTGCGAATTCGTTCGAAGTCACTATAATCCAAATGCACGCCGATTGTCTCAGCAATTGCAATCAAGTGCAAAAACGCATTGGTCGAACCGCCAAGCGCCATGACAAGCGTAATCGCATTTTCAAATGCTTCTTTAGTCATGATATCTTTAGGATAAATATCAAGTTCGAGCAATTGCACAACTGCTTTCCCTGCATCCTTAGTGTCTACAGATTTCTCAGTCGACTCCGCTGGATTCGACGAACTTCCTGGCAAACTCATCCCCATCGCTTCAATCGCGGATGCCATTGTGTTGGCCGTATACATCCCACCGCAAGAACCTGGACCTGGGCAAGCATTGCACTCCATTCGATACAAATCTTCTTTGTTCATGTCACCGCGATTGTATCTACCCACCGCTTCAAACGCCGACACAATATCAACATCTTTATTGTCCACGCGACCTGGGCGAATTGTACCACCGTAAACAAATACTGCAGGAATATTTAGACGAGCGATTGCCATCATACAGCCTGGCATGTTTTTGTCACATCCGCCAATCGCCACGAGGCCGTCCAAACGTTGTGCGCCAGCGACTGTTTCAATCGAATCGGCAATGACTTCACGAGACGGCAAAGAGAAAAACATCCCCTCATGACCCATCGAAATCCCGTCAGATACCGTAATTGTGTTAAAAATTAGTGGAGCGCCGCCACCCTCTCTAACACCCAAACGAGCTTCAATCGCAAGCGTATTTAAGTGCATATTACAAGGCGTAATTTCTGCCCAGTTACTAGCAACACCAATCAAAGGTTTTTGAAAATCTTCGTCAGTTAATCCTACAGTACGTAACATTGCACGATTCGGTGTTCGCTGAAATCCTTCAGTCATGACTTTGCTGCGAATACGCAAATCTTTTTTTGGCTTGTTCTCATTTGACATGCAGTCCATCGCTCCGTTTCGATTTTTTTGTTCTTATTGATGAAAAGAAAGCCGGTCAGTCAGCAGCACAGCAAAATCACTTAGACTGCTGTTTTTCGCCCACTCACCGGCACTTTTATTCAATCATTAAACATAGAAATATTATATATTTTGTGCTTGGACGATGTCAATTTTACTCATAGGCTTAACAATTACTTGCATTGACTTTGTTCCAAATCTAATAAAAAGCGTTTCATATTCAAACCAGATTCACTACTGCCCATATATCCTGTCAACTTACCATTCACTCCAAGCACACGATGACAAGGAATAATTATGGAGAATGGATTGCAGCGATTCGCTTGCCCAACCGCTCTTGCAGCTCTCGGAGCATTGATCTGTTCGGCAATTTCTTGATATGTCCGCGTTTCTCCATAAGGAATAGTTCGCAATGCATTCCAAACTTTGTTCTGAAATTCAGTGCCGGAAATAGTGATATCAATTTGAAACACACTGCGTTGACCAGCGAAATATTCGTTTAGTTGAGATTCCATTTCATCCATCATCCGTTGCTCTCGCGGGCTATAATCCTTATATTGAAATTCGGTTTCCTCTGACCACCGCAAGCCAATCAATGATTCATGAAGAAAGTAAGGTTGCAAGATGCCAATTGGCGTTTTAATATATCGTTTCATCTCGTAATTATCACAAAAACCGTGATCTTTCGTCAGCATTTAATATGGTACATTGATGGTTGTTGTTCATTATCTTTTTTCGATTACGTGCAATCCATCGATAGAAATAGTCTCGAATAAATTTTGGAATGTAACCGAAAACAAACATCAACTTGTATGGATAAGGTAATTGGCGACATATATTCAACACCGCCTCCGAATAAATGTACACATGCCCATTTGATAACAGTACAAGCGAGTCAATTTGTCGGCTATTTATTTTGCCAGCTAAATTTTGCTCGGCATATAAGGATTGTAATGACGCAAAGCAAAAATGTCTTTTTTCATCACGCTTAATAATCCATTGAACTGACCAATTACAAAACCCACAGTCTCCATCAAAGAAAACGATTTGCCTGTTTTCGTTCTCCATGTGACAACCTCAATTCGTTATAAAATATGTTTTCTTTGTATTCGAATTCCAACGATAAACGGCAATGTCTCCATCATATCCGAGACCATCATAGCCTTCATTCGACCACTGATTTGCATACGGTTGATTATTATATCTCAATTGTGAATTTGTCCTTGGTTGATTGCACAGTGCTTCAGCAAACAAGTCGAAATGGACGATGAGCGAGCCGGATATACTAATCATTTCCCTCGTAGAACGAGAAAACAACACTAGTTCATTCGGAAGGCTGAATCGACTTTTCCACATTTGAATCGTTTGGTCGGGACTTACATAGAATCTTTTTTTAGAGCCTAGCACTTCCTCGACAGGTAATAGTTTTTGTAAACGATACCCTTTGATTTCATTATCAAACTGTTTCAAATACAAGTCAACTTCTTGGCGATTCTTCCCATCTCGATTGATGTGAAAATATCTCCGCTTGATCCGAACACAACTATCTGTCTGATGGTAGTTTCCGATCGTTTGAAGCTGATATATGAGTGTTGGCGAAGTTTTGACATAATGATACGGGTACACCGGCAAATGTCTCGCTGCCCAATGACGATCATCAGGAGCAACATATCCGCCAATTGATGAGATTCGAAATTTAGAAATTGTGCCGATTTTTTCGACTTTTATAAGTTGAGAAACGCCACCATGGCTACGACTCAAATTCGCTTTTTGTTGAAACTTGCAACTCAAGTTTGCGCATGCTCTACTATAATCTCTAATCTCAATTATCCCACCGCCTGCTTTAGATTTCACAAGTAAAACAAATGAAAATGAATTGTCGCGAGCAGGCAACTGGTACCATTTATGCTGTGCTAAAACCTTGCCATCGTACATTACATCGAACGAAAACCGGATTTCTCTCTTTTCGACAAATTCGTTAGTATGAATGTTTTGATACCCCTTTGCATCAATATGATCTCCAGTATTTGAAAGATGCAAGTGAAAGGGTTTGCCTAAAACGAGATAATTCAGAGGGTTTGTTGGATTAATAATTTGTATCCATTTACGTTCAGTATTCACATTCATCGATATAATCAGCGGAGTATGCACTGCGAGTGAATTGATTGACGTGACATTCACTTTCATTAAGGATATTTTTCCGCTCATGTCAATCGAACGATAGTCAGCGAATCCGGTACTAGCATAGACAGCATTAGTTGCCGCTTCATTACTTTGAATTCCACTTTTTGAGATTGTAATCACATGGTTTTTAAAACTTGAACGCACCGTCTTTGGGTCCTTAGAGTGTTGAACGTGCCACACATCATCCATAATTATTTGCCCATCAATTCGTAATCGATCATTACGCACTTTCAACTGGGGCAATGCAAACTTAGATATTTGTTGATTCGTTAGTGACGGGATGTTTGGTTGTCCTTGTCTAGCACCGTGTATGTACTCTGGACTCATTACAATTGTTTGTGGATTCGGAAACAATACATGCTGAGTATGAGCAACTTTCTGAATCAAGGGAGACGGAAGATGATCTTTTTCTGCTTGCGTAAGCAGAATTGATTGAGTTTTTTGATGAAAAAACTGATTGGTAATGGTTGCGCCATGAAGTTTGAAAACTTGCAATTGTTCCATTCTCCAATACGAATAATCCATCGGTACATTAATTGTTTCGAATCGTTCGTCCGTTGTCGTATGTTTTACCCACTTGCCCTCACGCCACTCTTCCCAATTACGCTGAATCTTTCTCTTCACTTGGATTTGATGATTAAATGTCCCTTTTATATGTTTGAATTTATGCTGAATACGGAAAGGTTGCGCTTTTATCGTTACATACAGCGGTTTGCCTGCGGGTATAGCCTTTTCTACATCATATCGTTCATTTCCTGGAACATTAGATCCAATGATAGCCGTTACCTGGCCATCGTCTACTTTGCGGTAAACGGCGACGATTTCAAACCAACCGAGGGGCATCGTTAGATTTCGAACTAGTACCGATTGATCGGCAACCCATTGTTGCTTTTGCGGATTATTTTGAGAAACCGCATAGGAATTTAAAATGCGATAATCATCGCCTGCGAACGAATAAACTTCATCTATTTTTTGTTGAATCAAATCTCCCGCTTTATAATTTGCGACGATTTCGGAGCGCATGATCTCGCCTAAATCGTTTTGATACGTGATTTTTAATGGGTAAAAAGCACTATCCAACGTAACTTTAATATCATAATACTGAGTAAAGACGTTTGGATTGTGCCAATTCCGAGCATTTCTAATTTCGGTTAATGACTCGTATTTACGCGCTGATTTTATACCATTCTCAACAATTTGAAACACGCCACTTATATAAAAAACGGAATGTTGATTGATGTTACCTACACCAGCATGAATCAGTGCACGGGTCATTTCTGCTTCATCCATTTCAAAAAATGATGTAACTAGTGAGCCGGGAGAAGGATTTTCGGGAAATGAATATGATTTTGCGATATTGACTACCAAGGAATGTTGGCCGTTAGTTGGACGGCCATACCGAGGTTCCCCATGAACAACCCAAGCGGTCGTAACATATTTGGTGTCTGTCACTGCCGCTATATCTGTCGTTTTAAGTTCTAGGCGACCTTCATTCATTTGGAACTGCAATGTGGCTGTTGCGCTAATGAATGTGCAGATAAAAAGTGAAACCGTAAATAGAATCGTTTTGAAAATCATATTTTCTTAATCTTACTGTTCAAAAATAGACTGGAATCGATGCTAACTCGTACTGGAGATTCCCATTTCCCATCATGTTTTTTATCAAGTGCAATGTCTGCAAAACCTTTATACACTCGATTTTTTTCAAATTTGTTCCAATCATAGGCGATGTCATGTAGCACATTTTTGTTCTCGCGAAACGCTAAAACTTCGATTGAAAAGGAGCATCTAACATAATATTCGTTGCCAGAGAAATAAATCATCGATGGTTCAGGATCAAATTCTCCTTTCATGCGAATTTGATTCGCAATGACCCACTTCGCATAGCGTTTGTTTGAAGCAATCGCCTCAGTCTGATTGACACCTTGGGAACGCAATGAAAATAAACGTATCGCCCAATCATCAGGATCAGTCATTTGTTTATAATCTGCATTAAGAATCATCATATAATGCTCTTTAAGTGCATCCATCATGCGATCAAGATACTGCTTAGAAATCGCTGGCCGCTGCGCATAGATGTCGCGAGGACTGAGAAATCGTTCGCGATTTCCATCTACATACTTCAACTCATAAAATTCGTTATCGTATTTTTTCAGAAGATACGGAAAGTCTTTTGCGTTTTGCGGAAGTCGCTGATTTCTGACCAATCTTCCCCATGCGTCAACTTCTCGGGTTGATAAAGAATCAAAAGGTGTATTCGTTAAATATATTGTTTTTGACTTCACATCAGCATGAACAGTAGCGCCCATGTGTTGATGAATGTCTCGAAGCGGCACATAAATTCGTTGATTACTCTTGTTTAAAAGAAGATTGTCGCTTAACCGAATGCTTTTGCCATTTAACTTGATTGACCACTTTTTTTCTTGATTAGCGGCAATGGATTGAGCGTTAATAAAAATGAAAATACATAAAACAATCAAGCTAAAGTATGCAATCTTATTTTTCATAGTTACCTCGTTTGATTTTTAGAATGAATAAATGCCTCTATATTTGTCTGCGCCAAATCAATGGTGCGAATGAGTTTTACTGGAACGATTAGTTTATCTGTATCTTTTGATGTTTGGATCCAATGCGCCGCATCATCCGTAAAGCGAACAAAAATAATGAGTGTTATCAAAAGAAAAGAACAAACAATTGGCATGATAATCGCTGTTTCTAACGAAAAAGAACCCTTCTCATTCATCCAGATGTTGCAGATTGTCGGATACATTATTTTGTTTTCACCTCAAATAAAATGTTATCTTGTACTCCATCCGAGTAAACTTCAATCGTCCATTGACCAGGTGTTGTATTACCGCCAACGTTCCATCTCCAAGCAACTTCACCTGTTGAGTCCGCCTTTTTCTCTACCAGCCCCTTCGCAATGCTTGAACCTGATTTGTAAAATATTTTTATTTTTGCTGCTGCGTGCGGTCTTACCTTGGCTCGTATAATGGCACTCTTTCCGCGCTTAACCGGGTTTGGTGTCACCGAAACGATTTGTACTTGTTGATTTGCGTTCAGCGAAATCATTGCCGAACTACCAAACCATGCCCTTTCAATGGCCGTTTTTTTGATTTGAATCAATTTTTTCCGAAACGGAAGTTTTAGTGGGATCGAATAGGATACAGTTATGTGGATAAACGGATCTGTATTTCCAGACATACTCGGAATAACGACGTTCTCCACCTTTAATAAATTGGCACGTAATGTTCCTTTCGGGATTTGTTGACGTACATATGGAGTCAAAACTTTTCTCAACGCTCTCTGTCCTGCATCTTTTTTTGTTTGCTGAATGATCGGTAAAAAATCTGGAATACTCGGTATCCATTGAGCAACGAACGATTGGTTGGCAATTTCAAGTGGATATGAATAGTAAGCCATTTGATATATCGCTTTCGTTACTGTAACACGTAGTGCAAAATCTGCTTTTAACAGCATGATTGTAAAGAACGAAGAGTAAAAGATGAGAATAATAAACGGCAAAATGATTGAAGCCTCAAGTGTAATCGATCCGCGATTATTCATATAGATACGTTGACTGTGCAAATACTCTATTGAATGGATAAATGATTGTATCCGCCACCACTGATGACTTCATAGAAAGTCCTACAGTTAAGTCACTCATTTTCTTTCCAGTGTTAAACTCAATCAGACCTTGAATCCTCTTCATTTGGGTGCGATTTGGCAAAGTCCACAATAGTAATCGAAGGTGATCTTCATATGACATCATGATTGGTTTAACTGATGATAAAGAGAATTCGATCAATGGCACAAAACGTCCAGCAAGCAGATGGGCAATATCGACGCCTGCTTTTGCAGAAGCATAACTCAATCCGGCGAGTACGAATGTTAGCGGGTTTGCGGCAAAACTAGCATTTAACTCAGGCCGAACTACAAATTCTGTTAATCTTAAAATGACTCGAATCAAATATAGTTTAGCTATAGTTGCTTTATCGTTCGCCTCACAAGAATAATATCCGGACAAAATATATTCGATTTCTTGATTCCGTAACGTATGCGATTCCGGCATTGATCGTTCTGTCGATTGTTTGAGATAAGATAATTTATGGTTAAATTTTTGCAAGACAAATTCGGAAATCAAAAGACGATCACGAGTGGATGTTAGTGGTTGTTGTACAATTTCGGATAACGTCGACAACATTGCTTTTGATTGTTTCAGTTTATCCATCAACTGACTCACATTAGACGGTAATGAATCGACTTCTTTCGATTGTTCTGGTTGTATGAACAGTTTTTTTAGTCGATCATAATTTTTATGAGTACCCCTACAGTTTTCATTGAAAAGCAGGTTAAATTGATTTAATGTTTTGTTAATGTCGCTTCGTTGCTCGTTACTATTGGATTGATTTGCAGCGCTAGCCATTTGCAAGATATAGTGATCTGTTTTTTCAAACCATGCATCTACATCATAAATTTTGTTTTGTATGATAAGTTGTAATTCATCTATGATTGGTTGTACGAGAGATGGATTTTGTTTTGTCGCAGGAATCAAGATTCCACTAACATTACGTAGCAGTTGTTCTATCTCTGCCAATGATTGCAATTGGGCTAACAGTTCTTGAAATTTACTGTCAACTAATTGTCTAGTGTTGTTCCACTCCACACGTAATTCTTGCAAACTTGTGCGAATCAATGCTAAAGTCAATGTCTTTTTGTTGAGCAACGATTCCATTTGTGAAGTGAGATCCACGATTTGTCCTGGTTTAACTGGATTCGTGTTAGAATCAAGCGTCTGAAAAGGCTTCATCATTTGTTTCATCCATGCAATCGGAGCACGCCACTTCATTTCCTTCAAAATTTGCAGTTTCATTTGATTGTAGTCGCCTAAATTCTCATGGTGTGTCCAATGAACTGAAGGAGATTTTCCAAGTTGTAATCGAAACAACTTTAGATACTGATGAAATATTTGACGATCCGTTGCATCATATCCGTAAAGGCCATATGCCTGCACGTTGGAATCAAACCCAGCCAAAACTGAACGATTGACCGAATCAGAGACGATTGCTAATTCTTTTTTTGCTAAAGAAACTTGTACGATATCAACACAGCAAGCCATAAACAACAATAGCGGTGCCATCACGATTGAAAAAAAGAGAGAAATCGAACCCGTTTGCTGGTCCATCTCTATATCCAAACGACAAACAAAGCTGCTGGAAAAACGGCATACATAAAGGGCATTGTCTTGTCTTTAAGTGTGCGATTGCTTAACCAATACAAGATGGCAATTGCGCCTGCAATAAAGATGGAAGTGACCAGTAAAATCGAGATCTGCTCAATTCCTAAATAAGCACCGATAGCAGCAAACAGTTTCACATCGCCAGCAGCAATAGCACGCCAAATATAAAGAATGAAAGTCAATCCAAGCCCAGTGATGATACCCAATACGGAATCGAAAACACCTGACCATTGGCTAAAATAAATGTTAAACAATAAACCAGTCAATAATATGATTCCATTCAAAAGATTCGGTATGATTTGCGAATGGATGTCATAAATCAATGCGATGACAAGCAAAATTTGTAATACAATAAAAGATACAATCATAAATCACCTACAAAACTATTTTTTTGGGACCATCTTTTTCAGAGAATCCATGTCATTTTTTGTACTATGGATGGATGAATCAGCTTCTGACATTAACGTTTGAAACCAATTCAAAATATATTTTCGAAAGACTAAAGCAAGGGCAACGAGAACGGCGACAATCAATAATATTTCAAGCGTACCAAGCGCAGTTTCGTCTTTCATCAAATGTTTCACAGATAATGATTTATACATTTTATCCCCCATCTATTTTATAAGGATTGTACGGCAGGAAATCCGATGATCAACAACATCACTAGAAAGATGAGAAGCATTGGAAATAACGCGCGAGTTGATGCTTCCTCGCCTCGTGTGCGAACAAGTGTCTTTTTTAGGAGCCATAGAGATTGGTTAAAATCTCGCAATGTTTGAATAAGTTCGTCTCCTCCGCGTTGCAAATGAAGCAATAAAATCGATGTGATTTTTGACACTTCAATCAACTTAAGCCGTCTATTTAATGACTCCAGTCCAATGTGTAGAGACTGATTGTTTTTTAACTGTGAGACCAATTGCCGCAACTCGTCATTCAACGGATTTTGATAGCTATCCGGATCTCCGAGCAAACTATTTTCGACAGCGAATCTTAGAGAATCGCCAGCGCATAAACGAATAATCAATCGGTTTACCCACTCAGGCAACTCAGCAAGTATCATTAGTTTTCGCTTTTTCAATTGTTCATTGAGCTTTTGAACCATGACAATCGGAACGATGATGGCAATCAATAAACCAAAAATAAAATATTCGAAATTGCTAAAAATCAAACTTACAATAATAAAAATCACTATAATGATTGAAATCATCCGAATCATCGTCCGTAACCAGCCAAAATAATGAGAAAACCCTTCTTGTTCGCCGTAAAGTTCGATGAATTTTAATGTGAAAGAAAGTGCGACTGTTGACAACCAATTCATAATTCAATGCTCATGTTTTTATTTAAATTATGTGCGGAAAAAAGAAAGACGAAGAGCGCAATCAACATGATGATGATGCCACTTGTCGAATAATACAAAACATACATGTACTCAGCAGAAGTCGATTTCATTAACGCTAAAAAAATAACCGGAATCAACATCATCACTCTACTTTCAAACTTTTTTTGTGCTGTGATCACCTGAATTTCTTGCTCTACTTCAATTTTTTCGGCAATCACTTGAGATGCCGTACGAATCACTGACAACAGGTCGCCGCTTTGGCGCTTCACGGAACGAATCAAATGACAAAACTTCTGAATCTCAAGACTATCGAACTGTTCAGCGAATTGAACCATTGCATGTTCAACAGTTAATCCGTTCTGCAATTTTATGTTTAATTTTAGCAGTTCAATTATAAACAAATCAGAATCTGCGGGATAATAGCGGCTTAAATCTAGTTGAACATCTTGCAACGAATTTTCTAACGATTTACCCGCACTTAGTGATGTCGAGAGACTATACAAAAACATTTTAAATTGATCGCGAACCATACGTCGCTTCGCAGCAAGTTGCGTTTCACTCCATTTTTTGACGATAAAATAGGCTGCCGGCCAAGTGAAACTAATCAACCACATGCGATCAAAAAACAGTTCGCATAGCAACGTTAAACAAAATATAGTGACAAAATATCGAAAAAATTTAACCAGCATGGACGGTTAGATTCCGCTGTTTTTTTAATTGATTGCCTGTCGCTACTAATGCACCATTTTTCCATTCAAAGAGTGGATTCAACTGAATCTCTTCGCACTCGATTCCTGTAACTTCACAAATCTCTGCAACCACTCTTCGCCCATTCCAGTGCCTCATATGCACGACAATATCAATTGCTGAGCAAATCATTTGACGAACGGCCCGCAACGGAAAATCAATACCAGAAAGCACCATCGTCTCTAACCGAGTCAGCATATCCGAACTACTATTTGCATGAGCCGTGCAGATCGAACCGTCATGACCAGTGTTCATTGCCTGTAACATGTAGAATGCTTCGGCGCCGCGCACTTCACCGACAATAATTCGATCTGGTCTCATTCGAAGAGAGGTACGAATTAAATCTGAAATGGATACTTCGCCTTTTCCATCCAAGTTAACGTTTCTAGTTTCTAACCGAACAACATTCGGAATCGTACGGATGTTTAATTCCGCGCAATCCTCAATCGTGATAATCCGTTCAGTAACATCAATGCAATCAGTCAATGCGTTTAAAAAAGTTGTTTTCCCAGAACTCGTGCCACCGCTGATCATAATGTTACTTCTTGACTGCACAAGTTTTGACATCAATTGCGCAGCCTCTTCGTTGATACCACCATTCTCCAATAAATAGTGAAAACCAAGCGATTGCTTCGGCAATTTTCGCATCGTCATCACCGGTCCATTCAGTGAAATCGGCGGAAATACGACGTTGATGCGAATATGATGATTCCACCGTGCATCGACAATTGGCGTCCGCTCATTCACTGATCGATTCATTTTAGAGACAATCATTTGGATTAAATCTTCCAACTTCTGCTGATCATCAAAGCAAATATCGGTTTTTGTAATATTTCCGGAGCGTTCGATATAAATCTCGTCAAATCGGTTAATCATAATCTCACTAATTGAATCATCATCTACTAGCGGTTGAATGACATCTAGGCCGCGGAATGAGAAAAACAACCGCTCAATCATCATTCTTTTTTCTTTGGCAATCAGGAACCTCGCATCGCGAAATACAATCGATTCGATTGCTGACAACACATCGTTATCATTCATCTCTGGTTGTCGATTCAACGCATCAAATACAGACGCCCTCAATTGCTTGTATAAATCAAAATCTACCATCTAATTTAATCGCAGTCCGCTTTGCAAAGCGTTCATCGAACAAAGTACTGATTGCTTGTGCAAATTGCGCCTCATCCATCAATCGCCGTGCATGATTATTTGGATGACTCCAAGCGGAAACATACGGCAAGTATGTACATAAGTCGTAGGTTTCATTGAGATACGCATTTATAAAATAACCGATATATTTGTTCAAAACGAAGCTGCATTTGCCAAGCCATGACCACTCCTCCATCAATTCAGTTTGTTTCGCATAGGAAAGTAACATCTCCATTTTCCCAAGATGGGATTGTTCGTCCGTTAGCAACCAACAAATATGATCGCTCGCATTCATGCAATCAAAAGTTAGCGGGCTTAATTGACTTGACATGTCGATGATGACATAATCAAAAAACTGTTGTTTCTTAATGCTATCGACTAATGAATCAAATTGTTGTTTTTCCATCCGATTCATCTCTCGGAATTGAACTTGCGGCTGTAAAAAGTAAAACTTTCGTTGTGGATGTTGCTTACCTGTCCAATACATTTGATCTGTCTTGTCTATGTCAACACGATACAAATATTCGGACAATGTCGGACCCTCGAACTGACTATCGAGATTCCAAATTGGAGAAGGAACATCTTCTAAATTGAGGTAAAGTACGTTTTGCCCTCGACCAGCTATCAATTCGGCCATATCACTTGCAACTGTTGTTTTCCCGCTACCTCCAGCTAAGGAATACACAGAAATAAAACTTGGTACAGCATCGTCCTCGTTTCTCAGTAATTTGAGTTGAGAACCAGCAAGATAATGATCAAGCAACTCACGAAACATTTTATGCAACGGTTGGTATTGGAAAATTAACCCTTCTGTAATCGACACGTTTTTATCAGTGGACAACCTAAAACATGGAATTTCTAGATCTATTTCCCCAAGTTCCCTCGAAAGTTCCTCGCATACGACCAAAATATCGACGCCTTTTAATTCAATTTGGTTAGGGAAACGTGTGAACGCACGAAGATGCAAACCCTGAAAAAGTTCAGAATTGCGCACAAAATGCAAAATATGTTGCAAATAATTCGAATCTTTAATGATGAAACAAATTGTTGTTTTGTCACTGAACATCATACAAACCCCTATAACACTTCTGTAATTAATTGTAAAACTTCTCTTCCGTCATTATAGATTGAATTACAACCATTTCCAACCAATCTGTTTATACGTTCACAATATGTTCAGAATTAAACAAAAAACTGCCTCTCAAAATCGAGAGACAGTTCAGCAGATTCATTCTTAATACTATGCTTGTGTTTTAACTTTACCATCTTTCCGGAAAAAGATTGCGTAGAAAATCGGTACAATAACTAATGTCAACAGCGTAGAAGTCGTCAACCCACCGATGACCACGACTGCCAATCCTTTTGATATTAGATTCCCTTCGCTAGCAGTGAAAGCGAGTGGCAACAAGGCACAAATCGTAGCAAAAGCGGTCATTAGGATCGGACGCAAACGTGTTTTTCCAGCTTCGACCAAACTCTCCTCAAGTTCCAGTCCACGATCGCGATTTTGCCCAACGCGGTCAACGTATACAATCGCATTCGTGACGACAATTCCGATGAGCATCAAAACACCAATCATTGCGCTAAGTGACAACGGTTCGGAGGTGATGAACAAGCCAAGCAATGCCCCGACCGGAATGAACAACAGAGAAGACAAGATGACAAACGGTGTGCGTGCTTTGCCGAATGTAACAAGCATGACGATGTAAACAAGTCCGATGGCGACAAGCATTGCGACGAGCAAATCGATAAACGTCTGTAACGTTTCATCACTTCCGCTGCCAGCATTTAAACTGACTCCTGCCGGCAGTTTAAGTTTTTCAACCGCTGCAATGACTTCCGTCGATACCGCTCGAGTATTGGCATCATTCACTTGTGCTGTCACTTGCGCATATTGCTTGCCGTCCAATTTTTGTATATTGGTGATGGCTTCCGTTTCTTCAACTTTCGCAACTGCTGTAAGAGGCAACGGTCCGTTTTTACCAAAAACCTTTAGCGCCTCAATTTGTCCTTTGCCAGTTAAAGATTGATCGTAAGCTAGTTGAACCTTCGACTGTTTGCCATCTAACGTCAACGTACCAGCATCAACTGCTCTTGTTTGATCACCGATTACACCGAGAACTGCAAAGCCAGAAACACCAGCGTCATTTGCTTTTTGCGGGTCAATTTTTATAACTAGCTGCTTCTGCTTTTCTTGCAAATTGTTACTAACATATTTCAGTTTATCATTCTCTACCATCAACTTCTCGACCATCGATGCCGCTTTGGCGAGTGAATCCGCATCCGAAGAATAAAGATTGACATCAATGTTGTTGTTCGACGGCGGTCCGCCAGAAGGTGCTTCTTGGACATTGACCACCCCATCTGGATACTTGGAAGCCATCATCGACTCTAATTGCTTCTGCATATTTTTTACTTCTGTTTTTACGACTGCAGTATCCTTCAATTCGACAAAGTATTGAGCAAGATTCGTTCGTCGTACGCCCATCGCAAAATCACGTGCGCCGATACTGGCGAATACATTTTTGACCTTTGAATTTTCAATCATTTGTTTCTCTAAATCACTCGACATCTCGTTCATCTTGTCGAGCGTTGTCGAAGTCGGCATCTCTGCACCGACAATCAGCAAACGTTGTTCTTCGTTCGGGATAAACGTAAACCCAAGTAATGGTACAAGTCCAAAAGATGAAATGAGCAAAACAAACGAGAGCAGTAAGACCAATACTTTACGGCGCAACGACCAAGAAATCAGTTTGCCGTACCACACTTGAAGTTTCGATTCTTTTTCTACTTCTACACTATTAAGTTTACGGAACGCATATTGTGCAAGCACCGGAACAATCGTAATCGAAACAATAAGTGAGGCAAGCAAAGCAAACACAATCGTAAGCGCAAACGGCAAGAAAAATTCACCGGTAATTCCGCCAACGAGTCCAAGTGGTAAAAATACGACAATCGTCGTAATCGTCGAAGAAGTGATGGCCGACAACATTTCTTTTGTCGCTACCGCCGTCAGTTCCGATTTACTCACCGACTCATCGCTCTTGGCATACCTTCGATAAATATTTTCGATAACGACAATGCTATCATCAACGACACGGCCAACGGCAACTGCCATTCCGCCGAGCGTCATGATATTGAGCGTGATGCCGTATCGAGCAAGCAAAATGCTAGCTACCAATAGCGACAACGGAATCGACAAAATCGCAATAAACGTCGCCAACCAACGGCGCAAGAACAGCAACACTGCTAACGATGCGAATAATGCGCCGAATAGTCCTTCTTTGAGCAAACTGTTGACCGACTGTTTGATGCCCTCAGCTTGGTCAAACACCAATTTGTATTCCATTTTTTTGCTATACTTATCGAGTACAGCCATCACACTGTCCGCAACTTCTACCGTATTCGCATCTTGTTTCTTTGTCACTGTCAATGCGACTGCGGTCTTTTGATTGTAGCGAATCAACTGATCTTTTTCTTTGATTTCATTAAAAGTGGCCAAATCACCCAATGCAATCGAATTTGCGGACTGAGGTGCAGGCGCTACGCCACCAAACCCGCTCGGCGCACCTAAAGTCGCGCTTTCAAATTTAATCTTCTTCAACTCGTCAAGAAATTGCACCTTCTCCTCAATTCGAACGGGCACGGCAATCTTATTCTGGACGATTGTTCCTGCAGGGAACGAGAAAAATAACGAATCAATTTTTGTCTTGATGGAGTTTAGCGTGATCCCGTATTGAGCAGCTTTCTGCTTATTCACCGTGATTTCGAGCAATTCCGTATATGTGCCACCAATGGCGATACTGCTGACTCCTGGAATTCGCTCAAGTTCAGGTTGCAACTCATTCTCGACAAGACTATTTATTTCCGTATCGCCTTTTCCGAACAACGCTAAATTCAGAATCGGGAACGTACCGAATGAGAACCGTTGCTGCTCAATCGTCACTTCCTCTGGCAATTTGGTTTCCTTCACTAACTCATTCAACTTTTGTGCGACTTCATCCATATCCGTACCAAGTGGAAACTCCAAGGAGATGAACGATACGCTCTCCATCGACTGACTTTGTACTTTTGAGACTGAAGTCAGTTCTTTTAACTTATCCTCTAAAGGTACCGTCACCTTGTCATTCACGTCCTGCGGCGATGCACCGGGATAAATTCCTTGCACCGTCACTTGCGGAAATTCGATGTTCGGCAACAAGTCAACTTTAAGACTAGAAAATGACAGCGCTCCTACAACCATCAGCATGATGGATAGGATGATGATTGCGATTGGATTTTTGAGACTGAATTTAATTAGAAAGTTCATCGCTGGTTCCCTCGTTTTTCAATAAATTTTGATCAACTGTTCGCTTAAAGCGGACGGATTGTATCTTCAAACCATGTTTTCCACCGTTCGACATCACCGCCCAAAAAATGAATCGGCACATCTTCTGGCACCTCGAGATGACAACTACCACCAACCACCATCGATATGTGATACAGTTGATACTTATGCTGGCGAACCCACTCATAAATCGGCTCAAGTAGTGCTGCGTCAGAAGTGGACATCGCTATCACATTAATTTTTTTCTCAATAATCACAGGCATGAGCGT
The DNA here is from genome assembly GCA_947459205.1 of Caryophanales bacterium. Taxonomy (GTDB): domain Bacteria; phylum Bacillota; class Bacilli; order Paenibacillales; family CANHCR01; genus CANHCR01. The sequence continues at coordinate 16,735 of CANHCR010000013.1, read as the reverse complement.
TTCCACCGGCGTGTCTGCACCGAGAAAAATAACATCGACACCATGTTTTCGCAAATATAATGTGAACAACAGCAGTCCAACAAAATGTTGTTCGCCGGACGGACAAAACGCCAATACTTTAGGAAGCATGGGATTCGTCGGATGAATCCGGAAAAACTGATAAAACCGATTGACGAGCAAATTCGTGATGTAATGTTCTTGCGTGACATTCACCTCATCACGTTCCCAATCCTCACCAACTTTTTGCAAAATCGGCGCCAAAATTTTATGGAAAACTTCCTCGTAATGAAACATCGAAAATACCAAGTCGATCAAATGGTTCGCCTGATCGCTGCGAAAGTTAACAAGTGCCTGATAGATTTGCTCGGCGTATCCCTGATAAGCACTTTGTTCTACGGCAATCGAAACTTTCTTGTCTAGCGACTCTCTCATCTGACGCAAACGCTTGATCGCCTGACTGATAGTCAAACCGTTCTCGTCGATTTGTTTTTTCAACCACAACAAGTCTTCAATGTCTTGATCCGAATAGAGACGATGACCGCTATGCGTTCGTTGCGGCGTGACAACTTCGTATCTTTTTTCCCAAGCACGTATCGTAACTGTCGGAATCCCTACAAGTTTTGACACCATTTTGATGTTGTAGACGTGCATCTCGATCCGCCTCTCTTTTCAACTGTACAAAACACCGAAATAATTATACAATACTTATACAATAAATGTACAGTGCGATATACATTTTTTTTCAAAAGTATATACATCAATCGGAGGTCACTATGAGCATGAAAATTTTTTGGGCTGGCATCATCAGCGGTCTCATCATGGCAGGGTTTTTACGTGTTGTTGAATCGATGACACAAATTAAAGTTTACACGTTATTGCTCAATGTCGATTACATCCCGCTCGCCCGCGCCGCAACCGGCATCGAGTGGCTAGAACTCAGCATGCATATGGTGATTGCCGTTTTGCTCAGCTGGTTCATCGCCAAATTCATCATTCCACGCTCGCCAAGACGAGAGCGCTCCATTGCCATCATCGTGATGTTCGCTCTGATCATTGGCATTTTGCTATTCCCTTCGACCGTAATGTCCGACCGCACCCCGGAAATCACAGACGCTCAGGCATGGATGTGGTGGTTAAGCGCACACTTGCTCTACGGTTGGGTGCTGGCGTTGCTGCTCGTCAAACATTCTGAATCTTAAGTTCGAATCTTAAGGAGGTACGCAGTATGTACTTATTTATTCATCGCAAAGATCTGCGCGCGAGTGATTTGCCTGCTTTTACACACATGTCGCAACATCGTGCGCCTTCCATTCATCTATTTATTCTCGATGAAAATTTGCTAGATGACGGTCGCCACGATGAGCCAAGCGGTCGCGCGTTTCTACAGAGATTGGAAGCACTCGAACATCAGTATGATTATTACGGCAAAACGTTACACATCCTACAAGGTGACGTCAACCGAATCATCGAAACGATTAAGAAACATCACAATATTCATGAACTTGTGTACCATACCGACAGCACGCCTTATGCTCACAAAAGAGACTTGGCGATGAACGAAACAGCACGTCAACTCGGACTTCATGTGCGTGCCTTCGACGACCTCTCACTCGTTCATCCGCGAGCGTTTCAACGTTTTAGCGGCAAACCCGACACTTACAAAGTATTCACGCCATTTTATCGCAAATGGAGTGATTTTTTGCAACTGCATCCGCCAGTCGTCTATAACGAATCGATTGCAGATCTCGATGTTCATGAGTTGAACGAGGTCATACGTTCGCAATTTGCCGCCAATCCGCAAATTTATCCAGTAGCAGAACATCGTAAATTAGCGCTTGCAGCCGATGCACCGCGCAAAAAAATCGCAACTTTTCTCGAGACGCAGGTCGAACATTACAAAGAAGCGCGTGATTTCTATCACTATGACAGCACCAGTCGTATCAGTCTTTTTTTGAATACGGGCGCCATCTCAGCGCGTGAAGTGTATGAGACCGCCTTGATTGAGCGAGTGAGCGGCAGTGATGCTTGGATTCGTCAGTTGGCGTGGCGTGACTTTTACATCTATCAATCGGTGATGACGCCAGACTATTTTGCTTTCGAGAACAACTACGACTTCAGTCTGTTGAGTGATGAGCACTACGAACGTTGGGCTTGCGGCGAAACCGGGATTCCGATTATCGACGCTGCGATGCGCGAACTAAATGAGACCGGACATATGCACAATCGCTTGCGGATGGTGACGGCGATGTTTCTGACGAAAAACTTGCTCTGTCCGTTCACGCTCGGCGAACGACATTTCCGCAGAAAACTGCTAGATTACGATAACGCACTCAATCGCGGCGGTTGGCTATGGAGTAGTTCGCTCGGCTATGATGGCGCTCCTTACTTCCGCGTGATGAACCCTGTCACACAATCGCAGCGTTTCGACGTGCAAGGTCAGTATTTACGCAAATGGTTGCCCGAACTACGCCACCTATCACAAGAACAAATCCATCTCGAACAAGCGAATGCCCTCGTCGATTTGAAAGAGAGTCGTCAGCGCTCCATCGACACATATAAAGTCATCCTCGAAAAAGCAAAAAACTCCGCCCCATGATTCGGGCGGAGTTTCTGCTATTCACCTTGTGCAATTTTCCGAATATGATCGTGCTCACATTCTAACAAAATTTTGAGCGAAGTGGGGTCGAGATCAGGAACGACTTCCATCTCAATATACCATTCAATCTGACTCTTCAAATCACGCTGCGCCGACGTATCAAGTGCACCGATAATCGTTTTATCACCGTATAACCACGTAATAAAATTCAAATATTCGCGGTTGTTCTTTTTGTTTTCATTGACAAAGTGAAACATCGATTTAACGTCATACTTCCCGTTATGAAAAAACGCTAACGCAACGATTCTCCGGTGTTTCGTCAATTCGACTTTTCTCGACAACACTTGATTCTTAATGTGTTGTTGAATCGTTTTACGCAACTCTTCGTCTTGCTTCGGTTTGTAAATCTCCTCTGGATTCGGAGCGCCGCTCCCCTCCTCTAAAAAGCCGTAGACTTGATTCAATTTGCAAACAATCGCATACTTTTGCAAAATTTCAGACGCTCGATCATCATCAGCAAAATCATGTTCAGTCTGCGAAGCTACCCACTTGATTCGTTTCAAACTGATATCATTCAGCGAATCTTCAAAAAGAAAATAGGACTGCACCCGGGCTTGAATCGCTTTCACCCAACTCGACTCGCCGTCATATACGCCCTTCACTTTTTCCTCATATGTACGAAACCACTGGACAACTTTCTCTGGCGAGATCAACAGGCCCGACAACTCAATCTCCGCTTTCACCTTATCAGCCAAGCGACGGAAGTACATGTTCTTCCAGCGCGCGTCACTGCTCCGCAACCATTCTGCAGAATAGATCGCATAATCACGCGCCTCCCACGTTTGAAACTTGCTGCCGTCTAGTATCGGCTGAATGACCGAATAGCGCAACTCATCAACATATTTGGCCATTTGATCGCCGAAGGTAAGCTCAGTAATCTCATTTAACTCACTCCAAATTTTGTAACGATTTTCCGTTTGCTCATTCTCACCAATCCACTTGCTTAACACAGGGCGCACGCGTGGGCGAATCAAATCTAGCAAGTCTATGAATAATTGCATTTTGAACGTATCTTCGAGATTCCAACGATTCAACTCATACAACAAATTACCGCCACGTTTGAGTGTAATAAAACGGAACGCAAGTAACAAATCAAGCACGTTTTTTTGTTGTTCGAACAACGTTTTGATAAATGTCGCCCAAACCGTTTTATGTTCGCTCAAAACATCGACAAATGCATCAAATGTCAGTTGCGCTTGCCGTGCTTTCTCTGGCTCAGTGTGACGTTCGCGTAATGCTTGAAAGTGATTGTGAAACGCCGATAAAATCAAACCGTCCAGCGTACCAACGTCAGCAATAAGATTGCGCTCATTGAATTGCAACCAAACCTTAATTGAATCAGGTTCCGTTGGATGTCCTCCATCCGCTTGTTGACGTTCGACCGTGATCATATCAGCACAGCGCAATTTACAAAAATCAGCAGTAACTTCCCCTGATTCGAATTGCGCGTAAAGTTCCGATAATTGCTGCGACATTTGTTCACCTCGTTTGAATAGAATTGCTAGTATTATAGCACAGAATCTAGCATAGGAGTTGAAAAATAATTAAAAAGGACTAACTCCATAAGATGAAGTTAGCCCCGTCTATGCTTGATAAATCTTATTGTTTCGTCAATGTCGATGATTTGTAAGTGTTCAAATCATTCAAGACAATTTCAGTGTCGCTATTCAATACAAGATCATATGCTAAGGTAGCACTTGCTTCATTTTCTTTTGTAAGCACTTCATTCGTCAAAAGGAAACTCAACGGATTGGAATCCGGTACTACACTATAGTACAATTTCGTACCATCATTCACGGTTACACTGCCATCTTCATTGAATACTGCTTTCACAGCATTGCCATCAGCATCTGTGCCAGACCATGTGCCGACAAGCTTTTTGTTCGCTTCCGTGTTGTCAGCCGCTTGTTCTGTCGACTCCTTCTCAGTCGCCGCTTCTTTCTCTGATGAACCGCAAGCTGCCAATACAACTACGAATGTCATCATCAAAAGCAACAACAAACTCATTTTCAATCCTTTTTGCAATGTTGCCTTCATCCCATACTCCCCTTTTTCATCATCAAATTTTTAACGCTGAATTCATCATATAAAAAAATGGTCAGTTTCGCAAATGAATTTTTTCTACTCGCACAAACATCATGACAACCGCGACCGCCAACACACTCATTACCGCTCCTACGACAAACGGCAAACTGATATCAAGGCCGAACAGCATGCCCGCAAACAATGGTCCGAGCACACGACCCAAACTGTCGAAGGATGCACTAAGCCCAGTAGAGATGCCGTGGCCAACCGTCGCTTTTTGTGTTATGAGCGAAGTTACACAGGGGCGAATGAGCGAGTTACCAATTCCGAATAGACACAAATAGACCGCGGCATCAAACACACTTTGACTAAACAATAACAAGACTAGTGCTACTCCAGAGAGAATGAAACCAATCGTCATGTAGCGAACCTCATCACCCTTTTTTACATATCGCTGGATGAATCCGCCCTGCATGAGCGCACCGGCAATTCCGCTTAATAAAAACATGAAACCCATTTGCGCAGGGGTGACGCCGATTTTCTCCATTTGGAACAACTGCAGCGTGCCCTCGAGTCCAGCCAAAATGAAGGTAGCAAGAAACGCGATGATGAACAAATATCTCGATGAACCTTGAAACGCTGTCCAACGAGATGAAGCTGTCGCCCGCTCCGCAAGTGCCTTCTCGCGCGCTTCCTTCGTCAATGATTCTCTCACATATGCAGCAGCCGCAAGCATCGTCAAAAATGACAAGCCCGCCGAGACGAAAAACGGCAACGAGTAGGAGCCGCCAATCGTCAGCAAGCCACCAATCGCCGGGCCAAAAATGAAACCGAGCCCAATCGACATGCCGATCAGTCCCATGCCTTTTGTCCGTTCCTCATCACTCGTAATGTCCGCCATATATGCCATCGACACCGCAATCGTTGCTCCCGAAAATAAGCCGCTCAACGTCCGCGAAACGTACATCAGCACCAGACTCAACTCCGAACTGATAGCATCGTTGTTCTGCAACGCGACTGCCAGGCCAAAGACGAGAAAACTAATACTGAACCCAATCATTCCCGTCATCATGACCGGTTTACGACCGATCCGCTCCGAAAGCGCCCCCCAAAGCGGCGATACGATAAACGACGCCAACGAATATACAGCCAACATCACCTGTACATGAAAATCGGCAAACCCCAGTTCATCTGTTACAACGTGCGGCAATACAGGAATGACGATACCAAATCCGATAAACATGAGCATCACCATCAACATGATGGTGCCTTTTTGTTTGTTCATTGCGTTGAACCTCCCTGTCTGCATCCATCCTATCATACTTGACAGTTAAAATCACGTCGGCAGTAGATGAATTCGGCGTTCGTTTTTGCTATACTTCTATAAGACTGTTGAGATTGAGAGGAATGAAAGCAATGACCATTACTTATACAGAAAATGAACAATATTTAAAAGCCCAGCAGCAGACGCCACTGTTTAATGCCCTTAGAGAACATGCAGCCAAAGAGCCTGTGCAGTTTCATATTCCGGGTCACAAAAAAGGCGCTGGCATGGAGTCGGAGTTTCGCCATTTTATCGGCGATAACGCGCTCTCGATTGATCTAATTAACATCGCGCCTCTCGACGATCTCCATCAACCGCTCGGCGTAATCGAGGACGCACAAAAATTGGCTGCGCAAGCATTCGGTGCAGACTACACTTATTTTTCCGTCCAAGGTACAAGTACGGCCATCATGACGATGATCATGAGCGTTTGCTCCCCAGGCGATAAAATCATCGTGCCACGCAACGTCCATAAATCGGTGATGTCGTCGATTATTTTCGCCGGCGCAAAGCCAGTATTTGTCGCCCCCGTTCGCGATGGAAATTTGGGGATTGACCACGGTATTACGTTACGTTCGATTCAAAAAGCATTGCAACGCCATAAAGATGTCAAAGCGGTTTTGGTCATCAATCCTACTTATTTTGGCGTCAGCACCAATTTGAAAGAATTGGTCGAACTCGTACACTCCTATAACATCCCTGTGCTCGTTGACGAGGCGCACGGGGCACTCATACATTTTCACGATGAATTGCCACTTTCTGCGATGCAAGCCGGGGCTGATATGGCCGCGACCAGTGTTCACAAACTGGGTGGGTCGATGACGCAAAGTTCGATTTTGAATGTGCGCGCCGGACTCGTCAATCCGCAACGGGTGCAAACCATCATCAGCATGCTGACAACAACTTCAACCTCCTACCTACTGCTCGCATCACTCGATGCTGCACGCAAAGAATTGGCGCTGAACGGTCACCAAATGGCTGCCAAAACCGTTTCGCTAGCCAATGATGTGCGTCGTCGAATCAATGAGATCGACGGGCTATATTGCTTCGGCGAGGACATCCTTGGTACAGAAGCGGCCTATGCATACGATCCGACAAAGTTGACGATTCATGTTCGCAAATTAGGGATTACCGGCTACGAAGTAGAAAATTGGCTGCGCGACCATTACCGCATCGAGGTCGAGTTGAGTGACATGTACAACATTCTCTGCTTGCTGACGCCTGCCGACAGCGAACAAACGGTCGGCATACTCTTAGAAGCTCTTCAACGCTTATCTGACGAACATCACGACGTGCTACCGGAGCATGAGTTGATTGTCAAAATCCCGGAGATTCCGCACCTATCGATAACACCGCGCGAAGCTTTTTATGCCGATACGGAAGTGATACCATTTACCGAGTCGGCGGGGCGGATTATCGCTGAATTCATTTATGTATATCCGCCAGGCATCCCGATTTTATTGCCAGGCGAAGTCATTTCCCAAGAGAACATCAACTACATCATGGAACATGTCAATATTGGTTTGCCAGTGAAAGGTCCAGAGGACCGTTCGATTCAGCAGATTAAAGTGATTGTCGAAACAGAAGCGATTGACTAACGGTTGTCATCAAATGTTGTGCATGCTATCATAAACATAGTTTATTTCGAATAGGAGTGTACGTTGTATGAGCCAAAGCGCTTACATTAAATTTGTAACCGGTTCCGCCGTAACAGCAGTATCGCTGGACGAACTTAAAGAAAAACTGACTTATTACAAAAATCAGGTCGAAAAGACAGGTCAGCAGTTAGGTTGGGAGTATGCCGAGGTTGCCTTCCCCTATTCATTCGAACAAAAAGCGGAAGCAGAGGGCAAATGGTTTTACCTCAAAGGGCAAGATCAATTGTACAAATACATCTTGTTCGGCGTAAATGTACCAGCCGAAGGTAGCGAAGAGCAAGGGTATATTCAAGTGACACTGCCAGACGACAGCACCCACGGTGACAAGGCGAAAGGCAATGAATTTTGCAAATTTCTCGCCAGAACATATAAAGCCGAATTACATTTATTCAATGGCCGCGTCATTTACTACAACCCGCGTAAGTAACTAAGCGCATCAGACCACCGACAAACGACAAAAATGCCTTCCCAATCAAGTCACGAACGACTTCTGGGAAGGCATTTCTATTTTCATATTATTCCGTTTCCAATTGATCGAACACTTCAAGCACGTAATCCCACTCGCCATCGTCTTCGATGTTCTCGAGCGAAATCTCGCCTTCTTCAGACTCTTCGTAAATGACGATAACCGCTTCCCCGTTCAAATCATTACGGTCGATCAACACCGCATACACCTTTTCTTTGCCTTCGTACGTCGCCTCGAACGTGACACTAATCATCATTTCACGAACATTGCCAAACTCGTCTTCGACCTCAATAATATCGTCTTCCAATTCCAAATCGTCGTTCTCACGGTTGCTCATGACGCATTCCTCGTTTCACTGTATTTGCTGACAACAATCATGCTAACATGAACAAACGGTTTGGTCAAAATATTTTTGCGAGTAGCGATCGTATTTCATTTTTCGACAAATGTTCCCAAAATAATTCGCCGTACAGCAACACATCCATATGGAGGTGCAACTCTCCGTCACCGCCAGACGCGCCTTCATCGGTACCTGAATTCCCTACATTGCCAATCCATTCACCGCGCTTCAACTCAAAGCCGATGCGCAGTGCTGGGTTCAATTCACCCATGTGGCAGTAGCGAACCATAATTCCCTTCTCATACTGCACCCAAACCGAGCGCCCGCGCATTTTGTCCAAAATATAAGCCGGTGTTTGCTTCGCATCAGCTGCAATCGCAAGCAGACGATTTCGTTGTTTGACACTCATCTCTTTATACTCACGATCGACACGAACAACGACACCATCTGCAACCGAAAGCACGCGCGTATTGCGATCAATCGACACGTTCGTATAATCGTTGTAAAAATCGATCCCTTCGTGGGTGCCGTTGCGATACGTTCGCGGCGCTCCTGGAAGATGGTTGTCACGCGTAGATAACTGCGCACCAGGTATCGGGTTATCGAGAAACGTCATGTATTCCGTTAATTGTGAGGCATCGACATTCGCGATCTCGATTTGTTTCTGTTCATTAAAAACACTCTCTGGCTGCACGCTAGCAGGCTTCGTTTGCAGTACAAACTTCCCCTCGTCAGCAACAACCCCAAGACAATGTTGCAACGCTGCATGGTTCAGCGATATTTCACCGCTATTCGGATCAACATAAGGCATTGCATCAACCGGCAGAAAAATGCCGTTCTTCGCCAATTGTGTCTGCCCCACCATCATTTCGCACGTTGTGTTGTTATGCTTGATGATAACAGTACCTTCAGGTTCATCATAACGTGCGTTTGCCTGAAGTGAAAACTGTTTGACGACGTCGCGAAAACGTACATAGTTCGCGTTCCCTATCGCTAATTCATTGAACTTGAGCGTTTGATCTGTCAACGGTGCTGAATCTGATGTCTCATCATCGGCGCTCTTTAACACAACCCCAACAATCGTAACGATCCCGTAAATCAGCAGTCCTAGCACAATCAACAAAAATAGCAATCGCCGAATTTTCTTGCTTTTCGATAGTTTCGCCATATCGACTCAATTCCCAAGTGTTTTTTGTAAAAACTGATCGACGCGCGAGACATATGCATCAGGGTTTGTGATATAACTTTTCACATGATCAGCTTTATCAACTAGCATTAACTCAAAAGTATCAGGATATTTCGCCGCCATACTTACGCTGTTTTTGAACGGGATCGATTGATCGCCTTTTCCGTGTATGAACAGTATCGGACGGGGATAAATTTGCTCAAGCGCTTTCATCGGATTAACCTGACTTGGATCCGTACCGGTAGCCGGCGGAATCATCATCATGATGAGCGGTGTGAACGGAAATTCCGGCAATCCAGACCAAACCGATAGATTCTCACTCAAATAATCCTCAAGATTGTTGAACGGACTATCTGCAACTACCGCACCTACTTCAGGAGCCTCGGCTGCCGTGACTAACGATGTGGCTGCCCCCATTGAATAGCCGAACAACGCGATTTTGCCCTCCGTATTTTTACCCGCCCAATCGATTGCGCCTAGCAAATCATACTTCTCGTACTGACCGACTGACGTCAGATCACCGCCCGATTCACCGCTATTGCGGAAATCAAAGACAACCATATTGTATCCTTTGCCGGACAACGATTGCGCCAATTTCATGACGGGCACATCATCTTGCAGTCGATTTTTGCCGTATCCGTGCGCGACTACGATGGTCACTCCGTTGTATGAAGGGGCCGGAATAAACCAGCCCTTCAACTCTACCTTGTCCAAACGACTTTTAAAGGAAATATCCTTATATTCAAGCCCATATTTTTTCGGCGTCTCAAAAATCGTTTCACGTTCAGGATGCGTCAAATTCCAGCCGACATAGGCGGATAAGGCAAAACAGGCGATGACAATGAGCACCACTGAAATTGAGGTAATCCATAGCCATAAACGTTTTTTGTTTTTTTTCGGTACAACGACAACTTCCGACATGATTCATCCCACTTTCCGAATGATTTGGCGATTTTTGCAATTACCCGGGAAATAACATTTAATTTCTCACGAGCGTATATCTGAAATCTTTTGCAATGAAATTCACGGAAATCATCAGTTGTCCATTAATGACTGTCGGGGCCACATTCATCGTTTTTCTCGTTTTCCCGTTCATCAAGGCGACCACATTGCCTTGTGTCAACTTCATTTGCAAGCCAGTTTTCGTAGCAATTATCGTCTTGCCTGCATTTTCCGTCTTCAGAGTGAATCCAAGTGCTTCCAACAACGGTTTGTGAGGCGCCATCGTTTCGTTATTGCGAACAACCGGTGCACCATTCGTTCCTAGATTGAGCAATTTAAAATTAACATACATTTGTTTACCGACCACACGAATCGTTTGTGGTGATTTGACCGCTTTACTAGCAGCAGATTTGTTGCCTGCTGCATCATAAGCGCGAATCGTGACCGTCACGACATCTGCTGTCGTCATGCCTCTCATGATAAAGTTTCTAGTCGATGATTTGCCAACAAGTGTACCGTTTCTGTAGATTTCATATCCAGTGACAGCGACATTGTCTGTCGAAGCTCCCCATGTAACTGACAAGCCATTGGCAGCACCCGTCAACATTTTTAACGTAACATTCATCGGAACTGTCGGTGCCGATTTGTCAGGCAATTTCACGAGCAACGCTTTGCTGAACGCCGAAACATTTCCGTTAGCATCGATGGCTCTGACCGTTACCTTGTAGGTGAGTCCAGACTTAAATCCGCTAGCAGTAAAGCTAGTCTTCGTAACTTTTTGACGCAATAGATCATTCACATATACTTCATACGCGGCAACACCTTGGTTATCATTCGAAGCACTCCAGTTGACAATAAATCCGCTAGCAGTAACTGCTGATGCAAGCAAATTGCCAGGCACGGTCGGCGCAGTCACATCAAGTGTGGTGACAACAAAAGGCGCGCTCAATGCCGATTGATTGTTGAATTCGTCTACTGCGCTGACGGTAAGGCTATGTTTCGAATAATCCTTTAGGCCAGTCAATGTGAACACAGGTTGAACAACTTTTGCGACGGAGACTCCATTATTGAACACTTCGTAATGTTTCACAGAAGCGAGATCCGTCGAAGTTTGCCAAGTCACTGTAAATCCACTTGCAGAACGTTGCGTCAGTGTGAATCCGCTCGGCACCGACGGTGCTGTCACATCCGAAGTTTTGGCGCTAAATGCAGCGCTCAAAGCAGACTTGTTGCCCGCAGCATCGACTGCTAACACCTGAACCGAATAGGATGTGAATTCATTCAAAGCCGTCACCGTGAATTCGGTTTCTGCGGATTTGCCGAGCAAGGAACCGTCACGATAAATTTCGTACTCCTTGACGCCAACGTTGTCAGCGGAGGCGCTCCAAGAAATCTTAACGCTTGTTGCTGTCACATTAGTCTGTGCAAGTCCGCTCGGTACCGTAGGAGTAAGCCCGTCCAACGTTTTGACAGTAAACACTTCACTAGCTACCGACAGATTACCTGCAGCATCTTTTGCTTGAACTGTTACTTTATACTCTGTCCACTGAGCAGCGTTTGGCATGGTAAAGGATGTTCCAGTTACGCTACCTACCAACAATCCATCTACAAATACATCGTAACTTTTTACTTGATCGTTATCAGTGGAGGCGCTCCACGAAATCGTAAACTGATTCGTTTTCACGTCGCTACTTTGCAATCCAGACGGAGTGGACGGCGCCGTTGCATCCAACGTTTTCAGCGATATGGAAGCGCTCGGCAGTGATGAATTGTTGCTCGCATCGACTGCTTTTACCGTAATTTCGTACGAAGTAAACTCTTGCAAACCACTCAAGGCATATTGAGTATTTGCGACTGAATCAAGCAACACTCCATTGACATAGATTTCATATTTAGCGACTTTATCATTATCTGTTGATGCCGACCAAGCGAGTGTTGCACTATTTGCAGTAATCTCAGCAAGATTCAAGTTACTAGGAACAGAAGGTGCACTATTGTCTAGCGTCTTGACAGACAATTCATCACTTGTCGCTGAAGCATTACCGCTGCTATCCTTGGCAATCAATGTAATCTGATACGTCGTGAAGTTCGTTAATCCTATCAACTCATAGGTTGTTCCGGTAACGGTAGCCACGAGTTTGTTGTCCACGAACACTTGATAACTGAGTGCACGATCGTTATCGTCAGACGCAGTCCATGATACTGTGATGTTGTTTGCTTGAACAGTGGTCGCCATGAAACCGCTCGGTTTCGTCGGTTCGCTCACATCATTGGTGCGGTTCTGTAATTCTTCGCTTTCATCGGAAACGTTTCCACTCGCATCAACCGCTTTAATTCGAACGGCGTAAGTCGTAAATTCTTGCAAACCGCTAATTTCGAACTCAGTTTCAGTCGCTGTAGCAAGATAGTTTCCGTCTAAATAAATATCGTAAGCATCCACCATGTCATTATCGGTCGCAGCGGTCCATGAAATCGTAAAGCGGCCGGAGCCATTTTCTTCCACTTGAAGGTTTGTAGGTGCGCTTGGAGATACGCTATCCAATGTCTTCACAATCAACTCGTCACTGAACGCAGACGAATTGTCATTGATATCGACGGTCTTCAGCGACACGGTATAGGCTGTAAATCCTTCGAGTGAACCGAACGTGTAAAAAGTATCACTTGTCGTTGCGACGAGCAAACCATTCAAATAAACGTTGTATTCTTTGATTCCTGAGTCGTCAGTAGACGCTGTCCATGTTAGCTCAAAACCACTCTCTGTCACGTTTGATGCAGAAAGATTAGCAGGAATAGCAGGTGCTGTCGTTTCGACGGTCGTTACACTGCTTTCAACAGAACGATCCGATTCATTGCTCGAGCGATCAATGGCAGAAACTTGTGCCTTGTATGTTGTGCCGCCACTCAGTCCAGTAAACGTGTAGGATGTAGCTGTTACCGTTTCGATATATAAACCGTTCAAATACAGCTTATACTCTTTTACTGCATCGCTGTCAGTAGAAGCCGCCCAAGTGAATCGAAACCCTGATTTGCTCACTGCCGCAGTCTCTAATTGTTGAGGGGCTGTCGGTGCAGTGATGTCGGCCGTTTTTACCTTGAAATCTTGAGACGCAGCGGACGTATTGCCGTCTGCATCTTTTGCCGCCACATTCAATTTGTACTCCGTAAATGAATCCAGTCCGCTCAACGTAATCGTTGTATCTGTCACGGTGTCAAAAAGGCTACCGTCAATCCAAACATCATATGCCACAACAGCGTTGTTATCTGATGAGGCAGTCCATGTCACTTTGAACCCGCTCCCAGTGATCTCAGATGCCGTTAAGCCTGTTGGCGTCGTTGGCACAGCAGAATCGAGTGTCTTACCAACAATCGAATCGCTCAAAGCAGATAGATTATTATTGTTGTCCTTCGCTTTCACGGTAATTGTATATTCCGTAAAATTTTGAAGCCCTGTTACCACATATGTCGATTCAACGCTCGTAGCTCTTAATGTCCCGTTCACATACACTTCATAGCCACTGATGCCGTCGTTGTCTGTTGCCGCGCTCCAAGATACAGTTAGCTGATCCGCCTTTGCCTCCGAAATTTTGAGGTTCGTCGGTGCTGCCGGCGCCGTGGCATCTTTCGTTTTTACAATCAACGTGTCGCTCGCCGCCGAGATGTTTCCTGATGAATCCTTGGCTTTAATATACACGGAATATTCCGTGAAATCGTTCAACCCGGTGAATGTGTAGAATGTGAACAACGAAGTATTCGTCGTGATCAATGTGTCATTCAAATACACTTCGTACATTGGGTCCGCTGCATTATCGCTGACTCCGCTCCAAGTGACTTTAAAACTATTTGTGGCAACGAGTGACGTTTGCAAAAATTTCGGTACAGCTGGTGGCGTTACATCGAGCGTGCGATATGTCCGTAACTTACCTGTTCTCGAAAAATTGCCACTCGTATCTTCCGCACGGATCTCGATTTTGTATACACCGTATTCCACCAAACCAGTAGCGTTGTACTCTGTCCCGTTCACATAAATGCCGTTTTCGTCATTTAAAAATAAGACGTATCGTTTGATGCCGACATTATCGGTCGCATCGTCCCATTTAATCTTCATGCTATTTGCCGTGATGTCAGAGGCAACAATCCCTGTCACTTCACTCGGCGAGATACCGTCCAGCGTCTTAACAGTCAGACTATCGCTAACGGCGGATACGTTGTTTTCGGCATCAAGTGCTTTAATGGTGACGCTGTAATCAGTGTAATCCGCAAGTCCGGTGAAAATATACTGTGTTTGGTTTACCATCGTTACTTGTACGCCATTCAAATAGACGATGTAAGCTGTCACGCCAACATTATCGGTCGAAGCGGTCCATGTTACTTTGAAGCCATTTGCTTTCAGTTCTTCACTTGTCAGCGCTGTTGGTGCCGACGGTGCCGTTGTGTCAGGCGCACCCGCGGTGATGGTGCCAGCTGCACCGTTCGCACCCGGAATGTACGTCGAAGTACCAACAGTGAACGAATAGTTCGCGCCACTATTGCTATCCCACACATCGGTGCCGTTGTTGAAAGCGACCATTGCTTTCGTTGCCGTGCCGATGTCGATCGTAATCTTCGCATAGCCTGCCACTTCACTGTTTTCCATCGCTACGCCAGGTGCCGTCGTCCATGCGCCGCCCTCTGGTTGGTAGTGTGCGTACGGAGTTGCGAAACCTTTTTTGTAGTAAATCGTGATTTTGTTCGTTGGCGGTGCCGCCGATGTCGTCACACTCGCCGCTACGCTCGCCGCCGACTTGTTGCCCTCCGCATCGACTGCCACCAAAGTAAACTCGTATGCTGTTTCCGCTGTCAGGCCAGTCGCTGTATACGTGTTGACATTACCTGCTACCGTGCCGACTTTTGTCCCCTTCTGCAAAATCTCGTAACCTGTCACGCCGATATTATCGGTCGACGCATTCCACGTCAACTTCACGCTGTTATGCGTCAACTCGCTCGTCGTCACGTTGCTTGGAATAGTCGGTGCCAACGTGTCAGGCGCACCCGCGGTGATGGTGCCAGCTGCACCGTTCGCACCCGGAATGTACGTCGAAGTACCAACATTGAACGAATAGTTCGCGCCACTGTTGCTATCCCACACATCGGTGCCGTTGTTGAAAGCGACCATTGCTTTCGTTGCCGTGCCGATGTCGATCGTAATCTTCGCATAGCCTGCCACTTCGCTGTTTTCCATCGCTACGCCAGGTGCCGTCGTCCATGCGCCGCCCTCTGGTTGATAGTGTGCGTGTGGGGTTGCGAAGCCTTTTTTGTAGTAAATCGTGATTTTGTTCGTTGGCGGTGCCGCTGATGTCGTCACACTCGCCGCTACGCTTGCCGCCGACTTGTTGCCCTCCGCATCAACTGCCACTACAGTAAACTCGTATGCTGTTTCCGCTGTCAGGCCAGTCGCTGTATACGTGTTGACATTACCCGCTACCGTGCCGACTTTTGTCCCCTTTTGCAAAATCTCGTAGCCCGTCACGCCGACGTTGTCGGTCGACGCATTCCACGTCAACTTCACGCTGTTGTGCGTCAACTCGCTCGTCGTCACGTTGCTTGGAATCGTCGGTGCCGTCGTGTCAGTCGTCGGAGCATTCGTCCTAGCATTCACGATGACAGAAGAACCAGCATTCGTTCCGCCGCTTACCAACAATCTAAACTTATATGAAGTCGAAGCATTCAAACTTGTTACCGTCGCTGATGTAGACGTAGCAAATAGCGCGCCAGATACTATCGCATTGTTCCAAGTGACGCCTTGATCAGTTGATTGTTGAATGGTTACGGAAGTTGCTCCACTTGATGCGGAAAATCCCAAACTGACACTGTTCGCAGTGACAGCGTTCACTTTTAAACCGTAGTTATAAACTTGCGCAGCCGCCGCAGATTGTTCAGCTGTCAAATCAAATTCGTAAAACGTGCTAAAATCTCGGTCGAATCCGTTGCCATTCGAAAAACTATCCGAAGGCACGGAAGCCCACATCGAGTCAGCGTTCGCCTCATCTTCGAAAGATAAAGATGCAACGTACTGAACCGTCTTCGCACTCGTCAACCCCAAGTGCGCTTTCGGAATTTTAAATTCGACATATTTGTTGTTATCATTTCGGGATACATTCG
>CANHCR010000012.1 GCA_947459205.1 Caryophanales bacterium | reverse complement strand
TCTTGTTGTTTGTCGTGCCGCCGGTGCGCGATGCGGTGCTTGGACCGCTGTATGCGTGGGGCGGTTGGCTGCTGGCGCGGGTGTATGATTTCTACTTTTTGTTTTTGTGAAATGGTGTCGAAACATGATATATTAGAGGTTGTGAGAGTGGCATGCAAAGATATTTTGTGGAGCTGGCGCAGTGGCAAGGTGAATCGATTGTGCTCGGCGGTCAGGATGCGCATCATTTGCAACGCGTGATGCGGGCGCGAGTCGGTGAAAAGGTGGTTTGCAGCGACGGTGCGGGGCGTGAGGCGCTGACGGAAGTGGCTGCGTTTGCCGGCGAAAATGTGGAGCTGCGGGTGCTAGAGTGGCTGGCGGTGGATCGTGAACCTCAGGTTGAGGTGTGGATCGCGCAGGCGTTGCCGAAGGGCGATAAGCTCGAGATGGTGTGGCAAAAGTGCACGGAGATGGGGGCGACGCGCCTCATTCCGTTCGTCTCGGAGCGGACGGTTGTGCAGTATGATGCGAAGAAGGAAGCGAAGCGGGCCGAGCGTTGGCAGAAGATTGTCAAGGAAGCGGCGGAGCAGGCGCACCGTAGCCGGGTGCCGGCGGTGGAGTTGCCGCGGTCGTGGCAGCAGGTGTTGGTGCTGGCTGGTGAGGTGGATGCGGCGCTATTTTGCTACGAGAAGGCGGATACGGTGTCGCTGAAGCAGGCGCTGCGCGAGGCGCGGGGCGAGGCACAGGACCAGGCTCAGGATAAGGCGCGGGGCAAGGTCGCGGATCCTGACTCGGCTGTTGCTGGTCACGGGTTGCGGCGCGTATTGGTGGTCGTCGGGCCGGAGGGTGGCTTTTCCGAAAAGGAAGCAGCGGCTGCGGAGGCGGCTGGGATGCGGGCGATTACGCTCGGCCGGCGGATTTTACGCACGGAGACGGCGGCGCTGGTGGCGCTGAGCTGTATTTTATATGAATGTGATGAGTTAGGAGGAACGTGAAATGCCGACAGTTGCGTTTCATACGTTGGGTTGTAAAGTGAATTTTTATGATACAGAAGCGATTTGGCAACTGTTCAAAAATGAGGGCTATGAGCAGCTTGATTTTGAGCAGACGGCGGACGTGTATGTGATCAATACGTGTACGGTGACGAATACGGGCGACAAGAAGAGCCGGCAGATTATTCGGCGGGCGGTGCGGCGCAATCCGGATGCGATTGTGGCGGTGACGGGTTGTTATGCGCAAACGTCGCCGGCGGAGATTATGGACATCCCTGGTGTGGATCTGGTAATCGGGACGCAGGACCGCGAGAATTTGCTGCCGCTGGTGAAGCAGATTCAGGCGACGCGCGAGCCGATCAATGCGGTGCGCAATATTATGAAAACGCGTGAGTTTGAGGAGTTGGATGTGCCAGATTTTGCGGACCGAACGCGAGCGTTTCTGAAGATTCAGGAGGGCTGCAACAATTTCTGTACGTTTTGCATCATCCCGTGGTCGCGCGGTTTGCTCCGCAGTCGGAAGCCGGAAAATGTGCTGAAGCAGGCGCGGCAGTTGGTGGCGGCCGGTTATCAGGAGATTGTGCTGACGGGGATTCATACGGGCGGTTACGGCGAGGACTTGGAAGGATACAGCTTGGCGCGGTTGCTCGAGGATTTGGATCAGGTCGAGGGACTGAAGCGCCTGCGCATCAGTTCGATTGAGGCGAGCCAGATTGACGAAGAGGTGCTGGCGGTGCTGAAGCGTTCGGATAAAATGTGCCGTCATTTGCACATTCCATTGCAGGCGGGCGAGGACAACGTGCTGGCGCGGATGCGGCGCAAGTATACGACGGCGGAGTTTGCTGAGAAGATTCGGCGAATTCGCGAGATCATGCCGGACGTGGCGATCACAACGGACTTGATTGTCGGCTTCCCTGGCGAGACGGACGAGCTGTACCAGGCGGGTTTTGATTACATTCGCGAGCTTGGATTCAGTGAGTTGCACGTGTTCCCGTATTCGAAGCGGACGGGCACGCCGGCGGCGAAGTATGAGGATCAGGTGGACGAGGAAGTGAAAAATGCTCGCGTGCACGAGCTGATCGACTTGTCGGAGAAGTTTCAGCTTGAGTATGCGCAGCAGTTCGTCGGCGCGGTGCTGGAGGTTATTCCGGAACGCGAGGCCAAAGGGCGCGAGGGGCAAGGGCTAATCGCTGGCCATAGCGACAACTACATCACGCTGGTGTTTGAGGGTGCGAGCGAGCTGATCGGCAAAGTGTGCCGGGTACGCGTGACCGAGGCGGGCGTGAATGAGAGCCGCGGCGAGCTGGTGGAGGTTGTGGAGAAGGTTATGGTTGGTTGATTGTTGAATAGATTTCAGTAAATAAATAGAGTATATTAGTAAATCTCGTCGCAGTTGAGCGGCGGGATTTTTTATATGCAAAATTATCAATTCACAACATAATTAACGAAAATAGGTATAATAGATACATCGTGAACAAGAAAGTAAGTATTGGAGGAGTTTAGCCATGTCAAACAATGAGAATCGTTCTGGTTTTTTTGAGGAATTGCACCACCGTGATAAGCACTATCCTGAACAAAGTCGAATTATACCGATCAAACCGTCTGAACTCCCAGAAGTTTTTACTCAACAAATCGCTCAACAAATTAATAATCAGTTTCAATTTTACGCTCAACACGAACAATATGACAAAATTGTTGAAATGTACAATAAAATCGAACAATTGCTGAACGAAAATACATCTGAAATTCAATCTCCCGTATCGAAAGTACAGTATTGGTTTGAGAACGAAATACTCCCCATTCTACCGTCGGATTTTCATTTAACACAACCCAATCTTGTTACGAACCAAGAGGGGCATTCCAATAATTTGATTCATGCATTGAAGAAAGAAATGCTCACAGCAGATGGTGTAGATATTATCGTTAGCTTTCTGCGAATTTCTGGTGTTCAGAAGATTATGCGAATACTCACTGATTTGGTAAAAAAGAAAAAAGTAATTCGTTTAATAACGTCCACGTATTTAAACATTACTCAACCAGAAGCAATTCGAAAGTTGTTGACGATCGAGGGTGTCCAAATCAAGGTGTTTCAATCAGAACAAATATCGTTTCACACAAAAGCTTACATTTTTCATCGAAACTCTGGACTTCATTCTACAATCATCGGTTCATCGAATTTATCACATTCTGCTCTCGAAACAGGGATTGAGTGGAATGTAAAACTTCCAGCCACATCTCATTCGTTAGTTTATTTGAAAGCATGTGAACATTTTTCGAGTCTGTGGACGGATCCTCTCGCGATCGAGGCATCAGAAGAATGGCTTAACCACTATGAAAATCAATTGACACATAAAATTCAACCATCTGTGCCCGTTCAAAAGTTTTCAGAGGAACAATCACCTTATGGAATAAAACAAACACCAGTAACAACTACTTCAATCGACGTGAAAATTAAACCAACCGAAATGCAGGAAATTGCCCTAGAGGCACTGATTGAGACTCGGAAAAATGGAAATATGAAAGGTGTAATAATTGCTGCAACAGGAACCGGAAAAACGTACCTTTCAGCTTTCGATGTGGCACGGTTTAATCCGAAGCGTATGTTATTTTTAGCCCATCGTGACGAATTACTCGAGAATGCCAGGAATTCATTTATTCATGTAATGGGAGAACCGGGGCGATTCGGAAAATTAACCGGACAAGTAAAAGAGTCGGACAGGCCTTACCTTTTCAGTACAGTGCAGACTTTTCATCGTGAAATCAATTCATATCAACCCAATTATTTTGATTATATTATTGTTGATGAATTTCACCATGCAGAAGCTGCAACCTATCGAAAAATTATTGATCACTTTCAACCAAAATTCCTTCTTGGTTTGACAGCGACACCTGAACGAATGGATGGCGGGGATGTTCTTGCTCTTTGTGATTACAACGTTGTTTATGAAATACGTTTGCATCAAGCGCTGCAAGAAAAATTGCTTTGTCCTTTTCACTATTTTGGCTTGAGTGATGAAACGATTGACTACGAACAAATTAAAATGGAGAATGGTCAATTTAACATTGAACAATTATCTCGTGCATTGAGCACTGGTGAACGTGTTGATTATGTAATTTCTATGATCGAGAAATTCGGTCATGATGGTAAACAGCGAAAGGCTCTTGGCTTTTGTGCAAGCATAGAGCATGCTCAATTTATGACGAAGGCTTTCAATGAGAATGGTTTTATATCAGTTTGTTTGACTGGTCAGGATGATCCTAATTACAGACGGGAAATCATTGAGAGACTCGAATCTGATTCTGATTCACTAGAGTTCATATTCACTGTGAATATTTTCAACGAAGGGGTTGATATTCCGAAGTTGAATTTACTACTTTTTCTCCGTCCGACAGAATCTGCAACTATTTTTCTGCAACAATTAGGAAGAGGATTGCGCAAAGCTGAAAATAAAGAGTTTGTTACGATCCTTGATTTTATCGGGAATTACAATAAATCGTTTTTAGTACCACTTGCATTGTCTGGTCAAACCAATCAAAAAGCTTTTGATCGTGACTTACTTCGTTCAGTTGTTCAGCATGATTTTATACATTTACCAGACGGTTGTTATGTTGATTTAGAGCAAATTGCACGCCAACGAATTTTGGACAAGATTGATCAAATTCGCATGGATGCCAATCAAATGCTGAAAAATTTGTATGATTCGTTTAAAAATGAATTAGGCAAATCACCTGAGATTGAAGATTTTCTTTACGTTCCCTCAGCTCCTAGCTTACATTATTTCATTCGAAAATATGGTTCGTGGGTTGAGACCAAGAAACGAATGAATGATTTGAATACTTTTGATGAAAAAATCGTATCAGATCAATCGTTGATGGCGGTCATCCAACGTCTCGAGCAAATGTTGCCAATCAAATGGCCTTATGAATTTATTGTGTTGCAATCAAGTTTAGCAACAGGTAAATTAAGTTTATCAACAGCGTTAGAAATGCTACACAAACAGTTTGGTATCGAGCTTGATCAGACAAAGCAGATTCCTTATTTTTTACGAGCCATGAAAAACTTGCAGCAAACTGTGAAGGGTGTCTCGTTTGGAACGATTCAATCGGATGTATTTCACTTCAACTCAAGCATATTGAGCTATTTTACGCAGACTATTTTCTCTAACTACTTAAAGAAAAGATTGGAATTTGGTTTAAAAGAGTTTAGAAGAACATATCGACCAAGCAAGTTTTTTGAAGGTGAAATTCCAATTGTTCATTACCAAAATTATACGCGAAATGAACTAATCTACTTATTTCAATCAGAAGCGCCACTTGGTTCTTGGCGTGAGGGAATTAGTAAAGTAAGGAACCATTATTTGTTCTTCGTTACCCTTAGAAAAGGTTCTGACGTTGAGAAACAGTTGAATTACAACGATTATTTTATGGATCAAAAAACATTTCATTGGCAAAGCGCGAATCAAGATGCACACCGTTCAAAACGAGGTCAAGACTATGTGAATCATCTTGAAAGAGGTATTTCCATCCATCTGTTTGTGCGAAAATTTAAAGAAATGTATAGTCAGACGTTGCCGTTTATGTACTGTGGGAAACTTATATATGTTCGTAGTGATGGCGATCAACCAATGAATATGGTTTGGCGGTTAGAAAAACCATTACCCGAAGAAATTTACTTTGATTTTATAACTTAATTCATGAATTGGATGTGAATGTATGAAGACCGTAAACGTAGTAGGCGCTGTCATTCAAAATGAAAACGGGCAAATTCTTTGTGCCAAAAGAGCGGGCCATTTATCACTAGGTGGTTATTGGGAGTTCCCGGGAGGGAAAATTGAAGAAAACGAGTCCCATGAGCAAGCGCTTATCCGTGAAATTAGGGAAGAAATGGGCGTCGAAATAGAGGTGGGAGAATTGGTGGCGGACATTTACCATGAATATCCGAACGTAGTCGTTCACCTGATTACTTATCGTGCCGTACTGACATCAGGAGTACTCTCTTCGACCGATCATGACGAGTTAGTGTGGTTGGATGTCAAATCATTAAAAGATTTAGAATGGGCACCGGCAGATGTTCCGACAGTGGATGAGTTGCTACATCAGAGTGGGTGTTGAATGGGGTGAATGAATGATGGAAATGAAAAAGTTTGAGTTAGTCGGGAATTTACAAGAGCTCGGGGACAATGTCGTGCAGTTCAATGATGATCTCGACAATGAAACGGAACTGGTCGAGCAGCTTTCGCAATTTGCCCACTGGTACTATATTGATGGTTTAGATCTGTTTGGACCGAGTAAATTCATCGGTTACAAGCAGATGAATACGGAGCGCTATGCGCGCGGGTATGCGAAAAATGGCGGCGACACGGAGAAGGTGTTGGTGAAATGGTTCCGTGCGTTGGCGCCTGGTTCGAGTGAGGAGAGCGAGCTGCGTGCGAAGTTGGAGTTGCGACTTGCAGATTTTAAGAAAAAGCTACGGCAAAATGCCGTGATTCACGCGCTAAAGGTATAATATACCTTAAAGCGATTTTGTTTCAGAATGCGGAGTACGGACAAATTTGTTTCGAAAAGCCCTAAATTTTTTTTAAGTGTTTAAAGACCTATCAAGGCTTTTTGTCGAATAATGCCGTTGTTTGTTCCAATAAATCATCGATTCGCTTATAATGTTTTAAAACCTTTGAATCTATTTATGTAATCGCTATCATTTACAGAGAGGCCTGATATAGTTGGTTGAATATCAAAATGCAAATTCTGCGTTGTATTCCCTGTTGACCGTCACACGTTCGAATTTAATCACTGATAAAGAACTCGAAAAGATTCGTGAGAATCTAAACAACGGCATCAAGCAAATCTTTATTTTGGATGCGGGACATTCTGTATTGTCAGATCGAAAAGGTGAGTTGAAAGCATTCTATGATTGTTATCTATTGCAAGTTTATATCGCTGAAGGAGACATAAGCAGATTTATTGGTGTTCAGTTAATTGACGGACACAGATGTGATCGGTTTATAGAGGATTTCATAAAACTTGTTCCTAGCTTCAATGGCGAACAGTATCGTATTGAACATGCCTCTCCAGAGAGTCATTTGATGATTAAAGCAGGCGCTGGCACGGGGAAGACGACGGTGATGATTCAGCGCATCATGTATTTGTTACATACGACACCAAATTTGAATCTAGAAAATATCAGTATGATTACATTCACAAGAGAAGCTGCTCACCAAATGCAAAAAAAATTACGCGAGCAATTTCAACTTCGTTTTACGGCGACTCGAAAGCCTAAATATTTGCACTTTATTGAGCAACTTCCGTTTATGAGTATAAAAACGATTCACGCGTTTGCAAAAATGATTTTGCAAGAAGCAGGCAGCCAAGTGGGTTTTGGTAATAACGTGCAAATCAAAACGTTTAAGATGGAAAAAAAGAAGATTATTTATCGCTATCTAGATGAAAATCTGCTTGATCCTGAAGATAGACGGACTTTGCAGCAACGTTTCTCATCGATTAAGTTATATGAACTCGTGAAAATCATTGAAAACTTTTGGGATGAATTGGAGAAGAAGAGCTATCGTCAAGAAGAAATAGAGCGAATTAATTTTGGAGATGCAAACAAAGATTTTCAGCCCCTACAAAACATTTTAAAAAAAATCTTTTCTCAAATCGAAAAAGAAATACAAGATCTCAAAATCCGGCTTAATGGAGTCTCGTTGAATGACATTCCACGTCAAATGGATCGTATAGAATCACTTAGACAATTGACGTTACCGATCAAATATTTATTTGTGGATGAATTTCAAGATACAGACAATGCGCAAATTCGAATGGTGGCTAAAATTGTTAGACAACTCTATACGCGTGTTTTCGTAGTAGGTGACATTAAACAAAGTATCTATCGTTTTAGGGGAGCTACAGATACAGCTTTTGAGCAACTCGAGTATGAGTTCGATAACATAAAAGAAGAAATTCATCATCTAACATTAGTAAGAAACTATCGAACGTGTACAAGCGTTTTGGATGAACTTGATTTTCCATTCAGTCATCTTGGAGGGTTAGATCTCTTAAAATACAAGGAAGATGACAAACTGGTTGGGATGCTACAGAACGACTTTTCGTTTAAGGTCAGCGTTTGTGAAGAAAAAAATCAATTTAGTGACGAAGTGAAGAAGCGCACGCTAAGGTGGATCGAATCAGCGCAGAAATCTTTACCAAATTTAAATGATGAAAAAGATCATGGTTCTCATTTCGTGACTTGTATTGTGCGCACGAACAACCAAGCGAAGAGGTTACAGAATTGGTGTGAAGAGAAAGGTATTTTCACAGAGCTTCATTTAAATGGGACGTTTTTTTTGTCTCAGGCAGTAAAGGAATTTGCAGCACTTGTCGAAGCGTTACTGTATCCTGGTGATGCTCGTGCCCGTTTAAATTTACTGAATACGTCGTATTCCAAAGTGCGAATTCATTGGTCAAGATTAGCTGTATTTGATGGCGATTCTAAACAAATCATGGACTTTCTCAATACACCGGAATGCTTGCCTTTTACGCAGTGGGATGAATGCTTGATATTGTTGCGAAAAGAGCCTTTGTTATCTGTACTAAGAAAAATCATGTTAAATTCTGATTATCTCGATCGATATGAAATCGAAGTGAAGAATCAATTGATTAAGACTTGGAGGCTTAAATTAAATCAAGCAGAGAGAGAACTTCAAATCACCATTGAGGCTGATCGACAAAAACGTCAGTATCATACAGATTTGAATCAATTGTTCGAACTCATCCATCAAAAATTCAGTTCCGATTTTCTCACTCTTTACGGGCTTCATCAATGGTTGATATTGCAGCAAGCTACCAACCGCGAGGAAGATGTGAAACCGGTGGAGGACGTTTCTAAATCATCACAGTATAAGCCGATTAAAATTACAACCGTGCACAGAGCGAAAGGACTGGAATTTCACACGGTTATTTTGCCATTTACAGCACGAGATCATTTACCGGAGTTTAATCGGATTATCGTCGGTAAACGTGAGGGTCAATTGATTGCAGGTTGGCAGGTAAAAAAGAATTCAAAAATCAACAATTATTTCTATGAAGACTTGAATAATGATGATAAGAAAGAAACGTTGGAAGAAGAAGCTAGGCTGCTTTATGTTGCTCTTACTAGGTGTAAGCAACGTTTGTGGATTATTAATAATCTTTATGGTGCGGTTGACAAGACAAAACTGGTCAGAAACAACCACACTTGGGCGTCGATGTTACCTTATGATGAAGAGGTGGATATGTCTTGAGCATCAGCGTGATTACTGTGTCAAATATGGCCGAATTACATGAACATACACAAATAAAAAAACTAAACAAAGCGTTGCATGTTTGTTTTAACTTTGGCATTACTAGGGCGATACAAACGTTGTATTCTAAGAATTTTCGTAAGGTTGATGCTAAACGTTCATTTATCGATTCAGATATCGTGTTTTTCGGAAGCCTAGTCGATGGGATGTTTATAAAGTGGAATCAAGGCCGAGTAATCATTAAACAATTTGCACAATTAACAGAATGGATGGAAAACCATTCGAGTTTTAAGAACAACAATGAGTACAGTCTCTCGTTTCGGAGAAATCAACAACAAGTGTTGTTGAGAATGCGGATGCTTTGC
Organism: Caryophanales bacterium; assembly: GCA_947459205.1. Taxonomy (GTDB): domain Bacteria; phylum Bacillota; class Bacilli; order Paenibacillales; family CANHCR01; genus CANHCR01. Next base: position 49,719 of record CANHCR010000012.1, on the reverse strand, counting down.
GAAGCTGGTTTAAAACCGGAAGAATTAAATGAAACGACGGATGAAGAAACGCTTTTTAAATCGTTGTACATGAAAATGTATCATGAGGATCGTTCATTTCAAGAGTTCAAAAAGAATATAACAGCTTGGGAAACGGCTGATACGATAGAAATTAAGAAAAAATTGGTGCGACTTATTCCCTTCGTTAGTGATGAAAAAAAAGAACCGACTGAATATGATCTATCTGGTTTCGAAATGGTCTTTCATGGATTTTTCTTTCTAACACCATTGCAACAGCGTGTAGTTGATGCTTTAGTGAGGGCGGGTATACATATTACATTTGTGAATCTCTACGATGAGCGTTTTCCAAATATATTTTCTTGTCTACAGTCCGTCGTAGAGGCGGTTACGGATAATGAGACAATGACTCGCTTGAAAAACTCATGGAGTGGAAAACTTGCAAATGTTCAACCCATTGCAGAACAATTTGCGGGTGCATTTGAAGGATACGAATCAATTGAAGTTGATCAGCATTCGCAAATAAATGTAAAGGTACGAAGCTTTAAGAATTTTTATGATTTTTTAGATTTTACGACCGACCAGAAAGGGCTGCTCAGAAAAGATCTGGTTTTATATGCCCCGCCAGACACCGGGTTGAATGAACGGATGAAAGAATACTATCCTGAATCATATCAAAATCAGAAACATTTCTTATCCTACCCGATAGGACAGTTTCTTTTTCACTTGCACAAAATGTGGGATGAGCAAAGAAATAAGCTCATTTTAAATTCAAAAAGTTTAACGGAGTGCATGAGTTCTGGGTGGCTTTATGTGAATGGTAAAGATGGTAGATTATATTTGTCAACATTGCAGAAATTGTTGCCATATTTTGCTGACTGCGAATTTGTTAGTGATTGGATAGTTAGAATCGAGCAGTTACGCGAGATGCAAAAAACGATATTTGATGCGTTTAAGGTAGATGACGGATTGGAAAGCAACCGATTTCACCGCATGGCAGAAAGCCCGTTCACACGTTTATCGTATATGAATGTGAAAATGGAAGATGCATCCGTCGTGTTAAGTCTTATCCAAAGATTGATAGCCATTGCCGAGACGCTTTTTGTAACGGAACAAAAACCACATAAACAAACGCTATACAAGCATTTTCAACGAATTGAGGAATTGATTCAACAAGGTTTAGATCAAGTCGAATTGAATCATTCAGAGACACAATTAGTTGCTAAATTGAAAGAACGAATTCAAATTTCAGAAGATGATGGTGATGAGTTTTTTGTTAAAGATTTAGCAGGAGCGATTGCGCTTTACTTAGGCGGAGATTTTTCTGATTCTGATAAACAATGGAGTGAATTCGGTGAAAATAAAATTGCCATTAATCACTTCTATAACTTGGATGGAGAAGTCATATTGCAGAGTGTATCGGACAAACCAAAGAAAATACATGTTTGTTTAGCTGATGAATATTTTTTGCCGTTTCGGTTTCGTTACAACATGTGGCCTCTAACACGAGATTCAGTCGTTGAATATGCTCAAGAAAATAGAGCAATGTCGATGGTTTTAGTGCGTGAGCAGCAATCGTCATCAATAGCAAAATATCTACTCTACATGTTAATGGCATCGGATTGTAAGATTGAGTTTTCGTGGATTCAAGATTGGGACGGGAAATCAAATATTGAACAATCACCATATGTTAAATTGCTTGAGCAACCAATCCACGATTACGGTAACGAGATAGCAAAACAAGAAGACGTAACATTAAACGTCATGGACGCTCAAATAGAAAGTGCGGAGAAAGTGTTATTAAAATTTCCCTTAGACGCATTTTCTGAATACGAATTTTGTCAGCGAAGATTTTATTACAGTTTTATCGCCAGCGAGTTTGCACATTATGAAAGCGATTTTCACCTATCATTTCTAGCGTCTAATCTGACGAGTGTAATGCATAAGCATTTGAAAATAGATTCAGAACAGTTAATCAATGAAATGATGATTATTTTTCCGCAGTTGACTAGAGTGCAAATTTTAGAGAATTGGGAAAATGTCAAAGATAATCCGATACGTCGCAACAAACTGAATGAAATAGGTGGAAGAAAATATTCTAGCGATCGTCAGCAATTTCAATTTCTTTTGAATAAGTCGGACAAGCCAGGATACGAAGCGTTTAGACGCGCATATGAATTACTGGAAGCTAAAAACAAAATCAATAAGCGCGATGAAATCATCTCGAAATTAAAACTCGCAACTACAGAAAATACATTAATCGCGCAACCAACTAAATCTTGCATGTTTTGTCCGCATCTGAATTATTGTCCGGAAGGAATGTATGCTCTAGACAAATAGTGGGAGGTAATTTATTTGGAAATTCGAAAGTTGGACTTTTCGTTATGGAAAACTATCGCGAGCAAATGGATTGAATTTACATCGAAAGAAACGAGAGGCAAAATTGATTCCGTTACGACAGAAGGTGTAAGTGGATCTCATGCGACGCTTAGCGCACAAGGGACAGAGTCAAAGATACGTTCCGCTAAAGATTTTATAATGAGCGATGATGAAGATGATGATTGAGGAGGACGAAGAATGTTTGATTTGAAATTAACACCTAAACAACAAGAAGCCGTTGATTACTCTGGCGACGAAATGCTTGTTAAAGGAATTGCTGGCAGCGGAAAAACAACTGTACTGCTGAAAAGAGCGCGAAAGATTATAACAACCGATTCACAAGCGACTGTAGCTTTGTTCACCTATAACAAAACTTTGCGTAAATATGCAACTTCACTTGCAAGGATTCTAGAGTCGGATCGGATTAAGGTATATAATTTTCATTCATGGGCTCGTCAACTGCTTGATGAGTACAAAGTAAAATTATATGTCGTGAAGGGGAAAAATCAAGATGCGATTCTTGAGAAAGCAATTAAGAATATTGCCGAGAAATCTACAAACCGCTTAGTTAATGAAAATAAATATTTTAATTTTTTGAAAGAAGAAATATCGTTTATTAAAGGGAAAGATATTTCTCAGAGAGATGGCTATTTGAACGGCGATCGTAGCGGTCGCGGAAGCAAGGTCAGACTGGTAGTAGCGGACAGGGAAGTTGTGTTCGATGTGTTTCAACGCTATTGTTTGCTTCTAAAAGAACAAAAAAAATGTGATTTTGATGATTTTGCATTGTTGTTAAAGAAAAAGTGGGAGGAGTCGACACAAACGGGTCGCTACGATCATGTGTTTGTGGATGAAGCTCAAGATTTGCACTATTTGCAACTAATTCTTTTGAAACAAGCGGCTCGTAAAGGAATTGTCTTCGCAGCAGATAAAGGACAAAAAATCTATAATACTTCTTTTTCATGGCGTGAAATTGGCATTAATGTTTCCGGTGGCCGAACTAAGGTGCTAACTCAAACACATCGTTCAACAAAACAAATTATCTCACTCGCACATAGTTTGCAACGACATGACCCTGGATATAAAAACAAAGATGAAGATTACGTATCACCGGAGATACCTAATATTGAGGGCCCCATACCTCAGTTAATTGTATGTAAAAATGCAATGGTAGAATACGACACAGTCTTTGATTTGGTCAAAAAAATACAGGAGAGTAGACCGAATTATGTCATCGGATTACTAGGCCGAGGTTGGAAAGATGTGCAAAAACTGAAATTTGCTTTGGAGACAAGAGGAATGCGTCCCGAATTAATACAAGAAGATGAGGGCGACGTGCTGTCTCCGGGCGTAAAGATTAGCAATTTTCATTCAGTAAAAGGATTGGAGTTTGATAGCGTCATTATTTGCAAGTTTAGAGATGATGCGGTACCGAAAAAAGAAAACCATAACGAAAAAATTGAAGTAATGGAAGAACATCTATCGGTTGAGCGCAGGCTTTTATATGTCGCAATGACGAGGGCCAAATTCGAGCTTTATCTCGTACAGTCAGGTGGGGCTTCTAGTTTCTTGAAAGAACTGGATAGCGATTTATATGAAGTCCGGAAAGTTTGAGTGTATGGTCGTTATAAATTCATAAATGTCTCATTGTGGCGTTGCTTCGGTTAACCTCATCAAGGTGTGAGCCTGCCTGTTCGTTAAAAAAGGAGCGTGAACTTTCATGATAAAAAATGAAGATTTGTTGCGCAGTGTGCGAGAAATGGGCGTTACGACCCATGCCAATGACAAGTACGATGTGTTCCGCAGAAATCTGCTTGATTGTGCAAATGTGCCGATTTCAGAGGAGTTTGGCGAGCCGTTCAACAGCGTTCCAACTGACCAAATGGTCAACGAACCGTGGATTTGCGAACAGTGGGAAGAGGAAGACTGGCTGGACGAAGATCCTCAACGTGACTTGCCAGATGAAGATTGCTTTGAGTATTACGCGTGGTACCGTTCTTATCATTTTGAGCCGCAGCACAAGTGGGGCATCTATATCCGTACGAAGGGCGTGCAAAAGTTAGCGCGCCGTCTTACTGCGATTCGCAGGGCTGCCTCAACCAAACAACAAGGGATTATCGACTCCAGAATTTGGGCGTACAAACTGTTGCTAGCGCACGAGCATTATCATTATTTTGTCGATGTCGCTGCCACTACGCTTGAGGAAATTCTGTATCTTGCTCGCTGTCCGAGACCAGTCTTTTTAGATTATTTTCATCATGTATACTCTGTACAAATGCTTGGTCCATATGCCAATCTGCCTCATGAGGAAGCGATGGCAAACGCGTTTGCTTTCCGAACACTCAGGACCGAATTGCAACGATCATTACCGCATCTAAAAACAGACGCTTTGTTTGATATTGAGCGATTCATGCTCGGGCAACCAAGCGGATATCGCCATTACCGGTGGTATCACAATGGTGCCGATTATATCTACGGCAATATTGAAATGGTGGCAACATTACTGGATTCACGGAACGATCAACATGTAACGTTTGAAAAATTGCTTTATCCGAGCGGGGCGAATTTTAATCGCTATAAAGTGCCGATTTATATCGTGCATCACTAGATGATTGACTGGTGTATAGCGCGAGGTGAAGCGTGGAAAAATTGTATGGACTGACAATCAACCGAAACCTAGAGAAACGGAGGCCGTCGCCGTGACCGACATTTTTTCGCGCGAAACATGCAGTGAGATCATGGGATGCACCTCGATCAGTGACTGCTTTCACGGTCCCATTTTACCACTACAACGGCTCCCGCCGGTGCCGGTCGCGGTCGCTGAACTTCGGGCAATGGTATCGCAACTCGCAAGCGATACATGTGTCACGGTCCACGTCATGATTTGGTGCTTGCCATTGCGTGGCATACGGCAATTGCTTCTCGCCTTCGATGCAAGCGACCGTTTGCCGGAAATCTGTCATCGCACGTCCAATCTGCTCGTCACTCGGGTGTATCACATGCAAAATGTGACGTAATTCGCGGATGTCGGCGCGACACCGATTGTACAGCCGATCGTTGTTCAGTTCACCGATGAACATCAGCACGCAGCGAGCCGGGTAGATGCCCGTCTGCTGATAATACAGTTCGGCGTAAACGTTCATTTGGTACTGATAGTCAGCCATCAATTGGGAATCGGCAGCGGGCATTTCGCCGGATTTGTAATCCCAAATTTCGACGTCATTGCCAGTGGTCGAGCGCGACATCTCGAGTCCCAATGCATGCGAGACTGCCCCTGCCAATACGTCGACGATTCCTTCCAGCACGAAGTCGGGTGCGCCATCACCGTCCATGGAGCGCTCCAAGGTGTACTCCGTTTCGCGAATATTTGCGAAAAAAGGTTGTCCCGCCAGTTCCAAAAAACGCCGGATCAGTGTGACGATTTGTTCTTTTTGTTGGACAGTGTAAACCGCGCGCACGCCCGATTGAATGAGACGAACATGCGCTTTCTCGACACAATCAACGACTTCCCGTCCGTCCGGGAGTCGTTTCGTTTTTTTGTACATGCGATACAGTTGGTCGAGCACATCATGCACCATTGTCCCGAAGTAACGTTGCGTAGCCGATGAACTTCGATAGCCGCGTACGTTAAAAAATCCATACTGTCGCCGGCACCTTTTGTACGACAATATGTCGGTCGTTACCGAATAACTGCGTATCATTTTCACCTCTCGCAAATGAGTAAGCGGCCAGTCGCGGAACATTCGCTCAAAACTCATAAAATAGTCACCCCTATTTTTCTTAGTTCTTGGACATTGCCAATCATCGCACGCCGCTCAGTGTGAGGCAAAACGCGCCCCCACGGATTCATCCGCAGTTTGTAATCATCGATTGCGAGCGGAAACACGCCGTTGATGCACAGCAGTTTTTTGGCGCGGGAGTAGGCGACGAAGTAGAGCCTGAAGTTGTCCTCGGCGACCCGCTCTTCATCGCTCCGCATGTGCGGATTGCGCAAATGAGGCGGACGCAGCGGATTGATAATGCGCTCGATGCCATGCGTGTCGCTCGCGAATGCGGTGCGGTTTGATTTCAACACGAACACGACGTCGAATTCTAGCCCCTTGGATTGATGAATGGTCATGATATTGACGTATCCTTTGCGTACTGCGGACTCGTCATCTTCCGGTTCGTTAACGCCTCCGATGAGCGCATCAATGAATATGTTACAAAATTCGATGACATTGTTGCCGTCAACCAGTGTCGGACTGCCAGCAGTCGCCAGTTTCAATTCCCCCTGATCATAGATCGCTTCGAACCCGACGATCAGATTGTTCAACGCTTTAAGTTTTTCTGCGACATGCATGTCGGACAACTGACTGAGAAACGGTTCGAACCCAATCAGTTTGAACCATAAATGAGAGAAACTGACGCGTCGACCTCTGCTGTTCGTCAAATATTCTGGATAGCGACTGTTTTTGGCGCGGAAAATTGTCGATTTTTGCCGAATTTCCTCGACCGATGTTTCGATGTAGGCTGCTAATTCTCGGTGAGTTGCGCATAGCGTCCTGCACATTTGCCTGCACTCGACGAGGTAGTTCCAGTTTTTTCTGATGGCAAACTCGGGTTGAACGTGATGTTCGTGTTCTGGTTGCAATATCAAACTGATTGCTCCTAGCAATTGGCGAAAGACGGGATGCTCCTGAGTTTGCTTGCTTCGTGGATTAAAATAGGGAATGCCAGCCGCTCGAAATGCGCTAGTATATGCCGCTAATCCTGCACTATCTTCGGCGGTGCTGAACGAAAGAATAGCGACTTGACTGTAGTCTTCAATCAGATGGTTGGTTTTGAGATATTGGATGAGATTTGCTGCCTTAAGCGCATCATGGTCATCGCGAGTTCCGATGGAATCGTTGGTCAGCGCAAGTAATGCGGGATATTGTCCGCGAATATTCGAACGGCTGACGATGTTCGGTTTGCCAGGGGCACGAACACGCATCGAACTACCGATGGGATGCATCGTTGGGTGAGTAGAGATGAACCGATTGATCCAGTCTACAATTGCTGGATGGCTGCGTCGATTTTCAAAAAGATAAAGCGGTTGCGGACGCGACAAGCCTTTTGCCATACAGATTTGGTCGAACAATATGAGTGACTCAACCGTGGCGCCCCTAAACCGATACAATGACTGATCGTCATCACCGACTACGGACAAGTCACCTCGTCTGCCAGTCAGCGCAAAGTAGATTTCCGATTGAATGGGATTCGTATCCTGATATTCGTCGACGAACATGGTGAACCCGCTTCCAATCCACTCTCGACCATCTTCGGAATTGAGGAAATCGAGAAAATGTTTTTGGATCATCGACTGATCCGTGAAATGAAAATGTGCAAGTTTGTTGTGATAATCTTGCAGCCCTTCGCCGAGAAATTGCAAGTTTACATTTGTGGAACGACGCAAAGGTTCGATGCCGACGTGGTTCTCAATCGCACGACTGAACAGTTTGGCGACAAACTCGACTTTTCGACTCGATGGCGGATCGAACCCTTGTTTTTTTCCGTCCCACCAAAACTGAAAAAATTCCAGCAACAGTTTTAGGCGTCCTGCATTTTCCTTCTTGAGTAACGGGTTGGGGTGCCGCCAATCAGGATACGTTTTTTGCAAGAAAAATTTTTGTTTGTTCTCATCGTCCAGCAAGTTGATGCGCATCGTCGGTTCGTAGCGTTGCTCACGCAGCACATTGGTGCAGATGCTGTGCAGGGTACCTAAACGAATTTTGGTCGGATCAATCGACATGGCTTCCACAAGACCAGCTTGGAGCAGTTTTTGATAATGATCGATGAGCCGCGTCTGCAGTTCATTGGCGGCTTTATTGGTGAAAGTTGTAAAAATGATGCGAGACGGATCGATACGGTCGACCAGCATCCGTTTCAGCACGAGCCATGTGATGGTGTGCGTCTTGCCTGTGCCTGGACCAGCAATCATCCAAAGAGGCGTGCGGTAGTCGTGATGGAATGCTAGTTTCTGCTGTGGGTCGAGTGGCAATATGCCGTTGTGTGCTGTTTGCATGGCGGCGAAAAAGCGCTCTAAAGTGACAGGCTTCACGAAATCTCCTCCTGAAAGACGTATAGACATTTGTGGTGGTAATGTCAGTATACTGGAAAAACACTCCGTTTTGTTGTGAAGTTGATCTTGTAAAAAAGAAAAAATGTGTAAATTTATATTTTTTAATAAAGGAAATTTAACAATTTTATTGAAATAGTAATTTATGTTTATTTTCTGAGTTTCCATTTATCAATATTCATTAGGAGGGATTTTTCTGATTGAACATTCAATCCATCACACGTTTAAAAAAGCGCCTAAAATTTCAAATTATGAAGACAGCTCTATTACTCGGTCCAGTCACACATCGACATTTTTAACTACTTATAAGGTTTTGAATGATGAAGTCATAGAAATGATGGGAAATCATGCAATGCATGAAGATAGCGAATTATATCACGTAGACTGCGAAAAGTGGGAATCCATACACGACAGTCCGTTTATTTTTAGCAAGGGTAAATTTAACTTACCGGATTCTTTATCGCAACAAACACACCACGGCATTCGGTTGTTTGAGGCTCGTTTAGATTATGATGTGATGATTTCTTTGACCGCTTTGTCCGATGGTTCAAGTTTAGAAATCAATGGCTCAATTGATAAAATCCAGTATTGGTTCTTTAAAACCGAGTTGACAGATAAGCCTTTTATTTTGCAGTCAGTCATCTACACCAGTCTAAAACCTGGACATACAGTCGAAGATCTGTTGATGTGGAACAGTCTTCTGCATCGGGATTCAAAACTTAAAAAGTACGACCCTGCATTTGTTATTTTTGGTGGGTTCAATGAAAGCAAAACAAATTCGGTGATGTATAAAAAAAGAAACGATTCTGAGTATTGTGATTTGAAACTCTCCGAATTACATGACAGTTTATTGCGTAAATTCAGTTTTCCTAGTGAGGCGAAATTCTTCGAAAAAGGTTTTTATAAAAATTTCCCATTTTCATTCGTGTGTTTAGAGAAGCATCCAGATGACATTGAACTGCAAACGCGAGAGATGCCATTTGAAGGGGATTTACAATCGTCATATATACGCAGCAATCCAATAATCAAAAAATATTTTAATAGTCTAAGAATGTTTCGTAGTACTTCGATTGGTTCTGACGCGGTTGAACCGATCCAATTTATCGGAAATAAAGAAACAGAGTATCAGCAATGGGGGAGTACACGTTATTGTTTTTCTTCAATGGGAGGAATCATTTTATCATTGGCAACAGATGATCATGAGATACCTTTACAAGTTAATAAAAAAGATATGGTCTATTGGTTTGATTCAATGTATGTCCCGCTCCTTGTCATCAATATTTATTACAAAAGTTTCTTAATTTATTATTCAAAGGAACTAGAAGTTCAAAATGATGTGGGAGCAGATTCAAAAATGTTGATTAAGCATCATAATGTGTTTCTGAAATTTATGAAGGAGCACTGGTTCTATCATTTAACCGACAATGTTCAATCTGAAGGAATTTGGGAATCTTGGAAAAGAGCTTTGAACATCGATTCAATATTCACGGGTATTCGCACTGAAATTAATGAACTTGTGTCGATGAAAGAATTGCAGGCAACATCAAAATTAAATATGCTATTTCAAATTTTAACTTTTTCGGCGATTTCTATTGCTTTATTTTCATTGTTTGTAGATATTGTTGGTCTAGAATATGTAAAAAAAGCACCGTTAACAACTGCACTTATTTGTGTCGGCTTATTAGGACTGATTATTTTGAGTGTTTATTTCCTCAAAATGCGTTCTTTTAAACGAAAAACCGAATTGTAAACATATTAAAAGGGAGGATTATTCATGAACCACTATGTTCATCAAAATAAAGTTGCTAACCATGCCGATTGTTTTAAGCATGCGCTCTTGTTTGAGGTTTTGTCGCATCTCCACGCTACTATTGGTATCAGTCACTATATCGAGTCGCATTCAGGTGCAGGACTTTACTCCCTTCAATCTATCTCGGCAAAAGATAAATCGCCAGAATGGAAAAATGGAATAAAAAAAATTATGGCTGTTCCGGGAGTTCAAAATATCAGTTTTTTCGCATACGCGACCGCCTATTTTCGTCAAAATTTGAATTATCCAGGGTCACCATTATTGGCCACACAACTTTTGCATGATGCCTCGTTTATTTTTTATGAAAATGATGAGTATGTTGCACAGTTATTAGACGGTAATTTGCAATTTATGAATCCGGAAAAATACGATGTGCGAATTTGTGATAGTTGGCAAAGTGATACGTTTGGCGTTCAACCTTGCATGAAACAACCGGTGTTGTTCATTGATCCGCCATATAAAAGAGAAGATTTCAAGAGATTTAAAGAATGTATTGAAAAATCATTTAACCAAAATAACAAATTGATTATTGTCATCTGGCACCCCGTGTTTTCAAAGGCTAATCAGAAAGAAATTTCAGATTTTTTGGAAGCGATATTGGATACAAACATGCCCAAACTTAAATACCAATGCTTGGTTGAAAACGAGTCTGATGTAACGAAGAATACAATGCTAGGAAGTGGATTTGTAATCTTGAACTACAGTGATTCAGAATTAAATGGACAACTTCAAGCAATAAGTGAAACAATTTCTAATGTTCTAAGATAACACCTGTCTATTTGTTAAGCAAATAAGGAGGTCCGCTCATGCTCACCGAAACCACCCGCGCTCAGTTAGTCCAACAATATCAGAAAGCAATCGATAGCATCGACGATGATCCGCCGACCGCACTGCTCGGCTTTCGCAAAGTTGCGGAGACCATTTGCTTCTCTGTTTTTGAGTCTGGACAAAGCGGACAAGTGTACTCGTTTCCCATTCAGCATATTCTCCGATATTTGATTGAGAAGAAAGCATTGCCCGATTTGATTTTTCTGCATATTCAGCTCGTTTTGCAATTGACAGACAGCGAGACGATTTCTGATTCATCGTCACAACATGCGATGTTTGTCACTCCATGTGCAAGTAGCACAGCAGTGTTGTTTCGCTGGTACGTCAATGAAAACTAGGAGTTGATACGTTTGCAAAATACGAAAATGGGTTTTCAGCCAACAAATGATGAGTCTACGTTCATCAATACTTTGCGCCAGTTGTATGAGCAAGCGAGGACATTCGGTTCTGACAAACCAATGCAATGTCTGCTTCGTCTCGATGAAATCAATCGCATGATCATTCACAGTTTGTTCGATAAATTGTCGCAACAAAGATTAGAGAATGTTGTATTTTTGCAAATGTTAGATGAGTTGAAAGAGAAAGGTGCGGCACATCGCCTCATTTTATTTATGGCGCATTCCGTTCATTTGTTCGGTCGTGTTACTTTTGGCGAGTCTGAATCATATTTGAGTCATCTTGTTCGACCCGCATCAACGTTTGTATGGAATATCATCGATTGGTACGTCAATCGAAATCAGAGGTATTATGTGAAAGAAAATATTGCAAATTGGTGTATCGCGCTGTCTGAACTTGCAACGATTCCGTTAGGCGAGCGATATTCGCATCCAAATTATGCTTCACTTCGGGATTTAGAGAAGTATGCAGGTGATGATGGGCTCATTATTTCGCAACATCTGCGTTTGAAAAAGGAGAAAAGTTATGAACATTGTCTAATCATCGGACCTACCGGTAGCGGCAAATCGGCCAGTTTCTTCATTCCCAATTTGCTGTCGCTCCCCGATGCCACCATCATTGTTGCTGATCCGAAAGGGGAATTGTACGAAACAACAGTCCATCAAAACCGCCTGCAAGGGAAGAAGATTTTCAGGTTCGATCCGTTTTCCTATGATACGATATGTTACAATCCGCTCGATTTTTGTGAAGACAGCACCGACGTCTGGCAATTAGCTCAGATCATCTTGATGAACGGCTCGAGTGCAATCGGTTCGGGTAATTCTTCACGCATCGACGTAGAGTGGATCAATATGTGTGTGCCATTGTTCACGTCGATATTGTTGTGCGGCAAAATGAGCAATCAGACGATTGCTGACGCGATTGATACCATTCACAAATATGAAGACATCCAAGCCTTGAGACTTTTTACTGTGTTTTATTACGACAGTCGTTTCGGAGCTGAAATTGAGCGCTATTTCAATACATTCGCAAGCGTTGCTGGTTCAGACAGAACGTTGGCCAGCATTAAAGTGGTGCTCTCCTCGAATGTTCAGGCATTTATGGATGCGCGCATCCGACATGCGACTTCCTGAAGCGGTATAGATTTGCAAACATTAAGAGAGCGTCCGACAGTACTATATGTGACGGTGCCATTCACGCAGGCGGCGCTCGCTAGTCCGTTGCTCTCGGTTTTTTACTATCAGTTATTCAAATATATGCAGACGTCGAAAACGGATCGTCCAGTTTATTTTATGCTCGATGAGTTTGCCAATATCGGTAAAATTCCTGATGTGGACAAAGCGCTGGCGACTTTTCGTTCACAAAATGTCAGTATATCATTAGGTATTCAAAGTAATTTACAACTAGAAACGAAATATGACAAACAAACTGCACAAGTGATTCTCGATAACTTGAAAACGAAAATTGTCTTGCCAGGTTTGTCGTACGATTCTGCGGAATACTTCAATAAGTTCCTCGGCAAGCGAAAAACTGAATCATTAAAGATGGAAATCAATCAAGTGACCAAAAATCCTGAGATTTTTGCTTCTCATCGCAGCGAAGTGGACATTATGTCTAGTTCTGAAATCCGCCAAATGACGGACGAAGAAATGCTGGTTGTGGTAGACAATTGCAAACCATTTCGAGATCAACAACGTCGCTACTATAAAAATGATTGGTTGAATGAAAAAGTTGTTAGGATGTCCATTGCGAAAGAGCGGGCTATTTTAAAGTTGCAAGAGATGACTGCACAAATCGAAGCGACTTCAAGTTGGCGATACGCTAAAAATGAGAATCTGCACATTTTGTTGGAGGCAGTCCATCCGTTTGATCATTTGTATACGTATGGCGGCGAGTACACGACTTATATTTTTAGTGGCAATGAGAGTTGGCAGGTGCATCCGATTTTGTCTGTCGGCGATGACGTCATTATCGATGAAGTTTCTTTTGCTCTTGAGTTGCAATATATGTCGTTGCAAATATTGGATGCAAACAATCATGTGGTGTTTGAGTTTATCGATGAAGGTTGTAGAACGTTGACATTCAGCCTAAGTGAATTAGGAGGAACACAAGGTGAACGGTTCCAATGTCCGCTTGAAGCGATTTCCTGTCCACCGATAGAGAATCCTGGTGAATATGAACTTTACTTTGTCATGCGAATCGGTGAGAAGTCCGATTCTTTGACCGAGACAATCAAACAGTATATTCCGTTTGAAATCAACAAAAATGAACGTTTCACAAGAGTCAAAGAAAGCGGGTGTTGAGCAGTGAGGTTTCGTGCTAGATGGCTTATGTTGCTTGCGGTGCTTCTTATCGTAGGGTGTGATTCGGAACAAGCGGCGAAAACAAAACCGACAAAGAATGAAGTAAAGAAAGCGGATGTGCCAGAATCTACGCCGTTTCACAATACAGCGCCTTTTAAATTGAAGGGCGAAGAGTTGCACAAGAATGGCAAGATGGCCGCCTTACTTCAATTTGGTGAACAGTACGGGACCAACTCGATGACGATTTATGATATGAGCGATGATGTGCTGGATGCTTGTATCAGTTGGCTGAATCAGCAAGTCAAGGCCCCAAAACAATTAAAATCAATGATGAAGTTAGCGTATGAAAAAGATAAATTTTATGACTATGTGGCTCATGGTTACACGTACACCATTATGCCACGTTCTTTAGGGGCTGAAATAGAAGTTCTCTTTAATGAAATTGAGGCGGGTGATGTGAAGCCTAGTGATGAGAAAATTAAGGAGCAAATGAGGTGATAGATGATGGAATATGTTCTCAAAGTTTTTCGTGATGCGCATGCCAACTATTTTAAGCAGATTTCGAGAATGACCAAGGACACAGATTTGGTTCAGCATGTGCTCAACATACACGGAGCCTCCGATGATTCGCGGACAGAAGCGCAAGAGGCGTTGCTCGCTCATATTAGAAAAGAGAGTATTGCAATCAAATATGTTTGGTTTGATTTTCGCAAGACACAAAATCTTACAGAAGCATTGTATGCGATGGCGCTAGATTTGCAGAAGCGCTATGGCTTCGATTTTACTCCGTTTTTTTGTGCTTATGATGAATTGCGGGTGAGGCAGGCTTATGCAACATTGGTCGATAAGCGTTTTCAGGTGCCAAAGTATAGTGCAAAACATCCCGAGAAACTTTTAGAGTTATTTAGGAGGGACAATTTATACGATTTTTATTATTATCTTGATTTTCTTTTTTTTGATACATTATCATTCAATATAGAATTAAGTAGAAATCCATTTGTCGTCATCCTATATGGTGTCGAACATTTAAAAAGTTTAAATTGGTTAAAGGGAAATGAGAAAGCTATCTTAAATCAATTTAAGGAGTTATTCTGGGTCGTTCATTCGCGCGAACCGTTAAAAGAAAAGTTTATCAGTCATTTGCAGATCGAAAGCGGAACTTTTGATATTCAACATGTCGCGCCTCAAATATCAGCAATGGATAGGGTTATAATGCTAGTATTTGCAAAAATACAGGTGTGGGAGGAGCAGGTGTTTGCTTTATTTTCACAACGACTTGATCTCCAGTATGTAGAACAAACATTGGCACGGTTAATCAAACTAGGGTGCTTGCATCGAATCGATGAAGGATGGCTTGCTGTTCGAGATGATGTGGCAGCCCTTTCTTCGGCTCAGTTAGACGAACAGCTCATTATGAAGCTAACTGAACAATTGTATGACTTTTGCGATGAGCAGTTGAAACAATCGGCTCTCGATAGTGCGCGCTCAAAATTTTGGTTGATTCAAAAGAACACTGTTTTTTGCGCATCGAATTTTAATTATGAGGATGCTGAAAGGTACTATATAAATCAACTTGTTAACTTCCTAGAATTATATGAGCAGACATTTGATTACCGATCGATCGTCCAACTACTGCATCGATTTGGAAAAACTCTTTATCGAAAGTTCGCAAATTCCGCGTTGCTAGAGCAAGTATCCAAACGATTGGAGAGCGCATTTTTATCGCTAAAAGATTATGATGGCATTATCAACTGGAACGCTGATTTAGGTGCTATCTCTGAAGGGCTTTTCAAAGCACATTTTAACGAATTTAACTTGGACAATCCTGAACATACACAAGCGGCAGAGAAGGTTGCTCACGAACTGATGAAACAACTAGCTGAGAAGCATGGTGAATACGGGGATGAAACGATTCGTTTTCAACTTCTTTTTTCTCGGTTTCTCGAATATAACAACAGTTTGGAATGGGCAATGGAAGACATGGTTCGATTATTTTATGCGACATTAGAGCGACTGCCGATCACGAGGCCGATTATGAAAGAAGTGTTCGAGCGAACGATGAAAGTGTGCGAAAACGCGAGAAACCACCAGTTGGCCATCGAGAGCGCACTTGCTAACTATCACCGGTCACGCCTTCTATACGGCGAAATGCATGAAGAAACGCTAATACACCATCGTCAATATGTACGCCAACTCTATGTGGCACAAAAACTTGAAGAAGCAATAAAAAAGAGTGAAATACTGATGTCGTATTTTCAAACGAAATTTGGACCAAACAATGAACATACCCTCATGATGTTGGCTGATAGCGGCAGGTATTATTTGGCGAATTTTCAATTTGCAGATGCGGAAAAATGTTTGCGGACAGCATATCAAAAAATCCGTGATTTTTATCCCGAGCACGAAAAATGCAGAGCAATCGGCTTAATGCTGGGCGTCGCACTGGCAGAACTCGGAGATTTCATGGCGGCAAAGAAAATATGGATGCAAATTGAAAAAGAATTGATAATAGATAAGCGAGAAGATGAATATCTAAACCTCCAGCAAAAAATCGCCAATCAGTATGTGAACTTCGGGAAGTATGATGAAGCGATTGAAATTCAAAAAAATGTGATGGAAAAGCAGTTTTCCCGTTTCGGTTTTGAAAATGAGGAATTGGCCGATACGTTTCTAGATATTGCGCACATTCACTGGAAGAAAAAAAAGTTGACGGAGGCGCTTTATTGGGCGGAGCGGGCCTATAAAGTTACGGAGAATAAATTAGGCGCGCATCATTCTAGAACGTATTTTTTTCGGATGAATTGGATTGTAATGCATGCGAATATAGGCAAAACCGAAGTGGCTTGCCAACTTGGAAAAACATTGCTTGAGGATATGTGCGCGCATCCACCTAGAGAAAGGTTCATTTTAAATATTGTGCGGATGGAGTATGCGAAGTTTTTATATCAAAACCGACAAGTGAACGAATCGATAGAACAATTGAATGAACTGTTAAACATACAGTTGGCAAACGGTGTTCAAGATGCCGAAATTCACAAGACCAGGCAACTGATTCATGCGCTTCAAGCCCGGCAGGATGAGAAGTCGTTCACGGACTGTTATGAAATTGGCGTTACCGTTTCGTATTTGAGGAACAAATACGGCGAATGTAAGCATGACGAAGCTTATCGGCATTTTTTTCGTTTGATGCATTTTGGTGACAAAATATTTATCGTTGCTCCGCGAGATGAAGGGGTGGTCGTTGGTAGAAAAATCCTAGATGCTACGGAATCAATCCTCGGCGCATCAGTCGGCATGCCTTTTCATCTAGTCAGCCAAATGATCGGCATTGATGATTATCGCGTGATATCAACGACAACAGGTGGTATGCGTCGCTGTGCGGAATTTCATTTTAACGACTATCTCATTCGATTTTTCTCGAGGAAACTGGTCGGTAAGACTTACTACGCTTTGATTGAAAGGTTTGAATCCTAATTATTAATTAGATAAAGTGCGTTGGGAGTTGGAAATGGCACGTAGGTTGCTGCAGATTTTCTTGTATAATGAAGGTGTGAGGATAGAATGGAGGTCAGAACTTTTTATGCTAACCGTTGATCTAACACCCAATTTAACTGGCGTCACGATTTCAGGTGATATCGAAGATTTGCAGCAGTTGGTCGATGCCTTTCATTTTATCGTGGCAGATGAACAGGATAAGGATTATGCATATTACGCAAGCATGTGCATTCGTGTGCTTGGCGTCTGCTATGATGTCCGCCACGCAAGTATGGGAGATCGCGAGGCCACTCTCGTCGAAAATGGCATGAATCGCGACTTGATGAAATTTCATAAACTTGTGACGGCAGAACATAATGTCTATTATCGTTGCCGAGTGTTGTTACCAGAGATGATGTTCGTCATGCTGGCCCTGAATCAGTTGGCTGTTCGTAGGGCGATCATCGTCAGCAAACAGAAAATGGGTTCGATCAGTTTGCGTCACCCGTTAGCGCTCTGGGACGAGGAGATATCGGTCATTCGAATGTTTCAAGCGCAGTTTGCCAAAGCATTGCGCATGGCGTTGAGTGAGCAGAGTTATGTGCGCTGGCTGAAATTGATGAATGATGACATTGTCTCAGTTTCTAGTATGGCGCGACAGTTTTTGGACGTGCTTAATTTGGATTGGCTGGAATGGAGCCGTGAAAAGCGGGCGAAACAGTTGGTGAAATTGGCTGATCGTTTGACTCGCTATCACGCTGATCCGGATTATAAGGAGATACTGCAGGTAGTTATGGAAGGTGCACGCGAGTTCGGTGTGCATCCGAGTGATATGGAGTTAGAAGGCTTCCATTATCCGGATGAGGAAACGATCATTTGGTAATTTCGTTGTTTGTTCAAGCAACTGTCACATGTCTCAACATAGTTTGGCATCACTTTCTTGCGAATAAATGGTATTATTTGGATGTATAATTCATTCGCAAAGGATGTGTGATCAGTGCAGCAAGAACAGTTGCTCGAGCAGAGTTCGGGGTATAGAACCGGTGAATGGCGGGTAGGTCAAAGTTTTCTTTGGAGGGAAGACGGAGCGAATGAGGTGGAACGGTCCGACGGGACGTTTTCTTTGTTAGATCCGAAAAACGATTTTGTATTCAAGAAGTTGTTTTGCACGCCCGGAAATGAAGATGCATTGTTACGGTTTATCAACCTCATTTTCGCCGATCGTGGACTACCACAAATTGAGGATATTCGAATTTTAAATCCGAATTTGGATGGCAGTAGTTTGCTCGAAAAGTCGATTGTGCTCGATGTTCACGCGATCGCTTCAAGCGGCGAGTTGATCAATATTGAGATGCAGTTGATTTATCATCAAGAAATGGAAGGTAGAGCTCTTTATTACTGGGCGAAACCGTTCGTTGAACAACTAAAACGTGGTCAAAATTATCATGAACTGAAGCGTACTGTCACGATTTTTTTGCTGGATTTTACGTTGACAGAGCAGATGGACTGGCACAGTCTGTATCAGTTGCGTGAAGTGGACTCGGGAGAACCGTTAAGTGATCTATTAGAAATTCACGTGATTGAGTTGACGAAATTGCAGACGGAAGCGATGGAAACGGAAACTCGACAGGCTTTGATGAATTGGCTGTACTTTTTCAAAGGTGCACCGTTAAATAAGTGGCCGAATCTGATTGCTGAAGATCAACAATTACGAAAGGTGATGATGACATTGGAATCTATTAGTCAGGACTTGGAAGCTCGTTTATTGGCAATTTCGCGTGAGAAGTTTGTGCGTGACCAGTTTGCGATTCGAAAGACGGCGTATGAGGAAGGTCTCAAGCAAGGCATTGAGGATGGTCTCAAGCAAGGCATGGCGGATGGTCTCAAGCAAGGCAAAGCCGAAGGCAAAGCCGAAGGCAAAGCGGAAGGCAAAGCGGAAGGCAAAGCGGAAGGCAAAGCGGAAGGCAAAGCGGAAGGCGCTCAGCTAAAAGCTAAAGAGATCGCAATTCTTATGTTGAAGGAAGGCGCTCCCATCGAATTTGTCATGAAGGTAACTGGTTTATCTAAAGAGGTATTGGATTCACTAGAATAAAAAGAATCAAGTTTGCATAAAAAGTTTAGGATTGACGGTTTATATGCCGCGCGGTCTTAAACTTTTTTGTATAATGAATGATGAAACGGAGGAGTGTCTCATGATTGAAGTGTCGGCGGGTGGCGTCGTTTTTCGGCAAGACGAGCAGGGGCGGTTACAAATTCAAATGATTCTCGATCGATACGGTAAGATGACGCTTGCGAAGGGCAAGATGGAGGCGGGCGAGACGGTCGAGCAGACGGCGCTCCGGGAGATTCAAGAGGAGACAGGCGTGGTTGGTGAGATTAGCGACAAGTTGACGGTCGTCCGTTACGAATATGTTCACAATGTATATGGTAATGTGGATAAAGAGGTTCATTATTTTTTGGTACAATTTAAGCACGGAGATTTGCAAGCGCAAGTTGAGGAGATTGACGGGGTCGTGTGGTTGGCGCCCGCCGAGGCGTGGCAACGGCAGTGGACGCAAGGGTATGAAAATAATAACGATTTGATGCGCGCGGCCTTTGAAAAGTTGGGCTTGCTGCACGTCATTCGTGACGATACGAGTACAGGAGTGTGAGTGTGAGAATGGATATGCAGCAAATTGCGGGCATGATTGATCATACGATTTTGAAGGCGGATGTGACCGAACAGCACGTTCGTAAACTTTGTGCGGAAGCGATTCAGTACGGTTTTTATAGCGTTTGTGTCAATGGTGGCTGGGTGCCGCTATGCCATGAGTTGTTGACAGGTGAGAAGGTGAAGATTGCAGCGGTGTGCGGCTTCCCATTCGGTGCGAACGATACGCGCATCAAGGCGAAGGAGGCGGCATGGGCGGTTGGTTGCGGAGCGCATGAGATCGATATGGTGCTGCATGTCGGCTATCTGCTGAGCGGACGCTATGCAGATGTGGAGCGTGACATCCGCGAAGTCGTGATGGCTTCTGATGACGCGGCGGTGAAGGTGATTTTGGAGACTGGCTATTTGAGCGATGAGCAGAAACGGATTGCTTGTGAACTGAGTGTGGCTGCTGGGGCGCATTTTGTGAAAACGTCGACGGGGTTCGGACTAGGCGGGGCTACGGTGGAAGATATTGCGCTGATGCGTAAAGTGGTGGGACCTGCGATTGGTGTCAAGGCTTCAGGAGGAGTGCGTGATTTGCAGACAGCGCAAGCGATGATTGCGGCCGGTGCGACGCGCATCGGTACGAGTTCGGGTATTGCGATTGTTGCTGGTAGCGACGATGCTACAGCCGGATATTGAGCCGGATATTGAGCCGGATATTTAGCGGGAGGTATGATTTTTGATAAAAGTTTTCTTAAATAAACAACGTAAAAAACGGCTGGAACAGGGGCATCCGTGGGTGTTCGCCAATGAAGTGGAGCGCGTGGAGAATGGACAGGCTCGACTGGATTCAGAGAGTGTAGAGCAACCGACGCCCGCACTGGCACACGTGCATACGCACAATGGTCGATTTTTGGCGAGCGGGTTTTACAATCCGCAGTCGCAAATCGTCGTGCGTGTGCTGAGTGAGCAACCGTTGGAGCAGATTGATCAAGCGTTATTTGTGGAACGTTTTTTGGGTGCGCAGTCGTTGCGCCGGCGCTTTATCGGTGAGGCTCGCTCATACCGACTTGTGTACGGAGAGGCGGACTTGTTGCCAGGTTTGGTCGTTGATCAATATGAGGATTTTTTGGTGTTGCAAATTTTGTCGCTTGGCATGGATGTTTGTCGCGATTTGATTGTTGCAGCGCTCGTGAAAGTGTTCGCGCCGAAAGGGATTTTGGAGCGTAGCGATGCCGGCGTGCGCCGGTTGGAAGGACTAGCGGAGACGACGGGTGTGCTGCACGGCGAGGTGCCGCGTCATGTCGAAATCGTCGAAAACGGGCTGAAGGTGCTCGTTGATTTGTACGAGGGGCAGAAGACGGGGTATTTTTTCGATCAGCGTGAAAATCGGGCGGCCATCGCACCGTTGATGACGGGTTGGGGAGTTCGAAGCGGCATTGAAGTTCGTCCGTTAACGGAAGCGGATGGTTCAACTCGTCATGTGCCATATAACGCCAACGGTAAAGAGGTGACGTTTCCATATTGGGACGGTGCTACGGTGCTGGAATGTTTTGCGCATACCGGTAGTTTCACGCTCCACGCCTGTCAATATGGGGCGAAAAAGGTCACATGTCTCGATATATCGGAACATGCGATTGAGACGGCGCGGCAAAATGTTGCGCTTAACGGTTTTGATGAGCGGGTCGAGTTCGTCGTGGCCAATGCGTTCGACTATTTGCGCGAGCAGGTACAGGCGCACGAGGAGCGGGCGCTGCGTGCGCATGCGAAAGTGGACACGTCGGTACCGCAGAAGTCGAAAGCGCGCAAATGGGATGTCATAATTCTGGACCCGCCAGCGTTTGCCAAACATCGCGGAGCGCTTGAAAATGCGGCTAAAGGCTATAAGGAAATTCATCTGCAGGCGTTGAAACTGGTACAAGAGGGTGGGTTTCTCGTCACAGCCAGTTGCTCTTTCCACGTGCGACCGCAGCACTTTTTGGATATTATCGCCGATGCAGCTGTCGACGCAGGTAAACGTTTGAGGTTGCATCATTTTAGTGGCGCCGGCAAAGATCACCCGCACATACTCGGCGTCGAAGAAGGCAATTATTTGAAGTTCGCGATTTTTCAAGTAACGGACAGAAACTAGCAATTTTTATCGGTACAATATGGGTGTTGGAGGTGAACGCAGATGGCAGTGCGTTTTGTGCTCGGTCGAGGCGGTTACGGGAAAACAAGCGTTTGTTTGAATGAAATATGTAGTCAGTTACGCGCATCTGCAACAGGTTCGCCGCTCATCTGGATTGTACCAGAACAAGGGTCGTTCCAAGCAGAGTATGCGATTGTCAGTCGTCCTGAACTTCGGGGTAGTATGCGCGCTGAGGTGCTCAGTTTTCGTCGCCTCGCACACCGTTTGATGCAGCAGGAGCGTGGTACGTCGCGCGTCTACATTGATGATGCCGGTAAACAGATGATTTTGCTTAAGGCGGTTCACGTGGTGGGCGAGCGTTTGAATTTTTATCGGGCGACCACGATTTCTGACGGCTTGTTAGAACAGATGGGGCGCTTGTTTGCGGAGTGGAAGCGAAATGGTGTTAGCGAAGAGCGATTGGCGTCGTTTGCCGATGAACAAGAACAAGATGAAGCGCAGACGGTGGAGCGTTCGTTGGCGGCGAAACTGCGCGATTTGTTGTTGATCTATCAATCGTATGAGGCGGAACTTGCGAAACATTACGTTGACGCTGAGGATGACCTAATACTGCTTGCCAACCTGATTGAGCGATCTGCGCACATTCGCCAAGCGGAGATTTGGTTAGACGGGTTTCACGGTTTCACTTCGCTTGAACTCAATGTGTTGACGCAACTGGCGATTCATTGTCGCAGATTAACGATCACGCTTTGTTTGGACCGCGAGTATAGCGAACGTGAATCGCTCGACGAGCTGAATCTGTTTCACCGAACGGCTGTCACATACAAGCAGTTGCGTGCGATGTGCGCGAAGTTTGGCGTGCAAGTCGAGGCGACGCTTGATTTGAACGGCACGGCCCGTGCGATGGGTCCGACGGGTGCGAGATATGCTAACAACGCAGAACACGTACTCCGCCGGCAACGCAGTTCGGCGCTTGTGCATTTGGAATCGACGTTCGAACAACGACCAGCCATTGCCTATCGAGGTGAGATGGACGGTTTGACGCTTTGTCCGGCGGTGAATCGCAGGGTAGAGATTGAAACGGCAGCGATCGAGATTTCCCGGCTTGCCCGTGAAGAAGGGGCGAGATGGCGTGATATGGCGCTGATGATGCGCAATATTGACGATTACTTGCCGCTCATCCGTGAGATTTTCCCAAAATACGAAATTCCGTTTTTCAGCGATCAAAAACGTTCGGTGGCCGATCATCCGCTAGTCGAATTTGTTCGAGCCTCGCTACAAACCGTACAACGTTACTGGCGTTATGATGATTTGTTTCGTGCGATTAAAACCGGTTTTTTCGTGCCTAATAAGAGTGAAGAAGAACAGCAACAACTGCAAACGGACATTGATTTACTGGAAAATGTCGTGTTGGCGGCTGGTTTGGAACGACGTCGTTGGTTGCACGACACATACTGGGAAAAACCGCTGCGTATCAATGGCTCGACGATTGACGGCGCTACCTGGAAGCGACTGTTGCAGTGTCGCAAACTGATTTTGCAGCCGCTGTTGAAGTTGCAAAAAGGGCTGACAGACTGCAACGATGTGCGCTCAGCCGTGCAAGTGCTCTATGATTATTTGTGCGATTTGCGTGTTCCCGAAACGTGCGAACGGATGGGGGAACGCAGACGACAGGCGGGCGATTTGGAAGCGGCGCAAGATAATGCGGCGATCTGGACGAGCATCATCCACATCCTTGACCAAAATGTCGAAATTCTCGGTGATATGTCGTTTCGCACGAATCAGTGGGTTCGCACGTTTGATCGCGCACTCGAATCACTTAAAGTCGGATTTGTGCCGCCGTCACTCGACCAGGTGCTAGTCGGCAGTCTCGACCGCACGCGCGCTGGTGATGTGCAATATATGTTTTTGGTCGGTGTGAACGAAGGCGTGTTGCCGGCTAAAGTCACGGAAAAGGGTTTGCTAAGTGACCGTGAGCGAAACCTCCTCATTGCTGCAGATATTCCGCTATCTCCTGCATCACTGCGGATGCTGCTCGACGAATCGTTCCTACTCTATACGACAATCGCCACTTGTGTGCGTCGTTTGCGAGTCAGTTACGCGCTCGGCAATGAGTCAGGCAAAGGTTTGATCGCCTCCGGTTGGATTGGGCAATTGTATCAGATGTTCCCTGTACTTAAGGAAACGTGGCATTTAGTCGAGTTGGACTACGCCACGATGGGGATTGATGCGTTGCGACAATCGTTGCAACACCCGCAGCAGGCGTTGCAGGCATGGATTGAGAATGGTGAGCGCATCATCGGTCAAAGTTTGCACAAAGTACCGGCGCTTGAGCGTCGCTTGCAACGACTAGATCAGGCAGCTGCCTACCGCAACGAAACGAAGCGCTTGACTACAGAGGCGGTCCGCGGAGTATACGGTGAACAATGGAAAGGCAGCGTCTCGCGTTTTGAACTGTTCAGCAAATGTGCATTTGCTCATTTTGCGAGATACGGACTGCGACTGCGAGAGCGCGAAGCGTTCGAACTGAAGCCGATGCACACGGGCAGTTTGTACCACGAAGTGATCGAAACGGTCATTAAGCAGTGCAAGGATGAAGGGTGCAAGTTATCTGATTTGGATGAGCAACAACTCGCGACGAAAGTGGATGAAGCGTTGCAATCGGCAGTCGGTAACATACAGCATGCGATTTTGACGAGTTCGATTGAACAGCAATATACGCTCGAAAAGTTAACGCGTGTCGTAACGGAGACGTTGACGGGCATCGCCGCCCATGAACGGGTCAGTTCGTTCGAAACGGCAGCTCTCGAATGGGCGTTTGAGCAGCGCTGGGAGTCGTTTACTTTGCAAGGCGTGGTCGACCGCCTCGATGTCGCTACGGATAGCCAAGGACGCAAATGGCTGCGCGTCATTGACTACAAGTCGGGAGGCAAAAAACTGGATTTGAATCAACTGTATCATGGCATCAGTTTGCAGTTGTTGGCATATCTAGACATCGCTTCCGAGCAAGCGGAGACGCTGCTTGGCGACAAAGCCGAAGTGGCAGGGGCGTTCTACTTCCACATTCATGACAAGGTGGAGCCGGAACCACATCCGCTCACACCAGATGAGCAGGCAAAGCAGGATCGCAAACGTTACCGAATGAGCGGTTACGTGGTCGACGAAATGGACGTCATCCGCATGATGGATCACGAATTACATCAACCGAAAACGGAATCTTCTGTTTTGCCTGTGCAGACGGTCGACAGCGGGGCTTTGCACGGCCGCGCCAAAGCACATTTGCTAACGAGCGAACAATGGCAGCAACTACGGACGTTTGTGCGTACCAAAATGGGCGAAATCGGGCAAGGTATTCAGTCTGGGGGCAACGCGATTCGTCCACACAAGTTAGGTTCAACAAATGCTTGCGAGTATTGCGATTTTAAGTCGGTCTGTCAGTTCGACCGGACTTTGCCACATCAATCGTTCCGTTATCTGACAAAAGCAGGCAAGGACGAGGTGCTCGAAAAAATGAGCGGTGTTTAATCGATGTGCCCGACCAAGGGCCTAATATTCATCAAAAAACGGTCATCACTCGTGTTGCAGAGTGACGACCGTTTTTGTGTCCTGCTAGTGCTATTTCAACAATTCATCTTCAACGAATTCGAGCTCGTTTGTGAACTCGTACGTACCAAGGTCATTCGCCTGAATTTTCTTGTTCGATACAGTGTACAACTGATCATTGATGTAGAGGATTCGATTGATGTTGCTATTGTTTCCGTAGAACGACCAGTTTCCGCGAGCATCGGCAATTTCTTTGTCGGAGTAGTGCGTAATTTTCGTTTGCAACTGGAATCCATTGTCTACATCCAATTTGTAAACGTACGCTCCTTGGAAAGCGAATTGTCCATATTGCCAGTCGTACTCTGGTTTCTCAGAAGCCATTTCCATCAACGTAATCGGCAGTGCGAACAAGTTTTTCTCTTTCGAGAATAAGAGCGCCTTGTGGTTGTAGAGCAACTCTGAATCCGTGCCGCGATCACCGATTTTTTCGACAAACTTCTCGATCGGATTGTTCACATCAGTGACGTCGAACAACGCCATTTTCATGCCTGTGTAGTAGGCGAATGAGTTCGTTGTGCCCGAATACGGATCTTCGAACGAACGTTCAATCGTATCTTTACCGATGCCGATGATGTGGTTTTCATCATACGGATGCAAGTAGTTACTGTAGCCTGGAATTTTCAATTCGCCGAGAATCGAAGGTTTGGCTGGGTCAGCAACGTCAATAACGAACAGCGGATCGACCGTTTTGAACGTTACCATGTAGGCGCGGTCACCCATGAAGCGTACAGAGTAGATGCGCTCGCCTGGTGCAATGTCGTCGATGTTGCCTTTCAACTTCATGTCGGGACCGAGAATATACAGATGATTCGTCATTTTGCTTTGCCAATTCTCTGAAAACGTAGTTTTCGTTGTAGCAACGCGGAAGTGGTCGTTGTGCTCATCCATTGAGAACTGATTCAGCACAGTGCCAGGCACAGAACCTTTCGCAACAAAGTTCACAACGCCTTGCTGCAGTGCGAATTTATAGATGGTTGTACTGACGTCAGCTGGATTCCAAATCCACGGACGACCGATTACAGGAAGCGAGATGGTCGGCAACGCATCGCCTTCAACTGCCGGAGATGCAGCAGCGGCACCAGTGCCTGATCCTGTGCTTGCACCTGAGCCTGTGTCTGTGCCTGACTCAGCATCTTTTGTGTCCGTTTGTTGCGTTTTATACTCATATTTCGTCATCGTCACATACAAATTATCGGTCGAAGCGAACACTTGCTCACCCGATCCAAGGTAGGCGTTGACGTTCGCATCTTTTTCACGGTCGTTCAAACTAATGCCAGCAATCAGCAAGTAGTTTTGTGCGATCGAATCCGGGAAGTAACGAATTTCACTATAATCGACGTTTTGCCATTCTTTTGCGGTGCCTGTATCGAAGAAGGTCGGAGCTGGCAACTCGGCACCCTTAACCGCAGGGTTGTAGTAAAAATACTTGTTCGCTACGATGTACAACTGCGACCCGATTTTACGTGATGAAACGAGATTACCATCGAGACGGAACTCGCGAATCTGCTTCAATTGGCTGCGGTCACGGATGTCGTACACAATCGCTTTGACGATATGTCTAGCCCATCCGCCATAATACGGATCCATCACCATTTTGCGTGACGTCACGGCTTCATCAATCGGTTGTTTGCTATACATGTTCTCATATGTGTAACCGATGACCACCATCGTGTTGCCGTCGACATACAACTCATTCGGATAAAAATTCACGTCATTGGTGTATCGGACATTGTTCACGACTTCCATGTCCTCTGCAGGCGCCACACGGCTGATTGTCACCTGATTTTTGCGCACCTGATAAATGAACTTGCCATCCGTTTTGACGATGTCCGCCTCATCAACGCCGGCTACTTGCGTGTTGGTCTTGGAAAAATCATTGCCGCCAGCCGCACCGCCACCAGCCGCACCGCCACTTGAATCCGCTTGTTTATTCGAAGTCGGAGCATTCGATTCCATCGCAACCGGACCGCCGTTCACGTTGCCAGTACCGCGGAAATACGCTTGATTGCGACTTTGCGCCTCCAACTGCTTAGCAATAATCTTTTTAAAATTGTCAGCCGACCCAACTACCGGCAACTGATCCGCATAATTGTGAATCGAGACGCGTAAGTTTTTCGCATTCCAACTGACCGTCGCACCAAAATTTTCGCCGATGAAACGAACCGGTACCATCGTCGTGTTGCGCACCATACGCGGCGCAGCGTTCAGAGTAATCGGACGGTTGTTTTTCGTCGCCGCACGTTGGTCGAGCGTCAGCACGAACGTATTGGCACCGCGCTGAATCGTAATCTGCTTCTTCGACGCATTCCAGTTCAACTTCGAATTCCACATCGACGAGACGTGGCGCAACGGCACATACACCGTATTGTTCAACATTTGCGGTGGCACAGGCGCTACAGATGCACGGCCGTCCAAATACAACTGAATCGGTTTCGCCGGCTTGGCCGTCGCAGTCACGGTGCTTTGCCCAATCTGCGGCGTCATCATCAATGAAGCAATGATGAATGCAAGCAGCAGCCTGCTCGCCACGATTTTCAATTTTTGTTCAAACGTCTTTGCTTGAATCATGTCAATTCCCCCTGAAATTCCGCATGTTTTTCGTTTTTGTTCGCTTGCTACCATTATAAACGAAACGGAGTTGAAAATGTTGCGTTTTTGATTGCACATTTTTGATTTTGTAAACGTTCACAAATTGTTAACAAATGAGCGATTTGTATACATAGAATTACCCACGGCAGTATGATAATCTATAATTACTATTCGTGTATGAAAAGGCTTTCATAAATCCAAGGCAGGAGTGTTCCCATGAAGAAATCCGCTATACTTAACAACTGGTTGTTGACGTTGCTCGCGCTCGCAATGCTCGCCGCGCTCATTGTGCCGGCGACCAAAGCATCGGCTGAGATTGCTGCGTCGCACGTCTACCACAACCACATGCCCAACTTCTTTCCTTATTATGACGTAAGCAAGTATGCGGCAAAAGCGGTCGGCGCGCCGATCCGCTACACTTACGACGGCCAGATTCACAATCTGAAGAAAAATCCGCCGCCGAACTACACGTACAAACTTCCAAATGGCACGTGGATGCCGCACGATGATCTCGATGCCTACTACGCGCACCATGCCAAAAAGGGCGCTTATTTGGATTGGCCGTGGTCGACCGTGCAAGCATTGAAACCGAATCATCCACTCGCCCAGGCGCACGTGACGATGTCCGCCTCGGTTATCAACAACGTACAAAGTTTTGCTGAACTGAAGAACATGCCTGGCTACGAGAACACCAACTGGGGCGCACCATGGCGCGAGACGTACAACTCGCACATCACGCCAAACGGTTACAAAATGCTCGACATGGTTCATTTCACCGGTCACCACACGATGGGTCCGCTCATCGGCAATGACTATTTTGAAAAAGAAATCATCTACCACAACGTCACCTTATCGCAGCCGTACTTCCTCGGTAGCTCCTTCAAACCGTCGAACGGCTTTTTCCCGACGGAACTGGGTTTCTCCGAACGACTCATTCCCGTCCTCGCAAAAATGGACATCAAATGGTCGGTGCTCGGCAACAACCACTATTCACGAACATTGAAAGACTATCCGTTGCTGAACGATCCAGGTAAAGACACACTGATCTCGCCGCCGAACCGTGCCACACTGCAAAACACGAGCAACATCGGCAAATGGGTCGCCAAACAAATGTTTAACGAAGCACACGTCGTCCACAACAAGTATCCGTTCGCCTCGATGCCGCACTGGGTGCGCTATGTCGACCCCGACACAGGTAAAGAAGACCGAGTAGTAGGCGTGCCAGTCGCGCAAAACGAATCGTGGGAAGAGGGCTACCAAGGCGAAGTCAGAGCGACCGACTTCAAAGCGTTCTCCGCCATTGCCCCGCGTCAGCAAATGTTCGTCATCGCCCATGACGGCGACAACTCCTCCGGTCGCGCCGGAGACGGCGGCACTTACCTCAACGCAGGCCGCGTCACGTACAGCGATCCAGGCGTCAAGGGGATGGGGATCGACGAATATTTGAAAAAGAACCCAGTTCCAACTAGCGAAGTTGTGCACGTCCAGGACGGTTCATGGATTGACACGCGCGGTTCATCCTCTGATCCGCAATGGCACCACTGGAAAATCCCATTCGGCATTTGGAAAGGTCAATTCGCTGATTTCAACAAAGAGAACGGCACGAACTTCGAGCCGAAGAAAAATATTAATGGTATCGTCGAGGGTATGACGGTATCGTTCGAACACGGTTGGCATTACCAGGAGCGCAACTACGCGTTGCTTCAACCAGCGCTCAACTATGCGAAAACAGCGGAGCAAATCTGGCTGCAAGACAACCCGAACTATTGGAAGCCTTCCACGACGCGCGACAAAAATGTCACTTTTGACGGCAACCAGCTCAACCCTTACATGCTCAGCTATCCTGTAAAAGGGGACGAGTCGCAAAACTACAAAGGCGGCGCGAACCCAGCCGAACTCGCTTGGTATTTCCTCGTGCCAGCCATCGATTCTGGTTTCGGATACTACGGTGAAAACCAAGACGACCACGTCAAACCATCGCTTGCATTTAACCAATCGATGCATTTTGCGAAGCCGTACGTATCGAAAAACTTAGCCAAAGACAAAACGGGTCCATCCGTCTGGTGGCCGCAACGCTGGCCGTACAATCCAGGAAGCGCGAACTCTGACAAGTCTCAAGGGTGGACAACGCACTACTACAGCACTGATTTTGCTGTCTACACGTACGCATTCGACGTCAGCAATATGAAGTCGATGAAAGTGAAAATTCGCCGTCACACCGGTAAATCGATTGACGCCAAAGACAACACGTATAAAGTATTTGATCCAGCTGCCATGAAGGCGAAAGGCATTCCGAACATTGATCCGTCCAAAGTCGGCGCATGGGAAGAAGTGCCGATGCTGATGCGCGATATGAAAAAAGATATGAATGGTGTCACATGGCAAAAAGGTCCGGTATACGAGGTCATGCAGACGTTGAAAGCGACTGAAATCGGCAACCTTTACTATGCTTACTTGAAAGACTACCAAGATGTGTATCTCGACTACTATGTTGAAGCGACCGACATGAAAGGCAACGTGACAAAATCCGACATCCAGCAAGTGTATGTCGGTCAAGGTCGATTTAAGAAAGATGCAGACGGGAAAATTGTCGAAGATCCGAACGGTAACATCATCGGCACGTACCCGTTTGTGACAGACAAACCGGCTGTTCCAGATGAGGAAGCACCAAGCGTACCGATCGGCTTGAAGTCGGAAGGCGTATCGAAAACAACGGCGACTATCACATGGACGCCTTCGAAAGACAATGTCGGTGTATCTGGTTATGAAATTTATCGTGACGGCATTAAAGTTGGCACCAGCACCACGGCTAGCTATACCGACACGAACTTGAAAGCGTTGACGAGTTACTCCTATTCCGTATTAGCCTATGATTTTAAAGACAATCGTTCGGCAAAAAGTGGTGCGGTCAGTGTCACAACGACGGACAAAGATTCGGCGATCACAATTTACTATAAGCATGGCTACACAACACCGAACATTCACTGGGTTCCGGCTGGTAAAGAAGCGGATTTGACCGCTTGGACGAAATCGCCAGGTGTGAAAATGGAACCGGCGCCGATTGCCGGCTACAGCATGATTAGTATTGAAGTGCCGGGCAGCGGGATTACCGCTTGTTTCAACAATGGCAGTGGCACTTGGGACAGCAACGGTGGTAAAAACTATGCCTTCCCGCTTGGTGTATCGACTTTTGCGGCCGGCAAAGTAACGCCTGGTGCTCCGAACACTTCGGGTGGTGGTGATGGCGGCTCGACTGGTGGAGGAGGCTCTACTGGCGGCGGTGACGGTGGCTCGACTGGTGGAGGTGGATCCACAGGCGGCGGTGACGGCGGTTCGACTGGTGGAGGTGGATCCACTGGCGGTGGCGGCACGACCAGCGGATTGAAGATTCATTTCAAAAAGCCTGTAGATTGGTCCGATCCGATGCTTTACTACTATGAAACAGTACCTGCTTCAGCAACACAGGTACAGTGGGCAACTTCGCCGAAGATGACAGCAGAGGGCAATGGCTGGTTTGTCTATCAGATTCCAGGCGTGACAAGTGCGCGTGTGATTTTCCGTGACAATACTCGCCAAATCCCTGGAAGCGGTCAGCCAGGTCCGGTCCGTGACCAGGAAAGTTGGTTTGATGGAACGAATTGGACGACGACGAATCCGAATGGCGGTGGCTCGACAGGTGGGGGCGGCTCACCCGGTGGCGGCGGTGATGGCGGTTCGACAGGTGGGGGCGGCTCAACCGGAGGCGGTGGCTCAACTGGAGGCGGTGGTGATGGCGGTTCGACAGGTGGGGGCGGCTCAACCGGAGGCGGTGGCTCAACCGGTGGCGGTGGAGGCACTGGTCCGATTGACCCTGAACCTCCGGCTCTCGGCACACCGACCGGTTTGACGATATCGACTCAATCGCCGAGAAGCGCAAGACTCGCATGGAAATCAGCGCAGGGTGCTGTCAGATACTTGGTCTTCCGAAACAACACGCGGATTGCCTCCGTTACAGTCAATGCGTATACCGATCCAAATGTCATTCCGGGAGTCGGTCAACGTTATTATGTTGTAGCGGTCAGTAGCGACAACCGTACTTCAGCGCAAAGCAATGCTGTGTTCATCAAAACGGCGATGACATTGCCGACGAAACCAGCAGCGCCTGCGAGCATATCGGCCAAACAACTTTCACTCACTAGCGCACGAATCTCGTGGTCATCTGTTACAGGCGCGACTAGGTATCACGTTTTCCGTAACGATATTCGAGTGGCAACCGTGACAGTAAATTCTTACACAGATTCCAAGTTGGTCGCTCGCACGGGGTACAGATATTTTGTGCAAGCAATCGGCAGTTCGAACTTGGTGTCTGCGCCGAGTAAGGCAGTGTTCGTAAAAACGATGCCGACAAATTCGACGTCAGGCTCATCGACGTCTGGCGGCAATACGAAACCGACAGTCGATCGCACAGCCCCTTCGGTAACGAGCGCTCCGACTCAAGTGTCGCGAACAACGACTGCTATCACGATTGGATGGTCCAAAGCGACAGATAATGTCGGTGTGAAGCATTACGAGGTTTGGCGAAACAACAGTATGATTGCGACCACGGCGGAGACATTCTTTGTCAACGGTGGTTTGCAGGCAAATACAGCATATACGTTTGCTATCCGTGCGGTGGATGCTGCTGGCAACAAGTCGGCAGCGTCACCAAAAGCTACGCTGAGTACGCGCTCGTCGGGTAGCGGCACAGGTGGCACAGGTGACACAGGCGGCACAGGTGGCACGGGCGGTACAGGCGGTACAGGTGGCACAGGTGACACAGGCGGCACAGGTGGCACGGGCGGTACAGGTGGCACAGGCGGCACAGGTGGCACGGGCGGTACAGGTGGCACGGGCGGCACAGGTGGCACGGGCGGTACAGGTGGCACGGGCGGTACAGGTGGCACGGGCGGTACAGGCGGCACGGGCGGTACGGGTGGCACGGGCGATACAGGTGGCACGGGCGGTACAGGTGGCACAGGCGGCACCACGCCGATTGCCTCCAAAAGCGGTGATTTCCGCGAGGAGTCCATCTACTTCTTGATGACGGCGCGTTTTTATGACGGTGACCCGAGCAACAACCGTGGCGGTGCGCTCCACAAGCAGTCCGGCAACGAAGCGAACAACGATCCGATGTTCCGCGGCGATTTCAAAGGACTCATCCAAAAACTCGACTACATCAAGGCGCTCGGCTTTTCGGCCATTTGGATGACGCCAATCGTCCTCAATCGCAGCGATTACGACTACCATGGATATCATGCATGGGACTTCAATCGAGTCGACAAACGATTGGAATCGCCAGGTGCGACTTATCAAGATTTGATTAACGCAGCACACTCGAAAGGCATCAAAATCATCCAAGATATCGTCATCAACCACACGTCAAGATACGGCGCGGTTGGGTTGCAAACGGTCAAATATTTCGGCCGCAAAGACTGGGGCAAAGAGAAGAACTACTATGACGACTTCAACCCGAATTTCACCTATGACGGCGTAAGCGTAGAACCGAAGTCCGGCAAAAGTCATTACAACGGCGACCTTTGGGCATCAGAAAAACCAGCGGGCGTCACCTGTTCGAACTGGGGACAACCGGCAGGTTTTGGTCCGGAAGGTCAGAACTACGGCTGTCAATGGCCGGGCATGTTGCAACCGAACATCACGCAGCTGTTCTCCAAAGATTTGTTCCACGACTACTGGTTGAAAAACTGGGAGGACGAAACCTCACAGACCGGTACCATTCATGAAGATTTGCCAGACTTGAATACGGAGAACGCCGTCGTTCAGAAACACCTGATCGACGCATACAACCGCTACATCGACATGGGTGTGGATGCGTTCCGGATCGACACGGCGAAACACGTCAGCCGCAACACGTTTAACCGCAGATATTTGCCAGCATGGAAGCAACGCGGCGGTGACAACTTCTTCATGTTCGGTGAGGTAGGCTCATTCGTGCATGAGGTTTGGAACAAGGGTGTCGCGCCACTTTCTGCGCCGTTCTATACGTGGAAAGAGCGCAAGGAGTTCAGCGCAGACGATACGAAGGCGGCCACCGAAGCGTACCAGTACGAACTGAACCAAGGGACGGCCAACCAGCCGACAAGCGACAATCATGAGTTGAAAAATAACACGTATCGCAAGCCGGATTATTCCAAATTCTCCGGCATGGCGGTCATCGACATGCAGATGCACATGAACTTCAGCAACGCCGGCAACGCGTTCAACAAACACACAGACGATCGCTTCTACAACGATGCGACATGGAACGTGGTGTACGTCGATTCACACGACTATGGTCCTGACAAATCGAGCGTTCGTTACAGTGGCGGCACCGGTGCGTGGGCGGAAAACATGAGCATGATGTGGACATTCCGCGGCATCCCGACGCTCTACTACGGTAGTGAAATTGAGTTCAAAGCGGGCGCCAAAATCGACTGCGGTCCGACTTGTCCGCTTGAGACGACTGGCCGTGCATACTTCGGTCAACATTTGGAAGGTAACGTAACGGCCACCGATTTCGGGAAATACTCGAACGCAACCGGTGAAATGGCGAACACGCTCAACAAACCACTTTCCAAACATTTGATGCGTCTGAACCAAATCCGTCGCGCGATTCCTGCATTGCAAAAAGGTCAGTATTCACGAGATAACATTGACGGCTACATGGCGTTCAAACGTCGCTATACAGATGCGAACGTCGACAGTTTCGCGCTTGTCACTGTATCGGGCGGTGCAACGTTCAACAACATCCCGAATGGACGATACGTCGACGCCATTACGGGCGATGTGAAAAATGTCAGCAACGGTTCGCTGCGAGCGGACGTTAGCGGCCAAGGCAACATGCGCGTCTACGTGCTCGATCTGCCGAACGGCAAAGCGCCAGGCAAAATCGGCACGGACGGCCCGTACCTCAAGCCGTAATCGCAACAACAGCATCAACGTGCGCAAGCACACAAAAACATCCGTCGGTTGTCAGCCGGCGGATGTTTCGTTTATCATCATTGCAGGAGGTGTCCGTCCATTGAACACATTGCAAGCCGTTTTTCTTGACCTTGACGGCACACTATATAACGGTCAGTACAAAATCGAATATGCGGAGCGGCTCATTCAGCGATTGCGACTCGCCGGCATCCCATTTTTGTTTTTAACGAACAACTCCTCGCGCACGCCGCAAATGGTGGCCGAGCATTTATGCGAACTTGGCATCGAAGCACATGCTTCAGAAGTGTACAACTCGGCGCAGGCAGCAGCGACGTATGTAAGCGAGCAGTGGCGCGAGCGTCAGTCAGCGGAGCAGCAAGCGGCGCAGGCAACTACGCTTCGGCCACCGCGCGTCTACTGTATCGGTGAAATCGGCATGCGCACGGCTTTGCTCGATGCGGGCGCTGAACTCATTTCAGAAGAGGCCACCCATACACCGGATTTCGTCGTGCAAGGCATCGATCGCCAATTGACGTATGACAAACTGAAGCGCGCCGTCCAGCATATTTTGCAAGGTGCGACATTCGTGCTTACTAACCCAGACCTGCTCCTTCCATGGAATCAGCAGTTTGTGCCTGGTGCTGGCTCGATCGGCGCGATGCTTGAGGCGGCAACGGGTGTGAAACCTGTCGTCATCGGAAAGCCGTCACCGATCATCATGCGTTACGCGCTTGCCAAACTGCACGTATCCTCATTCGCCGAGGTGTTAATGGTCGGCGACAATTTGCGCACCGACATCGCCGCAGCCCATGCGGTCGGTTGTCGTTCCGCGTTGGTGCTGACAGGCGTGGCGCAAGCCCATAATGTCGATGCTTTGATGGCAGACAGCGGCGTGACACCCGACGCCATCTATCCTGACCTGCAGTCGTTGGCCGATGCCTGGCTCCCTCAGAGTCAGCGAAAGGAGACTGATGTTCTTTGAAGCAACGCACGTTATTCTCTATGACAGTGCTCGTCACGCTACTCATCGCGGCACAACTTATTTACGCTTACATACAACCGCAATCAAACGTGCAAGCGTTTGAAACGGGCCAAATCGAATCGAAAACGGAGAATGTCTCGCTCGCCGGCAAGTGGGAGTTTTATTGGGAACGCTTACTCGAACCGCGCGACTTCCAAACAACGGCTAGACCGGCCAGGGACTATATCGACGTCCCCGGCTCATGGCGCGGGCAAACGCTCGGTCCGCAAACGAACGGCGGGGACCCGCTGCCTCGCTTCGGCTATGCCACCTATCGTCTCGTGTTGAACATACCGCAAGCACATGTCGGTCAAAATCAGTCGCTTTTTTTTCGCTATATCGATTCGGCCTTCAACATTTGGATCGACGGCAAGCAACTGAACGGCCTCGGCAAAGTCGCCACTTCGCGCGCAGGTGAGAATCCGACACTACGCATGCGCTTGTTTTATTTCACGCCGCAGGAACGAGACGTCGAAATCATCATCCAAGTGTCGAACTTCTCGTTCCGCGAGGCTGGCATCGTCGGCAATGTGATGTACGGGCAAGCAAATGCGCTGACCTCAGACGTGTTTCGCCAAATTGCCGTTCAAGACCTAATGTTCCTCAGTTTTTTTCTGCTGTTAAGCGTCTACCATTTGATCATCTATTTGACGCGCCGTACTGATTACAGCGCACTTTGGTTAGGGATTCTCACAGCTTTGATTGCCTTGCGAACCTTGCTGATCAGCGAGTACCTAGCTTATATTACTATGCCATGGTTGCCGTGGGAACAGGTCATCCGCATCGAGTATATTGCTGAAGCACTCATCTTTGTTTGTTATACATTCCTGTTCCATACGATGTACGCCAAAGATGCGCACAAATCGATGCTCTACATCAACAGTGCCTATTCCGCATTGCTGATTGGCTATTTTCTGTTCACTGAGACAGAACAATTCACGTCGACGCTAGCATACCATTGGTTGATTTCACTGCTTGTTATGATTTACTACGCGTTCTACTTGGGCGTTGTCACTGCACTGCGCAAACGTCCCGGCGCTTATATGAATATGATTGGCGTACTCGTCATCATCGCGGGCATCACCAACGACATACTTTACTATACCGGAGTCATCGATACGTTGCCGCTCATTTCGATTGCGCTGCTCATCTACTTTCTGCTGCAAGCGGTCATCATTTCCTATCGCTATTCGCGGTTGTTCGAGCAAAACAGACGGCTCACCACGGAACTGAAAACGGTCAATTCTGCGCTTGAAGAAAAGGTGGCAGAACGCACCGAAGAACTGCGCGCGATGAACACGGAATTGGTCAAATCGAACCAACAACAGGTGCAGTTGATGGAAAATATTGCGCATGACCTCGGCTCGCCAATCGTCGGCGCGCAGACGCATGTGTCGCTATTGAAACAGGGTGTCATCCGTCAAGAACAGCAGACCAAAGTGTATAACATTTTACATTCCAATCTCGCATACATGAAACAACTCGTACAGGATTTGTTCGATGTGACGGGCTTCGAGCGCAAGCGAATGCTCATTCAGTTACAACAGTTCAGCGTCGGCGAATTGTGGCAGCAGATTCAGACGGTTCTTCAGGAAAAAGAGGAATGGCAGCAAGTAAGACTTCAATACGGCCGAGTCGAGCAGCTAACAGATCTCAAAGTCAGCGTCGATCCGCTAGGGATTGCGCGTGTCGTGCAAAATTTTTTGGACAACGCTATCAAATTTAGCGATGAGGAACCGTGTTCGATTTTTGTCGAATGGTTCGTGCGGGAGGGTGAGGTGGTGTTCGAAATGAGCGACCAAGGGCGAGGCATTCCCGATGCGGAATTGCCGCACATTTTTGAGCGCTTTTACAAAGGGGCCGAATATAGCAAAGGGGTGGGGCTCGGTCTCGCCATCGTCAAAGAGATCGTCGAGCAGCATGACGGCAAAGTTAGCGTGCGCAGCCAGCTTGGGCAGGGCAGCACGTTCGGTTTCTCTTTGCCGCTGCTCAGCGAATAACGTATGTTTGAATCTCGCGAATCGCCTCATTGCGATTGCTGACGTTCAGTTTGACATATAGCTTGGACAAATAGTTGCGAAGGGTGCCCTCGCTCAATAGCAGACTATCGGCAATATCCTTGAGCGGTTGTCGGGTCTGGAGCAACATCAGCATTTGCTGCTCTTTTTTGCTGAAAACGCCCGGTGGAAAGCGAAAGTCCTGTTCGCTGCGCACAGGGAACGTATTCCGTTTCTGTAATAAGTATTGCGACAACTTGATGGCCACCTGCGACGGCAAGACGAAGCGGTTGTTATAGACGTCGCGAATCGATTGAATGAGCAAAGCAAAATCGAGCCCCTTGATCACGTAGCCATTCGCGCCGTTCGCGAGGCCGCGCACGATGTAGTCAGTCTCATTGAACGTCGTCAAAATGAGAATCGGCAGTTGCTCGTCCATTTCGCGAATGCGGATGATGCAGTCGATGCCATTCATCACCGGCATTTGGATGTCGAGGATGACGAGGTCGGGTCGATGGAGCGAAATTTTGTCGAGCGCACGCTTGCCGTTGGTGGCGATGTCGAGCACACGCATGTCCGGCTCCGCATTGATCATAAATTCGAGTCCGGAGAGCACCGATTTTTCATCGTCGACGATTAAAATGTTCATCTTGTCCATCAGAAAAAATCCTCCTTAAGCCGATCCGGAAAGTCGCAGGCCGACGACGCCGGCGATGATCAGTCCAATCGAGATTAACTTCATCGTCGACATTCCCTCGGAAAACACAGCGATACCGATAATGACGATGGCCGCTGTGCCGATGCCTGACCAAAGCGCATAAGCCGTGCCGACTTCGATCTTTTTCAGTGCCAGTGCGAGGAACGACAAACTGCCGATATAAAAAACGAACATCGCGATCGACGGCAGCAGTTTCGTAAAGCCTTGCGACAGTTTCATCGAGGTTGTGCCAGCGACTTCGAGTGCAATCGCCAAAATCAAATACAGCCAGTACATATGCGTCGCTCCTTTGTAGATGATGCATCTTAATTATACATCAAAGCACCGATTTATGTTACAATGCAACAGAATCGATTTCGATGAACTGGGAGTGTAATGAACGTGAAAGAAATAACGTTGCAGCCAATCGCAGACTTTTCCAGCAGCGTATCAGGCTTCAAATTTGTCAGTGTTTCGCTTGGTTTTGACGGTGCCATCTATTTGTTGCTTGTCGACCGTGTGCCGGGTAAGTTGCGCGACGGTTTCGAAGCGACCGTGACGCGGATCAATCACACGTACAAAGTGATTCGCTTGACCGTGGACAGCGCCGCGGAAATCGACTTGCATGATCAGAAATACAACTTTCATTTCGTGCAGCCGATCGATGACGTTCATTTTTTGTTGGTTGGTGCTCGCGCCCGATATCGCGGCAAGTCCAACTTCGACCGCAACGGCGTTATTTTTGACAACTATGCGCGGCCGGTCCGGCATCTGCTGCTCGGCGACGGCATACGTCGCGTGCAAACGACGAAGAGCGGCAACATTTGGGTGGCTTACACCGATGAAGGGGTGTACGGCAACTACGGCTGGCGCAAACCAATCGGCTCGCATGGGTTGTGCGTGTTTGATTCTTATGGAAATTTGGTGCGCCATAACGAGCAGCAGTTGATTGACGACTGCCTCGGCCTCAACGTAGTGAGCGACGACCAAGCCTATTTTTACTACTACTCCGACTATGAGCTCGTTCGCTGCACAGGCAAGCGGATGGTGGCGCATCCGGCAGGCATCAAAGGGGCGGGCAATTTCCTGTTCGCTGGCGGCATGTTTTTGTATGAAAAAAACGTGTTCGATGGCGGCAAATTTGCGCTCATGCAGGACCAACGCGAGTCCGGCTTTGAACATGTCGAAGATTGGCGCTTTTTGGATGAAAATGACGAAGTGCTCAATCCGCCGCCGCTCTATCGTGCGTTTCGGGGGGATACGATGGTGATGCTGAATGATGCCAAAGTCTATCGAATGAAGTTAATGATCCGATGAGCCGACCGATAATTTGGACGTGTGTAGTGTTGGTCGTTGCGCTCGCGGGTGGCTGGTTTGGCTATGAGATGCGGGCTGATCAACTGAAAAGCGAGCAGGCATGTGGCAAGAGCGATGGACGAGTGGAGTACGGTGACCGTGACGAGATCAGTGACCGCGACGAGATCAGTGACCGCGACGAGCGCAGTGACCGCGATGAGCGGATTTCGCTTGAGGCAGCGACCGTGTTGATTCGCGCGCATCTGTTGGCGTCTGATTCGCAAATTTTGCCTGCGATCGACTACCCGCTTGAGGAGACGACGCCTGATGAGGTGTTTGCAAAAATGGGCGTGCAAATGTTCAAGGTGGTCGGTGCCTTCGAGACGGGCCAAGACTATATCGTACAGGACGGACAGGTGACGAGAATCGGCACATATTGGGGCGGCGGCGGTATTCTCGATGTGAAAAATAGCGTGAAGTTGGTGAAGCGTGACGATGATGGACACGGACACAGCGATCGACGCTACGAATTGCATTATTTCTATTGGACCGGTTCGGGTGTGTACATGCTCATGCAAGGCGTCTACCGCGGACCTGGAGATGTTGTGGAAGAGAGAATAGAGAGAGAAGGTGAGCAGTAATGGGAGAGCAGACGGCGATTGTGACGGGTGCCTCGCGCGGTTTGGGACGTGCGATTTGTGAGCGCCTGTTCGCAGAAGGATATGCGGTGTATGCGCTGGCAGGCAGTGCGCAGGTGCATGAACTGAACGAGTGGAGCCATCAGTCACCGCGCATGGTGACGATGCAATGTGACGTTCGCGACGAGCAGCAGGTGTCGTCCGTTATTGCGCAAATCGCCGAGCAGGCGGGGCGTGTGGACGTGCTCATCAATAACGCCGGTGTCGGCTATTTCGAGTCTTTAGAAAACTACACAAGCGAGCAATTTCGACAAATGTTCGACGTCAATGTGTACGGGTTGTTCCTGATGTCGAAATATGTCTTGTCGCACATGAAGGCGGCGCGCAGCGGCATCGTGCTCAACATCGCCTCCGACGTCTCGCGGCGCACGTTTCCTGGGGGCTCGCTCTATGTTGCCAGCAAATATGCGGTGCAAGGGTTGAGTGGCTGTTTGGCGCAGGAAGTTCGCGAGTTCGGGATTCGCGTCGGCACACTGAACCCGGGCATGATCGATACGTACTTTGCCGGTTCCGAGCAGGGCGCGCCGGGCAAGGAGCAGTTTTTGCAGGTCGACGCGCTAGCCGATTTGATCGCCTACTTGCTGCGAGCGCCGAAGTCGATCAATTTTGACGAGATCGTTCTTCATCCGCTCGTTCAGGATTATTCGCTGTCTTAAAAACAAAAATTCACAATTCAGACACAAAACAAGCACAAATCATCCGATTTCGCTATTGAGCGTACGGGTGATTTTTTTTATCATAGAATTATTCAAATGCAATCGCTTTCATAAACAATCAAAAACGGGGGTAGGCATCACACAATGACCGAATTATTTACGCAAAACAGAAGGAAATGGCTGCCGCTTATTGCAGTGCTAATTGTGGCGCAAATGTTCGCCGGTTACTTTGCGTTCGCGCAAACGACTGACAAAATCAGACCGAGTGCGCCGAAACAATTGAAATCGAGCGACTTGATGACGACTTCGCTCACTTTGAGTTGGGGGGCGTCGAGCGACAATGTCGGCGTAACCGGTTACAACGTGTACCGTAACGGCAAGCGGATTGCGGCCGGCATCACTGATTTGTCCTACAGTGTGAGCGGTTTGGTGAAGCAACGCAATTATTATTTTGTCGTCAAAGGTGTCGATGGAGCGGGCAACTTGTCGCTGTCGAGCAACATGGTCAGTTTGCGTACACCTGCGACGGATAGCGGCACGGGTGGAACTGGCGGAACTGGTGGTACAGGCGGAACTGGTGGTACAGGCGGAACCGGCGGTACAGGCGGAACTGGTGGTACGGGCGGAACCGGCGGCACAGGCGGCACAGGCGGTACAGGCGGCACAGGCGGAACTGGTGGTACAGGCGGAACTGGCGGTACGGGTGGCACTGGCGGTACGGGTGGTACAGGCGGAACTGGCGGTACAGGCGGCGGCACGGCGGTCGGTGGCACCTACAAAACGAACCCATCACTCGGTAAAAAAATCGCCACACCGATTACAGTGGACGGCGCTAATACTGGCGAATGGACGGACGACATGCTGATTGCAGTCGGTCTAGCGAATGATGATCCGCGTACGCTTGGCAACAACTGGACGCTGCACGAGGCGCCAATGGATATGACGCACCTTTGGGCGGCGTGGGATAATACGAACTTGTATCTCGCTTGGCAGTATGTGGACGTGACCGATGTCGTCGACCCAGCGAACGCGGGCTCCTCGGGGGGCGGCGCGATTGCCGGTCAAAATATGATCCAGTCCATCGCCATCGACACGGTGAGCGGTCAAGGTTCAGGCAATGATGTATGGGGCAAGAACAAAGGCAAGCCATTCTGGGGCGGCAGCGATTTGCCGGACTACCAGATTTACATCGCCTCGAACTTCTGGCAAGGCTTCATTTCCAAAGCGGTTAACGGCAAGTTTGCGCTAGACGATAACGGCGTCAACTACTTCACGGCGAAAGCGGCTGGCATCGAAGGGAAAGTCGGTCGCACGTTCGGCGCAACCAAACTGAACGGTGTGATGGATGCGGATGACCGCAAGGATACATCGAAAGTCATCGACTTTTTGACGAAAGGACACGATCCGAAACGCGACTCCTTCTATGAGATTAAAATTCCGCTGAAAGCGCTCGGCAATCCAGACATTAGCGGCAAAGGCATCGGCATCTTCTTGCATCAAGGGGAGACATCAGCGATGAACACGATGCCGCACGATGAGGCGGCGCTTGATACGCCAGGTGTTGAGGAGTGGAACTCGTCAAAAGAGTGGTCGGATAGCGATCTGTACACGGTGCCGTTCGCGCGCATCGGTAAGGCGAAGTAGCAGGAGCAACAGTAGTAACAGTAGCAACAGCTGAAACAATCACGAGCAAACATAGAGGCAAAACGGGCAAACGTGCCCGTTTTCGGCCATCTAATGGTAAAAAAAGAAAGTAGCTACGAACTACAAACTTTCGTTTTTGCCGACCAAGGGCCAAACTTACATGAAAACAGGATGTAATTCACTTGATTTTTACAAGTGGCGCATCCTGTTTTTTTGTTGCGAAATTTAACAAATCTTTTGCAAACTATCAAAAGGGTTCTGATACTGCTTCTGTATAG
This sequence comes from Caryophanales bacterium, assembly GCA_947459205.1. GTDB lineage: Bacteria > Bacillota > Bacilli > Paenibacillales > CANHCR01 > CANHCR01. Next base: position 6,251 of record CANHCR010000012.1, on the reverse strand, counting down.
TGTATACGTACAAACCAACAAAGGGGAGAGAGAAGCATGAGAAAAAAGTTTCGTAATATCATGAAGAAAATGTTTTTGCTTGGCATGTCGGCCAACGTCGCACTCAGCGCCTTACTGATGGCATTGCCTGCATCGCTTGGCGGCGCAGCACTCGCCAACACGACGTTCACCGACGAGTTTTCGATGAGCAAGTTGGCTCTGTATCAAGCGGCAACACCGAACGCTGATGGTGGTGTGGCGGAAATCGTCACCTACAACAAAGAGAACAACAAGTTTTACCTCGTCAACGGCGCAGCCAACCCGCCGTCGATGGATATCGTAACGCTCGGCACGAACGGCACTTTGACGAAGGACACTTCGATTATGGTGAAGACGCTCGTTGAGACGAACGGTTTCGTATTTGGCGATTTGACCAGCATCGACGTCAACACGGCGATTGACCGCGTGTTCGTTTCCGTCCAAGCAGCTGGCACGAGTGACAACGGCAAAATCGTCGAGCTTGATTACAGCGGCAATATGATTGCTGAGTACTCGACTGGCGCACAACCAGACATGATCGTTTCCACATCAGACGGTAAGTATGTGCTTACTGCGAACGAAGGCGAGCCGCGTCAAGCAGGCGTCGATCCGCAAGGCAGCATCACAATTTTGAACACGGTCACGGATAACGTGCAACACCTACTTTTTGACAATCCGGCGATCATCGATGATATGGTCCACATCCGCGGCGCATCGCACCCGACAACGGGTCAGGTGACGACGAAAGGCACGAAAGCAAATGCGATTTTCGACCTCGAGCCGGAGTACATCACGATCTCCGCTGATGGCACGAAGGCGTACGTTGCCTTGCAAGAGAATAACGCAATCGCGACAGTCGATCTCAACAATGCTGCGATTCTCTCGGTCAAAGGTCTTGGTCTGAAGGACCACAGTCTTTCGCAAAACTCGCTCGACATGGCGCGCGACAATACGATTAAAATTGAAAATGCACCGTTTTACGGGATTTACAATCCAGACGGAATCGCTAACATGACAATCGACGGCAAAACGTACATCTTCTCCGCGAACGAAGGGGATGCAACGGACTGGCCAGGTCGCAAAAATTTCAGCAGTGTTAACAGTCTGAGAAGTTCGTTGCAAAGCGGTTCGGCTGCCGCTAACTTCCTTGTTGGCAAGTCGGCATACAACAGTTTGGAAGTCGCCACTGATTGGGGCACAGACACGCTTTACCTCTATGGCGCACGCTCGTTCTCCATTTGGGACGGCGACAACATGGCGCAAGTGTATGACAGTGCGAACGAATTTGAGCGCATCACGGCGCAGCGCAATCCGGCATTTTTCAACTCCAACCATGCGACGACCGTGCTCGACAACCGCAGTGCTCGCAAAGGTCCGGAGCCAGAAGCGATTGAGCTCGGTAAAATCGGCGATCGCACGTTTGCTTTTATCGGACTTGAGCGTATCGGTGGCGTAATGGTCTACGATGTGACGAATCCGGCAGCACCATTTTTCGTGAACTACACCAACACGCGCGTGTTTACACCGAACAACAACTTGAACACGGAAACCGGTCCAGAAGGACTAGATTTTATCCCGGGTTCCGTGAGTCCGACGGGCTGGCCGTTGCTTCTGATTGCGAATGAGGTGAGTGGCAACGTCGCGGTCATGCAAATCAACCTGCACGATGATCAGCAAGCTCCTGCGGCGCCAACCAACTTGAATGTTTCGAATGTAACAGGTAGCAACATGACACTCAACTGGACGGCAGCGACGGACAATGTCGGGGTAACAAAATACGAGATTTATAGCGGTTCGACGTTGCTAGGCACTTCAACGACCAATTCGTTTGCAGTGACAGGTTTGACGCCGGCGACTGCTTATGCATTCAGTGTAAAAGCATGTGACGCTGGATTGAACTGTTCGGCTGCTTCGAGCGCGCTTACAGCTTCAACGATTGATGATGTGGCGCCGAGTGCACCAGAAGGTCTGCGCATCTCTAGAGTGCTCGCGAATGCGGTGCACCTGACTTGGAATGCGTCTACAGATAATGTCGGGGTTCAAAGTTACCGCGTGTTCGTGAACGGCGTGGCGCGCACGGTTGTGAGCGGCCGCACAGCAAGCATTTCTAACTTGCTGCCGAACACCGATTATACATTGACTGTCCGTGCACTCGATGCGCAGAAGAATTCTTCTGCTGCAAGCGCCGCTTTGACGGTTAAGTTGGGCAACACAGTGGGCACGCTTGTTGACAATCAAGCTCCAACGACACCAGCGAATGTTGTTGCTGAAAATATTACGACTAGTGGGTTTGGACTGAAGTGGGACGCTTCGACAGATAACATCAGCGTAAAAGAGTACGAGGTATACCGCAACGGCAGATTACTCGGCAAAACAGCGCAGTCGACATTCCGAGTATCTGATGTAGCGCCTGGTCGCAACACCGCGATACAAGTGTTGGCCGTTGACCATGCCGGCAACAAATCACCATTGAGCGCAACATTAACGGTGACTACGTTACTGAGCAATGTAGTATTAGATACGATTGCGCCAACTGTGCCGAACGGGCTTGCTGCAAGTGCAATCACCTCCAACGGTTTCAGATTGACATGGAATGCATCGAACGACAATGTGTTTACTTTGGGATACAACGTTTATTTGAACGGTGCTTATGTTGCGACGGTTGGTGGCACGAGCTATACGTTCAGCGGTCTATCGATGAGTTCCGCACAAAACGTGCAAATTCTTGCGTTCGACGCAGCCTTGAACCGCTCGGCGAGAAGTGCTACGTTGCAAGTCGTGCGTCCTTAAGGTCAAATTTTTTCCGATAAAGACATAAATTGATTGGGCTAACATCGCCCCGAGCCATTTGGTTCGGGGTGTTTTTTTCTGTAAAAATACCTTTTCAAGTTTTGAGAATGTATGGTATGATTAAGCCTGATAGATAGTATTTGAAAAAAGGAGTTTAACCCATGAATATTCAAGTGAAGAAAGTTTTTGATCGCTCGCTCCGCATCGGTTTGGCTTTGTCGCTGACTGCTGGCGTTCTGTTTTCTGGTAGTACATTTGCGAGTAGCGTACCAAACGCTCCTTCCAACGTGCGTATTACGGATGTAGCGGGTGATGGTTTCAATGTGGCCTGGAATGCGGCGTCGTTCAGTGCGCAAGTAACGAAGTATCAAGTGTTCAATGGCGGTACGTTGGTCGATGAAACAAACGCCACTTCTTACTTCGTGATTGGACTAGAATCGGCCAAAACGTATCCGATCAGTGTCAAGGCTTGTACCGCCGAAGATGTTTGTTCTGCCGCATCTGCTGTCGTCAATGCGCGTACGCTCGATATTATCAAACCGACTGCACCGACGAAGTTGACGGTCAGCAACATTACGGCAAGCGGGTTCCGTTTGAACTGGACGGATGCGACTGATAACATTGCGGTTGCCGGTTACAAGGTGTTTTTGAATAATGTTGAAGTTATCAATCATGCGAAGTCGCAATATTTTGCGACTGGATTGGCAGCTGATACGACGTACGGCTTGAAGGTCGTCGCATATGACCAGGCAGGCAATGAGTCCCTTGCTAGTAGCGTGCTCAATGTGAGAACGTTGCCGGGCACGCCGCCACCGCCGGATACGATCGTGCCGTCTGCACCGCGAAACTTGGCGGCTTCCAATGTGACAATGACAAGTTTCAGAGTCAACTGGAGTTATGCGACCGATAATGTGGGTATCAAAGAGTACGAAGTGTATCGCAATGGTGTGTTGGTCGGTAAGACGCCGCATCTAGCGTTCCTCTTTACAGGTATCGTGCCGGGTTCGACGAATTTGATTCGCGTCGTTTCGGTCGATCCATCGGGCAACAAATCGATTTTGAGCAATGTGTTGACGGTAGTCACGTTGGTCGGAAACTCACGGACGGAAACGATTGCGCCGACGACGCCGACGAACGTAGCGAGTACGAATATCACTTCTTCTGCATTTACGGTCAATTGGACGGTTTCGACAGACAACGTGTACGTGCTTGGTTACAACGTGTATGTAAACGGAAGATATGTTACGTCGGTGGAAGGCGCTGCAAATAGTTACACGGTCACCGGTTTGACCTCCAACACGAACTACAACGTTCGTATCCAAGCATATGATGTGGCGAAAAATCGTTCGGCGCTTTCGACGAACGTCACTGTGCGAACGAGATAATCTAAGAAAGCAAAATGCACACGAAAAAACCTCCTCGGACTGCTTCGACATATGTCGAGCGGGACTGGGGAGGTTTATTTTGTTTCGCCAAGTAGCGAGCGGATGACGCGCGACTTGCGCAGAAACGGGATTTTCAATAGTCGTTGCGGCGATTTGCTGGCTATGTTGGCGAGCAAGCCGTAGCCGATGATGCGCCCGATGAGGATAGTGAGGGCGATGGCGATGGCGGGCAGTCCAGCGAGTGCGGTGATGAGCGTCGGTACACGCAGCGGCATCGGCAAAGCGGAGATGAGCAGCAATGCGAAAATGCCGTATGACTGGATTGCCCACTCGATCGTTTGCCATTGCGGCGCCGACTTGAGATCGCCGAACAACCACTCGATGACTAGCCAGCCGTATTCGTAAAAAATGGTAGCGATGACGAACGCGCCGATCGCACTCCCGAACGCACAGCCTAGCGCGATGCTGATCCACTTGCGCGGCGCAATGAGCGAGGCGGAAGCGACGAGCGCGGTGCTCGGCAAGACGGGGAAAAAGAAATCGGCGACGACGATGCCGCACGCGTAGAACGGGAACGTTCGATGTGCGGATGCTTTGCGTACCCAGCGTACCCACTTTGGCGAGTGTGGCTTCTCGTGTCCTTCGTGCTCTTGATCCACGCGTGCGACCTCCTTTCAAATATAGTGTCATTGTCGCATGAATGAGGGCGAAATTCAATGAGCGAAAAATTTTGTTGTAAAAACGGATTCATATTCACTTTAAGTGTGGTAAAATGGATATACATGTTAAAAATATAATGTTAACACCAATTTTTTAACGGATTATATGGGATGTAGGAGTCCGAGGAGGTAGTCGAATGGAACAGAAATGGAACAACAAAGCATTCGGATGGAGCGTGTGGTTGCTTGGCATCATGCTGGCGGTGGCGCTCATGATGTGGGCGGGCAGCAGCACCGCCTACGCGTTGACGGGCATGCCGACCAACGTGCAGTTCAACTACGTCGGCGACGAGGCGCGCGTCACGTGGACTGCGCAGAGCGGGGCGGAAGGGTATAAGGTGTATATTAACGGGCAACTGGTTGCGGGCAACGTGACTGGCACGACATACCTGCCTGATACTTCGAAGTGGCGATTGGATCGGTTGTACGGCATTCGTGTGACGTCGTTCGATTATGAGGGCGAGAGTTATAAGAGTGACGATGTGTTTGGGTGGAAGAAGGCAAGTGGTGCGATACGGATGGTGTCTGCAGAGTCGGGCGGTTCATATGTCGTGCGCAGTGACGGAACTGTTGTTGGTTGGGGAAGTACAAATGTAAGTTCAAGTTTGACTAATGTGGTTGCAATATCAAATACGTCTATTGGACGAGGCGTAGCGTTGTTCCGAAATGGCACGCTATCTACGAACAATGCTTGTGGTAGCAGTGCGTTCCCAGCATGGCTGCGAGACGTTGTAGCGGTTGCAACTGGAAACTCGTTTGGCGTAGCGTTAAAAAGTGACGGTGCGATTTTTGTTTGCGGAACGAACAGTCAAGTCACCAATATTCCAACAGGATTAACAGATGTGGAAAGTATCGCAGCAGGTGACAGCCATGTGGTAGCATTGAAAAAGAATGGAACAGTTGTCGTTTGGGGAAGTAACAGTTATGGACAATTAAATGCACCGAGTGGTCTGAACGGCGTAGTTGCGATTGCAGCAGGTGAATATTATTCACTTGCATTGAAATCAGATGGAACAGTTGTAGCATGGGGAACAAATTGGTACGGGGAGATAAACGTTCCAACCGGGTTGAATGGAGTAATTGCGATTGCAGCCGGAGGGTATCATGGTTTGGCGTTAAAATCAGATGGAACGATAGTTACATGGGGGAGAAATCAATTAGGACAAATAACCGTACCCGTCGAAGCAACAAATATCGTATCTATAGCTTCCGGTAATGAACATGTTGTGGCTGTGCGGAGTGACGGAAAAATTCTGGCTTGGGGTTCAGGAAATAACGGACATTCTCGATTATTATTTCCGAGCACCTTAGGAACCGAAATCCAGGCTCCGACTGTGCC
>CANHCR010000011.1 GCA_947459205.1 Caryophanales bacterium | reverse complement strand
CAACTTTGGGCGCTTGCTGAGGCACGTAAAAAAGCGATGCACGACGAGGCGTCGCTGCTCGATTCGGCTCATACTGAAGGCAAGATTGAAGGCAAGATTGAAGGTAAGATTGAAGGTAAGATTGAAGGCACCGAAGAAGCGAGACGCAATATCGCGATAGGCATGCTTCGCGAAGGATTGGCAGTTGAGTTGATTGTAAAACTTACCGGCTATTCTGCTGAAGAGTTGGTCCGCATACAACAATCAGATACAAATTAGTTTACAGTATCTATCAAGTGACCGATCAACTAGAGATTCATGTGATTGAGTTGCCGAAATTAGAGAAATGCGAATCGAATGGCAATCGACCGTTGCTAAACTGGTTAGCGTTTTTGAATGGGGCGCCGCAGTCTGAATGGGAGCATCTCGCCGCAGCGGATAGTGAATTACGAAAGGTGATGATTACCTTGGAAACGATGAGCAATGATTTACAACTTTGGGCGCTTGCTGAGGCACGCAAAAAAGCGATGCATGACGAGGCGTCGCTGCTCGATTCGGCTCATACTGAAGGCAAGATTGAAGGTAAGATTGAAGGCAAGATTGAAGGCGTCGAAGAAGCGAGACGCAATATCGCAACGGGCATGCTTCGCGAAGGATTGGCAGTTCAGTTGATTGTAAAACTTACCGGCTATTCTGCTGAAGAGTTGGTCTGTATGCAACAAACAGACTGCAATTAGCGTATAATTTAGCAACTCGAGTTCCCGTTTGTCGACATACAAGTCGTAGCGGGACTTTTTTATAGGATTATCAGAGGCCAAACTTTCATAAAAAAGAGGATTGGTACAACTTTTTGCGAATTTATAATAGTGCCGACAATCTGCTTATCCTTGACGCTCACAAAATCGGTTTGTTAAAATTAGCAAGATTGGAACAAACACAGTGAGTAGACATAGGGGATGAGGAAGTCATAATGGAAAAGCAGAATGAGATGATTATTGTTCTTGATTTTGGTGGTCAATACAATCAGTTGATTGCCCGCAGAATTCGCGATTTGGGTGTGTACAGCGAGTTGTTGCCGTATAATACTTCGATTGAGAAGATTAAGGCTTTGAATCCGAAGGGGATTGTGTTTTCAGGAGGTCCAGCGAGCGTGTATCAAGAGAAAGCGCCGCAGTCTGACCTCGGGGTGTATGATTTGGGTGTGCCGATTCTCGGTATTTGCTACGGTATGCAGTTGATGGCACATCAGTTGAAAGGCAATGTGGAGCCGTCGCATGCTCGTGAGTATGGTAAAGCGGTCATCGAGTTTCAGTCGAACTGTCCACTTGTGGCAAAGTTGGAGTCGCAGCAGCAAGTGTGGATGAGTCACGGTGATCATGTCGTGCAGTTGCCAGACGGTTTTGCTGTTGACGCATCGACGGATAATGCGCCGGTGGCAGCGATGAGCAATCGCGAGCGCCGATTGTATGCGGTGCAGTTTCATCCAGAAGTACGTCACTCGTTGCATGGTAATGAAATGATTGCGAATTTTCTGTTCGACATCTGCGGTTGCACGGGCGACTGGAGTATGGAGACGTTTATCGAAGATACGGTGCGTGATATTCGCGCTCAAGTTGGTGACCGCAAGGTGCTTTGTGCGCTGAGTGGCGGCGTTGATTCGTCTGTGGTGGCGGTGCTCATTCACAAGGCAATCGGCGATCAATTGACGTGCATGTTTGTCGATCACGGTCTGCTACGCAAAGGTGAGGCGGAGAGCGTGATGGAAACGTTCGTCGGCAAGTTCAATATGCATGTGGTGAAAGTGGACGCGCGCACACGGTTTATGGACAAGTTGAGTGGCGTCACTGATCCTGAGCAGAAGCGCAAGATTATTGGCACTGAATTCATCCGCGTGTTTGAAGAGGAGTCAGCGTCGCTTGGCGAGTTTGATTTCTTGGCACAAGGCACGTTGTATACAGATATTATCGAAAGTGGCACGGCGACGGCACAAACGATTAAGTCGCACCACAATGTCGGCGGGTTGCCGGAGGACATGAAATTCAAGTTGGTCGAACCGCTCAAGGAACTGTTCAAGGATGAGGTTCGTAAAGTGGGCGAGAAGTGCGGTTTGCCGGATGTGATTGTTTGGCGTCAACCGTTCCCAGGCCCAGGGCTTGGCATTCGCGTGCTCGGTGAAATTACCGAAGACAAGCTGGAAATCGTGCGCGAGTCGGATGCGATTTTGCGCGAGGAAATAGCGAAGGCTGGTTTGGATCGCGAAATCTGGCAATATTTCACGGCATTGCCGAATATGAAGAGCGTCGGCGTGATGGGCGATGGCCGTACGTATTCGTACACGGTCGGGATTCGTGCAGTCACTTCGATTGATGGCATGACGGCCGATTGGGCGCGCATACCTTGGGATGTGCTCGAAAAGATTTCCACTCGCATCGTCAACGAAGTGAACAATGTGAATCGCGTGGTCTACGATATTACATCAAAACCGCCAGCTACGATTGAATGGGAGTAAATTATGTTTCTTGAGGAGGCAAGATGATGCCGCAACCACAAATCGCTCATCTGCAAATTCAAAAAGCATTTCAAGCAGAAAATTACACATTGGCAGCGAAACTGGTCAAGGAGTTGATGCAAACCGCTCCGAATGATCCGTTTGTTTGGACTGCGCAGGCACGATTGCAACTGTTGAAAGGCCAATATGTGACGGCCAAACAGTCGGTCGCCAGGGCGTTACAAATTAATAATTCGTTCGCTTGGGGTCACTGCATGTACGGGCAGATTGAAGCCAAACAAGGCAACCACAAGGAAGCAATTGAGGCGTTCGAATTTGCGTTGTCTCTTGAACCTGAGAATATGGATGTGCTCTACGACTATGCCACCTATTTGGTGGACACGCGTTCCGATTTGACGAAGGCAGAGCGCTGGGCACGTCGCCGAATTATTTTGGATCCAGATAATGCGAACAGTCACGAATTGATGGGTAGAGTACTGATGGCGAGCAACGAACTGCAAGATGCAGAAAATTCGTTCAAACAAGCGATAAATCTCGATCCGCTCATCGAGAAAGCATACATCGGACTAGCAAAAATGGAGTTGTTCCATCGTAAAAATGCATTTTCGGCTGTCGATTGGATTCGTCCGGCACTGATGATTAACCCGGATTCGATGTCGTTACGTCTCTATTTCAACAAAGCGATGAATGACAAAAACAGTCTGTACGGATTTCTTTGGAATTCTGGTTTACTGTATGGTGCTAATGTGAAATGGAACATTTTGTTGCTCATCAGTTTGCTGATTATGATTCCACTCTACTTCTTTATGAAAGATTCGTCACCTCAGCTCACATCGCTGCTCAACATCATCTTTTTTGTCTATTTTATCTATTGTCTATACGCTTGGAGTTCACGTTCGTTAATGCGATTGTTGCTCGAAAAAAGATGGTTAAATTAAGACTGTTGTGCTAAAATCAGTGCAAGGAGATGGTTAAAATGGGATTTTTTAAAAACGTATTAGCGAGCATTGGCATCGGCGGTACGAAAATTGATACGATTTTGCACGACAACGCTGTACAAATCGGCGGTTCGCTGAAAGGCGAGGTGCAAATTTTCGGCGGTACGGTCGCTCAGCAAATCAAGGAATTTTTCATCGTTTTGAACACGAAAGCGGAGAAAGAGGCCGATGACAACACGTATTATGTAACGATGAAAGTTCATGCGCATCACATTCCGCAGGCGTTTGAAATCCAGCCGGGCGAGAAAAAAGTGGTGCCTTTTGAACTGCAAATCCCGTATCATTCACCGATTTCGTTCGGCAAAGTGAAATTGTGGATTCAGACAGAGGCGGAAATCATTAGTGCGGTCGACGCGCACGATCAGGATATGATCAAAATATTGCCGCATCCAGCGCAACAAGTGGTGCTCGATGCAATTGCCAAATTGGGCTTCCAATTGCGCAATTCTGATAACGAATATAGCGCTTATGCCCCTTATCATTACGAGCAGGAATTCGAATACTATCCGTCGCCAGAGTTCAGAAGTTATTTGGACGAATTGGAAATAGCGTTCCAATTGTCGGCGAATGAGTTGGTCGTGAAAATGACGATCGACCGCAAAGCGCGTGGCTTGATGGGCATGTTGCGTGAGGCGGCAGGCACCGATGACAAACGAATTCGTATCACTTTTGATAATGATCAATTGATTCGTGGCGGCGCAGAGTATGCTGCTCGTGAAATTCGCGACGTGATTCACCGCTACAAGAAATAGACAACGAGAATGACAAGGTGGCGATCGGCAGGTCGCTGCTTTTTCATATTCTAACCTTACATAACGACGGGAGCTGCAAACATTATGGATTTTCTCAAAAAACATTGGACGACATTGTTAGGGGTAGTATTTTTCTTAGCTGCATTCGGATATTTATTGAAAATTTCTTGGAGCAGCGACTGGCTGACTGATACGGTGAAAATTACGATTGGACTCGTGTTTTCCGGCGCGCTGTTGACTGCTGGTACGCAGTTTATTTTGAAGCAATCGAAACAACTCGGTCAGTTCATCGCTGGTGCCGGTGTCGCCGTGTTCTCGACGACGGTCGCTTTTGCAGGCATTTTATATGAATTATGGGCTCCGATGACGGTATTCGTGTTGATGATTGCCGTTACGCTGATTAGTACGATTTTTTCGTACCGATATGATTTGCGGATTTTGATGAATACAGCGCTTGTCGGTGGCTTGATTGCACCGTTATTGATGCGTCCGGAAACAGACACGGTGTTCACGCTGTTCTTGTATTTGTTGGTGTTGAATGTCGCTTATTTCTTCGTTGCCATTCACAAACGTTGGGATGAGTTGTACGCGGTTATGTTTGGCGGTACTTGGTTGCTCTATTCGGTATACTGGTTGCATTTTGATCCAACAGTCGAGTCCGTCTGGTCGTTACCGATGCGTTACGCAGTGGCGGCGTTCTTGTTCTATATCGTGGCGCTTGCTTGGGCGGCATGGACGACTCGCAAGGCGTTTGATGGTTTAAACTTGTACCTAGGGTTGATCAACGGTCTATTGTTCTCTGTGTGGGCGATTGCGATTATTGGTAAGTTGTCGGAGGCGTCGGTCAGCGCGTCCAGTCTATTGTTACTGCTTGTCGGCGTTGTCTATATCGTCGTCGCGGCATCGATGTATTTTGTCAATCGCGAATTGAAGTTGCCAGTCATCATTTATTCCATCGGCGGGATGTTGCTATCGATCATTGCGGCGTCGCAGTTCTTGCAGGATTTCACGTATGCCAGTGTGATGCAGGTATTCCTCTGGACGTTCGTGGCAACGTTGCTCGCGTATGTGAGTCGCTGGCGCAACTACATGCCGCTCTTCTGGGCTTCGCAAGCGGTTTGGGCGTGCATTCTCATTTATTGGTTTGCCACAACTTGGGGCGAGTATCATGGCATTTGGTTCGGCGTGTACATTCCGTTTCTCAATAACGGTGCGCTCGCTTGGATGTTGCTTGCGGCGCTCGGATTTTACTACTCGCTGCGTAGCAAAGAGGGTTGGAACTATGTGTTTGCGATTCTCAGCCACCTGATTGTTGGGGGCTTACTGACCGTGCAAATCGAAAACATTTGGACTTCGTACGATTTGAATCCATCGTGGGAGTCGTTGTCGCTGTCGATCAGTTGGGGCGTGTATGCTTTGCTGTTGTTCGTATGGGGTGCGTATACACAAACGACGCTGTACAAAGTGTTCGGATCGGTTGTCCTCGTGTTTGTGGCGATTAAAACGATTTTCTTCGACTTGACCGGTTCGGAAACATTCTATAAAGTGATCGCGTTGATGGTGCTTGGTTTGATCTCATTTGCGATTACGTTCATCAACAATCGTTGGAAGATAGCTGCGAAAGAGCCGGTTGTAGAAACGGTTAAGGACGATAACTAGCCAAAATTTTTACTATTCACTTCGACTTTTTTCATGTACAATAGACACAGATGTCGAAAAAAGGAGAAATTTCGATGAACAGAAGCATTATGCCAATTGGTGTTATCCTGCTCTTGCTGGGTGCAGTATTTATAGCGTTCAAATTAGGAATGACGATTTTCGGCTTGTTTTGGCCATTGCTATTGCTTGCGGGTGGTTGGTTGCTACACAAGTTGTACTTTCGCGGACACTTGCCAGCGATTACGCTCGCTCCTGGAGGATTGCTCGTCATTTCCTCCTTACCGCTTTTATATGGTAACTGGTTCGGTTGGGAATCGCTGAACTACCTTTGGCCGTTGTTCCTGTTCGGCGCTGCGATCGGCATTTATGAGTATTACCGCTATGGACGCTCGAATGACCGGACGCTTGCTGTGTTGGCGATTGCGCTTGGCATTGTCTCGGCAGTGGCGCTCAGTGTGTCGCTGTTCATCAAACTCAGTTTTATATTCGTTGCCATCGTCTTGGTGGTTGTCGGCATCGTGCTCATTCGACGCTCGAAATAAACGAAAAATCTTGCAACCTTCGCCGATTTCGGCGGAGGTTTTTTGTATTCATTCGATTATCAAATAGATGCGAAAAAAAACGAACTTTTTCGCTATGAATACGCTTTATCGTTCGGGTATAAAGTTGACACTGCTTGTTCGCTACTGTTAAAATTGATATGCTAAATCGGATTGGAACGAGGTCGAATTATGTCAATCAAAGTCGGCGTGATCATGGGAAGTCAATCGGATTGGGAGACAATGAAACACGCCTGTGATATTTTGGACGAGTTGCAAGTGTCGTATGAAAAAAAGGTGGTTAGCGCACATCGCACACCTGATTTGATGTTTACGTATGCGGAAACGGCTTACGAGCGCGGAATTCGCGTAATCATCGCGGGTGCGGGCGGCGCGGCGCATTTGCCAGGTATGGTGGCGGCGAAAACGGTGCTGCCAGTGATTGGCGTGCCGGTCAAGTCGTCGAATTTGAACGGCTTGGACTCGCTGCTCTCGATCGTGCAAATGCCGGCGGGTGTGCCGGTGGCGACGGTAGCGATTGGCAAAGCGGGTGCGACGAACGCCGGTTTGTTGGCGGCGCAAGTGTTGGCGACGACTGATGAGGGGCTGCGCGCCAAGTTAGAGGAGCGCCGTGAGCGCACGAAACAGGTTGTCATCGAAAGCAGTGAACAGTTATGAGCACGCGCCGAGTGATTGAACCGGGGCGGACGATTGGCGTGTTGGGTGGCGGTCAGTTGGGCCGGATGATGGCGCTCGCTGGACGCAATATGGGGTATCGGTTTGTGACGCTCGATCCGACGCCGGACAGTCCATGCGGGCAAGTGGCGGATTTGCAAATTAAAGCGCCGTACCATGATGTGGAGGCGGCGAAACAATTGGCTGCACAGAGCGATGTGATTACGTATGAGTTTGAAAATGTCGATGCCGAAGTGACGGCTTTGCTGATGCGCGACAGTTATGTGCCGCAAGGCAGTCAGTTGCTTTATACGACGCAGCATCGCTTGCGTGAGAAGCGGGCGATTGAAGCGGCCGGCGTGCAGGTGGCGCCGTACGTTGAGATCGTTAGCGCCGAGCAACTGCGGACGGAAGTGGAGCGGTTCGGAACGCCGTGCGTGCTGAAAACGGCGATGGGCGGTTATGACGGCAAAGGTCAGTGGGTGATTCGCACGCTGGCGGAAGTGGACGAGGCGTTCGCAACGCTGAGCCGTGCGAGGACGGATTTGGTACTGGAGAAATTCATCGCGTTTGAGCGCGAGTTGTCGGTCATTGCGGCCCGCAACCCGAGCGGCGAAGTGGTGACTTTCCCGGTCGCGGAAAATATTCATGTGAACAATATATTGCACGCGTCAATCGTGCCAGCGCGCATCAGTTGTGAAATTGCGGAGCGGGCGGAGCAAATGGCACAAAAAATAGCGGCAGCACTCGGTGTCATCGGATTGCTGGCGGTGGAAATGTTTTTGACGGCGGATGGCGAGTTGTTCGTCAATGAACTGGCACCGCGTCCACACAATTCGGGACATTATACGATGGATGCGTGCCGCACTTCGCAGTTCGAGCAACATGTGCGTGCGATTTGCGATTTGCCGCTCGGTTCGCCGGCGCTTTTGACGCCGGTCGTGATGGTCAATTTGCTCGGTCAGCACGTGGCGCCGACGCTCGCATGGTCGCAGACACGCGACGCCTCGCTCGACGGTGCCGGTTTAACGGCGAAGTTGCATTTGTACGGTAAGCAAGAAGCGAAAGCACAGCGCAAGATGGGGCACATCAATTTGTTGTGCGCAGATGTAGAATACGCATTGTCGTGGATAAAGCAATCTAACATTTGGGAGGATCAGCACGATGCTTGAACGATATAGCAGACCTGAAATGAGCGCCATTTGGACGGAAGAAAACAAGTTCCGCGCTTGGCTAGAAGTGGAGATTTGTGCATGTGAGGCGTGGGCCGAGTTGGGTGTCATACCGCGCGAAGATGTGGTGACGTTGCGTGCCAATGCCAGTTTCAACATTGACCGCATTTATGAAATCGAGCAGGAGACGCGCCATGACGTGATTGCTTTCACGCGCGCCGTGTCCGAAACTTTGGGCGAAGAGCGCAAATGGGTACACTACGGTCTGACTTCTACCGACGTTGTCGATACAGCGGTCGGCTATTTGCTGTTACAGGCAAATCGCATCCTGCAGGCAGACATTGAACGTTTTGTCGATATTTTGAAGGAAAAAGCACAACAATATAAACATACGCCGATGATGGGGCGGACGCATGGTGTACATGCCGAACCGACTACCTTCGGCTTGAAGATGGCGCTCTGGTATGAGGAAATGAAACGCAACCTGGAGCGCTTTTTACATGCCGCTGATGGCGTACAGTATGGCAAAATTTCGGGGGCTGTCGGTACGTATGCGAACATCGATCCGTTCGTCGAGGAATTTGTCTGTGCGAAGTTGGGCACCAAGGCGGCACCGATTTCGACGCAAACGTTGCAACGCGACCGGCATGCCGAGTACATGGCGATGCTCGCTTTGATTGCTACCTCGCTCGACAAATTTGCGACCGAAATTCGCGGTTTGCAAAAGAGTGAGTTCCGCGAAGTCGAGGAGCCGTTCGCGAAAGGTCAGAAAGGTTCGTCGGCGATGCCGCACAAGCGCAATCCGATCGGCTGTGAGAACATTTCCGGGTTGGCGCGCGTGATTCGCGGTCATATGATTTCCGCTTACGAAAACGTGCCGCTTTGGCATGAGCGCGACATCTCGCACTCGTCCGTCGAGCGCATCATTTTGCCAGATGCGACGATTTTGCTCAACTACATGCTCAACCGCCTCGGAAACATCATCAAAAACTTGACGGTGTTCCCGGACAACATGAAGCGCAACATGGAGCGCACGTTCGGCGTTCCGTTCTCGGGTCGCGTGATGACGAAACTGATTGACAAAGGTTGGTCGCGCGAGCAGGCGTACGATACGGTCCAGCCGCGGGCGATGCAGGCTTGGGAAGAGCAACGTTCGTTCCGCGAGATCATCGAGGCGCATGACGACATTCGCGCGGTGCTTTCGGCCGAAGAAATCGCCGATTGCTTTGACCCGAGTTGGCACCTCAAGCATGTCGATACGATTTTTGCAAAATTAGGCCTGTAAGCTGTGAGCAGCAGACGACGCATAGATGGAGGAAGGGCATGCTGAACGCTACTGAAGGATTGTCGACGGCCGTTGACTACGTCAAGGCGCCGCTCATTTATAAAGGAAAAGTGCGCGAGTTGTACGATCTCGGCGAACATTTTTTGATCGTCGTGACCGACCGCATTTCCGCGTTTGATTACGTGCTCAGCCCGGCAGTGCCGGACAAGGGCAACGTGCTAAACTTGCTCAGCAAGTTTTGGTTTGATCTTAGCGCGTCGTTGATCGAAAATCACGTCGTACATTGCGATGTGTCGCAGTTGGCGGATGTCATCACGGAACCGGAGTTGCTCAAGCACCGCGTGATGGTGACGCGCAAAGCCGAGCGCATCGATATCGAGTGTGTCGTGCGCGGTTACATTACGGGCGGCGGCTGGCGTCAGTATCAGAAGACGGGCGAGGTCAACGGCATTCCATTGCCTGAGGGGCTGCGCAAAAACGAGCGCTTCCCCGAGCCGATTTTCACGCCGGCAGCGAAGAACGACGTTGGGCACGACGAAGACATTAGCGAGGCGCGGATGGCCGAACTGGTCGGTGCCGAACGGACGCAGACGCTGCGTGAGCGGAGCATCGAGTTGTACCGTTTTGCGCACGATTACTGTGCAGCGCGCGGCATCATCCTCGCCGACTGCAAATTCGAATTTGGCATCATCGACGGCAAGGTGATTTTGATTGATGAGATTTTCACGCCCGACTCCTCGCGCTATTGGGAAGTCGACCGCTACGAACTCGACATCGAAATCGACAGCATGGACAAAGAACCGGTGCGCACCTACTTGGCGAATTCCGATTGGGACAAAAACTCGCCGCCGGCACCGTTGCCGGACAGCGTGGTCGCCGAGACGACGCGCCGCTATCGTGAGATTTTCACAAGATTGACGGAGAAATAGATACTTAAGCAAACGACTGGGAGGCAGTTATTGATGATTAAGGCAACCGTTTATGTAACAGTGAAACAGAACGTGCTCGACGTACAAGGGAGCGCCGTGCAAGGCGCACTTCACTCGCTCGGTTTCGGCGAAGTGAACCAAGTGCGTATCGGCAAATATTTGGAACTTAAACTCGATACGAGCGACAAGGCAGAGGCGGAAGCGCGCGTCAAAACGATGTGCGAAAAGTTGTTGGCCAATACGGTCATCGAGGACTATCGCTTCGAGCTCAGCTAAGAGGAGGGTTTACGGATGAATTTTGCGGTATTGGTGTTTCCTGGATCGAACTGTGATATTGACTGCTACAAAGCGGTGGAAGATACAATCGGTCAGCCGGTCGATTTCATTTGGCACACGGCGACTGATTTGTCGAAGTATGACGCAATCATCGTGCCGGGTGGCTTTTCCTACGGTGACTACTTGCGTTGCGGCGCGATTTCGCGCTTTGCCCCGGTGATGAACGAAGTGATTAAGGCAGCTCAAGCGGGCAAGTTCGTGCTCGGTATTTGCAACGGATTTCAAATTTTGCTCGAGTCGGGATTGTTGCCGGGCGCAATGCTGCGCAACCGCTCGCTCAAGTTCCGCTGCCATTCGTCGCTGCTCCGTGTTGAGAACAACACGACGCCGTTTACCGTTGACTATGAGGCCGGCGAAGTCATCGACATCCCAATTGCGCACGGTGAAGGCAACTACTATTGCGACGAAGAAACGCTCGCTCGTTTGCATTCGAACAAGCAAATCGTGTTCCGCTATGCGCATGAGAATCCGAACGGCTCGCTTGATGACATCGCCGGCATTTGCAACGAGCACGGCAACGTCGTCGGCATGATGCCCCATCCAGAGCGCGCGGTTCACCAGTTGCTCGGCTCGGAAGACGGCAAGCGGATGTTTACGTCAGTGTTAAAAGTATGGAGGGAACGTCATGGCGCAACAGTTAACAGCTAAAGAACCGACAGCCGCGCAAATCGCGGAACAAAAAATTTACAAACAGTTTGGCGTCAGCGATGAAGAGTATGCAAAAGTCTGCGGGTTTCTCGGCCGTCAGCCGAATTACGTGGAAATCGGCGTATTCAGTGTGATGTGGTCGGAGCACTGCTCGTATAAAAATTCGAAGCCGGTACTGCGCAAGTTCCCGACGACGGGGCCGCGTGTGTTGATGGGACCGGGCGAAGGTGCGGGCGTTGTTGATATCGGCGACAACCAGGCGGTCGTGTTCAAAATCGAGAGTCACAACCATCCGTCAGCGATTGAACCGTTCCAAGGGGCGGCGACAGGCGTTGGTGGCATCATCCGCGATATTTTTTCGATGGGCGCGCGTCCGATTGCGGTTCTCAATTCGCTTCGTTTCGGTCGCCTCGAGAATGAGCGTGTGAAGTACTTGTTCGAGCATGTCGTGGCGGGCATCGCGGGTTACGGCAACTGCATCGGCATCCCGACGGTCGGCGGCGAAGTGATGTTCGACGAAAGTTACGAGGGCAATCCGCTCGTCAACGCGATGTGTGTCGGTATCATTGACCACGACAAGATTCAAAAAGGTGTCGCAAAAGGCATCGGCAACCCGGTGTTTTACGTCGGACCGGCAACGGGCCGCGACGGGATTCACGGGGCGACATTTGCGTCGGAGGAGTTGACGGAGGAGTCGGAAGCGAAGCGTCCGGCGGTGCAAGTCGGCGATCCGTTTATGGAGAAATTAGTGCTTGAGGCGTGCATCGAGTTGATCAACTCGGGTATCGTCATCGGCATTCAGGATATGGGTGCGGCTGGCTTGACATGCTCCAGTTCGGAGATGGCGAGCAAGGCGGGCAACGGCATGGTGCTGTATCTCGACCGTGTGCCACAACGTGAAGAGGGCATGACGGCGTATGAGATGATGCTGTCTGAGTCACAGGAGCGGATGTTGTTCGTCGTCGAGCCAGACAAAGAAGAACAGGCGAAAGAAATCTTCACTCGCTGGGGCTTGATTTGCGAAAACGTCGGTAACGTCACGGAAGACGGGATGTTGACGCTCATTCATCACGGTGAAAAAGTGGCGGAAATTCCGGTGACGGCGCTCGTCGACGAGTGTCCGGTCTATAACAAACCGTCGCAAGTGCCGGCTTACTACGTGCAGAACGCGAACGTCGATGTGAGTGCGTATGCAGAAGTTGACGATTTGAACGGTGCGCTGAAGAAGATTTTGGCGTCGCCGACGGTTGCCAGCAAAGAGTGGATCTACAATCAATACGATTACATGGTGCGCACGAGCACGGCGGTCGGTCCAGGTTCGGATGCGGCAGTCGTAACGATTCGCGGCACGCGCAAGGCGCTGGCGATGACGACCGATTGTAACGGTCGCTACGTCTATCTCGATCCAAAAGTGGGCGGTGCGATTGCAGTGGCGGAAGCGGCGCGCAACATCGTCTGCTCGGGCGGACAACCACTCGCGATTACCGACAACTTGAATTTCGGTAGCCCAGAGAAACCAGAAATTTTCTGGCAGTTGGAACAATCGGCGGACGGCATCACGGAAGCGTGCTTGGCGCTCGACACGCCGGTCATCGGCGGCAACGTCAGTCTTTATAATGAAAATGCAAAAGGCGCAATCTATCCGACGCCGGTCATTGGCATGGTCGGCTTGATCCACGATATCGATCATATCACGACGCAAGGCTTCAAAAACAGCGGCGACGTCGTATTCTTGCTCGGTGAGACGAAAGTCGAACTGGGTGGTTCGGAGTTGCAAAAAGTTTGGTACGGCGTGACTGAAGGTCGTCCGCCAAGCAT
The DNA here is from genome assembly GCA_947459205.1 of Caryophanales bacterium. Taxonomy (GTDB): domain Bacteria; phylum Bacillota; class Bacilli; order Paenibacillales; family CANHCR01; genus CANHCR01. The sequence continues at coordinate 47,474 of CANHCR010000011.1, read as the reverse complement.
CGATTTGGCAGCCGAAGGCAAGTTGCAGCAGGCGTTGCTCGCTGCGATTCAGGGCGGCTTGGTCGCTTCGGCGCACGATTGTGCGGAGGGCGGCGTCGCCGTTGCGCTCGTCGAATCGGCAATTAGTGGCAAGTTCGGCGTGAGCGTCAATCTGCAAACTTCGCTGCGTGCGGACCAAGCGCTCTTCAGCGAGAGCCAGTCGCGCGTGGTAGTCAGCGTCGCCCCGGCGAATGAGGCGGCGTTTGCGGCGTTGATGGCAGAGCATGGCGTGCCGTGCCAGACAATCGGTGCGGTCGGCGCGAAAGCGGAACGTACGGCAGAAGGCACGCGCGTCGTTGGCGGTGCCGAGGTGACGATCACTGTGAATGGTGCGGAGGCGATCTCGCTACCGTTAGCAGAGGTGGAAACTACGTGGAAGGATGCGATTCCATGTCTGATGCAGTAGGTCCCAAACAACCTTTGTGGACAGGTGATTTTTACAACGAAGGCATCAGCAACGACTCTTTTTTCGACAAACTGAAAGAAGAGTGCGGCGTGTTCGGCGTTTACAATCACCACGAGGCGTCGACGCTTTGCTACTACGGCTTGCATGCACTGCAACATCGCGGTCAGGAGAGCGCCGGCATCTGTACGACAGACGGTGAAAAATTTGAATATTTCCGCATGATGGGTCTCGTCAAAGAGGTGTTCGACAACGATCGTTTGCGCCGCTTGGACGGCACCAATGCGATTGCCCACGTGCGCTATTCGACGGCTGGTGAGAGTAAAATTGCGAACGCGCAGCCACTTGTGTTCAAATATCGCGAGGGCGATTTGGCGATTGCGACGAACGGCAATTTGGTCAACGCAGGCGAAATTAAGCGCAAGTTGGAGCGTCAAGGTTCGATTTTTCAGACGACGAGCGACACCGAAGTGGTGGCGCATCTGATCGCCCGTTCACAGCATGATGAACTGGTCGACGCGGTCAAAGAAGCGTTGCAACAGGTGACGGGAGCGTTCGCCTTTTTGATCATGACGAACAACAAACTGATTGCGGCGCTTGACCCGCACGGTTTGCGTCCGTTCGCGCTCGGACGTCTCGGCGATGCGTACTTGTTCGCGTCTGAGACGTGTGCGTTTGACGCAGTCGGCGGGCAGTACGTGCGCGATGTGGAGCCGGGCGAGATGATCATCCTCGAAAACGGGGAATTCCGCTCGGAGCGTTTTGCCGTCATGCAGCGGCGTGCGATTTGTGCGATGGAATACATTTATTTCGCTCGACCGGACAGCGACATCGATATGATCAACGTCCATTCGGCGCGCAAACGGATGGGGCAGCAGCTGGCGGTCGAGTCATTTGTCGATGCCGACGTCGTGACTGGCGTGCCGGATTCGAGCATCTCGGCGGCGATAGGATATGCTGAACAGACGGGCATTCCGTATGAGCTCGGGCTCATCAAGAACCGCTATACAGGGCGGACGTTCATTCAACCGAGCCAGGAGTTGCGTGAACAAGGCGTGAAAATGAAGTTGAGTGCCGTGCGCCGCGTCGTCGAAGGGAAGCGCGTGGTGATGATTGATGATTCGATCGTGCGTGGGACGACTAGTCTGCGAATCGTCAATTTGCTGCGCGAGGCTGGGGCGACCGAAGTGCATGTGCGCATCAGTTCGCCGCCGTTCAAAAATCCGTGTTTTTATGGAATCGATACGCCGGACAGCAAAGAGTTGATTGCCTCATCGAAGACGATTGAGGAAATTCGCAAATTGATTAACGCTGATTCGCTTCATTTTCTGACGAAGGATGGGATGATCGGCGCGATTGGCCGCTCGGAAGGCGAGTTCAACCGCGGGCACTGTTTGGCGTGTTTTGATCAGGATTATCCGACAGCATTGACAGAAGAGGCAAAAAGCCGCTGCTAATCGGCGGTTTACATATGGATAGACGAGGAGTGTGGGGTTGTGTCAGAGGCATACAAACAAGCGGGGGTTGACATTGCAGCCGGCAATGAGGCCGTTGAACGCATGAAGAAGCATGTGAAGCAGACGTTTCGTCCGGAAGTGTTGACCGATCTCGGTGGCTTCGGCGGGTTGTTCGGGCTCAATAAAGACAAATATAGCGAGCCGGTGCTCGTGTCCGGTACGGACGGTGTCGGCACGAAGTTGAAATTGGCGTTTGCGATGGACAAGCACGATACGATCGGCATCGATGTGGTGGCGATGTGCGTCAACGACATCGTCGTGCAAGGTGCGGAGCCACTCTTTTTCCTTGATTATTTGGCGTGTGACAAAGTCATTCCAGAAAAAATCGAGGCGATTGTGAAGGGAGTGGCGGACGGCTGTAAGCAAGCGGGCTGTGCACTGATCGGCGGCGAGACGGCGGAAATGCCGGGCATGTATGCTGAGGGCGAGTATGACATTGCCGGTTTTACGGTGGGCATCGTCGACAAGCCAAAGATTATTGATGGCAAAACGATTCAAGCGGGTGATGTTGTGTTCGGGTTGCCTTCAAGCGGCGTGCACAGCAATGGTTTCTCACTGGTGCGTAGGTTGTTGTTGGAGCAGCACGGCTTCGCGCTGACCGATGAGCCGGCGGAGCTGGGCGCACGGCTCGGTGACGTATTGCTCGCGCCGACGCGCATCTACGTTAAGCCGCTGCTGGCGATGCTTGAGCAAGTGAACATCAAAGGAATGGCGCACATTACGGGCGGTGGCTTTATTGAAAATATTCCGCGCGTGTTGCCAGATGGAGTGAATGTGGAAATCGAGTACGGCAGCTGGCCGATTTTGCCGATTTTCTCGCTCATGCAGAAACTCGGTAACATCACGCATCGCGACATGTTCACGACGTTCAACATGGGCATCGGCATGGTGCTAGTTGTGGCGGCGGAAGATGCGGCGCGCATCGAGGCGGTTGCGGCTCAATTGAACGAGCCGATCTATCGCATCGGGCAAGTGACGGAAGGATCTAAAATTGTAACATTCAAAGGTGCGGACGTGTAATGGAGAAACTGCGACTGGCGGTATTCGCATCGGGCAACGGTTCGAATTTTCAAGCAATCGTCGATGCCGTGCAGGACGGACGTTTGCACGCTGAAGTGGCGCTATTAGTATGTGACAAACCGCAGGCAAAAGTAGTCGAACGGGCGCGGCAAGCTGGCGTGCCTGTCTTTGTTTTTGAGGCGAAACAGTACGCGCGCCGTGAAGATTATGAAGTGGAGATTGTCCGGCAACTAGAAGCGAGCGGAGTCGAACTGATCGTGCTGGCGGGTTACATGCGGCTTATTACGAGCGTGCTCGTCGAGCCGTGGTATGGGCGAATGATTAACATTCACCCTGCGCTGTTGCCGGCTTTCCCGGGCGTGAACGGCATCGGTCAGGCGCTTGCGTACGGCGTCAAGGTGACCGGTGTGACGGTGCATTTTGTCGATGGCGGCATGGATAGCGGACCGATCATTGCGCAAACGGCGGTGGTCGTGCGTGATGATGATACAGCGGAGTCGTTGGCGGTGCGCATGCATGCGGCGGAACACGAACTGCTGGTCGGTGTACTTGCGGCGTTCAGCGAGCGGCGAGTGCTACTTGAGGGGCGTAAGGTGAGCGTTCGGGCGCAATAGCGAGACGGATTAGTAGTGTTACGGATCAATTCAGAGAACGATTCATAAGGACGGAGGAGTAGAAACAGATGAGCAGCAATAGTAAAAAACGAGCATTGATCAGTGTGTCAGACAAGACGGGTGTTGTCGAATTCGCACGCGAGTTGGCGGCGGCGGGCGTGGAAATTTTATCGACCGGCGGCACGAAAAGTTTGTTGGAGAAAGAAGGCGTCCCGGTAAAAAGCGTGTCCGATGTGACGGGCTTTCCCGAGATTTTGGACGGACGTGTGAAGACGTTGCACCCAGCGATTCACAGCGGTTTGTTGGCGATTCGCAATAGTGCTGAGCACCAACAGCAGATGGCGCAACTCGGTCTCGATTACATCGATTTCGTGGTCGTTAACTTGTATCCTTTTCAACAGACGATTGCCAAACCAGATGTGAGCTGGGAAGATGCGATTGAAAATATTGATATCGGCGGTCCGACGATGCTGCGTTCGGCGGCGAAAAACCATGAGTTTGTGACGGTCATCGTCGATGCGGCGGATTACGGCGAGGTGCTTGCGCAGTTGAAGGCGGACGGCGAAGTGCAACTAGCGACGAAACGCCGTTTGGCAGCGAAAGTATTCCGTCATACGGCGGCGTACGATGCACTCATTTCCGACTACTTGTCGCGTGAGACGGGCGAACCGTTGCCAGAGCGCTTGACGGTCACGTACGAGAAGGTGCAGGACTTGCGTTACGGCGAGAATCCGCATCAGAAGGCGGCGTTTTACCGCAAGCCGCTGGCGCCATCGGGCAACATCACGACGGCGGAGCAATTGCACGGCAAGGAACTTTCGTATAATAACATCAATGATGCGAATGCGGCGCTGGCGATTGTGCGTGAGTATAGCGAGCCGGCGGTAGTCGCCGTGAAACATATGAATCCGTGTGGCGTCGGCATTGGCGAGACGATTGAGGAAGCGTACGTGAAAGCGTATGAGGCGGATCCGACTTCGATATTTGGTGGGATCGTTGCCGCCAATCGTGTGATTGATGGGGCGACGGCTCAGCGTTTGCACGGCATTTTCTTAGAGATTATTATTGCGCCTGATTTCACGGCGGAAGCGCTCGAAATTTTGACGCAGAAGAAAAATATTCGCCTGTTGAAATTGGGTGAGACGCCGGCGAAACTTGGCGCGACGTTTGCGATTACGACGGTTGATGGTGGTATGTTGGTACAGGAGAATGATGTGCGCCAGTTGGCGGACGATGAGCTGCAAGTGGTGACCAAGCGCAAGCCGACGGATGCTGAATTGAAGCAATTGCTGTTCGCTTGGAAAGTCGTGAAACATGTCAAGTCGAACGCGATTGTGCTGGCGAACAACGACATGACGGTCGGTATCGGCGCGGGGCAAATGAACCGCGTCGGAGCGGCGAAAATTGCAATCGAGCAGGCGGGAGAATTGGCGACGGGTGCGGTGATGTCGTCGGATGCGTTTTTCCCGATGAACGATACGGTACAATTGGCGGCGGCGGCCGGTGTGACGGCGATTATTCAGCCGGGTGGCTCGATCAAAGACCAAGACTCTATCGATTTGGCGGATGAGAAGGGCATCGCGATGATTTTCACGGGCGTGCGCCATTTTAAACATTAATAGGAGGAACAGACGATGAAAGTGTTGGTTGTGGGCGGCGGTGGCCGTGAGCATGCGATTTTGTGGGCGCTCAGCCAAAGTTCGAAGGTGAGCAAGTTGTACTGTGCGCCAGGCAACGGCGGGATTGCGGCGTTGGCGGAGTGCGTGCCAATTCAGGTCAATCAGTTTGAGCTGCTGAGCGAATTTGCGCTGGCGCAAAGCATCGATTTGGTCGTGGTTGGTCCCGATGATCCGCTGTTTGAGGGCATTGTCGATCATTTCGAAGCGCTCGGGATTGCGGTGTTCGGTCCACGCCAAAATGCGGCGATCATCGAAGGTTCTAAAGTATTCACCAAGCAATTGTTGAAAAAGTATAGCATCCCGACGGCGACGTATGAGTCGTTTGAGGATTTTGAGAGTGCGGCGGCGTATTTGCAGGCGCATTCGATTCCTGTCGTCATTAAGGCGGACGGACTGGCGGCCGGCAAAGGCGTAACGGTGGCGTTCTCGCGCGAGGAAGCGGAGCAGGCGCTGCGTGAGATTATGGTCGATAAGGTGTTCGGCGAGGCCGGCAATCAAGTGGTAATTGAGGAGTTTTTGACGGGTCAGGAAATGTCGATTTTGGCGTTCGTGGACGGTGAAGTGGTGCGGCCGATGACGCCGTCGCAAGATCATAAGCAAGTGTTTGACGGTGACAAAGGGCCGAACACGGGCGGAATGGGTACGTATTCGCCGGTGCCGCACATCGATCAGGCGCTCGTTGATGAGGCGATTGCGAACATTTTGATTCCGACTGCGCGCGCGATGGTGGCGGAAGGGCGGCCGTTCCGTGGGGTGCTTTATGCCGGTTTGATGATGACGCCGCAAGGTCCGAAAACGATTGAGTTCAATGCACGTTTTGGCGATCCGGAGACGCAGGTCGTGTTGCCGCGACTGAAGACTGATTTGCTCGATATTTTTCTCGCAGTCGTCAATGGAAAGTTGGCGGATCTCGAAATTGAATGGCGCGATGAGGCGGCGGTGTGCGTGATTGCGGCATCGGGCGGCTACCCAGGAACGTTCGAGCGAGGATTTGTCATCGAGGGTTTGGATGAAGTGGAGGACGCGATCGTCTTTCATGCAGGCACGAAGCGCGCTGAAGACGGGTCGCTGCTGACGAACGGCGGGCGCGTGCTCGGTGTGACGGCGCTTGGTAAAGACATTGAAGAGGCGCGGACGAAGGCGTATGCGGAGATTGAAAAGATCCGTTTTCATGGTAAACATTCGCGTACAGACATCGCCCTTAAGGCGCTCGTTAAGTAACAAAAAAGTTTGGATTTTTTCTGTTGCGGTATGCTAGAATAAGCAGTGAAAGACAATTTATTGTGAGAGGGGATTGCAGATGGAGTACAAAACAAGTTCTGAGACGTACTCAGTACCAGTAGAAAACACTTCGTTTCACAAACTGTTGCAAATGTTTTCGGTTTCAATTCTGGTTTCGTTTATCGGTACCGCAGTCGGTTCCAATTTTGCTGAGTGGGGCCTCAGTTGGATGTTCTTGCCGCTGATAGTCGTTCAGCTGATCATGCTCGTGTCGGCGTTTTTCTTTCGCAAAAACAGCCGTCCGGTCGGTTACTTGTTCGTATATTTCTTCACTTTCTTAAGTGGTGTGACGATTTTCCCGGCGCTTAACCATTATATCAATGTTGGTGGTCCTGGGCTCGTCATGTCAGCATTCGGGATTACGACGGTAATATTCGCAGTGTTGACGGCGTATGCGTACTTTAGTAAGCGTGACTTTAGTTTTCTTGGTGGCTTTTTGCTGGTCGGCGTGATCGCATTGATTGGCCTCGCAATTGTCCGCATCTTCGTGCCGAGCCTTGGTGTCGGCATGCTCGGGCTTTCAATTGCGTTTCTTGGCATCATGATTTTCTCGGGATTCGTGTTGTACGATATTTCGAAATTCAAGCATGGGTTGGCGAACGAAATGATTCCGCTCGCTGTGCTTTGCTTGTATCTCGACTTTATTAACTTGTTCCTGTACGTGTTGCAGTTCTTGGGAATCTTGTCGAGCGACGATTAATTTTGGGGGCTAGTCATTGATATGTGGCGCACGATTGGGAAGTGGACGTTCATTTGGATTGCCGTTGCTGCGGTATTGATCGTTGTGTTTTTGACATCTTGCGGCGACAAAAACGCTAAGGATGAAAATGGCACGAACGGTAATAAAGACGGCTTCAAATATGAAGCACCGAAAAATTTCAAGGCGCCACTTACTGGGGTTGCGATTGAAATGCCTGTGGACGAGCGACCGGTTGCGGTAATGGTCGAAAATTCGCCGGAAGCACGTCCGCAATCGGGACTGACGAAGGCTGATTTGGTGTACGAGGTACTCGCTGAGGGAGACATCACGCGGTTTGTGGCGGTATACCAAAGCGATGCAACGGCAGAGGCCATTGGTCCGGTGCGGAGTATGCGTCCGTATTTCCTTGAGTTGGGCATGGGATTGGATGCACTCATCGTGCATGCTGGTCGCAGTCCAGAAGTAACTAGTATATTGAAAAAGCAACAAGTCGACAATTTCGACGAAGTGTATAATGGTGGCGACGGCAAGTACAATTGGCGTGACAAGTCGCGCAAGGCGCCGCATAATTTGTACACTAGGATTGATAACATTCGCCAAGGTGCGGAAAAGAAAAAGTACCGCAAAACTTGGACGGACCCGCAACTATTGTTCGGCAGTAGTGGGGAATCGACTGTTGCAGCGACACCATTTCAAAAAGTAAAGATTCATTATTACAACGGTTACTATGTCACATACAGCACGGATAGCGGTAAGGGCACGTTTTTACGTTCGATGGCGGGTAATGCCCATGTTGATCGGGAGAGCGAGGAGCAGATCGCAGCGAATAATGTGATCATTTGTTTCGCTAAGCATGAGGTGCTCGATAAAGTTGGACGCCGTTCGGTCGATGTGAATGGTCCTGGTAGTGGATTTTTGTTGCAAAATGGAAAATACATCGGCATTACATGGGAAAAGAAAAATGGCGCGATTCGCGCCATGGTGGCCGGTGAAGAACTTCCGTTCGTGCCGGGCAATACTTGGATTCAATTCGTGCCTGAGGGTGCGAAGATTGAGTGGCAATAAAAAATGAGCATACTTGCTCGTTCATTAGACTAACGGCGTCTTCTGCGATTTGCAGGGGCGCCGTTTTTTCGTTTGCGACGGCGGCGCGGGGTGGTGCGTGCCCAAGGTTCTTCTTCGCCCTCTTCGGCGGTTGCGAGCGGTGCACGGCGACCTAAAGTGCCGGACATCATTTTCAGCATCGGTGCAAATTGTTGCATGGTGGAGACGAATTTTTGCACTTGGTTCATGCGATTCATAATGCCGTCGATACCACCGAGTTGCTCGACTAGTTGCTTCCAGTTCATGTTTTTCAGGCCGCCAAGCAGCCCGTTGTCGCCTGCAGAAGCGGGTGATTGCCAAAGCGTCGATTCGAGCGCTGACGATTCGTATGGCGCGTCGATTTGGCGAATGCGCACATTTTTATAATAACTCATGGATTACACCTCAATCGGGAAAGTTGGGCATTAGCGCGATAGTTTACCTTATGTGCGAGACGGGCGCTTGGCATGGGCGCGTGCGAAAATCTCGCTTTACTACGGTGCGATTGTAAAGTTATAATTAAGTAAAGAATAACAGCGTGTAAATGATTCGTAGTGAAAGGTGCGGACGAAGTATGCAATTGAAAAAGTTGAATGATCTTACTGTGGAGCAACTGTTTGAGGCGATTTTGACGCTGAAATCGGTCGACGAATGTTATGTTTTTTTTGATGATTTGTGCACGGTCAACGAAATTCAGTCGATGTCGCAGCGCTTGGAAGTGGCGCGCATGTTGCGGCTCGATCAAACATACAAACAAATTGAGCAAGAAACGAGTGCTAGTACGGCAACGATTTCGCGCGTCAAACGTTGTTTGAATTATGGAAATGACGGCTACAAATTGGCGCTCGACCGATTGGACCGATGATGGCGATGGCAGGCGTTAAAACGTGGGGTGTTCTCGTCATCAGTCACGGTTCGCGCAATCCGGAGTGGGTGCTGACGGTCGATGAGTCGATTTGCAAACTGAACATTCCGTCTGGGATGCCACTTGATTCGTCATTTTTGGAGGCGGTCGAGGGGCGCGAAATTCAGGATGGCATCGACGCACTTGAGCAAAAAGGGGTCACCGATTTGATTGTGGTGCCTTTGTTTATTTCTTCGGGCAGCACACACATGGAAGAGATTCAGTACGCGCTTGGCTTGATTGAGGAGTCGGCGATTGAGACGGATATCGGGCGGATGCGGTTGCGTGCGCGTGTGCATTTCTGTGCGCCAATCAATGATGATCCGTTGATTGCTGAGATTTGTTTGGAAAAGATACGGCCGCTCTCGGTGCATCCGGAGCGCGAGATTTTGCTGATGATTGGTCATGGCAGTGATGAAAGCGGGTTCGGTGATCGTTGGCAAGAAATGCTGGGGGCGATGACGGAGCAGGTGCGGCAGATGGGCGGGTTTGCGCTGGCGGCGACGGCAACTTTGCATCCCGATGAGATTGCCGAGCGGGTGGCGCAGTTGGAACAGGCGTACCCAGAGTATGCGATTGTCGTGTCGCCGTTTTTCTTGAGCGAGGGCTATTTTACGAAAAAAGTGATACCGCAGCGACTGAGTGAGGCGACGCGTGTGCGCTACAATGGCGCGGCATTGTTGCCGCATGACAACATTACACGCTGGATGGAACAGCAAATTTCACGGTTTTTGTGAGAGGAAGTGAAGTGGTGGGCAAACGGGCGAGACTGATTTATAATCCGAGTTCCGGGCGCGAAGAGGCGCTGCGGAAACTTCCTTATATTTTGCAAACGTTTGAGAAGGCGGGCTTCGAGACTTCGTGTGCCGCTACGGAAAAAGAGGGCGATGCGACGCGGGCGGCGAGTGAAGCGGTGGTGAGCGGCTTTGATTTGATCATTGCGGCGGGCGGGGACGGTACGCTCAGCGAAGTGATTAACGGTATGGCTGATCATGCGGTGCGACCACCACTCGGGATGTTGCCGTTCGGGACGACCAACGATTTGGCGCGCGCGCTCGGCATTCCACGGCAGTGGGAGCAGGCGGCAGCGCTCATTATCGGGCAGCAGACGCGGGCGATTGACATTGGCAAAATCAATGATCGTTATTTTATTAATATTGCGGGTGGCGGTTCGCTGACCGAGTTGACCTATGAAGTGCCGAGCAAGATGAAGACGATGCTCGGTCAATTGGCGTATTATATCAAAGGGTTGGAGAGGTTGCCGCGGCTCAAACCGTTGCGGCTACGTATGAAAGGGGACGGCGTCGATGTGCAGGAAGAAGCGATGTTGTTTCTGATTGCCAACAGCAATTCGGTGGCGGGTTTTGAGCGTTTGGCGCCAGGAGCGACGATTGACGATGGTTTGCTAGACGTGATTGTTGTTCGCAAAATGAGTTTGCCGGAGTTTATTCGCTTGGCTGGATTGGTGATTCGCGGCGAGCATATGAATGACCCCGGCGTGCTTCATTTCCGTGCGAGCGAGTTGGAAATTACTTCGAGTGATCCGGTGATGCTTAATCTTGATGGCGAGTTGGGCGGCAGTTTGCCTGCTCATTGTCAGGTATTGCCGCGCCATTTGCAAATTTATGTGGATCCGGCTGGACTTGCGACGTATAGCCCGCCGGCGTTCGGTTTTAGGGTTCCGAAATGACGTGCTCCATCATTTCTTGGTAGCGCGCTTCTAGTTTGCTGTAGTCAGCTGGGCGGAACGGCGGATAGTTGCGTTTTTCGATGACTTCTGCTATGGGTAGCACGTTGTAAACGCGCCCGTTTGCCGTTTGGTAGCGATGGATGTAAGTGGCGATGAAGGAGACGTCGCCGATGGTGGCGGTGCCGTTTTGTTTATTGATTTTTACCGATAAGATGCCGCCGATGTCGCGCGGTTCATCACGTTGGTTGGAGATGAAATTGCCGAGTGAATAGATGACGACCCCTTTGCGGGTGCTGCCGTCGAGATTCGTAATATCGCGCACCTCGTAAGGCTGGATGACGTGCGGGTGGCTGCCAAGGATGATGTCGGCGCCGGCGTTGAACAGAAAGTCGACGGTTCGTTTTTGTTCGGCGCTCGGTTTGCGCCAATATTCTGGGCCGAAGTGGACGGCAACGACGACCATGTCGACGCCAGCCGCTTTGGCGGTTTGGATGTCTTTGGCCATGAGCGATTCATCGAGCATGTTGATGACATACGGGCGCCCTTCAGGGATTGGCATGCCGTTGGTGCCATAGGTGTAGGCGAGCACGCCGAGTTTGATGTCATCTTTGCTGATGATAAGCGGTTGATCGCGCGCTTCTTTGCTCGCGAACGTGCCGGTGTGGAGCAGGCCGACGCGGTCGAGTTGTTCGAGCGTGCGGTAGAGCCCCTTTTCCCAACGATCGAGCGAGTGATTGTTAGCGGTGGTGATGACGTCGAAATGTGCGGCTTTGAGTGCGTCGGCGAGTTCATCAGGGGCGTTGAACATCGGATAACCGGCGTAGCGTGCGGCTTCACCCGCGAGCGTCGTTTCGAGGTTGCCGAATGCGAAGTCGGCTTGTTTAAGTGTCGGTGCGATGTGCTCAAAAAAAGACGCGAAGTCGTAGCCGGTCGCTGTTTTGCCAGCGGTAATTTGCGGTTCATGCATCATGATGTCACCGACTGCCATGAGATGCAGTTCTGTCGGCGGGGGTGGCGTCGCGGGCTGCTTTTGCTGACGCGAATCGCTTGCCGCCTTGTTATTATGTTGTTGAGAAGCGGAGTCGCTCTGCTTCTGAGTGTCTTGCAGTTGCGGATGAAGAAAAAGTATGTATGCCGTGATCGAAAGTATGAATAGGCCGTAGAGCAGGTGTTGCCACTTGAGATTGCGCATCGCTGGGATCATCCTTTTGGTAGTGAGTTTTAATAGATAGATAGCTTGCTAGTGATAAGTATACATGAATGAATCGCAAACAAAAAGAGAGCGGGATTGTTGCGGATGACGAGAAAAAACAAGGTGCGCAGGACGGAACTGCCCGTTCGCGAGGGCGCTTCGTATGAGTGCGAAGTGGTCGGCTTGACGCATGACGGCGCGGGTGTTGCGCAGTTCGAAGGATATACGTTGTTTGTGGCGGGCGCGTTGCCGAACGAGCGTGTGCGACTGCGGGTGACGAAAGCGAAGAAAAGTTATGGTTTTGCGGCGCTGCAGGAGGTCGTGCGACCGAGTAGCGAGCGGGTGCTGCCACCTTGCTCGATTTTTGAGCGGTGCGGTGGCTGTCAGTTGCAGCATCTGGACTATGCGGCACAGTTGCAATGGAAACGGCAGACGGTGGTTGATAGTTTGGCACGTATCGGCAAGTTGAGCGAAGTGCAGGCGGAGGCGTATGCGATACATGGGACGATTGGTATGGACGAGCCGTGGCGTTATCGCAACAAGGTACAGGTGCCGGTGGCGAGTAGGTCTGCTAGGGTAATTGCCGGTTTCTATGCGCGTGGCACCCATGATGTGATTGATATGGAGACTTGTCACATTCAGCACGAATGGGCGGATCAAGTGGTGGCTGTGGTCAAGCAGGTGGCCGAGCGTTTGGGGATTGCGGCGTATGATGAGCAGACGCATAGCGGGTGCTTGCGCCAGGTGATGGTGCGCGTTGGCTTCAGTAGCGGGCAGTTGATGGTCGTGCTCGTGACAAACGGGCGCGAGTTGCCGAAGGCGGAGGCGTTGGTGGCGGAGATTCGTGAGCAACTGCCGCAGACGGTAAGCATTTTACAAAACATAAATAATGAGCGGTCGAACGTGATCCTCGGTAAAGTGACGAATCTGCTGTGGGGAGAAGAGGTTATCGTTGACGCAATTGGCGATGTGCAATTTGCGATTTCGGCGCGCTCGTTCTACCAAGTCAACCCTGTGCAGACGCACGTACTGTATGAAAAAGCGTTGGCGTATGCTGGGCTGAGCGGTGAAGAGACGGTGATCGATGCGTACTGCGGTATTGGTACGATTACGTTGTTTTTGGCGAGACTTGCCAAACGGGTTTATGGCGTCGAAGTGGTGGAAGAAGCGATTGTTGATGCGCGTCGCAATGCCGCCTTGAACGGCATCGAGAATGTCGAGTTTGAGGTGGGCGAGGCGGAGCATGTTATGCCGGCCTGGCGTGAGCGCGGGGTGAACGCCGATGTGGTGGTCGTTGATCCGCCGCGTAAAGGCTGCGACGAGCGCTTGTTGCTGACAATGGCGGCGATGAAGCCACAGCGAATTGTGTACGTGTCATGCAACCCAGCGACTTTGGCGCGCGACGTGCGTGTGCTGGTGGAGCGGGGGTATCGCTTGGTCGAAGTGCAGCCGGTCGACATGTTCCCGCAGACGACGCATGTGGAGTGCGTGGCGTTGCTTGAGCGTGGATGAGTACGGTGTTAGTTGAGTTGTCAGCGTTTCGGATTATGCGGGGGCATCTGTCACATGTTTAAGTGCTAAAAATGGTATAATAAAGTAAGATGTTAATCGATTTGAGGTGATTTACTTGCAGAAAAATGATCGTATTCCCAAGCAATTTGAAAGATTTTTTTGGGATACGTCCCATGATTCCATCTCTATCTTGCAGCATGAGCGTTATATTATTGAAAGACTGCTCAATGAAGGAGATTTGCAGTCGCTTAAGTGGTTAATTCACCAGTATGGATTGGACAATATTCGACGAGCGGTATGTGAAGCGCGTGGATTAAATCGATTGACAGCACGATTTTGGCAAGGGTACTTCAAATTGCAGGAGGACGAAATGCGATGTTTCTCCACATCTTGGATGAGCAACGAATCGATGTTTTAAAGAAGATCACCCAAGTACAGCCAAAAACGTTTTACCTTGCAGGTGGAACCGCGTTGGCACTTCGACTTGGACATCGAGACTCCATTGATTTTGATTGGTTTTCACCAGATTCGTTTGATTTAAATGAATTGGCTGAGTCGTTGGCTCAAATCGGACATTTTGTAGCGTCATATAAACAGAAAAATACGCTTCATGGATTTTTAGATGAAGTTCAACTCACTTATCTCTACTATCCGATTAAAACGTTGGATTCGTTCGAACAGGCTGATGGGTATAAACTAGCCGGATTAACCGATATTGCGCTGATGAAATTAATTGCGATTTCCCAGCGAGGTGCAAAGAAGGATTTTATTGATTTGTTTGCGCTGATGTCGACGGGAAAATTTACATGGAAGTATCTATTTAATTCTTTATATTTAAAATTTCAGGATAGACCGCCCAATCCATACCATTTGGCAAGAAGTTTAGTTTTTTTTGATGATGCTGAATTGGAGCCGACGCCAATGATGTATGTTGAGTGGAACTGGGAGGATGTAAAAAAATATTTGTTGGATGAGCAACAAATATTTACAGAGCTATTGTTTGAAATGGAATAAATACTTGCATTTCGAAACGCCTTGTAATTTAAATTACGAGGCGTTTCGGATTATGCGGGGGCATGGGGCTCTTGGGTGTGGGAAAATGGGCTTGAGGCCAATAAATTCAATCAATTTTTTAAACTATAGAATGGAGAATAATTGGGAACACTCATTCTATAGAACATTTTCGATTATCTAGGGTTCTAATCTTTGTTATAATTTATCAGAGTAGAACTTGTTGACTCAACTCTGTTAAGGAAGGAGACCAATCGTTGGATCCTTATAGCGTAATCCAAAAGTTGCTTAGAAACTCTCATGAATCTGAATGCCTAGAATTGAAAGAAGCAAAAGAGAACTTTGATTTTTCCAAATTGGGAAAATATTTTTCTGCTTTATGTAACGAAGCAAACCTCAATCAGCAAGCCTATGCATGGCTTGTTTTTGGTGTAACGGATGATCGTCGGATTGTAGGGACATCATATCGAAACAATGCTGTTTTGTTAGATAAACTAAAGCATGAAATCAGTGAAAAAACAACCGGTTCAATCACATTCGTACAGATTTTTGAGTTGACATTCCCGGAAGGAAGAGTGTTGCTATTTCAAATTCCAGCTGCACCACGCGGTATTCCAGTAGCGTGGGACGGTCACTATTACGGAAGAAATGGTAGTTCTTTGGTAGCGTTAAACATCAAAGAAATTGAACAGATTAGGTCTGCGAACGTACATATCGACTGGTCTGCTACCATCTGTTCTACTGCAACCATCGATGATTTAGATGAACGGGCTATTCTAAAAGCTCGTCTGGAGTACAAAAATAAGTTTCCGAAATTAGCAGAGGATGTTGATTTATGGGACAACGTAACATTTCTCAATAAATCTAAGATTTTGATTCAAGGTAAAGTCACAAATGCCGCAATCGTTTTGTTGGGTAAGGAAGATTCAGTGCATTTTATTCAGCCATCCGTCGCTCAAATGACTTGGATTCTAAAAGATGAGCATGGGACTGAGAAAGACTACGAACATTTTGGACCACCTTTTCTACTGAATTCAGAGCGATTATTCGCCAAAATAAGAAACCTTAAATATCGCTATCTCCCTAATCAAAGTTTGTTTCCTATCGAGGTTGATCAGTATGATGCATATGTGATTCGAGAGGCGCTCCATAATTGTATCGCTCATCAAGATTATGAATTGAACGGTCGAATTTCTGTCGTAGAGAAGCCTGATGAATTGATTTTTTCTAATCTTGGACGATTTTATTCCCGGAACCGTACAAGCGGTCATTGAAAATGATTCACCGCCGGCATTTTATCGGAACAAATTACTCGTCGATGCTATGGTACATTTCAATATGATTGATACGATTGGTTCGGGTATCAAACGAATGTTTCTGACCCAGAGAAAACGTTCTTTCCCTATGCCGGATTATGATTTTTCTCGTACTGACGACATTCGATTGAGAATCAACTGTTATGTTATTGGATCGTGTCCAAAAACAAATGTTAATTTCATCCACAGAAGCAAAGCGATTAAAAAAGCTAGGGCTAGTTGAGGGAAGATACCCGAATCTTTATGTCACCACATCGGTTGCGGAAATGACAGGAGATAAGACTGACTATATTAAAAACCGGGCATTTGACAACCAGTACTACAAAAATATGATTATTCAGTTTTTGGAAACGTATCATTCAGCGTCTCGGAAAGAAATTGACCAATTACTTTTGGATAAATTATCAGCCTCTCTTAGTGAAGAGCAAAAACGTAAAAAAGTTGGAAATCTTTTGACCGAGTTGTCGGTTACAGACGGTAAGATTAGAAATGACGGAACAAAGAAACAACCGATATGGAAACTTGTTTAAAACTTAAATAGTCAACGTTGGTTTCATTATAGTTTTAAAAAGTATTTTTTTAGCCGTCATGAACATCTTAAACCCCAATAAATACTAGGTTTTTTTAAAACTTCAATGATGTTGATAAGTTTTAAACAAGTTTTAAAATCCAGGTTAAGTTTAAGGAATCAACATGGACAATCGTTTCGATTTGGAACGTCGACTTCAGATTGCTCTGAACGAGGTTGAACGTTTGAAACAAGAAAATCAAAGTCTACGTCAGACACTTGCCCGCTTTCAACCTGAGGTCGGGCATGTCGCCATATCTCCACCCAATCCAGTTCAACAAGTTGGAGTGACAGACAGTCGGATCAGGTTGTTTCGTCAGATTTTTCAAGGACGTACGGATGTGTATCCTGTTCGTTGGGTAAGTAAACAAGGCAAATCAGGGTATTCGCCGGTTTGCTCGAATGATCGGACTTCTGTATGTCATAAACCGACTATCAAATGTTCGAATTGCCAACATCAGCGATTCGAGCCGGTAACGGATGATGTCATCCGTAGGCACTTGGATCCGAAAATGAATCGTACCATTGGCGTTTATCCGATGTTACATGATGAAACCTGTTGGTTTTTGGTGGCTGATTTTGACAAACAAAACTGGCAGTCGGATGTGTTAACAATTCTTGAAGTGTGTAAACATTATCAGGTCCCTGCTTCGTTGGAACGTTCCCGTTCAGGGAACGGCGGTCATATTTGGGTGTTTTTTTCTGAACCGATTCCTGCCTCACTCGCACGTCAGTTAGGCAGTATGTTGCTAACTGCTGCCATGGAACACCGTCACCAGATTGGCTTCGATTCGTATGATCGATTGTTTCCGAACCAAGATACGATGCCGAAAGGTGGTTTTGGCAATTTAATTGCCCTTCCTTTACAAGGTTTGCCTAGTCAAACTGGTAATAGCGTATTTGTGGATGAACAATTTGAACCTTATCCCGATCAGTGGAAGTACTTGGAGAGTATTCGTAGGCTGTCCTTATCAGAGGTACAGCAACTGGTTGAAACGCTTCGCCACGAAGTTCCTCAATTACAGGTTGGTTTTAACGATGCCGACGATGATACGGGCGAAGAACATGTGCGGCCTTGGAAGAAATCATCACGATTTGACGGAGAACTTCGACAAAGAGAGCTGCTAATGGCTGACAAACCGGATTTGATTAATATTGTCACGGAAAAAATGCTATATATCGAGAAGTCAGAGCTCTCCTCAAAATGGTTGCATCGTTTGATTCGGTTGGCCTCATTTCAAAATCCGGAGTTTTACAAGGCGGAAGCGATGCGCATGTCTACATATGGGAAACCGAGAGTGATTACGTGTGCAGAGGACTTTAAACTTCATGTAGGGATTCCGCGTGGGTGTCAGGAAAAGCTGCTTGATCTGTGCCGCGATTATTCGATTCCCCACGAAATCACGGATTATAGAATGCTAGGACAACCGATCGAGATGGAGTTTAACGGTCAGTTGAGCATCACACAAGAGACGGCTCTCACTTCACTTTTAGCGCATGACACCGGCATTTTGGCGGCGACGACCGGCTTTGGCAAGACGGTTGTTGCGGCTGCCTTAATCGCAAAACGAGCAGTCAATACGTTGATTCTCGTTCATCGCCGGGAGTTGATGGACCAATGGCGTGAGCGGTTGAATGTCTTTTTGGAATGTGAACCCGGCACGATTGGCGGCGGCAAAGAAAAGCGAACTGGTCTTGTTGATATTGCGGTTGTGCAGAGTCTGAATCATGACGGTAGCGTCAAGGATTGGGTGAAAGAGTACGGTCAGGTCATTGTGGATGAATGTCATCATGCTTCTGCCTATCGATACGAGCAAGTGTTGAAAACGTGCAAAGCACGATTCGTACTTGGCTTGACAGCGACGTTGCAACGGCGGGATGGCCATCATCCGATTGTGTTGATGCAGTGCGGTCCCGTTCGATATCGGGTCGATGCAAAAGATATGCAAGCGGAGCGGATGTTGGGACTACGTGTGTTGCGACGCTATACGAATTTTCAATTGCGGCAAATTCCGCAAGAGGTGAGCCATCCGACAAACGTAGGCATTCAAGAAATCTATAGCATGTTGATACAGGATAATCAACGCAACGATATGATTTTTGATGATATCCTTACCGTGTTGCAGCAGGGTAGGTCACCGGTCATTCTAGCTGAGCGAACGGCTCATGTGGAATATTTTCAGAAACGATTAGCGAAATTTGCAAAGAACATCATCGTTCTGCTTGGCGGCATGGGAAAGAAACAGCGTGAACGTGTGCGTCAGCAGTTGGAAAGGATCCCGGACTCTGAGGAACGCGTGATTATTGCTACCGGGAAACTGATCGGTGAAGGGTTCGACGATCCACGCTTGGACACGCTGTTTTTAGTCCATCCAGTTGCGTGGAAAGGGACTGTCCAGCAATATGTCGGGCGGTTGCATCGCACGCACCTGAACAAAAAAGAAGTGCAGGTGTATGATTATGTCGATTCTCAAGTGCCGGTATTGGCACGAATGTATGAGAAACGTGAAAAAGCGTATCGGTCGATGGGGTATGAGGGAGTTTGAGTAACGGGAACCATCCGCAAAACAGCAACCGTATCACACGTTAAAATTTTTTGCAGAAGAAAGGTGCGCTCATGGGACTCGTGGGAGCGAGAAAAGAGGCTTAAGGTTAGAAAAATAGGGAGGTATTTCTCTCTAATAAAATTTGTTTTTCGAATGGTACGTGGACAAGGTTCTAATTACTTTGCGGTGAGGTAAGGAAGTTATCAAACCGAACGAAAAGTGTATTCGAACGATCACCAGTTGTCCGATCAAAACTACATTATCCAGCAAGATTATTTTTCAACAATTGGATAAATTATCATTGTAAAATTCGAGTAGCAATCGTTATGATTGTAATCAAATGGACTAAAGTAACCACTAGATTAGTAATTACAACTGGATTTTTAATTGATTTTACATAAAAAGGGGTTAGTAGTTTATATACAACCTGCATGATCAATAAGGTGAGTACCATTTTCTCATCCTGAAAAAACAATAATAGGATTGATAAAAACAGAATCGAAATGTATACACTCAATAAGATCTGACGGGCTACTGTTTTCGGACCAAAAACATTTAACATAGAATTATCATCTCGAAGAAGGAAAAAACAAACGGGTATAAGTATAAAGATATTTGCAAAAAGCGAAATAATCAGCATGTTAGATCTCCTAATTAGCCTGAATTGTATGATGTAATATAACACATAAGAATAAAACAAACAAACTTAAGCTCTTCTTATTCTTGACATTTTAAATACACTAATGTTAGGATATCTAATCATAGCGCATCTTGTGCTGTGTACGATACCATTTTATGAGGAGTGAAGCATGATGTCTGTTATAGCCATTGTCCTGCAAGTCATTTTAGCATTAGGTTTTTTCATGTTTGGGTTAATGAAGTTTGGTGCCAAGCAGATGGTCGATGAATTTACACGTTATGGTTATCCGCAATGGTTTAGAGTGATCACCGGATTGCTTGAAGTATTAGCTTCGGTAAGTATCTTTTACGGCATTTGGCATGAAGAATGGGCTGTCCGCGGCAGTCTGCTGATGATTGTTATTATGATTGGTGCACTTTTGACTCATATAAAACTGAAGGATTCGTTCAAAAGTTTATTCATGCCACTTCTTTTGCTTGCTTTGGCTGTAGTGGTTCTGTTAATCAATGGGAGTCATCTCGTTTAAATTTAATTTCATCATGAACAGTTTGAGATGAGGTGGCAACATGAGCGTTCGCCTTTTCAAACCTGATGACCTCAGTTATATTTTGGCAGGCGAGGCCTATCACCAAGATTCGTTGGGCAATGAGATTGCTGTCAGTGAAGGTGGTGCGCAATTGATGCAGACCGGTTCGGGTAAGTATCATGCTGAAGGCACCAAGGGATCGATGGAAATGTTTCAAATTTGGCTGGAACCGAATTTGCGCGAGGCAGTGAAACGTGATCCGAAATATGTTGCATACTCGAATGCTGGCGGCACTGGCTTTTCGTGGGGAAGGTAAATTTCAGGGCAAAGAAGAAGTGACGTTCACACATAAGGACTTGGTGTTTGTCCAAACGGACGAAGCGGAGGAAATGACGATCAATGCCGGTGATTCGCAAACATTGAGGGTGGTTAGTGTCAATGAAGAAGGAAGAAATTGAAAATAATATTGATTTAAAGTTGTCTCGAGTGTGGCGTAGGGCCATGATGGCTGTTATGGGAAATATCAAAAAAAACATTCTGAGCTATGGACTCAGTATGGAAACGTTTATTATTTTAGAATTGCTATACAACATGGGGCCACAATCCGTACAAAAAATAAGTGAAAAATTTTCTATACCGAGTGGTAGTATCACCTATGTTGTGGATAAACTGGAGAAGAAGGAACTCGTGTTTCGGCAAGCCTGTCCAACCGATCGAAGAGTATCTAATGTAGTGTTAACGGAACGTGGGCGAACGATGTTTGATGACATCTTCCCAAAACATGCAGACGTGATTTCACAAACCTTCTCCTTTATCAATGATGACGAAAAACGGTTGCTCATTGATTTTTTAAAAAAAATCGGGTTGGGTGCCGAGCAACTTAAGTCTACTCATGTTGAGAATGGAGGTGAACAGAATGGCTAAATGTCAATGTGGTCAAACGAAAAATGCTGAAGGAAATTGCGATGGTTCGCACAACAACTTGGAAAAGAAGTAATTGTTAAGAGTCTGATAGTCAGTTTTCGTGAGGAGAGAGAGAAATGAACGTTTTATATGTAACAGCAAATCCGAAACCGGAAGCAAACTCTTACAGTCTGCAAGTCGGGCGCGCGCTGGTCGAGGCTGTGAAGCAGGCTCAACCAGAAATTGAAGTCGTGGAACTGAATTTGTTTGAACAACCAGTACCGGAAATTGACGGCGACGTGCTCGCAGCTTGGGGCGCTTTGCAAGAAGGTAAGTCATTTGCCGAATTAACGGCAAGCCAACAGGCGAAAGTGGGCGGGATGAATGCGGTACTAGAGCAGTTTTTGGTGGCAGACCGCATCATTTTTGCTACACCGATGTGGAACTTTGGCTTCCCGCCGCGTTTCAAGGCATTCATTGATGCGATTATCGCCGCGGGTCGCACGTTCAAGTACACAGAAAATGGTCCAGTCGGGCTTGTAGAGGGCAAGAAACTTATTCATATCATCGCGAGTGGCGGTATTTACAGCCACGGTCCGGCGAGTGCAGTGGCTTTTTCTGACAAGCATGTGCGTGGCGTACTAGGTTTTATCGGAGTGAAGGATGTGCAGACGGTTTGGGTGGAAGGAACGGCAATGGTCGGGCCAGCCCAGGCAGAAGAAATTAAGGAAGCGGCCATCGCACACGCACTTGAATTGGTCGGCGCCTTCTTGCAAGAGGCAGTTGCGCATTAATAGCAAATTGGCCGATGGACGGATGATTTGGTAGTCAAAAAGTGTTTCTTGGCTCCGCACTGCTGATGATTTGTGCGTTTTGTCTGTTGGCATTCATGTATGACGGTATCATTGCGCTGCTTGTTTTCGTCTTGATGATGAATGGGATTGGTCAAGTCGGTTTGCAGATTTCATTGTCGAACCGCGTTTCGGCGACATTGTCGAAAGATTCCGTAGGGCTCGGAATGGGCATGTTTTCTATGCTGAATTTCATTTCGGGGGCGACAGCGACGACACTTGTCGGCAAAGCGCTAGACGGCATCGCAATAACGACATATGGATATATCTTCTTTGTCATTGCTGGCATTATGTTGGCGGTAGTGTTATTTCAATTTTTTCAAAATCGATCTGCTTGATTGTCGATTAGTCAGCAAAAAATAGTGCTCACCCTGTAATGGGAGAGCACTATTTTTTATCAGTTAGAATCATTCGAACTACTTTTGGGCGTGGTGGATGATTTTATAGTAGAATAAGAGAAACTTCTCCCACGCGAAAGGAAGCTTCTTTTGAATCATAAGGTTGAATTGAATCGGTATGCATAGCCTTTATCTTAGTCAATTTCTATCATTAAGAATCTAGTTGTGGAGAGATTATCGATGCATTTGTTATCAGCTGAGCATTTGTCTAAAAGTTATGGTGAAAAAATATTATTTGTTGACGTTTCGTTTGGTGTAGCAGAAGGTGATCGAATTGGATTTATAGGTGTGAATGGAACGGGAAAGTCGAGTCTACTAAAAGTAATCGCTGGTGTCGATCAGCCGGATTCAGGTGTAGTGACCGTTGGGCGCTCGATTGTCATTCGAATGTTGTCGCAAGAACCGATCTTTCATCCGGAAGAAACGGCCTTGGAGCACGTGTTGGGTGGAGATTCAGAGCCGTTGCGAGTGCTTCGTGAGTATCAACAGGTGTTGGTCGAACTGGAGAATCGAGCAGATGATGCACATATTCATAATCAATTCCTGTCTGTTCAGAGCAAGATGGATGAACTTTATGTATGGTCGCTCGAAAGTGAAGCCAAGTCGGCGCTATCGAAGTTAGGTATCCATGATTATGACCAGAAAGTGTCCCAAATGTCAGGTGGACAGCGCAAGCGGGTGGCGATTGCTGCGGTATTGTTGCAACCGTCAGACATTCTTATACTAGATGAACCGACGAACCATATTGATCACGAGTCGGTGACCTGGATGGAGGCCCTGTTGCAGAAACGTAAAGGTGCGTTGTTGATGGTTACGCATGACCGTTATGTGTTGGATCGCATCTGTAACCGTGTCATTGAACTCGACCGTGGAGCGGCCTATTTCTATGAGGCCAACTATAGTCGGTTTATCGAATTAAAAATTGAGCGCGAGGAAAGGGATGCATCGTCCGAAGCGAAGCGGCAGAATTTGTTGCGGAACGAATTGGCGTGGATTCGCCGTGGAGCCAAAGCGCGGACGACGAAACAAAAGGCACGCATCGATCGTTTTGATCAAATCCAAGGGCAGCAACCTAAAAATTCCATAGGTAAGGTTGAGATATCTGTTGCGTCATCTCGACTCGGTAGGAAAATCGTTGAAATCGAAAACCTCGGCAAATCATTTGCTGGTCGCAAACTCATTCAAGGATTCCAATTTATTGCCGTTCCAGGTGAGCGAGTTGGGATTATTGGGCGTAACGGTAGCGGCAAATCTACCTTGCTCAAGTTAATTGCCGGAAAATTAGAGGCGGACGAAGGACGCATACATATTGGCTCGACCGTACAATTTGGCTGGTTCGGCCAAGAGTTCGAAGAGTTGGACCCAACGATGAGAGTCATTGAATACATTCGTGAAGTTGCCGATCAAGTTCGCACGGCGGACGGAGCAGTGATCTCTGTAGGACAAATGTTAGAACGATTTCTTTTCTCCTCAACCATGCAATGGACGTTTATTGGCAAATTATCTGGTGGAGAAAAGCGACGTCTGCAACTTTTGCGCGTATTAGTGCAGTCACCCAACGTGCTAATGCTGGATGAACCCACCAACGACTTGGATATAGCCACTCTGAGTGTGCTTGAAGACTACTTGGATGATTTTCCGGGCGTCGTGTTTGTTGTGTCACATGACCGGTATTTCTTGGACCGAACTGTCGATCGAATCTTGTCACTTAATGGGGAAGGCGAGGTTCAGAATGTCGTCGGCAATTATAGTGAATACGAAGAGACACTTCGCAGACAAGCCATCCATAACTCGGCAAACCCGGACAATAGGTCGCATGGTGTGGGTGCAAAGCCAGTGCCAGTGGGCATCTCGAATAGCATGCGACCGGTTCGAATGACTTACAAAGAACAAAAAGAATATGAACAAATTGAAGGATGGATTGAAGTAGCGGAAAGCGAATTGCGACAAGTATCTGAATTGATGGATAGGAACAGTTCAGATGCAATCGAACTTAACCGACTTTTACAACAACAAACAGAACTTCAACAGAAAGTGGATGTACTAATTATGCGCTGGACCGAACTATCTGAACTCGCTGGACATTGAGTGAGTGCTTGATAAAGGCGTTAATTTGCGGGGTCGTTGTGTCGCTATTTTTTTCACTATCTATCATTAGACGGTGGATTCATCAGATAGAATCTAATTAACGTGGTGTCAATGTATGCAAATTACAATTAATTTTTTAGCTTTCTTGCTCGAGTTCATTGCTAAGTTAGGTGTTATTGGAAATTCTTTTATTTGGTACCATGAACCGGAATTACTCAAAGAATGGAGTGAAAAAAATCGTTGAATTCTTCTTCATTAGACATCTGGGATCTCGTGTTGTTGTTCTCTTCTCTCACCGATTCCATATTGAAAATTATGTTAGTATCGGCATTTCTCGGCCTTTGCTCAGGCGGTTATCGCATATTTGCGCACTCGGTCAGAAGTGGACCCAAATCGCATATTTTTGCTCGGACATAGTGAAGGTGCGATGATTGCTCCGGCAGTCCATCTGAAACGACCGGTGAGAGGTTTGATTTTGATTGCAGGATCAGGGGAAACGTTGGAAAATACGATGTACAGACAAACCCGACAAGCATTGAATGAGATTCGTACCATGTCCGGTTTCAAAGGTTGGATTTTAAGAATGATTATGAAATGGATAAGTCAGGAAAAACAGTTGTCTAAGTTGTTCGCAAAAGTGAATCAGTCTGACCGCGATGTTGTACGCCTGCAGGGAGTTGTCCCCATAAATGCGAAGTGGATACGTGAACATTTAACCTATGACGTACAGGATGTGATGAAAACAATCGATTGTCCAGTACTAGCGATTACGGGAGATCGTGATGTACAGGTGAATCCTCAGGATGTCGTCCGATTGACACAAACCGCGAATGGAAACGCAGAGTGGCATATCGTCGAGAATATGAATCATGTATTACAGCCGTACTTTGCCAAACATTCGATGTTGAATCTAATAAAAGAATATCGTTCCAATCCAAATAAGCATACACATCCTACATTGATTCGGTTGATTCATGAGTGGTTGGCGCGAAATTGTTAGGAGAGATCATGCACAAAGCGCTATATGTCGAGGGTTTGCTGATGTCATCACAACAACTGCAGGAACGACTAGATGCAACTTATTCAGAGGTGCTGATCGAAGCAAAACAGAATCAGTTTCATGAAAAATGACAAGTTGATTCGTCAATATCCAGACGGTCGTCTTGTAGAGGTGTTGCAGCAGGAAGGCGAATGGATCGAGGTAGAATTACTTGACTGAGAAAAAACCTCGAATGACGGTATTTGCTGGCACAAATGGTGCTGAAAAGAGCAGGATTACCCGACATTTGACTGATCAACTGGGAGTAATTATTGATTTGGACCGAAAACACGGTGACACCAGTTCAATTTGAAATTTGCCGAAAGGTCTTCCTGAGCAAACAAGGGGTTTCCGCCATGGAAGCCCCTTTTTCTTCTACTTAAATGAATGGAACGCTTTATCTTTTACTAATCTCGTTTCGTTCAATAAATCACTCACTAATTGTTTGCCTTCGCTCGGTGTCATGTTTCGGTACCAATCGCCTTCTGGGTACACAATGACAACGCATGCTTCATTGCAACGTCCGTTACATCTCGTTCGCGTTGTGTGGATGTACTCGTCGGCCTTCAAATCAGCAATCTGTTCGCGGATAGTGAGGGTGACTTCATCACCGCGGTTACGCAAACAACTTTCGCCGTTACAGATCAGAATATGATGCTGGACATGTTGTAAATTTCGGTTCCCCATGACAACTCCTACTCTAGTGGTGGCAACGGATCATGAAACTGTCTCCAGTCGCTCTTCATTTCCTCATCAGTTAACAATACTTGATCGAGGGAAGACTCGATCGTCTTTCGGTCAAGATTCGTGCCAATTAGCACGATTTTGGTGACGCGATCTTCATGGATGTCATCCCAGTCAGGTGTCCGGGTCAGGCCGTCAGGAAAATAAAAGGTTCGTTCGTCTTCATTCAGCGCCCCGATCCATGTTCCGCCGTGTCCGATTTGCTTGGATAGGCCCGCCTGGCTGATGGTCAAGGCCATATGATTGCGCGACGCTAACCATAACACGCCTTTGGCACGGACGATGTTTGCCGGCCATTGTTTGATCCATGTTGTAAATCGCTCGGGGTGAAATGGGATTTTACGCTTATACACGAATGAAGAAATGCCGTACTCGTCGGTTTCCGGGGTATGATGCTCCTTCTCCAACTCTTGTATCCATCCCGCGGACAGGCTCGCCGCTTCGAAATCAAAGCGCTTCGTGTCGAGGATGTGCTCGGGGGATACGTTTCCATTGTTAGAACGAATGACGTTCGCTCTCGGTTGGAGTGTTTTCAGTGTCGTTTCCAGTGTGGTCAATTGTTCTTCTGACACCAAGTCACATTTGTTGATAATCAGCACATCGCAAAATTCAATCTGGTTGATTAATAGATTGACGATGCTGCGGTTGTCGTCTTCTGCAGCTTGCTGATTGCGGTCGGAGAGCTTTTCGCGCGACATGTAGTCGTTCCAAAAGTTCAACGCATCGACGACGGTTACCATAGTGTCGAGCCTAGTCAAGCGAGACAAATCGATTTGCTGCTCTTCATCAACGTAGGTGAACGTCTGCGCCACCGGAATCGGTTCGCCGACGCCGGTCGACTCGATCAAAATGTAGTCGAAGCGACCTTCAAGTGCTAACCGCTCGACTTCACGTAGCAAATCTTCGCGCAACGTGCAGCAGATGCAACCGTTCGACATTTCTACTAATTTTTCTTCTGTCCGCGATAGACCGCCGCCATCGCGAATCAAATCGGCATCAATGTTGACTTCGCTCAAATCATTGACGATGACCGCGACGCGAAAGCCGCTGCGATTGTTGAGTACGTGATTGAGAATCGTTGTTTTTCCTGCTCCTAAATAGCCGCTAAGCACGGTTACAGGGATTCTCGTTTGGGATAAGTTGGTTTCCATTTGTGTAAAACTCCTTTGTGAGATTGCTGATATGAGGCGCCATCACAACGTGATCTTAATCGTAAAGTTTACGATTAAGATCATCATAACTCGCTTGACAGAGATTGTCAAACGGACTTGGCAAAGGGGCTTGACAAATCAATATATAGAAGCATTCTATGAAAAAAATTTTTTTTCGCACTATATATTGTGTACACGGTTATTGTTATGGTAAGATGATTTCAAGGTACTCATATCAAGAAGGAGAATGAACAATGAAGCTCTATACTAGAACGGTTTGTCCGAAATGTATGTGGATCAAGTCCGAATTACAACGTTCGTCAATGCCGGCGGAGATTGTCAATGTGGACCATGACGAGCAGGCGCGTCAACGTTTGATGGATGCGGGAATCATGAGTGTGCCCGTGCTTGAAGTGAATGGTCAACTGATTGTCGATTCAGAGCAAATGATGAAGCAATTGGAGGCATTGAACGTATGATTGCGTTCG
This sequence comes from Caryophanales bacterium, assembly GCA_947459205.1. Lineage (GTDB taxonomy): Bacteria > Bacillota > Bacilli > Paenibacillales > CANHCR01 > CANHCR01. The sequence goes on along the minus strand of CANHCR010000011.1, from coordinate 19,571 downwards.
CCAGCCGTACAGGAAATGTGCGCTATATCGTGTCCAAGTTAAGTTTGCCGGCAGTCGAAATTAACGATCAAAGTGAAATTTCTGAGCCTTTTCTACTGTTTACTTACACCGACGGGTTAGGTGCTGTACCGCCCCACGTGCGACAGTTCATGGACAAAAACGGCGCCAACTGTTATGGCGTCGTGGTTAGCGGCAACAGTAACTTCGGCAGCCAAAATTTCGGAAGAGCTGGCGAGATAATCTCCACTGAATGGAGCATTCCGCTTGTGCGAAAATTGGAAGTGCGCGGATTTCCTGAAGATTACGCAGCGATACAGCATTATTACGAGCAATATGTACGGAGGGAACAAACAGCATGAGATCGTATTTGAAACTTAATAATGAAGTGTTGAATCATTATAACCGTACGGGCAAACTCGATTTGGAGAAAGATGTCGAAGCGACGCGGCGCTATTTTTTTGAACACGTGAACGTTAAGTTGCGCTACTTTATCGATACTGAAGAGAAGATTCGCTATTTGGTGAACGAAAATTATTATGAGTCAGACTTTTTGAGTCTGTATGACAAGCAATTTATTGAGCACATGTATGAAAAGGCTTACGCATACCATTTCCGCTTCCCGTCGTTCATGAGCGCAAGCAAATTTTATGAAAGTTACGCGATGAAAAGTAGAGACGGTCAGGAAATTCTTGAAAAGTATGAGGATCGCATCGTCATCATTGCGCTGTTTCTTGCAAAAGGGGACGAGCAGTTGGCAGAACAGGCGGTCGACGCCATGATGACGGCCTATCAACCGGCGACGCCGACGGCGATGAACAGCGGCAAAAAGGCGCGTGGCGAACTCGTCAGCTGCTTCAAATTGACGATGGACGATTCGATGAATAGCATTGCCGAAAACATCGGCTATTGCTTGGAGTTGTCGCGACTCGGTGGCGGCGTGGGGATCAACATGACCGATTTGCGTCCGCTCGGCGATCCGATCAAAGGCATCCAGAACCGTGCCAGCGGCGTGATGCCGGTCGCCAAACTGCTCGAAAATTCCTTTTCTTACTCCAATCAGTTGGGGCAACGCAACGGCTCCGGCGTCGCTTATTTAAATATTTTTCACGCAGATATCGAAACGTTTATCTCCTCAAAAAAGCCGAACGCGGACGAAAAAATCAGACTCGCAACCCTTTCGACTGGCATCATCGTACCGAATATCTTTTTTGAGTTGATGAAGCGCGACAAAGATATCGTGCTGTTCAGCCCGTACGATATCCAGAAGGAATATGGAAAACGCATGTCGGAGATCAGCATGAGTGAGATGTACTACGAATTGCTCGACAATCCGAACATTCGCAAGTTGAAGCGCATCAACGCCCGCAAACTGTACACAGAGGTTAAGAAAGCGCAGTTCGAGTCGGGGTATCCGTTCGAAGTGTTCGATGATAATGTGAATGCGAGGCATGCGCTGCAACAACTTGGCAGAGTGAAAATGTCCAATTTGTGCACCGAGATTTTGCAGTTCCAAGAGACCAGCATTATCAACGATCACGGTGTCGACAATGAATATGGCATCGACGTCTCGTGCAATTTAGGCTCGATCGACATCCACAACGCCACCAAACATGAACATTTCGCGCAACTGATTGACACGTCGATGCGCCTGCTAAGCAACGTTTCGTCGATGACGAACATTCAGAACGTGCCGTCCGTTAGCAAAGGCAATCGCTTCATGCATGCGGTCGGGCTCGGCGTCATGAACTTGCACGGACATCTCGTCTCGCAGGACCTCGCGTACGGCTCGCCGGAGTCGGTCGCGTTTATCGATGCCTTCATGGAAGCCATCAATTTTTATTCATTGCTCTCCTCGATGCAAATGGCTAAGGAGCGCCAACAACGATTTTATGGATTTGAACAGAGCGATTACGCGGACGGTTCATATTTCGAACAGTACGTTGCGAAAGAACAACAGTCATTGCCTGATTCTGTGTTGCGTGCGCTCGGCAATGTGCCGCTCATCACGAGTGAAATGTGGCAATCGCTTAAAGAGCAGGTGATGGAACATGGCGTCTTCAATGCATATCGACTTGCGATTGCGCCAACAGGCAGCATTTCCTACATCCGCAACAGCACCGCGTCCATCGCACCTTGCACGGAGCGCGTCGAGATTCGCGATTATGCCGATAGTCGCACCATTTATCCGATGCCGTTTCTTAACAATGACAACATTCATCTTTACAAAGAAGCGTACGAGCTCGACCAGTTCCGCATGGTTGACCTGTATGCAGCGGCGCAAAAACATATCGATCAAGGCATTTCGATGACGCTCTATGTGACCGATCAATGGACGACTGAACAACTCGCACGCTTATACATTTATGCATGGCTCAAGGGCATCAAGACCGTCTATTATGTGCGGCAACGACTTCAGACAATTGAGGAGTGCGTATCATGCTCGATCTAAAGGCAAAATCATTTGAGGCGGTCAATTGGAATCGTAACCAGCAAGAATTGACGAAGGTATTTTGGGACCAACAGTGGAAACAAATCTGGTTCCCAGAAGAGATTGCGGTGAGTAAAGATATAAAGCAGTGGACGGAGTTCGCGCATCAGGATACGTATAAAAAAGTGCTCGGTGGCTTGACACTGTTAGATACGATTCAAACGAATATCGGCATGAACGAAATTGCCCGCTTCACGCCCGACCTGCAAGAAAAGGCACTGTTCACCGTATTTGCATCGTTTGAAGCGATTCACGCAAAATCGTATTCGTACATTTTCACGACACTGTGCACGAATAGCGAGATCGATGCTGTGTTTGAGTGGATCAAGCGCAACGAGTATTTGCAGTACAAAGCGAACAAAATCAGCGATGTATATCGTTCGATCAATGAGCACGATGCAGAATCGTTGTGGAAAGCGATGTTCGCCTCCGTCATGCTCGAATCGTTTCTGTTTTACTCGGGATTCTTTTTCCCGCTCTACTTGGGTGGTCAAGGCACATTGCGAAACAGCGCGGAGGTCATTTCGCTGATCTTGCGTGATGAATCGATTCATGGGGTGGCGACCGGATTTTTTGCGCAACAAAGGTTTCAGTCATTTACGCCAGAGCAAAAAGAAAAACTGACCGTGTGGGGCTACGAATTTTTGCTGGACTTGTATCACAACGAAGTCGCTTATACGAATGACTTGTACGCGGAGACCGGGCTGAGTCCGGACGTAAAAAGCTACGTCCGCTTCAACGCCAACAAAGCACTAATGAACCTTGGGTTTGACGTGATGTTCCCCGACGAAGAGGTTAACCCAATTGTCATGAACGGCATTCGCAACGAAGGCTCTACGTATGACTTTTTCTCGCAAAAAGGCTCCACCTATGCGGTTGCGAAAGTTGCGCCGATCACCGACGAGACGTTTTCTTTCGATTTTTAAGAGAATATATGGATGTTCATGAAAAGGGGTTGTCTGCTGGCAACCCTCTTTTGTTATAATCAAATGGTAACGTTAGGAGTTGAACACATGAAAGCAATCATAACAGGAATGAATGGAACGGTAGCCCCAGCGGTGGCGAACTATTTTTCGACGATGGGAGTGGATATGGTTACCTGGGATCGCTCCCGAATAAACATTCATGACGATATAATGATTGAAGATTTTTTAAAGAATGAGAAACCTGATTGGTTCTTACATATTGCAACAGGTCCTGTGGAATGGGCGGAAACGGTTGCAAAAATTTGTGGCGCACTGAATATTCAGTTTTTGTTCACCAGTACCGTTAGTGTGTTTTCAGAAAACGGTAGCGGTCCATACACGGTCGAAAGCATACCGAATGCGGAGGATGATTACGGCAGGTATAAAAGAGAATGCGAAAGTCGCATCAAAGTTGTAAATCCAGAAGCGTATATCGCTAGATTAGGATGGCAAATTGGACACTCGGTAGGATCGAATCATATGTTTGATTTCCTTGAACGCAACATGGCGGAGAACGGATTCATAAAAGCAAGTGATCAATGGTACCCTTCTTGTTCCTTTTTGGAAGATACTGCCGAAACCCTCTACGATATAGTCACTCATTTTGCAAGCGGCACATACCTATTAAACAGTAATAAAAAGAGCACCTTTTACGAAATCGTAAAGGCGATTGATAAAGGAAAGAATCGATGGAAGGTTATCGCGGGAAACAGTCCAAGTCGTGATGATCGAATGTTTGACGAGCGAGTGAAGATCATTAGTTTAGAAGATAAGATGGGTATTGAATAGGCAGTATGTATTTGATGAGAACCATCATTTTCTCATTTCATAAACATGGAAGAAATGAAACGTTCGAATAACTTTTGCGGCATCAGACTTTTCATCGTTGGCATGAACGTCGCCAATCCACCGACGGGGTAGCGTAGTCGCGGTTGTCTGACAGACAAAATACGCCGCACGGTTTGTGTTACCACTTTGGGTGAGAGGCCACTTGATTTCCCGTCCGCGCGCATGCGAGTAATCATCCGCGATAGTTGATCTGCGTGATCGGCAACCTCATGTGCAATGCTTTGAATCGAGCTGTCGAGCGTATCCGTTTTTACGCCCTGCGGTTCGACGAGCGACACATAAACGCCGAACGGTCGCACTTCATAGCGCATCGCCTCGAAGTAGCCCTCCATCGCAAATTTGCTGGCAGCATAAGCGGAGTTGAACGGCAAAGAGAGCAAACCGCCAATGGAACTGATGTTTATGATGTTGCCTGATTTTTGGCGCTTCATCGTGGGCAACACCGCCCGTGCCATCCGCACCGCCCCGTAAAAATTGACGTCCATTTGCGCATGTAATTCTTCCATCGATGTTCCCTCGGCTGATCCGTACACATCATAACCGGCGTTGTTGATAAGCACGTCGATTCTCCCGACCTCGTCCAGCACTTGTCGTACCAGTTCTGCCACTGACTCGTCTGATCCCACTTCCAATGCCAAAAGTTTCAATGATAATTGCGAATGGTCGCTGACATTTCGACTCGTACCGTAGACAAGATAGCCGTCCAGCTGGAGTTGTGTGGCGATTTCGAGACCGATGCCTTTTGAAGCACCTGTAATGATTGCGACTTTTTGCAAATGAAGCACCTCCATAGGTTTTATAATTAGTTAACACTGTTAAGAAAACTGTAACTTCCAATCAACGTGTTGTCAATTGATGATTGAAATAACGTGGTTTTATTTGTATAGTAACAGTGTAAACACAATGGAGGGATTATGATGGGCACGGGTACGAGTACACGCAATCTACAGACGAAAGAGCAGATTCGCGCTTCAATCATCGACGCCGCGTTGAAGTTGTTTTTGAGTAACGGATACGAACACGTTTCGATGCGTAAAATTGCTGACGTCATTCAGTATACGCCGACGACCATCTATCACCATTTTCAAAATAAGGAAGAATTGCTGCAGGAGTTGTTTCACATCGGCTTTGCCAAGTTTAATCGTACGATACGCGCCGTTTTTTATGAATCGCTCGAGCAAACCGGTGAACAGCGGTTGTCGGCAATGTTGCTTGCTTACATTGAATTCAGCATGGATGAGCCGCAACATCACCAGCTGATTTTTCACAAATTTATTGACCGCGTGCTGGCGTGTATGCAGACTGCGCCCGAGTCGATGGACAAAGAATCGTATGAAGGTATGTTTTTGTTAATGCAAACGGTGAAAGCGCTGGTGGCGGAGCGTGAGCGTGACGGTGACGGTGGTGATGGTGAGTCGCTGACGGACGTGACGGAGGCGGCGATCTTTTTGTGGACGGCAGTCAATGGCTACACAAATATGTTCTTTCCTTTGCATCGATCGGTGGAGCGGGAGTGGAGACGCCAGCATGCAGAGCGATTTGTCGACCAGTTGTTGCGTGGCGTGTTATATTGATTTGGAGGAATTAGATATGAAATCGCTCGTGTTTGCCCCTGAAACCATCAATATCGCAGAAACGACGAGAATGATTGAAATCGCCAAGAGATGCAGACACAAGTTTCGCTGCATTTTTTTCGGCTATGCAGATACATTTGCTTATTTGATTGAACAAGAAGGTTTTGAATTCATACGAATGGAGCCTTGGCTCAGCGAGGCGGACATTGAACATTTGTGGCAAGTAGACCGCATGGAAAAATGGGGGGACCCGTTTTCGCGCGAACAGTTGGCGATGCGTGTGCAGGGCGAGGTTCAGTTATTCAACGAACGGAAGCCAGCAGCCGTCGTTATTGGGTTTACGTTGAGTGTCACGATTTCTGCTAGAGTGGCCGGCGTTCCACTCATTTACGTTATGCCATTTTCTTATACAGAGCCGTTTTTCGCGGCCAAATTAGCCGACGTCCCTGAGTTGTTCGATAATCCACTGACAAGATTGATTCCTGAGAAGGTACGAAAAACCATCATCAGTTACTGGGGATTACATACAAAAATGTGGATGAAGCCGTTTCGCGCCGTGGCCAAATCTTATGGGCTGAACGGGTTTGAAAAAACGATTGATATTTATCAAGGTGACTACAATTTGGTGGCTTCGGCGCCAGAATTGACTACTGTTTACGAGTTGCCACCGAAGTGGCAATATGTCGGTCCGATTTTTGCCAAATTGCGTGGTGATGTGCAAGATGAGATTGAACGGATTCCGCGTGATCAGCCACTCATCTACTTAGCGATGGGCAGTTCTGCGAATCTCGAAATCCTTGAGAAGGTGATGCGAAGCTTTGCCGGACTGCCGTATCGCGTGATCTGTCCGATGAAATTTCATTTGCAACATTCGCGGCTAGAGATTCCTGAAAATGTCTACTTGTTTGATTGGCTGCCAGCTCACAAAGTGAATCCGCTCGTCGATCTTGCCATCATTCATGGAGGCGAGGGGACCGTGCAGACGGCATGCATGTCTGGCAAACCGTTTGTCGGTATTGGTTTGCAACCCGAGCAAGAGGCGAACATTGACTACTGCGTCCGCTTTGGCAACGCCCTTCGCATGAAGCGTCGTGACTTATCCGTCTCAAGTCTCATACGGGCCATCGAAAAGGTGCTGACTAGTGCGGAAATGCAGGCGAAAGCGGTTGAACTGAAGCAGATTTTGGAGCGATACGATGGACCGCAGAATGTTTCGGATTTCATTTTAAATGTCATAGGAGAGTGAGTGGCGATGAATCAAGATGTGCTCAAAAAAATGAAGTTTACCGGAGAAACGGCGTTAATTGTGAACGCACCAGAGGGAATGGTGCCGGCAGGGTGGTCGACCGATCTCGCAAACCATGCGCAGCAAAGCGTTCCGTTTGCCATTTTATTCGTGAAAAACGAGGCGCAATTCCGTGAACAGTTTGGTACCGTTTGCCCAAGTTTGGTCGACGATGCGATGTTCTGGGTATGCTATCCGAAAAAAACGAACGGGATCCCGACCGATGTGAATCGCGACGTTTTGTGGCGAGTAGCACATGAAATTTCTGAACATACTGCTGTGCCGAACGTGGCGGTCGATGACCAGTGGTCGGCTCTGCGTTTTCGGCATCAGTCGAAAGTGAAGCGTGGTTGATGTGGCCAATATCCGTTTAACACTTGAAGTGCTTGCTACACCAGAACAATGCTTCGACGCCGCTCGAGATATTGGCATTCATTCGCAAACGGTATGGCCGTTCACAAGGGAGCGGGCTGTGTCCGAACAAGGTTACGTCTCGCAAGGGCTCATCGGACTCGGCGAAAAAGTAATCTTCGAAGCGGTGCATTTGGGTGTTCGCCAGCGCTTGATCGCTGTGATTACTGAATTTGAATATCCATCTCGGTTTGTCGATGTGATGGAAAAAGGCGCTTTTCGCTCGCTCTGTCATACTCATTTGTTTGAAAAGTCGGAAGTGGGCACGACCATGACCGACATCCTTGAATACCGCGCACCATTTGGTTGGCTCGGCTCGCTGTTCGACTGGCTTATTTTGCGCCACTACATGCGTGCATTTTTACGTTACCGGCAGACGAAGTTGAAGGAATACGTTGAAAATACGATATAATTCTTATACATAATGCGAGGTGAGACAATTGAGTGACCGTGGCAACTTGAATCAGAACGATCGGCAAGTCATACAGGAATTTTTGATGAATAAATTAAATGCCGTCACCATATTTTTGTTCGGTTCGATGATTCATGGCAACACACATCCGGAAAGTGACGTCGACATCGCGTTTATAAGCCAACAACAACATCATGGATTTCAACTCTTTCTGGTTGCTCAAGAACTTGCCATTCTTTTGCAAAAAGAAGTAGACCTCATTGATTTGCAACGAGCCTCGACAGTGATGCAAATTCAGGTCATCGAAAATGGTGAATTTTTGTACGACGCATTTCCAAACGATACCGCGTTGTTGAAAGTCAAATGGATGAAAGAGTACGCTCGATTAAATGAAGAACTACAATGCATCTTGGATCAAATAAAAGAAAGTGGGACTATTCATGATGTGATTTTAAATAAAGTGGCGATCATCGAAAGATGCATTCAACGAATTCAAGAAGTGTATGCAAACGATTTGAGCAATCTGCAAGATTACACGAAACAAGATTCGATTGTGCTGAATATCCAACGGGCATGTGAAGCGACGATTGATTTGGCGATGCACCTCATTTCGATTCGTCAATGGGGGATTCCGCAAAAAAGTAGAGAGGCTTTCGAAATATTATATGCTAATCGAGTGATTGACGAACATGTGATGAAGAAGATGCAGGCGATGGTTGGTTTTCGAAATATTGCGGTGCATGATTATCAGACGTTCAAACTTGAAGTGCTTGAAGGGATTGTGAAGCACCATCTAGGAGACTTTCAACAGTTCACGCAAGCAATCATTCTTTATTTCAATCACAAAAAATAGCATGTGAAGACTTTATGTAATGAGATGTATTGACAAGTAGTGAATTATAAAATATAGTTTATTTATCAATCAATAAATAAACGGAATAATCGGCGGTGCGCTATGAAAGAAACCAGATACATCGGCACGAAAATCGGCTCCATCGCTGTTCATATTCAGCGGGGAAATGATGCATTCGCGCCGATTGTTTTTTTGCATGGGCTATATTTTGAACATCACTTGTGGCATGAGCAAGTCGAAGCGATTGATGACCGAACGGTAATTTTACTTGATATGCCACATCACGGCGCAAGCACATCAATCAGCAAACTGGATTGGAGACTTGTTGACTGTGCGACCATGTTGTTGGACATTTTGGCTGAACTGAACATCGACCGCGTGATCGCTGTCGGACATTCTTGGGGCGGGAGGGCGATTGCTCAAGCTGCTCTGATGAAGCCGGAGGTGTTTGCCGCAATCGGTTTGTGCAATATTCCGTTTCGAAAATCGCCACGCTCGTTAAAACTACTCACAACCATTCAGCACACGTTACTCTCGTTCCGCACTTTTTACATCACGCAGGCGGGCAAGTCGTTGTATGGCAAAAACAGCTTGGCGACCCGTCCTGAACTACTGCAGCAGTTACGCGAACCGATGGCGAAGTTGAAAAATCGCGAAATCAAACACGCTGATCGGACGGTGCGTATTCAGTCGCGAGATGCTTCCGAGGACTTGCAACGTCTGCAAGTTCCGGTGATCGCCATTGCTGGTGAGGAAGACTATGTCGGCATACCGCCGATTGCGAATGTTCGCATTGTCGAAGGCGGGCATATCAGTCCGTTGGAAGCGCCGGATCGCGTCAATGAAATGATTAGCGAATTGATGGAGTTGAGTGAACATGACATCCAGAACTAAACAGATGAAAGAGTCCAAACAGGAGGCGAAAAAACAGCAGATTTTGAGTGCGGCTGTCGAGTTATTCGCCGAACACGGTTTTTATAAGACGACGACTGCGATGATTGCGCGCGCAGCCGGGGTCACGCAACCGTACATTTTCCACTTTTTCAAAACGAAAGAAGAACTTTATTTGGCTGTGTTAGAACATGGGTTCACAGAAATTGGAAAGGCGTTTCAACAAGTCACGGCACCGTCCGATACACTGTATCGCATGATGGGGCAGGCGTTTGCACAATTGCTTGAAGAAAATCGCAAGGTCATTTTACTGACGATGCAGGCATACACGATCAATGAAGAGGCGATCCGCGCGTTTTGCAAACTACATTTTGAGTGGATTCATCAAATCGTCGTACGCAAGTTTGAAGAGGCTGGTGTAGAGAATGTTTGTTTGGCGGCCGCTACGTTTATCGGTCGAGGGCTGTCGATGGCACTTTCGGAAACGTTAGGTTTGCCGGCTTTGTCGCCGATGCAAGCAAATGTGAAACAAGTCGGGGGGGAGTAGCATATTACGAATCGGTGATTTTTCAAGGTTAGCCAAAGTTTCGATCCGCATGTTGCGCCACTACGATCAAATCGGTCTGCTCAAACCAGCATCGATCGATGCTGATTCAGGATACCGCTTTTATTCCATCGACCAACTGCCGAGAATCAACAAGATCATGTATTTGAAAAATCTTGGATTCCCACTGCAAGTGATTGCGGAGTTGGTGGACGAGCAAATTTCGCTAGAAGAGATGGAAGCGAAGCTGCTGAAACGGCAGCAGGAATTAGAACATGAGATTACTTTGTCTCATATTCATTTAAATGAGGTGAAGGAGCGATTGCGCTCAATTCATCTGGAGCGTGCGGCGCCACTGTACGAGGTCAACATTAAGAGTGCGGACGCGATGGTAGTCGCCTCGTTTCGCGAAGTTGTGCCGCATGTCAGCGTGATGGGTGAATATTGTTTGCAAATGCACACGACACTGTATGCGGAACTGCGGCGATTGCAGATCGAGCCGCTCGGTCCAGAAGTGACGTTCTATCATCAAGACAGTTACAGCGAGACTGATATCGACATGGAAGTCAGCACGGCAATCGCAGGAACGTCTGCACAAATCGAGGCACTTGCTGGCTCGCTGTTGACATGCCGGCACTTGGCCTACGAACCGGAAGTAGCATCGGTCGTTTATAGTGGATCGGTTGAAGGGATCGAAGTGGCGATTTTCGAACTGTTGAAGTGGTTGGGGCGCAACGATTGGACAGTTGCCGGTGAAATGCGCGAACTGCACGTCTCTGGTCCTGTTCACCAAAATGGGGTGTTAGTGGAACGTGCTGTCATCGAGTTGCAATTGCCCATTGACTCTCACATCGTGTGAGGGATTATGATTCATCTAACTTTAATAAAGGAGATGAATCAAATGAGTACAAAGAAAGAGTACAGAGCAACATCCGCCGTCTTTTTCACGTTTTTCTTGTTGCTAGCTGGTTGCAACACAATATTAGGTATTTACTTTAACTTTCCTGACATCCTGCGGGAAAGTGCTGTCGAACGGTTTCAATTGTTTCATGAGAATCAAGCGATTATTATTCCGACGTATTATCTGTTTGGCTTCAGTGCGTTCTTACAAGTGTTCATGGCTGTGATGATGTTTCATCATACACGGAGTGGCAAATTGTTAGATTTGGCAGCCGTGACCGCGGGTGTCGTAGGCGGTGTGTTTCAGATTCTCGGTTTTTTTCGTTGGGTGGTTCTCATTCCGATGCTCAGCGACGAATATCGTAACGGCGAAGTTTCAAGAGAATTGATTTTCTTTCTCGAAAAATATTCAAATACATACTTTGGCATGACGGTTGGTGAACATTTGGGTTCACTATTTGTTGGTTTGTGGCTCCTCTTGCTCGGCTTCGTGCTGCTGAAACATAGAGGGTATGACAAAAAACTAGCGATGTTTGGTGTGATTTCCGGCTTGGCGTTAATGATTCAATGTTTTGATGTTGTGATTCGCAGTGCATTTCTCAGTTCGATTACTGTGCCAGTCTTCGGTTTACATGTACTTTGGGTGTTCATCATGTCGTTGATGTTGTTTCGAAAGGATGACACATTCCAAAGTATGCGTGTTCCGTTGTGGCTGTGGATCGTCGGCTTGGTTATTTATCTCGTAAATGTCGTACCGACTTTGGGGTAAGGAGTAACCGGTGATGGCTGAGAAGTGGAGAAAATATATCAGATATACACTTTGAGGTGGCCATCACATGCAAAAAAAACTACATCGTTTCGAACAAATCGATCCATCCGCGCGCACCATCCGTGATCTCGCGCCCACACTGATTGCAATTATTGTTGGCATTTTCATGGTCATTCTCGATACGACTGCTGTCAATGTGGCTGTTCCGAAATTAGCGGAAGATTTTAACGCTAGTTTGTCTGTTGTGCAGTGGACATTGACGGGCTATACGCTCGCCCAAGCAGCAGTGATTCCGCTCGCTGGTTGGATGTCTGATCGCTTCGGTGCGCGGCGGATTTTTATCATTTGCATCATTCTTTTCACTTTAGGGTCGTTACTGTGTGCATTCGCAACCTCGGCGACGCAACTGATTTTATTCCGTGTGTTGCAAGGGCTTGCTGGGGGTATGGTGATGCCGCTTGCGATGACGATGATTTTCCGTCTCAGTCCACGTGAAAAAGTCGGCTCGATTATGGGGATTATGGGTATGCCGATTTTGCTTGCTCCCGCAACCGGTCCGATTATATCCGGCTACCTTGTTGATTTTGTTAGTTGGCATTGGATCTTTCTGATCAATTTGCCTGTCGGAATACTTGCAGTCTTTTTGGCGTTGCGCTTCATTCCGAAATTCCAACCGTATGAGTCGACGGATTTTGACATCCTGGGAGTCATCCTTGGACCACTCGCGTTTGCTCTCATATGTTATGGAATTAGCGAGGGCAGCTCGAACTGGACGTCGACGGAGACGCTCTTTGGACTTATCGGCGGTGGGGTGGCTCTCATTAGTTTTATCATTGTCGAACTATTGCGACGTAAGCAACCGTTGCTCGAACTGCGCGTCTTCAAATCGTTTTCCTTCAGCAGAGGAATACTCGTTCAATGGTTGATGCAGTTCGTGATGTTTGGCGTGATTTTCTTGATTCCTTTTTATATGCAGACCGAAATGGGCAAATCGGCTTTTGAGGCTGGTCTGTGGACGCTCCCACAAGCATTTACGGCAGCACTTTTCATGCCACTCGGCGGTAAACTGTATGACAAAATTGGCGTCCGCCCCTTAGTTGTTGTCGGCCTCACATTGGTTGCAATTGGTTCATTTATGCTCTCGGACGTGACAAGTACAGATCCAGCGAGTGCGTTTCTGGTGCCACGCATTTTGTTCGGAGCGGGTATGGGGATGGCATTTCTTTCAATGAACACGTTTTTATTACAGTCAGCTCCGGCACAGTTGGTCAGTCGCGTGACGTCATTGACGAATTCGATGCAACAGGTCGTCACCTCGCTTTCTGTCGCTTTGATTACAACGATATTGTTTAATGTGGCTGAGCCAATCATAGATATAAATCAGTCGACGAAGCAAGTGCTTGTCCATCCAGCGCCTGCGGCGTTTCATGACACTTACTTGATATTGATGTGGATTGCTATAGCTGGTATCGTGATTGGCTTCACTTTGAGTAAGGTGAGAATGGGGCAATCAAACAATCATTCAGACAAACCTGCCGAATTGGCAGAAATGTAATAAAAAAGGGGAGCGTGTAAAAGATGAAAACGGCACTGATTACAGGTGCTTCTGGTGGAATTGGCTACGAGTTGGCGTTGCAGTTGGCTGCAGACGGATATCAGTTGGTAGTGGTCGCTCGAAACAGTCAGCGCTTGCAGCGGATTGCATCTGAAATTACAGGCAAGTTTAAGGTGCCCGTACACATCATCGAAATGGATCTGAGTGAAATGGATGCACCGCAACGTTTGTTTGAAGAGGTGCAGACTCTTGGCATTCAGATTGATGTGTTGGTTAATAACGCCGGATTTGGTGTGTACGGCTCGTATTTAGAGACGAACGGTGAAACCGAATTGCGCATGATTGATTTGAATATGCGAACGCTGACCGATTTGACAAAAAGATTTGTCCCAGGCATGGTGCGACGTGGAACGGGTGGCATTTTGAACGTAGCCTCTACCGGGGCGTTCCAACCGGGACCGCTGATGAGCGTCTATTTTGCGACCAAAGCGTACGTGCTTTCCTACACGGAGGCGCTGGCGAATGAAATGCAGGGAACAGGAGTCGTCGTGTCTGTATTATGCCCGGGAATGACCAAAACGGAATTTTTTATTGCGCCTGCCTTCAGCGATCAAAAACAGAACGTGAATTTGCAACGAGTCGAGCGGATGATGATGGATGCTTCTGCTGTGGCAACGATTGGATATCGCGGTTTTAAAAAGGGCAAACGTGTCATCATTCCGGGTTTGCTTAATAAATTGTTGGCGATTACATCGAAACTATCGCCGCGAGGTTTTGTGTTAGCGGTCAGTCGTAAGTTTACGGAAAACATGAGGAGTTGATGAGGATGTCATCCCGCATCTCGACGTTCACGAAGTCACTTGACCGCCCGCTGTATTACTCGGCGCTCATTCATTTGCTTTTCGCCGGTTTGTGCTTGTTGGCGTTGATGTTCGATGACCGCACATTGCTCGGCTTACCAGTGTGGGTCAAGCCGTTTAAGTTTGCCATCTCGATTGCCGTGTATGCCCTAACGCTAGCGTATCTCGTGCCGTATTTGAAAAGCCCATTTGCGCAGCGTTTAATAAGCTATGGCACAGTTGTCTGCATGTTTGTCGAAATGATACTCATCGGCATGCAGGCGGCACGCGGTGTGAAATCACATTTCAACATCGAGAGTGCGTCCGGCATCATCATCTATATCGTGATGGGTGTGTTCATTGCTACCGCCACACTGTTGCTCATCTATTTGGCAATTGAGCTGTTGCGCAAGCCTCCGGCTACATGGTCGCCGTCGTTTCGCTTGGCCGTGCAGTTGGGCATTTGGTTGACGGTCGTCGGTTGTGCTGTTGGTGGCTACATGGGCGGATTATCTGGGCACACGGTTGGAGGACCGGATGGTGGACCGGGCTTGCCGGTGCTCAGTTGGAGCACACTGTTCGGTGATTGGCGAGTTGCTCATTTTATCGGCTTGCATGCACTGCAGGTGTTTTTGTTGGCGGGTTGGTGGAGCAAAACGTGGCGCCGCGCGAACTTTTTTTTGTTGTGCTTGGGAGTAGCATACGCCAGTTTGTTGGCTTTTGTCATTTGGTTGACGTCGAATTCGAAATCGTTGTTTTGATGTAGAAGCTGATTTTGATGTATACGAGGAGTGAAATCTGATGCAAACATTACATGCCAAAACATTCCATGTTGTTTTTGGTGCTTCAGGACCAGTTGGAACTGCTGTCGTTCAAGAACTCGTGCAACGGGGGTTGCCAGTTCGTGCGATTCAACGGAGTGGTCGCAGCAACTTTGCAACGGATCAGGTTGAAATCATGCCGGCCGATGTGTTAGATGCTGAACAAACGCTTCACGCCGTACAAGGTGCCACACATGTCTATTTGTCAGTAGGATTGCCATATCGAACCGTGCAATGGCAGCGCGAGTGGCCTGTAGTCATGGGGAATGTCATTTCGGCGTGCGCGCAAGTCGGGGCGAAGCTGATTTTCCTCGACAATATTTACATGTACGGCCCGGCTCCCTTGGCGAATCCATTTACAGAAGAGCATTTGCAGGAACCGACTTCGAAAAAAGGGGCTGTCCGCAAACAAATTACCGACATGTTACTCCAAGCACATCAAGCTGAGCGAGTGCAGGCGGTGATTGGTCGATCGGCTGATTTTTACGGTCCGAGCGTGAACAGCATATTGTATATCTCGTTTTTGCAAAACATACTAAAAGGTAAGTCGCCGCAGACCATTGTCAAATTGGACGTTCTGCACACGTTCGCACATACGTCGGATAATGGCCGGGCACTTGTTGAGTTGGCGTTGGATGAAGCAACGTACGGGCAAGTTTGGCATTTGCCGGTGAGTCGACCGGTTACGTCAGTGGAAGTGAATGAACTTTTCAATCGCGAACTCGGCACGACTTTCAAGTTGTCGCGCATTCCGCCGCTGATGTTGTCTTTGCTGGGGTTGTTCATCCCGCCACTTAAGGAAATCAAGGAAATGCTGTATCAATTTGAATCGCCATATATCATGAGCGATGTGAAGTTTCGCAAGCATTTCCCTGAATTTCAAGTGACGCGCTTCGAGGATGGTATTACAGAGATGGTTCAATTTTTTAAAGGGGAAAAATAGCGATGTATGAATTATTGTTTAGTTTTACTGGATTTGCGATGATTTCCTGGCTACTGATGATTTTTCTGCCAAAATGGAAAGTGACTTATACGATTGTCAAATGGGCTATATTTCCACTATCGTTGTCGATTCTTTATGTCGTTGGATTGGCTTATTATGTTACGAATCACGGCATCTCGTTTGTCAGCGACTTCGGCTCTTACGACGGTGTGATTCAACTGTTGACCGTGCCTGAAGTAGCCATCATTGCATGGTTGCACATTTTGGCGTTCGACCAACTTGTGGGCCGCATGATTTATATGGAAAATATGGAGCACAGAAAAGTACACTTGATTGTTCAGTCGATCTTTCTGTACATGACTTTGATGGCAGGTCCGCTAGGCTATCTGCTTTATACGGTGTTCAAGCGAAAGCGGCAATGAGTTGGGAAGGTCGTTGGCTCGCAGTAGTTTTTGGTGATTCGAAAAAAACCTCTACTACCTTGCAATGTATAGTACTATATTGTATCATTGTTTTACAAGGTACTAAATAAAGAAGAGTACTAGATAGAATAAAAAAATGAGTTGATGACATTGTTATCTCGAATCTTTACATTCACGATGTCACTCGACCGCCCACTCTACTACATGGCGCTCATTCATCTGCTTTTCGTCGGATTTTGCTTGCTGGCGTTACCATCTCATTCGGATTGTATGCATTGACATTCGCGTATCTCGTACCTTTTGTGCAGCATACACTTTCACGCCGCATCATTAGCTACGGTACTTTATTTTCTGTTTCTATGGTATTGCTGTTAGTCGGCATACAAGTTGCACGCGGTGAAATATCGCACTTCAATGACGATGATGGATTTGGTGATATGATCTACTCGATGATGAGTGTGTTCGCCGTTACTGCCACATTGTCGCTTATTTATTTAATCGTCGAATTGCTACGCAAACCGCCGGCTGCGTTAACACCTTCGTCTCGCTGTGCAGTTGGGTCTTTGGTTCACCTTAATTGGTAGTTTGGTTGGTGGCTTCATGGCAGAATTATCAGGGCATACGGTCGGAGGACCGGATGATGGGCTAGGCTTGCCGGTACTCAGTTGGAGCACCGTGCTTGGCGATTGGTGGGCTGGTGGAGCAAAACGTGGCGACAGGCAAAATTGTTTTTGTGGGGCGTGGCAATAGCCTACGGTGGCTTCTATTTAGAAAAAGGATGTGATGATGATGCGTAAGACAACGGTTTATTTTGTGATGACGACGGGTACTATCGCGCTGCTTCTATGCTTGATTGGTTTGGCGATGACGCTGAGCGGAAGTGCTGGAAAGGAGGTCGAAACGCCAATGATGAACAACGCCGAACAAGCGGTTAACGCTAACTCGGAGGATGGTGTGCTGTCCGTGCTTGCGCTTGGAGATTCCCTAACGACTGGGGCTGGCGATGATTCGGAAACAGGCTACGTCGGACATGTTACGGATGGTTTGCAGCAGGCGAGTACGCGCCAAGTGACGCTCAACAACCGTGCGGTAAACGGCTATGTCGCCCAACAGTTGCTGGCACAATTAGCTGAGACGAAGACGACCGAATTGCTTCGCAAAACCGACCTCATTTTACTGAGCATCGGTGGAAACGATTTGTTCCGTGGCGGAGAAACGTTGGCCTCACTCGATGAGTCGCTCATTCGCTCGATCGAGCAAAATTTTCAGACCACATTTACACAAATTCTCGCAAAAATTCGCAAAGAAAACCCCGACGCGCCGATCGCGATGATTGGTCTTTACAATCCATTCAATCAGTTGGATCGTAGCGAGCAAACGAACGAAGTGGTGCGGCGCTGGAATGAGAGGGTCAGCAAAATGTTGGCTAATGACACCAATGCTGTGCTCGTTCCGACGTACGATTTATATGATGCGAATCTTGATTTGTATTTGGCTGACGACCGCTTTCATCCGAACGGTAGCGGATATGAGATGATTGCCGCTCGCGTGATGCAAACGTTGCCTGCAACGCTGCGCGGAGGTGAGAACAATGAGTGAGATGACCATGAGTGAAATTACCAAGAGTGAAATTACAATGTCCGTTCGAGGGTTGCGCAAAACGATCGGCAAACGCGAAATCATCAAAGGCATTGATTTCAGCTTGCACCGCGGCGAAGTGTTCGGCTTTCTCGGCCCGAACGGCTCTGGCAAAACGACGACCATCCGCATGCTGGTCGGATTGATCGAACCGACAGCGGGCACGATTGAAGTCTGTGGGTACAATCTCAAAACACAATTTACGAAAGCCATTCGCAATCTTGGCTGCATCGTCGAAAATCCAGAGTTATACGGCTTTTTGAGTGGCCGTGACAACTTGCAATACTTTGCGCGGATGATCGATGGCGTCGATGAGGCCCGAATCGAAGAAGTCGTGCAACTTGTCGGCTTGCAGGCGCGAATCAACGACCTCGTCAAAACGTACTCGCTCGGCATGCGCCAACGACTGGGTATTGCGCAAGCGTTGCTCAATCGCCCAAAGGTGCTCATTCTCGACGAACCGACCAACGGGCTCGATCCCGCCGGCATTCGCGAGATGCGCGAGTTTGTCCGCTACCTCGCCGACCACGAAGGGTTGACCGTCTTCGTCTCAAGCCACTTGCTCAGTGAAGTGCAATTGCTGTGCGACCGCGTTGCCATCATCTCCAAAGGCACGGTCATCCACGTGACAGAAGTGCGTGCGCTGCTCGAACAAAATGAGCGCATGTACTGGCATCTGCAGCCGCAAGAACTAGCGAAACCAATCCTTGAAACCTATTTTGAGAATGTAATCAGTGATGGAAATCATCTGGTTACTGCCTTCGATGAAGCCAAAATCGACCCATGCTTACGCACGCTGTTGCAACACAACATCAGCGTCATCGAGATGTCACGAAAACTTTCTTCTCTCGAAGAACTATTCCTTGAACTGACAGGCGGTGAGTCCATTGATTAAACTCGTATTCAATGAATTGTTGAAACTAAGCGGTCGCAAACGCCTTTTGGTCATCGCACTCATCGTATCGGCTCTCGTGTCCATCTTCACGTACGCACAATACGAAACAGCGAAAGAGTTCGAAAAGCGCTTCGGCAACGTCGATTGGCGTCAAGCATTGGAACTTCGCATCCAAGGTTGGGAAGACCGCATCAATAGCCCGCGGACATCAATCGAACAACAAAATGAACTGCGCATCCGCATCGCACAAAACCAGTATTATCTCGATAAAGATATCAACCCATCGACCGTAGGTGCGCCAACATTTGTCCGAGAGTT
The DNA here is from genome assembly GCA_947459205.1 of Caryophanales bacterium. Taxonomy (GTDB): domain Bacteria; phylum Bacillota; class Bacilli; order Paenibacillales; family CANHCR01; genus CANHCR01. The sequence goes on along the minus strand of CANHCR010000011.1, from coordinate 199 downwards.
GATTGAAAACGCAACCACACTGTTACTGCCACTATTGGTGATGATCATCGCTGCGGACATCGTTTCTTCTGAATATAGCGGCGGCACAATCAAAGTGTTGCTCACTCGCCCCGTACGACGCTGGCGGATTTTGATGAGTAAATTCATTACACTCATCCTTACCGTCTCACTCGTGTTGCTCATGTTCACCTGTATTGCT
>CANHCR010000010.1 GCA_947459205.1 Caryophanales bacterium | reverse complement strand
CGATGACAATCAGCAACCGAAAACCTGGCACAACCTACACGTTGCGTGTGCTCGCCTATGACGCTGCAGGCAACGAGTCCAGTTATAGCAGTCCGATCAGCGTGACGACGAGTGGCGGCGGACTAACTTTCAATGGTGCTTTGTCTGTAACGGTTCAATCATACAACTCGCTGACGCTCAGTTGGAACTGTGCGCAGAGCAGCGTCGGCATCCGCGAGTACCGGATTCGCCGTGACAATCTCCAAGTCGCAGTTACGCCCTCTAATCGTTGCAACGCTGAGGTGGGCGGCATTGAATCGGGTTCGAACAAGACGTACACCGTCATAGCAGTTGACCGTGAGGGCAAGACGGTGAGCAAAACACTGCGCTATACGTTCAGCCCTACGTTGCGTCTAAGTGGAAACTCGCTCTCCTTTAATGGACGTCCCGTCAGACTTTCATCGCCTCCGAAAACATCCGACGCGCTCGTGCCTTACAAAGATGTATTCAGCGCTCTTGGATTGACGTCATCTTACAACGCGTCCACAAAAACAATCCGTGCGAGCAAACCTGGTGGCGCGCAGATCACACTGACCGTCGGCATCAAACCGAAGGCTACCGTCGACAAACGCACATTCAATCTCAATTCGCCAGTGCAACTATACGGCGGCGTGCCGTTCGTGCCGCTCAACTTTTTCGGACAAGCACTTGGCGTGAAGGTACAACGATAAACTCGGTAACATTTGAAACTGCTTTTTTCAAAAAAGGGGAGATTCCTAACGCATGGTCAACTATTATCGCTGCCTCAATTGTATGGCACCTAAAGCGCAACCCGGCATTTGCGCATCGTGCAACACGGACGACAAAAAACTACAAAAAACGCTCAATGCGATGCAACCTGGTTTGGTGTTGCAAAATCGCTATTTGATCGGCAAACTGCTCGGTTCGGGTGGTTTCGGCAATACGTACTTGGCCTTCAATCTAAACTTGGACCGCAAGTGTGCGATCAAAGAGTACATGCCATACGGCATCGCCTCGCGCCGCATTGAGGAGCAGGAAGTGACGTTGGTCGACGAGACGACGGCCAGTCAGTACCGCGTCGGCATGGATAAGTTTTTGGAGGAGGCGAAAACGCTCTCGCGATTCAACGATCATCCCGGCATCGTTTCAATCATCGACTTTTTCCACGAGAACAACACCGCGTATATCGTGATGGAGTACATCGACGGCATTACGCTCAAAGAATATCTGCAGCGCAAAGGCGGCAAGTTGTCGCTCGAGCAGACGTTGGAGATCATCGCGCCTGTGCTCGATGCGCTGCGGGAGGTGCATGGCGCCGGCATTTTGCACCGCGACATCAGTCCCGAGAACATATACATCACGGCCACACGCCAGGTGAAACTGCTCGATTTCGGGGCGGCGCGCCATGCGATGGGTGAGGCGAGCAAAAGTTTGTCGGTGATCTTGAAGCCGGGTTATGCGCCGGAGGAGCAGTATCGTTCGCGTGGCAAACAGGGACCGTGGACGGATATTTATGCGGTGGCGGCGACGATTTATCATTGTGTGACGGGCGTTTTGCCGCCCGACTCGCTCGACCGTTTTGACGAAGATACGCTCGTGCCGTTGTCGAAAATTGTCGCCAGCATCCCTGCCGATATCGAAAAAGGCATCATGACGGCGCTTGCGGTGCGCGGCAGAGATCGTTTTCAAACGGTGGAGGCGTTTCAGCGGGCGTTGCACATTCAGGCGGATGGCGAGTCGGTGAGCCAAGCGGTCAAGCAGCATGTTGCCAAACCCACACCGCTCAAACTCGATGTGTCTGTAAGCGCTAATGCGGATGAAAAGGATTCGGTAGATACAACACCGCCTATTAGTCGTAAACCCGGCATTCGCATCAAATGGAATCGGTGGACGATTGGCTCGGGGGTTGCGGTGCTATCGGTGCTTTTGCTGTATTTGGGTTGGTTTATTTTAATGGACAAAAGTCATGGCGATTATGTCGGTCTGCCGATTGAGCAAGTGAAGCAGGAGTTGTTGGATCGAGGGGTACCAGAAAACAAACTGCTGATTGAGTATGTGTTCAACCAAGAGCAGGCGGACAGTGTGGTTGCACAACAGCCAAAGGCTGGCACAGCGTTTCATGCGAATGGACGGGTAGAATTGAAGGTTGGACGCGACGAACTGGAGATTGGCGAGTATGTGCAATTCGGAAAATATAACAAGGCGCCGATTTTGTGGCGGGTGATCCACAATGATAAGGATGGAGACCCGATGTTGTTTAGCGACAAGATTATTAGTATCAAGGCGTTTGATGCGAGAGGGGAGTATCACTCGAATTCTAATAGAGAATCGTGGGGGAGTAATTTTTATGAGAAATCAAATCTTCGTCAATGGCTGAATAGTGATGAACAAAAAATTGATTGGTGGCAGAACCGACCGACGAAAGAAAATACGTGGGGAGATAATCCTTATGATCAGGAAAAAGGTTTCCTAGCAAGTGACCACTTTACGGCTGCTGAACGAAGTTACATTAAACCTCGTACGCACAAGGTTTTGTTAGCTGAAATTGATAGCAATCAGGCGGATGGCGGGAACAACGTGCATCAATATGATTCCAATATCACTAAAGTTGTACAGAATTACGATTCGGCTTGGTATGAGAACGTGACGGATCAGGTGTTTTTACTGTCGGTGAAAGATTTGAAAGAGTATGTGTATGATCACCGATTAACATTCGGTGAAAACTGGTGGATTGGTGAACCGACAGCGGAGGCTGTTGCTAATAGTACGTATGAAAACGATGGTTTAAAAGTAGGTAAAAAGTGGTATTATTGGTTAAATACCCCTAACGTCGAGTATGGCAGCGTTGTGCGCTTTGTCTACGATGCTGGTGGCGTCCACTACGGCAACCATGCTCGCGGTGACGACGTTGGTGTTCGCCCCGCTTTGCAACTAAATCTGCAATCTGCGATCTTCACATCGGATGGAGCAGGTACGGAGAAAAATCCGTACACGGTCCAAGTGCAATAAACAGACCGCGTAGTTGAGCCCCACCGAACCTATCGGTCCCGCTTGGATCGCCTGCGACGGATGGAGCAGGCGACGACGATTTTTCGATATTCTAATAACTTTAATTACTTGAAAGCAGGTGAGCCCACTGTGGACACAAACTACATTTGTATGAACTGCATGTCCGAAAAACAATCCGGACAAGCCGTCTGCCCGAGTTGCAGCGTTGATGACCGCTACTTGCCGGCAGAACCGCACGCGTTGCCACTGCGAACATTGCTCCATAACAAGTATCTGATCGGCCGCATTCTCGGTTCGGGCGGCTTCGGCAACACCTATCTCGCACTCGACTTGATGCTTCGCCAAAAAATCGCCATCAAGGAATATTTGCCGCGCGATTTTGCAACCCGCGCCCTACAACAGACCAACATCATGGTCTACTCCGGGGAACGCTCAGAGCATTTTCAGCACGGCATGGACAAGTTTCTCGATGAGGCGCGCACACTCGCCAAGTTCAACAACCACCCAGGCATCGTCTCAATTCTCGACTTTTTTCATGCGAACAACACTGCTTATATCGTCATGGAGTATGTCGAAGGGGTGACGCTGAAACAATATTTGGCGCAGAAGGGCGGACACATTCCGTTACAAGACGCGCTGCAGATCATGGCGCCGGTGATGGATGCGCTGCGCGAGGTACACTCCGTCAGCATGCTGCATCGTGACGTCAGTCCCGACAATATATACATTACGCGCGACAAACGTGTGAAGTTGCTCGACTTCGGGGCGGCGCGCCAGTCGCTCGGCGACGTAAGCAAAAGTTTGTCGGTCATCTTGAAGCCGGGCTATGCGCCGAGTGAGCAATATTCGTCGCGCGGCAAACAGGGACCGTGGACCGATGTGTATGCAGTGTCGGCGACGCTCTATGCGGCGGTGTCAGGTGTGGTGCCGGCCGATGCGATGGCGCGTATGGAAGAAGAGGTGGTTGAGCCGCTCGGTCGTGTAGTGGCGGGTGTTCCTGCGAACGTAGAGCAAGCGGTCATGAAGGGTTTGGCGATCCGCGGGGCTGAGCGCTGGCAGTCGATGACGGAGTTTCAGCAGGCGTTGGTTGATGTTTTGGATACAAAGCCAAAAATGCAAGTTACAGATTATGTAGAAATTCAAAAAAGTATAACTAATCCTCAAAAGTGGACGGATTTTAATGTTTTTGAATGGACTCTTATTATGATTGCTGTTGGGATAATTATGTTTTTCATAGTAATCTCGTTTATTTCTATTTCTGTTAATCAGACAGTAACTACTGTTTTTCCTGTTGGATTAGAACAAACAACATCAGAAGTTAGAAACAGAAATATTCCAAACCTCAAAATCGGCGACTACATCCGCTTCGGAAAATATTACAATCAACCGATTATTTGGCGCGTGATTCATAAGGACGAGGACGACAATCCGATGTTGTTTAGTGATAAGATCATAAGTATTAAGGCGTTTGATGCGGCAGGAAAATATCATCCAGAGGGTACCCGAAGAGATTTTGGTAGCAATAACTATGAAAATGCAAATCTAACTCAGTGGTTGAATAGCGACGAACGGTCTATTTCTTGGAAGCAAAATCGACCTAATGCTGATAATATGTGGGATGGAGAGAACTTTTATGACATGGAAAAAGGATTTTTGGCCGATGGTAATTTTACGAAAAAAGAACGAGGTTACATCAAACCTCGTATACACAAGGTTTTGCTAGCGACAATTGATGAAAATCAGGCTGATGGTGGCAACGTAGGTCATATTTATAATGAGAGTATCGTAAATGTTGTTAAAAATTATGACTCCGCTTGGTACAAAAACATGAACGATAAGGTTTTTTTACTGTCGGTGAAAGATTTGAAAGAGTATATGTATGATAACCGAACAATTTTAGGTGAAAATTGGTGGATTGGTGAACCGACAGCAGAGGCAGTTAAAAATAGCAAATACATAGATGAAAGATTGAAAGTAGGTGAAAAATGGCATTATTGGTTAAACACTCCTTTGGTCGGGAATGACAATGATGTACGCGTTGTCAGCCTTAGCGGTAATATTCCCAGAGACGCCTATGCGGGCGACGACGGTATCGGTGTGCGCCCCGCTTTGCAGCTAAATCTGCAATCTGCTATCTTCACATCGGATGGAGCAGGTACGGCGAAGAAACCATACACGGTTAAATCGGAATAACGAGATCGCGCAGGTGAGCTCCGCCGAACCGAACGGTCCCTGTTTTTTCGTCTGCGACGGATCGAGCAGGCGACGAAGATTTTTAGCCATTTATGAGGAGGATACTGATGAACCGCAACGGTTATCATCGCACAGAGGAGTCGGAACTGACCGTCATTAGGAAAGCAAAAAACATGTCTGCATATATTTTTCAGGTGACGCAATCAGCGCCAAAGAAATTTCGCTTTTCACTCGTCGCTAAACTGCAGAACTTGTCGCTTGATGTCATTTCCAATCTTTATAAAGCGAATGACACGTTCATCCCCAAACAAGAACTTGCCACTGCAGTCTATACGGAGCGTGTCACCAAACGGCTCGATTTCTCTTTTGCGGCGCTCACATCGCTCAAAGAACTTGACCATATCGTTACACTTGCCCGTGAGATGACTTGTATCACGCCCAAACAGCATGAGCAGATGGCCCTTCACATTTATGATGTCCGCAACTTACTGGGCGCTTGGATTAAAAGTGAAAAGCGCCGTTATCCGTCGTAACACAGGGACAGGGTTGCCAAAAACCCCGAACGCCGAGAATGACAACAATGTACGCAATGTCACGATTGGAGACCGCAGGTGCCTGAGAAGATGTCGCTATTTTAATGCGACATCTTCTCGTTGACGGTAATGTCAACAATGATAATGCTAACAAACTGACTACTGACTGTTAAGTGTCCGAGAAAATATCGCACATATACTGTAAGGCGATATTTTTTCAATAAAAGTGCGCCCCGCTTCGCCGTACCGTCAGATACGAGTATCATGTGAGACCGTCCGTACACACGGCAAAGGAATTCTGTCCCTTTCCTGTTCTTTTTGCAGGATAAACACATACTGTTGGCCGGCGGACGTTGCTGGTAGAGGTTGCTTGATCGAAGCTTCAGTTCTGATTGAGCGACACTTGAACGTTGCGACCGTCGGCACAACGACAGGGGGTAAAGATGAAGCGACTGAAAAACGTTTATGAACAAATCCACACGTTTGAACATTTGTACCATGCACATCGCTTGGCACGTAGAGGAAAGCGAGGAAATCGTGAAGTCATTCGTTTTGAAATCGACTTGAACCGCAACTTGATCGAGTTGCAAGAGGAACTGATGAGTGGCAGCTATCGGTCGGGGAAATATCGTGAATTCACGATTTATGAACCGAAAGAACGTCTGATCATGAGTTTGCCCGATCGTGACCGCGTCGTGCAGCATAGCCTTTGCGACAATGTACTCGCACCGTTCATCGATCGTAAACTGATTGACGACAATTGTGCTTCCAGGCCGGGAAGAGGCACCCATTTTGGTTTGTATCGTTTGGCACGCTTTATGCGCGAGTTTTATCACCAGCATGGGACAGACGGTTACATACTCAAAGCGGACATCTTGAAATATTTTTACCGTATCCGACACGACCGCCTGAAAGAAATGCTCTATCCTTACCTTGCCGATCGCCAGTTATTGCACTTGTTGGACGTCATCATCGACAGGCAACATCGGCATCCCCATCGGCAACATGACTTCGCAATGGTTCGCCATCTTTTATTTGAACCGTATGGACCGCATGATCAAAGAACAGTTGAACATCCGTTGGTACTCGCGTTATATGGACGATTTCGTGCTCATCCATCCTGACAAAGCCCATTTGCAGCAATGTTTGGCGAACATTCGTGAACATTTGGCGTGGCTTGGACTCGAATTGAATGATAAGACGCAAATATTCCCGCTCCGAAATGGTGTAGACTACCTTGGCTTCCATTCCTATTTGACGGAATCGGGCAAAGTTGTGCGCAAGATTCGGACTTCCTCGAAGAAGCGAGTGAAGCGCAAAATCCGCAAGTTTAAGTTGAAATTTGCTCGTGGTGAGATGGACTTCGCTGATATTCACCGGAGCATGCAAAGTTGGTTGGCTCACGCGAAACATGGGCATACCGATCGCTTGAGGTCGAAATTGCTTGAGCAGTGTGTGTTTCTGCGAAGTTGAACTCTAAAGTGCTCTAAAGTGCTCTAAAGTGCTCTAAAGTGAACTGAAAGGAGTCATTTGTTATGACAATACGCTACAACCTCGACGCCGCTTTGCGTGAATTGAAAAAACAAGCCGAACTGCAGGCGAAGCAACTGTATGGCAAACCGACGCTGATCGAGAGGATGCAAGTTTATAATCAATTGCTGGAGCAGAGCAAGCGCGATGATGCGGAATTCCGTGAGAATCTTGAAAAACGCCATAGCATCAACAAAATCGTCTTGCCGATTGTAGCGAGCATTTTCATCCTTACTTTTGTTCTCATTATCTTGGTATTCATTTTTATCTAAATACAAAACATACAAAAAGCGAGGAGGGCGCGTGCCTAACCTCGCTTTATTTCATTCATCGATTATGATCATTCACTAATTATTTTCTCTCCGGATTAAGCAACCGCCAACGATACACATATTCAAACAAAAACTCAAACGCCTCCAAATGTCGGCGAGCCGCGAACGCATCTTTGCCCCACGCGCAGATGCCGTGCTTGCGAAGCAGAAACCCTGGCACATTGAGTGCACCATCCGCCGCTGTTCGCTTGACCGCATCCTCAACGAGTTCAGCTATTTTTGGAATATCCGCATAGTTTGGTAGCACCGCCACCTCGATGCGCGCCCCTTCGTCCCAAATATTGAATGCTTTGATCAACTCAATGTCCTCAATCGGCACAAAGCCTTGTTCGGCGTACAGTTCCGACACTAAGTTGTTGAACACGGTATGCACATGGAAAATCGCGCCGCAGTCCGTGTGTCGATACAACTCGCAATGGATGAGCGTTTCTGCTGACGGCTTCAGGTGAGTTTGTTCAACCGCATGTCCATGTTCGTCGACGAGCAGAAAATCTTCATCCGTCTCGATGTTTTTGTCCTTGCCGCTTGCTGTGATGGCGAACACAGGCTCCGCATCTTCTGGCAGTTGCAACTTCACTGACAAGTTACCGCTCGTCGCAGGAAACCAGCCTTTGCTCGAGAACCAGCGCTTCACTTCGCGCAGTTCGGTGTACGCTTTCTCTTTCGCTTGCGCAAACGTCAACTCGGACATGCGATCACCTCTTTCAGTTTCGCCAGTACATCGTAAAACGTCTCATATTCATGGCAGGTGATGCCGAGCTGCTTGCACGACTCAATCAGGTGCGAGCGAGCAAACACATGGTCGGCAATTTTCGCCGCCTCGACGTCGGTAATGCTGTCGCCAATCACGATGCGCGTATACTCCTCGGCAGGGAAGCGACGCATCACCGTCGTTTTGCACATTCCGCAGTCGTTGTGGCAATGCTCGTCGCACGGATGCGGCCAGGTGACGCGAATCGTTTCCCCGCTGAAGTCGCTATGATTGCAAAAAATATGGTCGCGTGCAATTGGATACGGTTCCAATGTCGGATAGACGAAAAAGTCGATGCCACCGCTCGTCACGTAAAAATCAACAGTTTGTTGAGCGCAGAAATCGAGCAAATCGCCAAACCCGTCACGAATCGTAATGTTGTGGATGGAGTAATGCTCGATCTCATCGCGTCTTGAGACGGGGAGCAGCGAGAACATCGTGCCGACACCTTCGCGGATCGTCATTTGTTTCGACAAAATTCTTTCGACGATGCCGTCCCAACCAGTTGGTTGAAACTGTTTCATGATGGCGATGATGTTGTCGTTGACCGTAATCGTCCCGTCAAAATCGCAAAAAATAACATACTTCTTTTTTTTATCAACTACGAACTTACCCTCACTCATGAACGCACGCCCCACGTATCGATTGCTGATTGTAGTTCGGCACAACCGTTCGATGACGCATACGACTGCAAATCGATGCCGTTTTGCGACGCCGAAATCGCTTGACGGAACGCCTGTCCGCCAGCAACCGTGCCCATTGGATGACCGAAAATGCCGCCGCCCGCGTTGACAATCACGTCGTGCCCGAAATCGCGCAAGATAAGCGGCACGAGTCCCGGATGAATGCCTGCTGATGGCACGGCAAAGCTGCGCTTCAACTTGTTCGTCGCATCCGCACCTTCACTGAGATAATCCACCGCAAAATCTTGCGTCAGCAGCGCATGTTTGATCGCCATATTTTCCTCTCGTGGCATGACCACCGAGCCGTACGGTGAAGGGAAGAGCACAATATCCGCACCGGCCAGTCGCATTAGTTTGCCGAGCACGACATTGGCGCTAATCCCATGATACTGCGACGGATAAAAACAGCCCGCCATCGCCGGATGCGCCATGAACGGCACGTTGATTTCTGGGTCACTGCTCAGTTCGTGAAGCACATCGAAACCGTAGGCGAGCACGTTGAATAAAAACGCAGTCGCCCCCGCGTCGATTGCCTTCTTCGCTTGCTCGCGCAGTTTGAACGTTGGCCCCGTTAAATTGACGGCATATAATATGTTTTGCCCCGTCGTCTGTTTCGCTTCTTCCGCTGCTTCGCGGCAAATCGCAACACGCTTATCAATCGGCGTCAGCGGATTCTCAAACAAAATCTCATCATCCTTGATGAGATCGACACCGCCGAGCGACATCGCGAGAAACTGTTCGCGCAGGCCCGCCAAGTCGTGGCCAATGACCGATTTGAAAATACTCATGAAGAGCGGTCGGTCATGCACGCCGAGCAGGTCGCGCACGCCGTCCAAACCGAATTTCGGACCTTGAAACGCTTGGTAGAACCGCTCGGAAAAATGCACATCAATCAACTTCAGTTTGCCGTCCATCGACACTTTGCCGAAAATTGTGATGAGCAGGGCAGAGAGTTCACTCGTGAAGTTGACGTCCGGATAGGCGATGCGAATGTCAGCATAGCGCTCTGTCACTTCAGGTGACTCGCCCGGCTCGTGCACCTCAATCGAAACGATGTGCCCAAGATGCTTTTGCATCGATTGCTTTTTCGTCTCTGGCAAATCGGTCCAGCTGCCAACCGTCATGCCGACTGCGATGCCGAGCGCTTTTTTATGAAAATCCGCCTTCGCATCGTAACAGCGATACGTAGCGACGCAATAATCCGACCAGTTGCTTATGTTTGTCATTTGTTGATCATCTCCGATATCATCGTTCCTAATTCGCCTGCACGCTCACTAGCGCGCTTCACGGCCGCTTCGACCGTTTGTTGCAAATGGCCGGCCGCCATCGTCTCAAGTGCCGCCTGCGTCGTACCGTTTGGCGAAGTCACTTTGTGGCGCAATGCCTCTGGCAGTTCGCCGGTTTGCTTGACCATTTCACCTGCGCCGATGACTGTTTGCACGGTTAATTGCCTTGCCACTTCCGGCGACAGGCCGAGTTGTTCGCCCGCACGGATCATCGCTTCCATCATGTAGTAAATGTAGGCTGGACCGCTACCCGATACGCCAGTGACGACGTCAAGCAACGGTTCCTCTACAACGACCGAAATCCCGGTCGCGTTGAACATTTGCAAGGCGAGTTGCTGTTGCGCTTCGTTGACCGTATCCGAAAAGGCCATGCCGGTTGCGCCGAGTCCGATTGTGCTTGAAGTGTTGGGCATCGTGCGGACGACGGGAATTTGCGCACCGACCAGACTGCTGATGGTCGCAATCGACAAACCAGCAATGACCGAGACGAGCAGTTGCTCACTGTGCAGGTGCGGGGCTAATGTTTTCAGCGCTTCGCCCGCATCTTTCGGTTTCATCGCCAGAAAAATCACGTCGGAAGCGGAGAGTCTCTTCGCAAACGAATCACTGCTAGCGACGCAAGTGTCGACGCCGTAAGCCGTATTCAGTTCTTGTAATCGTTGCTCGTTGCCGCGGTTGCTGACGGTAATCGAAGAGGGTGGGGTGATACCTGCGCTGACCAACCCTTTGACGATTGCTTCTGCCATCGAACCGGCGCCGATGAATAAAATCGAAGGTTGCATGTATCGGATCTCCTTAACCGCGCACTTGCCCGTGCCCGTAAATGTTGTATTTAACTGAAGTCAGTGCCGGCAAGCCCATTGGCCCGCGCGCGTGCAGTTTCTGTGTGCTGATGCCAATCTCTGCGCCGAAGCCGAATTCAAACCCGTCTGTGAAACGTGTCGAAGCATTGTGATAAACGGCGGCCGCATCGACTTCCTGCAGGAAGCGGCGGGCGTTGTGCTCGTCATTCGTAACGATGCACTCCGAGTGGAGCGTGCCGTAACGCGCGATATGGTCAAGCGCCTCATCGAGCGTGGCGACCACGCGGATGTTTAAAATATAGTCATTATATTCCGTAGCGAAATCTTGCTCCGTCGCTTCATGAACGTTAGGGAGTAGGGCAATCGTCTGCTCACAACCGCGCAGTTCGACCGATTTCGCACCCATCGCCGATGCGATCGCTGGCAAGTGCTGTTTTGCAAACTCAGCGTGCACAAGCAGCGTTTCCATCGCGTTGCAAACGGACGGGCGCTGTGCCTTCGCATTAACCGCAATCGCTAGCGCCATCTCCAAGTCCGCGCTCGCATCGATAAACGTATGGCAAATGCCGGCACCTGTCTCAATGACCGGTACCGTAGCGTTTTGCACGACGTTTTGAATGAGCGAGGCACCGCCACGTGGAATGAGTACATCGAGCAAACCGTTCAACTTCAGCATCTCATCAACTGACGAACGGCGCGGGTCCGCAATGAATTGAATCGCATCGACCGGCAAGCCGAGCGAGGCGAGCGCACGGTGGAGCACGTTAACAATGGCTTGGCACGAATCAATCGCCGCCGAACCGCCGCGCAATACGACCGCATTGCCTGTTTTGAAACTCAGTCCGGCTGCATCAACCGTCACATTTGGGCGCGCCTCGTAAATCATGCCGATCACGCCAAGCGGCACCGCTACCTTTTTAATATGCAAACCGTTCGGACGGTCAATCTGTTCGAGCACTTCGCCAATCGGATCAGGTAGATCAATCAGCTGCCGAAGTCCTTCCGCCATTGCCGCAATCCGCGCCGAGTTAAGCGCCAACCGGTCGAGTAGCGACTCACTGATGCCGTTTTCCTTGCCGCGCGCCAAATCGAGTTGGTTCGCGTCGATGATTTCCAGTTCATTCACGATCAAAGCCGTCGCCATCGCTTCCAGCGCCTCGTTTTTTTGCGCCGTCGTCAACAGCGCCAACTGCTTCGCCGCCACTTTGGCAAGCGTCGCTTTGCGCCGCACTTCGCTCGTTTCTTGCGGTTTCACTTTATCTATCATCAAAATAACTCCCTTCAATTAATCCTGACTGAGCGTCAACCACTCATCGCGGTGAATCAGTTCGAGCCGCTCGACGTCGATTCGCTTCGCCACCTCGTCGCTCGACAAGCCTTTGACTGCACGAATTTGCCAGGTCGCATAGTTGCTAATGCCTCGTCCGAGCAGGGCGCCCGCTTGATTGCGTACGTCGATCGCATCGCCGGGTTCAAACTCGCCGTTCACTTCGACAACACCGACCGGCAACAAACTTTTGCCGCTATGCACTAGCGCTTGCTCCGCGCCCGCATCGACCGTCACCGACCCTTGCGGCAACGAGTGAAAGCCGATCCATTGCTTCTTTGTCGACAAATTACTGCGCACCGTTTCAAAATAAGTGCCTTTGCCCGTTCCGCCAACCGCCAGTAGCGTATCGCCACTTGTCTCAACTTTGCCGACAAACACCGGCACACCAGCGCGAGTCGCCAGTTCGGCGGCGATTATTTTTGAGCGCATTCCACCTGTACCGACATCGGAGCCGGCACCACCTGCAATTTGGCGAATCGTATCGTCAATCGTCTCCACGCGGGCAATTCGCTCAGCATCGGCATGTTTGCGCGGATCAGCCGTATACAAACCGTCCGTGTCGGTGATGATCACCAGTTGCTGCGCTTTCACGAGACTTGCGACGAGCGCCGAGAGCGTGTCGTTGTCGCCAAACTTCAGCTCGCCGACCGAGACGACGTCATTTTCATTAATAATTGGAATGATGTTGCGGTGCAGCAACTCGTCAATCGTGTCACGCGCGTTTTGCACCCGTTGCAAATTGGAAAAATCGTAGCGCGTCAGCAAAATTTGCGCCGCCACCACGCCGTGCCGAGCCAGTTCATCATTGTACGCCTGCATCAATAAAGCCTGGCCCACTGCGGCCGAGGCTTGTTTTTCATGTAGCAATTTAGGACGTTGTGGATAGCCGATTTGCAAGTAGCCGGCCGCCACCGCACCTGACGTGACGAGCAACACCTTGTAGCCACTAGCACTGAGCGCACCCAGTTCGCTTGCGAAAAATGAGATGTGCGCGCGGTTCAATCCACCGTCCGCCGTCGTCAGCGAGCTACTGCCTATTTTTACGACAATCGTCTGTTGCATGGTTTTTTCCTTTCTGCGTGCGAAATGAGTTAAAAGAGGTTCAATTTGCCGACTCGTGCGATCGCTTCTTCGATGCGCGCTTCTGTAGCGAGCAGACCGACGCGCACGAACCCTTCGCCTTGGGCGCCGAAGCCGTTGCCCGGTGCGACCATCACTTGCGCTTCGTATAGTAATTTGTCGCAAAACTGTTCGGATGTGTATCCTTTGGCGACCGGCAGCCACGAGAAGAACGAACCCTCTGATGGCGTCGCTTCCCAGCCAATCGTTTTCATCGCCGCAAATAGTGCGTTGCGCCGGCTTTCGTAAGTAGCCGTCAAATCGACGACGCATTGCTGAGAATCTGTGAGCGCCACTGCCGCCGCTTGCTGCACGGCGCCGAACAGGCTGCAATAGTAGTGGTCCTGAATGACGTTGATCATGCGGATGATGTCCTTGTTGCCAAGCGCGAAACCGACGCGCCAACCCGCCATGTTATAGGATTTGGATAGCGTATAAAACTCGACGCCGACTTCCTTGGCGCCGGGCAATTCGAGAAAACTAATCGGACGCTGACCGTCGAAACCGATGGTGCCATAAGCGAAGTCGCTCGCCACACAAATCCCGTGCTTAGCGGCAAAGCGAATCGTTTCTTCATAAAACCCGCGCGTCGCATTGACTGCAGTCGGGTTGTTCGGATAGTTGATGAACATCAGCTTCGCGCGGTTCGCATCATCGGCGGAAATCGCGTCGTAATCCGGGTAGTAGTGGTTGTCCGCGGTGAGCGGCATGAATACCGTCCGTCCGCCGGCGAGCACGATGCCCGACCAGTAGTCCGGGTAGCCTGGATCTGGTACGAGACATACGTCGCCAGGATTGAGCAAACATTGAGCGATCTCGATGAGACCGGTTTTGCCGCCGAACAGCACCGCCACCTCGGTATCGGGATCGAGTTCAACACCGTAATCCTCTTTGTAGCGCGTGCAGATGGCTTGTCGTAAAAAATCGTAGCCACGGAACGGGGCATAGCGATGGTAGGCGGGATTGGTCGTTGCCTCTTGCATAGCGGCGACGATGTGCGCTGGCGTCGGCAAGTCGGGACTGCCTTGGCCAAGATTGATGATATCTTTGCCGAGCGCGAACTCGCGATTCACCTTGGCGGCGATGTTGGCAAAAAACTGCGCCGGCAACTCGTCGATGCGGGTAGCCGCGCGAAATTGATTCGATTGGATATTCAACTGCAACCACTCCATGCATGTGTAATATTTCCATTGTATATGGAAAAGCCGGTCCATTCAATAGATGGTAGATACGTATGTTAAAATTTTACAAAGTGATTAAAATGAGGTACAATGATGTTGTTGAAAAATCTGCTGCACGCAAGACAGAACGGGCATTTTTCAGTATAATAAATTCAAGAGGATATGACGGTGATCGAATGTGTTTTTGAACCTAAGCAGGCAGTTTATCACGTGCACGACCGCTGCTTTCGCCAACTGTTCAGTTATCCGCAACTGATCGTCGAATTGCTCGAGGATTTCGCTGGATTGCAGTTGCGAGAGCAGCTGGAATCGATCGAGCGGTTGTTGGTTGAGGGGCAAGCGGAGCAAACAGAGCAACAAGAGCAGGCAGAAGTATTTAAGATGGTCGCAGCGGTCGATGTGATTGATGAGATTGATGCAATCGATGCGAACCATGCCCGCGACCCATTTGCCTTTCGCCAATCGGACGGGATTTATCGTTTGCTCGCAAAGAAAGAGAGCGTTTTGTGGCGACAGCTGCATGAGTTGTACGTTGCGATTGAATATCAGTCGAGCTGCAAGTATGGCGACGGAGCGCGGATGTTTGAGTATGAGTTATTGTTGATGTTAAGGTTGAATCGCGAGCGCATCGCTGATGGTTCGAAACGTAGTAAGCAAAAGGATGAGCGTGGATTTCCGGCGATTTTGCCAATTGTCGTCTACAACGGCAAACGCCGATGGACAGCACCGTCCGCTACAGAAGTTCCGATTTTTAAAGGTGCCAACTCGAAAGAACGATGGCAACAGGTAAAGTTTCCGTATTTGCTAATCGACCTGAAGCGACTCGATGCTGCCACATTGTTAGCGAACCGATCGTTGGTCAGTTCCGTATTCTATATCGAACAAGTGATGACTGACGATTCGCAAGAATGGTTGCAACGATTGGCCGATGTGTCGCCGCTTTGGCAAACATTTTCCGAAGAGCAGATGCGCATTGCACTAGAGTGGTTGTTTTTTCGAATCCAAATAATTCAGCCACAATGGTTACATCGATTTGAATTTCGGATTGAACAATTCAAAGAAATGGGGTTGATCAAAATGAATGAAAAAATGGTGAGCAGTTGGAACGATATATTGCGCGTCGTGGCTGCGGAAGGAAAAGCGGAAGGAAAAGCAGAGGGAAAAGCAGAGGGAAAAGCAGAGGGAAAAGCAGAGGGAAAAGCGGAAGGTGTCCAAGTTGGCAAACATCAGTTAGCGAAATTGTTGGTTTCAAACGGCGTGGTAAGTGCCGAGGAGATTGCGCGAATTACTGGTATGCCGATCGAAGATTTGTCAGATTCACATGAAGGGAACAGTGAATGAATTGAGTAACAGCAGTTTGCACGTTGCTGTCATCCAAATGGATGTGAAAATTGGTGATCCGAGCAGTAACTATCAGCATATCGAGCGACTATTAGATGAGGCTGTAGATTCGTCGGGGATTGCTTCGTTTACAAAGCCAGATGTGATTGTTCTACCTGAGATGTGGAACACGGGTTACGCATTGACAGAACTGGCTGATATCGCTGATGAGCAAGGAGTCCGAACTCGTGGGATGTTAAGTGCTTTCGCGAAACATCATCAAGTGAATATTGTTGCAGGGTCTGTAGCGGTGAAACAGGCAGATGGCACGTTTGCTAACCGTAGTTTTGTTTTTAATCGAAATGGTGAAGTTGTTCATCATTACGACAAGTTGCATCTGTTTCGTCTGATGGACGAGGAGCAATTTTTGCAACAAGGTGTACACAGCGGTGAGTTTCGCATGGATGACATTTCGTTTGGGATTATGATTTGCTATGACATCCGGTTTCCAGAATTGGCGCGCAAGTTGGCGCTTGGCGGTGCCCAAATCTTATTCGTACCTGCGCAATGGCCGAATCCGCGTAAGAATCATTGGCGTACCCTTCTGCAGGCGCGGGCGATTGAAAATCAGATGTACGTTGTTGCGTGCAATCGTGTCGGCGTCAGTGGTGACACTTCGTTTTTCGGTTCATCGATGGTCATTGATCCTTGGGGTGAAGTGCTTGCTGAGGGCGGAGAGCAAGAGCAAATCTTGCGCACCACGATTGATCTCGAGTTGGTGACTAACGTACGCAAACGGATTCCGATTTTTGCTGACCGCCGTCCAGAATTGTACTAGTTTCGAATGGATAGAGTGACGGTTAATAGAGTTCTGGCGAAGTTTTCATTACTTCTTTGACGGTGGCGATAAATGCCTGCGCTGCATTCGACAAGTAACGCTGTTTGCGGTAGCCGATGACGAGTGAGCGAGCTGCGTTTTCGTCTGTAATTTCCAAGTAGGCAGGCGCGTGTTTGCCAGATCCTTGGCGGTCGCGCATCACCATTTGCGGGACAAGCGCGACGCCCATACCCGCGGCCACGAGTGATTGGATGGTTTCGATGTTGTTGCTCTCGAACACCACGTTGGGGATGAAGCCAGCGTGTCGGCATAAATCGAAGGTAATCTCGCGAAATCCTTGACCTTTTTTGAGCACGATAAAGGGTTCGTCTCGCACGGTGTTTAATGATACATTCGATGTAGTGCCTTTTTTGCTGGTAGATGCTGAGCGCAACGGATGATTAGGCGGTACAGCAAGCAGGATTGCTTCTTGCAAAAAAGGTTCGTAGTCGAGTTCGGCCGACTGAATCGGTAAAGAAAGTAAGCAGAGGTCTGTTTCGCCTGTGGAAGCCAATTTTTCTAAGTTCGCTGTCGTGTCCTCGATTAGCACGATTTCAATGTCGGGAAATCGTTCGCGAAAAGCAGGGAGGATGACGGGCATCACATGCGAGCCTGTCATTGGCAAACTGCCGATGACTAAGCGCCCTTTTTTTAACTCGGACAAATCGCGCATCGCTGTCCGCAGTTGTTCGGTTCCGTCGACGATCACCTGTGCTTTTTCGACAAATAATTGTCCTGCATACGTCAGTTCGACACCTGATGGTCCGCGCTCAAATAGGGGGATGCCGATTTCTTGTTCGAGTTTTGCCACTTGCTGACTAAGCGACGGTTGGGCGATGAGTAGTTTGAGAGCAGCGCGCGTAAAATTCCGTTCTCTAGCAACGGCTAGCACATACTGTAGTTGTCGAAATTCCATGGCATAAACCTGCTTTCTACCTGTGAATTGAAATAGGCATAATCTATCGCGATGATAGTTATCATATATTTTAACTATATCTCGTTTTATGTTATAGTGTAAATACCAAAATCTCAGAGGTGAACATCATGTCGAAAAAAACACTCTTCGAAAAAATTTGGGAGAAACACGAGATTCATGCTGAGCAAGGCAAACCGAGTATCATTTATATCGATTTGCATCTCGTGCATGAAGTGACTTCTCCGCAGGCGTTTGACGGTTTGCGCATGGCAGGCCGTAAAGTTCGCCGTCCCGATTTGACATTCGCGACGATGGACCATAATGTGCCAACGAAAGACCGCTTCAACATTACGGATCCGATTTCGAAACAACAGGTTGAGACGCTGTCCAATAACTGTGCGGAATTCGGTGTGAAATTGTACGATTTGAATACGCTCGATCAGGGCGTTGTCCATGTCATGGGCCCGGAGCTTGGTTTGACGCATCCAGGCAAAACGATTGTTTGCGGTGACAGTCACACATCCACGCATGGTGCGTTCGGCGCACTTGCGTTCGGTATTGGTACAAGCGAAGTGGAGCACGTGCTTGCGACGCAATGTTTGCAACAGGCGAAACCAAAAACGATGGAAGTGCGCGTGGTTGGCGAGTTGAAGCAAGGAATCACGGCAAAAGACTTAATTCTTGGCATTATCGCTAAATATGGCACCGACTTCGCGACGGGTTATGTCATCGAGTACACTGGCGAAGCGATTCGCGGTTTGTCGATGGAAGAGCGCATGACGGTTTGTAACATGTCGATCGAAGCAGGGGCGCGTGCGGGCATGATTGCTCCGGATGAGACGACGTTCGAATATTTGCGCGGTCGTGAATATGTACCGCAAGGTGCGGACTATGACAAAGCGGTTGAAGCGTGGAAAGCGCTTTGCACGGACGAAGGTGCATCTTACGATGTTGTGGTTGAGTTTGACGCAGAGTCACTCATTCCGCAAGTGACTTGGGGTACAAGTCCGGGAATGGGCGCAGGCATCACGGATGCTGTCCCGAATCCGGCAGATTTCACAACGGATAATGAGCGCAAAGCGGCTGAAAAAGCCCTTGAGTATATGGCGCTTGTTCCAGGCACACCGATGTCGTCGATTGCCATTGATTATGTATTCATCGGTTCGTGTACGAACGGTCGGATTGAAGATTTGCGTGCGGCGGCAGCTGTTGCACAAGGTCGTAAAGTAAACGGAAACGTGACGGCGATTGTCGTTCCTGGGTCCGGTCGCGTGAAAATTCAGGCAGAAAAAGAAGGACTAGATAAAATTTTTGTTGAAGCTGGATTTGAATGGCGTGAAGCAGGTTGCAGTATGTGTCTTGCGATGAATCCAGACGTGTTGCAGCCAGGTCAACGTTGTGCGTCCACATCGAACCGTAACTTTGAAGGTCGTCAAGGTCGCGGCGGTCGTACGCACTTGGTCTCACCTGCGATGGCTGCTGCTGCTGCTATTGCTGGACATTTCGTTGACGTTCGCGAGTGGGACGTCAAATCGCCGGTTGGCGTTTAAGAGGGAGGAACAACAGAGATGGAAGCTTTCATTAAACATACAGGGCTTGTCGGTCCGGTAGACCGTGTGAATGTCGATACGGATGCAATCATTCCCAAACAATTTTTAAAGCGCATTGAGCGCACAGGATTCGGACAGTTTTTGTTCTTCGAGTGGAGATTTCATGAGAACGGCGATGTGATTCATGATTTCGATTTGAATAAACCGGCATTCGCTGGAGCATCGGTGCTCATTTCGCGGGCTAACTTCGGTTGTGGTTCATCGCGTGAGCATGCGCCGTGGGCGATTTTGGATTACGGCTTCAAAGTCGTCATCGCACCATCATTCGCGGATATCTTCTATAACAATTGCTTCAAAAACGGCATCTTGCCGATCAAGTTGTCGGAGGAGCAAGTGGAAGAATTGTTCCAACGCACGCATAAGCATAATGGTTATAAACTAACCGTTGATCTTGAGACGAAAACGATTGTTGATGAGCATGGTTTGCATATTTCTTTTGACCTTGACGAGCACCGTCGCCAGTTTCTGTTGCTTGGACTTGACGACATCGGCCTGACGCTGCAGCATGAAGACAAAATCGCGGCTCACGAAGCGCGCGTCGGTTAATCATTACAGTTGAATTCTTATAAGCAGAATCCTCAAGTTCAGTTTTTTTAGGACTTGAGGTTTATTTATTCTGACGTTTCTTCATGATTCAAAATTTGCTAGCAACTTTTTTGTGGATTGTGCGTATAACTTATACACTTTTTCTACACATTTTGAGGTGCGGACAATGAAAAAGCTGCTTATCCTATTGTCTCTCGTTGTCTCAGTCTTCCTCATCTCGACAATCGCTTCCGCCAACCAACGAACGGTGACGCAAAACCCGCAGAAGTTGGCGAATGCATCGGAGACTGTCGCAGAGACTGTAATCGAATCGAATGATGTAGCGATTGCTGCGTATCGCAATAATCGCTGGCAGACCAGTGTGGTGAATCCG
Organism: Caryophanales bacterium; assembly: GCA_947459205.1. Classification (GTDB taxonomy): domain Bacteria; phylum Bacillota; class Bacilli; order Paenibacillales; family CANHCR01; genus CANHCR01. The sequence goes on along the minus strand of CANHCR010000010.1, from coordinate 42,396 downwards.
CAATTTTCAGACGGATATACGCTGGTCCCTTTGCGTGTCATCACCTCGCAATCTAGTGCAAAAGTGCACTGGAACGGTGCGCTGCGGACGGTGACGATAAAATATGGTAAAGATGAAGTGCTAGAGTTGGTTGTCGGACAGAAAGAGTCCTTACATAACAAAAAAACGGATTTGTTGCCTGCAACGCCTCTGTTTGTTGGTGGCACAACATATGTTCCGTTTCGTTACATTGCTGAAAAACTTGATTTTCATGTAACGTGGGACGGTAGCACACGTACGATTTTTCTGCTTGATAAAAATTCGGCAGAAACTGCCTCGCTTCATCAGCGTTATCGCAGTCAACTGAAGCAAAACGGTGTTTTGCAATCACTACTGACAACGGAAGATGCTTTGGTCGTGGCAACAAGCAAAGACGCTTCGCCGTTTGTGTTTGTTTTGGATAAACCAGACCGAATTGTGGTAGACCTCGCACAAACGATGATTCATCCTACGGATCGCTTACCTTTTGTCAATAATCATCCGAACATCGCTCGCGTTCGCTTTGCTCAAAACACGACAAATCCCGCAGTCGTGCGAATTGTTGTCGAACTCAAAAAGTCGATGAAATATCAACTGATTGAAGATGCGAAGTCTAGTGTGTTTGTCTTGCGGATTGGTGATCCAGTCAAACCACCTGCACCGGCACCTGAGCCGAAAGTACCGACCCCAACACCCGTTATTGATACGGCTAAAGTAGCACCTGTCTCCAAACAGGTCTCGACAAACGTAAAGGTAGAACCGCGAGTTACAAAAGTCACGTTTGCTGATGAAAAAGTAACGGTTCAACTGAATGCGCCAGTAAAGTGGTCCGCTTATATGCTTGATAAGCCGGACAGGTTGGTGCTTGACCTTCCGGGCATGATTTTGGACGAAAAAGTAACGAAGTCGCTAAGTAGTAAGATGGATGCGATTACCCAAGTTCGGACTGCGCAAAATTCAATTTCACCTCCGCTCGTCAAGTTGGTGGTTGATTTTAAAAAAGTCATTCCGTACAAAATTACAGAGCAAGATGAATCGAAACAAGTCACGATTGATTTCAGTGCGAAAGCAAATCTGCCAGAGCCAGTCAAACCGACACCAGTGACAAATCCAGCGACTCCGCCTCCAATAACACCGATTAACCAAAATATCATGAAACAGAGAAAAACGGTTGTCATCGATGCAGGACACGGCGGGTTGGACTCTGGTGCAGTTAGCATGTATCGGGAGAACGGCAATGAAAAAGATTTCAATTTAAACGTTGCGCTCAGAGTCCAACAATTGCTTACGTCGAATGATAAAATACAAGTTGTCATGACGCGCACAACTGATACATTTTTGACTTTAAATGAACGTGTGGACATTGCGAATCGTTTGAAGGCCGATGCATTTGTGTCCATTCATGCCAATGCATTTAAAAATTTGACTTCGATACGTGGCACTGAAACGTTTTATTCTCGGTCTGATAGTTATGATCTCGCTCAAATCATGCATCAGCATATTTTGGATGTTACTGGGTTTCCTGATCGACGCGTGAAGAAAGTGGATTACCGCGTGATTTATGCGACGACGATGCCAGCTGTATTGCTTGAGGCGGGATTCATCTCTAACCCAATCGAAGAGAAATTCATTTTTGATACTGCGTTTCAGAATCGTGTAGCCGAGGCAATCGTGAAGGCATTGAATGAATATTTTGCAGAGTAGTCGAAGATGGACGAAACGGGCGTAATTGCCCGTTTTTTTATTTTTTGTATACACAATTTCATTGAAAATCAAGGTGTAATCCGATAAAATGAAGTGTGTTGTAAGTTTGCAAACGGGGTGAGCGGCTTGAATCGAGAACAAGTAGGCCACGTGCTAAAAGTTATGGCAGAGATGTTTCCCGATGCACATTGTGAATTGCTGCATGCGAATCCGTTTGAACTGACAATCGCTGTGCTTTTGTCTGCGCAATGTACGGATGAGACCGTCAATAAAGTGACCGTTGATTTGTTCGCAAAATACAAGTCGCCACATGATTACTTGGCAGTCCCGTTAAATGAACTCGAGCATGACATTCGCCGCATTGGACTGTTTCGTAATAAGGCGAAAAACATTCAGGCGCTTTGTCAGATTTTGATTGACAAATATGACGGCGAGGTACCGCACTTGCATGAACAACTCGTGGAATTGCCAGGAGTCGGGCGCAAGACAGCAAACGTGGTCGTTTCCAATGCGTTTGACGTGCCGGCGATTGCGGTTGATACGCATGTTGAGCGTGTAAGCAAGCGCCTCGGTATTTGCCGTTGGAAAGATTCGGTGCTCGAGGTTGAGAAGACGTTGATGAAAAAGGTGCCCAAAGCCGATTGGACGATTACGCATCACCGACTCATCTTCTTCGGACGCTATCATTGCAAGGCGCAAAACCCGAACTGCGTTGCTTGCCCATTACTCTCCGTATGTCGTGAGGGTAAAAAACGTATAAAATAAAGAAGATGCTGACATGATAGATAGAGAGATAAACTTTTTACAAAAGGATGGATTGAGATGCTTTGCATAACGGTGTATACTGCTGATTTTGAGTTGTTTTCTGATGTGCTGGAGGAAGTATTGAAAGCTGATCTGCAAGAGGATGAAGAACGCGAATTGTCTGGTGTAACGGTTATCAATGCGGGTGAAGTGCCAGAACATTATTTGCAAAAAATGAGCGTAAAACCTGATGTGGTAGTGATGCGCGACAACGACCGTAATTTGACGATTTTGCAACACGGCGACATGTTCGAAATTATTGTGCCCGATGCGAAATCGGTTGTGACGGTCTAATTGCGCAGACGAATTGAATTCGTTTGGCGGTAGAGAGATGGTAACTGAATTGCGGTGTTCTTCGCTACTTGAACGGTTTGCGGAGCGCGGAGATGAACAACGGATTGCAAAAGTGAGACAACTGCTTGCAAGTGAAGGAAATGGCGGGGGACGCGTCCATGTGGCGCTCTGCGGCCATTTTTCTGCGGGTAAATCAAGTCTTATCAATAAATTGGCAGGACATAAGTTGCTTCCGTCCAGTCCGATTCCGACGAGTGCGAATATCGTTTCCATTCAAGACGGACCAGAACGGGTCGAGGTCGAGTTTCATGATGGGCGCCCGCCGCAGATTATCGCTATAGATGGCCTTACAGAAGTATGTAAAGACGGTGAAAATATTGGCGCGGTGCGTATCTTTTATCCACTCGCATGGTTGGGTGGTAATGTAGTGCTACTTGATACGCCAGGGATCGACTCGACTGACGGCGCTCATGCGCTAGCGACTCATTCTGCGCTACACATGGCGGATTTGGTGTTTTATGTTACGGATTATAACCACGTCCAATCGGAAGTCAATTTTGAGTTTGCAAAAATGTTGGCCGACTGGGGCAAACCGCTTTATTTTGTCATCAATCAGATGGACAAGCATAAACAAAGCGAGATTTCTTTTTCAGAATATGAGCGGCGCATTCGCGAGTCGTTCGCTCTTTGGGGCATCGAACCGGCAGGGTTTCTGTTTATGTCGGCAAAATACGATGATCATCCGCTGAATCAGTTTCCTTTAATGCAAAACTTATTGCGCGATTTTGCAGGTAACACGAACGCGGTTCATCAGTTAAGTGTGGCAGCATCGATAAAGCAATTGATCGATGAACATGTGCAGTTTATTCGTGAACAGCAGGCGGATGAGCGTCGAATGTTGCATGCACAGCTTGACGGGATCGACGTTGCACAGATTCGTGGTCGTTACGAACAATTGACCAAGCAAATGACGCAACTAGCAGGAAAGCGTAGCGAGCGAACATTTACATTCCAAAATGACATGGACCGCTTGTTACAGAACGCACCGTTGACGCCCGCTCCGCTTCGCGAATTGGCGAAAGCGTATTTAGAGTCACAAAAACCGTCGTTTCGCAGCGGCTTCCTTTGGTTCGGTAAAAGTACGGAAGAGGTGCGTGCAGAGCGGACTGCACAGTTTACAGAATCGTTCGCAACGCAAGTGGAGACGCAAATCATTTTCCATGCGATTGCATTGCTGAATCAGTTGCTTGGCGAACTAAATTGGTCGCTAGAGACATGGCATGAGCGAATCGCATCGACACTCGTTCATGGAATCGATGGCGAATTTCTGCGTTCGCGCATGAAAGTGGGGGCGCTAGATAGTGGCGAGGCCCTCTTGAATTATTGTGCAGATCTCGCCGAGGAGACCAAGCGGCGCATCAGACAGTCGGTGGTTACTGTACTTGGCTCGATTGAACAGCAGTGGCTTGCACTTGATGAGCAGCAGGTTGAGTTAGTGCGGACTGAAATGGAAGCGTGTGAGCGAACACTGTCCCTCGAACGGCAACTTGCGTCATTGGAAGAAAAATTGGCTCAAGTCGCGCATGATTTGCAGCAGCACGTGACCGTAGGCGGCGCAACCGAGCAGCTGTTGCCGCAAATCCCGACGCCAGATGAGTCATTGTTACTTGAAGAATGGCAAGGTTCACCACGCGCGACAGTGGTTGAGATACCGAAGTCGACACTAGATGATGATACTGAATCCATTGCAGATGATCACATAGTCGATACGATGTTGAGTCGCCTTGATCGAGCGATTGAATGTGTCCGGCAAATGCCATTGTTGGCTCAATCGCTGACCGCACTTGAAGGAAAACGTACGCAACTACAAAACCGCGCGTTCACTGCTGCCTTGTTCGGAGCGTTCAGCGCTGGTAAGTCATCGTTCGCCAACGCTTTGATGGGCACATCGTTATTGCCTGTATCGCCGAACCCGACGACGGCTGCCATCAACCAGATTGTCCCTGGGAATGTGGAATACCCACACGGAACGGTACAGGTGCGGATGAAAACGGAACAGCGTTTAGCAGACGATGTTCTGCATTCGTTGAAACTGCTAGGCGTACCATGCCATACGTTTGCAGAAGGTTTGAAGGCAATTCCGACAATCACGGCGGCAGACGTCAGCGTGAAGGGCAGACCACATTTGTCGTTTTTGCAGGCCGTACATGAAGGTTGGGCGCAATCGCAATCGCTGCTCGGTTCGAGTATTCGCTGTGCGGTGGACGACTTTGCGCCGTATGTTGCCGATGAGCGTCGTTCCTGCTTTGTCGAGGACATTCAAGTCCATCATGACAACGAATTGACACGCAATCGTATTTCGTTAGTAGATACGCCTGGCGCCGACTCGGTCAATGCGCGACACACCCACGTTTCGTTTGAATACATCAAAAATGCAGATGTGATTTTGTTCGTCACCTATTACAATCACGCCTTTTCGCAGGCGGATCGCGATTTCCTTGTGCAACTTGGACGCGTCAAAGACCGTTTCCAATTGGACAAAATGCTGTTCGTTATCAATGCGGCCGACTTGGCGGAATCGACGGAAGAATTGCAGCATGTGTGCGAACATGTGCGCGCGCAGTTGGCGCAGTTCGGTATCCAAAATCCGAAACTGTTCCCTTTGTCGAGTCAAAATGGCTTGCTTGCCAAGACGAGTGCATCGACGCAGTCGCTCTCTGAAACGGGTTTGCTCGCATTTGAACAGGCTTTTTATCGGTTTATCCGCGAGCAGTTGGCCGCATTGCTTTGTTACGGTGCTGAACAAGAACTTGCTGCGACGGAGCAAAGTTTGCAGCGCTTGCTCACGTTTGCGCACAATGATGAACAGCAAAAGCAGCGTGAATTGGAGTCGATGCGTTTGCATTTGGCGAAATGGCGCGAGACGTTTGCCAGCCGCGACGGCAGCCATTTGTTCGCTGCTTTGCGCAGAGAAAACGAAGAATTGATTTACTACGTCAAACAGCGCCAACGTTTCGCTTTTGGAGAACGGTTTGCGCGAAGTTTCAACCCCGCGGCATTGCGTGAAGACCTGCGCGATTCTTCGCAGGCGATGCGCGCCGCATGGTTCGATTTGTTGGCGCAGATGCAAACTGAAGCAACGCGCGAGTTACAGGCTACTGCGCTACGTATGGAGCAGCACATGCGTACCGAATTGGAGCAGACGGGCGAGCGGATGCAGGCTGACATTCGCGAACAGTGGTCCACTTATACTGCACCATTTAGTGTTTCACCGTTTGCATCGGCTTTGTTTGCCGACACCTTTCAGTGTGACATCGATCTAGCCTGGTTAGCCAAACAATATCGGAGCAGCAAAGCGTTCTTTGCTGAAAACGGCAGTGTGCGTCTGCGCGCGCAGTTGGAGCAACTCGTATTACCTGCGCTCGACCGATTTGTCGATAAAAATAGCGAGCAGATGTTCAATCACTATCGCGAGGCGTTTGAGGGACAACTTCGAAAACTTGTACAGCATATCATTGACAGTTTATCGTTGTATGTCGAGCAAGTGGAACAGTCGGCGGAGCAAGTGGCGGATACAGGCGCTTTACAGCAATTAGCCGCCGCTTTCCGGGAAATATAGTAGATAAAAACAGGGCATACCGCAAAGGTGTGCCCTGTTTAATGAACAACTCTTTATCCGTTTAGTTCGTCGCCGCTTTCACATCGGCAATCTCTTGTTTCATTTGCTTGTTGTGCGCATCGATGGACTTCAAGAGCGCTGCCAGAACTGTTTTAATCTTAATGGCATCCTTCGCCTCGAGCGCAGCACGCAAGTCATCCTCGGCTTGCTTGCGAGCATCGCGCAGTGCATCGTGAGCGTCGCGTTGTTCGGCGTTTCGCGCTGGTCTTTGCCATTCACCATCTTTCATCAACGCTGAATCCCAGGCTGCTTTTGTGTCTACACTATACTTTTCCACAAGCAAAGTCATCAAAGTTCGGTGCTCGATGCTTGCCTCGTGGCTAGGTCCTCTTTTTCCACCGTGCCTGCCGTGCCATCACCGCCATACCATTCGCGATGCTCGTAAAGCGCGCCGTCCATACTCTTGTCTTTCGAATCATCGTTGACGACCGCAAGCGCGGTGAACACGCTGGCAATCAGCACAACCGAAACCCCCGTGACAATCGGCAACATCCATTTCTTTCAATTCTACATGATTCTTTCCTCCCTTGTTGTGTCATGAATTTTATTAATTACCTGTTTTTTATACGTTGATACTCTCTTATCGTATCGTTTAGATATGGGCGAATTATCAAAAAAATGTGTGGAATTGTGGTTTGGTTACAGCGGTTTGCAAAAGTTTTGTATAACTAGTACGCTATTAGTGTAGGTGCTTTTTATTCACAAAAAAACAACTCAAAGGAGGAAGCGAATCATGCAACGTTCACGCAACTTATGGCTCGTCATCGGCTTGTTTTCGCTCGTCGTTACACTCTTGTTGGCAGGCGGATTCGGCTACGCAATCAAAGATATTTTGTATCCACAAGCATCACCGATTTTAAGTGGACCCGTCGGTAATTCGGCGCCATTAAAGGCAGATAAGGTACAACTGGTCGGCATCGGCGATTCGCTGACGAAAGGCACAGGTGATGAGACAGGCAAAGGCTATATCGGCTATGTCAAAGAGTATTTGGAACCTGTCGTCGGTCAACCGGTAAATGTCATCGGAAACATGGCGGTGGGCGGGCATCGAACCGATCAATTGCTTGAACTGCTTGAGCAAAAAGGGGTTCGGTACACGCTTCGGCAGGCAAATATGATCGTGCTGACGATCGGCGGCAACGATTTGTTCAACCTCGGCCAAGATGAGGTCGATGTGAGTGTAATCGAACAACGGATGCCTGATGCGCTCAAGCGACTTGAAACCATCCTAGCGACAGTCAACGAATTGAATCCGAAGGCTGAACTGTATTATGTCGGTCTTTATAATCCGTTCGCCGAACTCGATAACGGTGCACAAAGTTCGCTCGCCGTTCAGCAATGGAACGCCGCGGTGTTTGCCTTGCTGAATCAGTATCCACAAATGACGTTTGTTCCTAGTTATGATTTGTTTACGAAAAACTTGAAAGAATATTTGTCGGCCGATCAATTTCATCCGAATCAGATGGGTTATGAGCGGATTGCAAAACGAATCGTCCAGGTTATCGAATAGGGGGGCAATAGGATGAACGCACAATCGACAACACCTGTTTTGTCGGTCAAAGATGTCAAGAAAAAAATCGGCAAGAAGCTTATCATCAAGGGCGTTTCGTTCACCGTCAACGAAGGTGAGATTTTCGGTTTTCTCGGACCGAATGGCTCAGGCAAGACGACAACGATCCGCATGCTCGTTGATTTGATCAAACCGACTTCTGGGGCTATTGAAATTTGCGGCTACGACGTGCAGTACCAACACAACCAGGCGCTTCGCTATGTTGGCTGTATTGTCGAAAATCCCGAACTTTATAGTTACATGACGGGCTGGCAAAACCTTGAACACTATGCGCGCATGTTGCCTAATACTGGTGAGCAGCGTATTCGCGAAGTGGTGGAGATTGTCGGTATGGATCAGCGAATTCATGACAAGGTCAAAACGTACTCGCTCGGCATGCGTCAGCGCCTTGGTATTGCGCAGGCTTTACTATGCAAACCGAAGTTGCTTATTCTCGATGAACCGACGAACGGACTTGATCCTGCTGGCATTAAAGAATTGCGCGAGTTTATCCGCAAATTGGCTGATGATGGGCTTAGTATATTCATCTCCAGTCATTTGCTCAGCGAAATTCAAACGATGTGCGACCGGGTGGCGATTATTAGCCATGGGAGCATTATTTTCGAAGGTGGCGTTGAGCAGATGATTTCGCAGGCGCCGAAAGCAGTGGTATGGCAAGTGCGTCCGGAGCAGGAAACGCTAGCCCGTGAGACGATCGCAGCCCACGAAAATGCGAAAATTCTCGATGGACCGATTGAATTAGAAGGAATAGCCGGCGAAACAGAGAATAGTATCATAGTCACGGATATGAGCCAGCAGGATGTGCCAGTGCTCAATCGCCGCTTGACGACCGCCGGTATCGATGTGCTCGCAATCGAATGGAAAAATCCTACGTTGGAACAACTGTTCTTAACGATGACGGCAGGTGAGAAAATTGAATAGTTTGTTCTCTTTGGTGCAAAATGAAACATTGAAAATGTGGTACAAGAAACGCTTTTTTGTGATTCTTATCATTTTGGCGATTCTGATCCCGATTTTCACATTCGCACAGATGAAGGTCGCACAAAATGTGCGCGCGCAGCTCGGCACAGATGATTGGCGGGTTGCAGTACAACAGCAAATTTCCGATTATACGAACCGCATGAGCAGCAGTCGCGTGCCAGAAGAATGGAAGAAGTGGTTCCGCGTTACTGTCCAGCAATTACAGTACTATTTGGAGAAAGATATCGACCCAACGGCTCCGAATGCGGTGACGTTTGCCCGTGAGTTTATGGAAAACTCGGTGACATTGTTTTTGCCTTTGTTGGTCGTGATTCTTGCAGCCGATATCGTCTCGTCTGAATTGTCGAGCGGCACCATCAAACTGCTCGTATCCAGGCCTGTATCAAGGTGGAAAATATTGTTGTCCAAGCTGGTGACGCTTATCTTCTATATTTCGCTGACGGTGCTGGCCGTCTTACTGCTGGCATACCTCATATCCGGCGTGTTATTCGGATATGGGGGCTGGAATGCGCCAGTGCTCGTCGGCTTCCAAGTGGTCGGCTCTGATGTCGATACGAGCAACGTTCACGTCGTCGCATCTTGGCAATATATATTAATGGAATTCGGTTTGGCGTGGTTTTCTGCGATTTGTGTCGGTATAATGGCTATGATGGTGTCCGTTCTCGTCCGCAGTGCAGCGGTCTCGATGGGCATTATGCTGGCGGCCATTATTTCTGGTGTAATATTGGCGAACATGGTGCAGTCGTGGGAAGAGGCCAAATATTTCTTTATGGTCAATCTCAATTTGATTCAATATTTGAGCGGTGAGAACCCGCCGATTGCCGGCATGGATTTGACCTTTTCATTGGTCGTTTTGTCGGTCTGGTCATTGATTGCTTTAGCCATTTCGTTCCGTGTATTTACGAAGCAAGATATTTATTGATGGGGTGAACAAGTTTGGCAGATTCATTTGATTTGTTCGCCGGCGGTGCGGCCACGTACGGCGCCAAGGACATTCAGGTTTTGGAAGGGTTACAGGCAGTTCGGGTACGACCAGGGATGTATATCGGCAGTACTGGTCCGAGCGGTTTGCATCATCTCGTTTGGGAAATTGTTGACAATGCAGTTGACGAGTTCATGAACGATGATTCGCCATGCAACAAAATCGATGTCATCATCCATAAGGACAACGCGATTACGGTCGTTGACAACGGGCGCGGTGTGCCGACGGAGATGCATGAAAAAGGCGTACCGACTCCGCAGGTCGTATTTACGATTCTCCATGCGGGTGGTAAGTTTGGCGGTGGCGGATACAAGAAGTCGGGCGGTTTGCATGGTGTCGGAGCTTCGGTGACGAACGCGCTCTCCGAGTGGTTTGAGGTGGAAATTTGCCGTGAAGGCAAAATTCATCGCCAACGTTTTGAGTATTCAATCGATGAAAAAGGGACCGAAAAAGTTGGCGAACCTGTTACGGGGCTCGAAATTATCGGCAACACACGCCGTACAGGAACAAAAATTACGTTCAAACCGGATAAACGTGTATTTTCGACGACGATTATTTCTTACGATTTGCTGGCAGAGCGTTTGCAGGAAATCGCATTTCTGAATACAGGCTTGACGATTACGTTAAAAGATGATCGGTCCGATGCGAATGTGGAATTCGCTTATGAAGGTGGGGCGCGCCAATTCGTTGCGTTTTTGAACGAGGACAAACCAGTTTTGCATCCCGTCATTCATTTCTCAGCTGATCGAGACGGTGTTGAAGTGGAGATTTCACTTCAGTACAACAGCGGTTATGCGGAGACGATTGCATCCTTCGTTAACTCGATTCCGACGCGTGGCGGCGGTACGCATGAGACTGGTTTTAAAACGGCTTATACAAGAATTTTGAATGAATATGCACGCAAGGCGGGTATTCTCAAGGAGAAGGATAAAAACCTTGAGGGCGGCGATTTGCGTGAAGGTTTGATGTGCGTCATCAATATTAAAATGAGCGAAGTAGAATTTGTCGGACAGACGAAAGACAAACTCGGCAGTGATTCGGCGCGGGCTGCGGTCGATGCGGTCGTCACTGATAAAATGGCGATTTATTTGGAGGAAAATCCAGATGTCGCGCAAATGTTGCTGAAAAAATCGGTGCAAGCGGCGAAAGCACGCGAGGCGGCACGTAAAGCGCGCGAGGAAATTCGCAGTGGCAAAAAAGGCAAGGCGCTTAGTTCGAATCTCGGCGGTAAGTTGACGCCGGCACAATCGAAAGATTTTTCGAAAAACGAACTGTTCATTGTTGAGGGAGATTCGGCGGGCGGTTCGGCTAAGCAGGGACGAGAGTCGAAGTATCAGGCGATTTTGCCGCTTAAAGGGAAACCAATGAATACGGAGAAAAAGGCGCTCTCTGAGATTGTCAAAAATGAAGAGTTTCAAGCCATTATTTTGGCGCTTGGTGCTGGTGTTGGCAGTGATTTTGAACTGAATGATTGCAACTATGACAAAGTAATTATTATGACCGATGCCGATATGGACGGTGCGCATATTCAGGTGTTGATGCTGACGTTTTTCTATCGCTATATGAAGCAGTTGATCGATGCTGGCAAGGTGTTCATCGCTCAGCCACCGCTATATAAAATTACAAAAAAGGGCGGTAAGAAGACGGAAATTCAGTATGCCTGGACGGATGAACAATTGCAGGAAGCGACCAAACCGCTCGGCAAAAATTATGAGTTGCAACGCTACAAAGGTCTTGGTGAGATGAATCCCGAACAGTTGTGGGAAACGACGATGAATCCAGAAACGCGTACGCTCATTCAGGTGAAGATTGAAGATGCAGCCAAGGCGGAGCGTCGAGTTTCGGTACTGATGGGTGACAACGCCGAACCGCGCAAAAAATGGATAGTCGAAAATGTTGATTTTTCCGAGTATGAAGAATAGAGGGTGAGCCTTTGAACATATTGGAGCAGTTTCTGCCTGCTTATTTGGAGGATATCGTCGGTGATCGCTTTGGTCGATTCGCGAAATATACGATTCAGGATCGTGCGATTCCCGATGTGCGTGACGGCTTGAAGCCCGTGCAGCGGCGTGTACTCTATGCAATGCACGATTCCGGCAATACGCATGACAAACCGTACCGCAAGTCGGCGAAGACAGTCGGCGACGTAATGGGGAACTACCATCCGCATGGCGATAGTTCGATTTATGAGGCGATGGTGCGAATGGCGCAGCCGTGGAAAATGGCGCACGTGCTGATTGACGGTCATGGCAACTGGGGTTCGATTGATGACGATCCGCCAGCAGCGATGCGTTACACCGAGGCGCGCTTGTCGGAACTCGCCAAAGAGTTGCTGCGAGATATAGACAAGCGAACGGTATTATTCCGTGAAAACTTTGATAATACGACGCATGAACCGAGCGTCTTGCCATCACGATATCCGAATTTGTTGGTCAATGGTGTGACTGGTATTTCGACTGGTTTTGCCAGTGAAATTCCGTCTCATAATTTGCGTGAGGTGATCGATGCCTGTACGTTGCTGATGGACGAACCGAATGCGACGCTCGATGATTTGATGCAAATCGTCAAAGGGCCGGATTTTCCGACGGGCGGCATTATCATTGGTTTGGAAGGCATTAAAGAAGCGTACCGAACAGGAAAAGGCTCAATTTACATTCGTGCGAAAACCGAGATTCAGGATGTCAAAGGCGGTCGTCAGCAAATTGTCATTACGGAAATTCCGTACGGCATCGTCAAGCAAAAATTAGTGACGCAAATGGAGAACATCCGCATCGACAAAAAGGTCGAAGGTATCGCCGAGGTGCGCGATGAGAGCGGCCGCGACGGCTTGCGAATAGTTGTCGAACTAAAAAAAGAAGCGGATGCGCAAGGGATTCTTACGTATTTGCTGAAGAAGACCGACTTGCAACGCAGTTATAGTTTTAACATGGTGGCGATTGTCCGCAAAGCGCCGCGTCAACTTGGGCTTGTCGAAATGTTGCAAGCATATATCGAGCACCAAAAGGAAGTAGTGAGGAAGCGCACCGAGTTTGATTTGGAACGTGCACTTGACCGCGCCCATATTCTCGAGGGACTGCATAAGGCGCTTAACATTTTGGATGAAGTCATCAAAACGATTCGCGCTTCGAGCAGTCGCCAAGATGCGCAAAAAAATCTCGTTGAACGCTTCGAGTTTACAGAACGTCAGGCGGACGCGATTTTGGCGTTGCAATTGTACCGATTAACCAATTTGGAGATTACATCAGTCGAGAAAGAACTTGACCAAGTGAGCAAAACGATTGATCAACTGCAAGCGATTCTCGCTAGTCCGAAGAAATTGCTGGGCGTTATTAAAAAAGAGATGCATGAAATTCGCGAGAAGTACGGCATTGAACGCCGCTCGCAAATTCAGGCGCAAATGGAAGAATTGAAAGTAAATGTTGAAGTGATGGTCAGTTCCGAGGAAGTTGTGCTCGCCTTCACTAATGATGGATACATTAAGCGCAGCAGTCTGAAGTCGTTTGACATGTCAGGCAGCGATGTGAATAGTGCAGGGATGAAGGAAGGCGATTTTGTGCGCTTCTTCTTCAATGCGAACACGCTCGATCAACTGCTTATTTTCACGGCGCGTGGGCAGTCGTTCGTCATCCCGGTTCATCAAATTAACGAGTCAAAGTGGAAGGAAAATGGCACGGCGCTCGTCAACTTGGTGCAGTTCGAGAAGGAAGACCGAGTGGTGCAAATGTTCGTACTGAAAGATTTTCAACAGCCGCAGACGGTGCTGTTTGTGACGGCACGTGGTCAAGTGAAGCGCACCGTGCTTGGCGAATATTTCTCACAGAAAAAAGCGGGACTCACTGCCATCAAACTGAATGACGGCGATGAAGTTGTGCAAGTGATGCTCAGCGATAACAATCGGGAACTATTTATCGTTAGTGAAAAAGGGATGGCGATTCGCTTTGCTGAATCCAGCGTCAGTGAGATGGGGCGCGCGGCAGCAGGTGTACGCGGGATGAAACTGGCAGATGATGATCGCATTGCAGCCGCTTTATTGGTAAGTGGTGAGGAAGGCGAAATTGCCGTAATCTCTAACCTTGGTTACGGGAAAAGCTCTTTGTTGCTCGATTATCCTGTGCAAAAACGTGACGGTCGCGGTATTCAAACGTTCGAATTTAAAGATGCGAAGCGCGTCAAGTCGAATGGTTCGAGCCTCATCTGTGCTTTCTTTGTGCGCGAGGAAAAAATGTTCCGCTTAATCACGTCGAACAGGCAGCATCATCCGCTGTCGAGTGAGAAGTTGAAAATCGAAGACCGAAAGTCGGCTGGCAAATCGCTTCTACCGCTCGAGAAGGGCGAACAAGTAACAGCAATCGTATTTGAGAGGGGAAAATAAGTTGGTTACACATATCGTATTTTTCAAACTGAAAGACCGCACTGCTGAAAGCATTGAGCAAGCGCGTGCCGTACTGGCGGCGATGGAGGGCAACGTGCCGATGTTGCGCCATTTGGAAGTGGGCGTGGACGTACTCAAAACCGAGCGCTCCTACGACATCGCGTTGGTTACGCGATTTGACTCGCTTGCCGATCTCGATGCGTATCAGAAGCATCCGTATCATGTTGAAGTGGCGAACTATATGGCCGGAGTGCGTGAATCGGCGGTCGCTGTCGATTACGAGAGTTAAGAAACATGTTTGCAAAAGTTGTTGCAGCCTGCGTATCGCCATTTCTCTTGATTGTTTTGCTATCGCTTCTCTCTCTCGACGATTTCAGCAACGCTTATCCGGCACTTGGGTCATCACTTGGCATCTTGTTTTTCATCGTCTTCCTTGCTAATTTATTTTTTGCCATCCCATTTACATTGGTAATTGACGTGTTCGTTCTCAGACTCGAATCGCTGAGTAGACCGCAAAAACACGTACTCCGAGTCGCGCTGTTCATTGGCAGTGCAGCGGTGATGGCGCTATACATCTCGTTTTTGCTTGATTTGACCGTCTCGGGCGGACTGTCACGCACGCTCATTCTATTTGTTGCGGGTGCGGCGTTCTTTTTACTCGCTGAATCGCTTGTGCATCTGATCGCTCGCAAATTGAACAAATCAATCAAGAAATAAACCATATTCAAAGCAAAAAGCGCAATTGATGTTGTATTCACATCAGATTGCGCTATTTTTATAAAAAATCATCATTTAATTCTCTCGTATGATGCTGCGCAATAGAGCCCAGCGTCTGCGCACTCGTTCATAGCCCCAAACCGAAATGACGTATGCAATCGTGTCAGCGTTATAGGCGCCGGCGATACGCTGAATGCCGCGCAGCTCGCAGATGCCGTTGCGATTGCGGTCGATTGGTTCAAGTGTTGAGTATGCATTCGGCAATATGGTCGTCGGTTTCAACAATTTGCCATTGCGGTACAATCCTTCGCTGTCGTATTGCGCTTTTTTATCTGATACATCAATTACGGTTTTTTGCCCCGTTTCCTTCACTTCGATGAGAACTTTGTAATCATCGAGAAAACGGCCGCTAATGGTCAGTGGCGGAGGTACAGGCAGTTGTCGGGCGACGTTGCCGGCAAATGTGGCTAAGTAAAAATCGCCGATACCGCCGCTGCCACCTGTCGCCATGCTGACATACACATCTGCAATGCTGTCGCCGCTAAAATCGCAAAACTGCATCTTTGGTTCGTATCCGCCAGCAAAGCGGATGGAGAGCGGTTGCTGTGCACTAGGTGTCGACGGTTGACCTGGAATCGACGGTGGTCTCGCGGTTCGCTCAGCATTTGGAAATACCTGTACATACACGTGCTCGTAGTAGACGCGTTCGGGGTCCGTGCGGTGACCGATGAGCCGTACTAAATCCGGTCTGCCACCACCGGTCACATCGCGCCATTGCTCATCTAACAATACATACGGTTCAAATCGTTGCTGCGTGCCGTTCGGCAAAGCATACCGCCACCTTTCTCCTCTAACATATGAGGGAAAGGCGTCTTGTGTGCGTTTAGCCGATGTTTTTGACGCGAAGATCATGCGTATAAATTTGCTGTGCGCTGCTCAATTTTAGCGCATTCGTATCGGGATTGTAGTCAATTCGCATTTCATTTTCAAAATAAATGGCATGTTGCGGGAAATAATAGACGGACAGGCAGTCTGGGGATACTTCAGCCGTCGCATATTGCTCCGCAGCTTTTTCGACGATTGCCAGCAACGGCACACCATTGACCGCACATCCGCAACCTTCGTTGTCATACATCAATTGTAACTTTGGTTGTTCGCTCTGTGCGAGTTGCTGCAAACGTTGCGCAGCACGTTCGCTAAAGTGGATATTCATCGGTAGTTCCTCCGTTTGGCTATACCTCATGTAACTGATTCAATCTGTTTTTCATGGTACAATAAGAAGGTGTTAAAAACAAACGAGAGGTGTAGTCTGATGCAAAATGTGACGAAACAAACGGAAGCATTCCGCCATTATATGAAGCGTATGAAAGGGTTTGAAGAGGCTGCTGGTTTGCTGTACTGGGATATGCGAACGGGGGCGCCGCGCAAGGGGATTGAAGCACGTTCCGAAGTGGTCGGGATGTTGTCAGCGGAAGTGTTCAAAATGTCGGTTGCGCCCGAGATGGGGGAGTTCATCGGCTATTTTCAGCAACCGGAGATTGCAGCCGAACTTGACGAGGTGACGAAGCGTTCGATTGCCGAATGCGCCAAAGATTATGAACGCAGTAAGCGTGTGCCTGCCGAATTGTACGAGGAATACGTGGCGCTCACTTCGCAAGCGGAGACCATCTGGGAAGAGGCGAAAACGAAGGCGGATTTTGCGATGTTCGCCCCGTATTTGGAGCGCATCATCGATTTCAACAAGCAATTTATCGAGTTGTGGGGGGCAGGTGCGCACAAATATGACACGCTGCTCGACATGTATGAGCCAGGCATTACGGTAGCGCAGCTTGACCCACTGTTTGCCGGTTTGCGCGAACGCATCGTACCGCTGCTACGTGAGATTCAGCAGTCGCCGCATCAACCAGACGTTTCGCTCATTTCACAATCGTTTCCGAAGGAGCAACAAAA
Organism: Caryophanales bacterium; assembly: GCA_947459205.1. Taxonomy (GTDB): domain Bacteria; phylum Bacillota; class Bacilli; order Paenibacillales; family CANHCR01; genus CANHCR01. The sequence goes on along the minus strand of CANHCR010000010.1, from coordinate 25,325 downwards.
ACAATTTTGTCTATACATGCTGCAACAAATCGGCTACGACTTCGACGCCGGCAGGCTCGACGAGAGTTCGCATCCGTTTGCGACGGGCCTCAATCTCGGTGATGTGCGCATCACCACCCGTTATGCGGAGGACGACATGAGCGGCGCGTTGTTCGGTACGATTCACGAGTTCGGCCATGCACTTTATGACCAAAACATCTCCAGCGAACTTGCGGGCACGGTGCTGTGCAATGGCGCGTCGATGGGCATTCACGAGTCGCAGTCGCGCTTTTGGGAGAATATCGTCGCTCGCAGCAAGCCGTTTTGGCGCAAATATTTCGCACCACTACAAAGGCATTTTCCGCAGCAGTTTGGTCGTGTTCAGCAGGAAGATTACTACCGTGCTGTCAACCATGTGCAGCCGTCATTGATTCGTACGGAGTCCGACGAATTGACGTACAACTTGCATGTGATGGTGCGGTATGAGCTGGAAAAAGCGATTTTCAGCAATCAAATGAAGACGGCCGATTTGCCGGTTGCATGGAACGACAAGTACAAAGAATATCTCGGCGTCGTGCCGCCACACGACGGTGTCGGTGTGTTGCAAGATGTGCACTGGGCAGCTGGTTTGTTCGGTTACTTCCCGTCCTATGCACTTGGCAACATGTATGCAGCGCAATTGACGAACGTCATTCGCCGTGACATTGCAAACTTCGAAGCGCTCATCGAGGCGGGCGAGTTTGCGCCGATTCGTCAGTGTTTGCATCGTCATATTCATCAGCACGGCAAAATGCTCACGCCAGCCGAACTGTTGATGCGGGTCAGCGGACAAACGCTGCGTGCTGACGAGTTGGTCGATTATTTGACAACGAAGTATAAGGAAATTTATAAAATTAGTTAAAATTCGTTAAAATTCGTTCAATAAATTCACAAAAAGGGAGTGTATCGCCGGATGGGCATACGCGTTCTCAAGACAGCATTGGCGGCAACGGTCGCTGTCTATTTAGCGTGGTTACTCAAATTGGATTTTTTCGTCTCCGCCGGCATTTTGGCGATCCTAAGCGTGGAAGTGACGCGTAAGAAAAATTTGCAGTCGGCAGGTCAGCGATTGCTAGCTTCCATCTTGGGATTGGCGATCGCATCAATTTTGTTCGAGTCGCTCGGATATCACATGTGGGTGCTCGGATTGTTCGTCGCCATCGCATTCCCGCTACTCGCTTTCATCCACTTAAAGGATGGAATTGTCACGGGTGCCGTCATCGTCTTTCATGTGTTTGAGGTACAGCAAGTGACCGTGCAATCATTGAGTAATGAACTGATGCTACTTTTGATCGGTATCGGTACGGCGACCGTCATCAATCTGTTGTACATGCCGAACGAGGACCGGCAGTTGTTTGTATTGCGCCAACAGATTGAGCACGGTTTGCACGTGATTTTCCAGGAAATCGGCGACTACATCCGAACGGCGCAGTCGACTTGGGGCGGCGAACAACTGTTGCAATCGGAGCAGGCGATTCGCGAAGGGATGATGCTCTCGCAGCGGGTGCGTGACAATGAGATGTTCAAAGATAAGCATTTCGCTTGGTATCGTTATTTTGAAATGCGTGACCGGCAAATGGATTCCGTCCGTCATATGTTGACGCTGACGGCCCAAGTGTCGAATGCATTGCCGCAAGGGGAGAAGTTATCGGCGATCTTTGCCGTGCTGGCGGAAGATTTGCACGAAGATTTTTATACCGGAGCAACCGAACGTGAACTCGACGCACTTGAAGCGCAATTTAAGCAAATGACACTTCCGCAAAGCCGCGAAGAATTCGAGACCCGCTCCGCCTTGTTGCAACTGATGGTCGAGATGCGCCGCTACCTTGCCATCGCCAAAGAGCGCAAAGGTGTTCATTCGATTTTTAAATAAAATTCAAGAAGGTTGTCAAGTTGGGCGAATCTCCTGCATACATATGTTTTAGAACGAGCGTATGGAGGAGGGGACACGATGTCCGATTATGACAGAGAGTTTCAGTGCCGTGAAATCATCACGCGTGCTGTGTGCGGTTCAGGGAAAAAGTTTGCACAGGCGGTCCATCGCCTGCACACCCCGAACAGACCGAGCAGTATTCTCGGTGCGTGGGTAATTAATCATCAATATGCGGCTGTACGTTTTCAGGAAGGCGTAGAGATTGAGGGCAGTTACGACCTCAACATTTGGTACTCTTACGACGGCAACACGAAGACGGATGTCGCCAAAGAGTCGGTGAGTTACACGGAACAAGTGCCGCTTCAGGATTTGGACGACAAGCACCTTGCGCAGACGGCGAAAGTGTTCGCCGAGGCGCTGCAACATCCAAGTTGCGTGGAGGCGACGATTGACCAAGCGGACGACAGTGTGATGATTACAATAGAGCGTGAATTCCGCGCCGAGCTGGTGGCCGAGACGAAACTGTGTGTTGTTGTTTGCCAGGGCGGCTGTGGCGACGAGGACAAAGAACTGCCGTTTGATGATGAACTCGATGAATATGATGACTTGGAAGACGATTTATTCGATGATGAGGATGAGCAATCGTAATTTTCTTTTCCATATTCTAGATGCGAGCGGGCGAAACGATCTTTCGGTTCGTCCGTTTTTTTTGAAGGGGGCGCACGTTCGGCGATGTTTGTCGTCCATCAAAATCAGTCGGGAATTCATCATTTGCTTGGAGCGCTCGATTGTCCTGGCGGGACGGAAACGCCGCACAAAGGTAGCGATTTGCAAATTTGTTGGTCGGTCGATTCCGCCGTGCAACGTGCGGTTTCAAGTGTAACATCGAAATCGGCATTTTGGCTTAATCATCCGTTTGCTGTGCGAGCGGCGAGCGATGCCGATTATGTGAAGGCAATCTTGCAATTAAACGGAATACAGCCGTACGTGCCATCGAACAAACGGCAAATGACGGTCAAAAAAACGTTCCACGTCGCAGTCTGTAATTTGCGGGTGTTGGCGCTGTTCAACGGCCGGACCCGCGTCAGTACAGCCGTATATTCGAAAGTAGGAAACTTGGCCGTCAAAGCGACGCAGGCGTTGCAACTTGATTTTGCCTTCGTTAGCGTGAAAATGACGACGTCCAACACTTTGCTTGTTGCTTCTGTCAACCCGCTTCCGCCGCTCAGCAAATCACTGGCAGCGATCTTCGCCGTCGGCATTCGCCGATTTGCCGAACAGTGGCGCTCGAAAAGTGATGCTCAGCAGCGAATCGTGATCGGGGCGGATGTCGAGTTTGTATTGCTCACACCGAACGGCAAAGTGTCGCCTGCATCACTGTACGTACCGCGACACGGGATCGTCGGGCATGATGCGCTTCGCATGAATCATCGCCGGCGCTTATATCCGCTGGTTGAACTACGGCCTCGGCCAGCGAAAAGACCAGAGCAACTGATGCTGCATTTACTGCGTGCCATGCATTTGGCCGCACGTACCATCAAGCGACCTTCGCTGCGCTGGGTGGCAGGTGCGATGCCGCTCCGTCGATTCGCCATTGGCGGTCACCTGCACATTAGCCGCTTTTGGCTCAGCAGTGTTTTCCTAAGAGTGCTTGATCGCTATTTGGCATTGCCACTGATGATGTGCGAGTCAGGTGCTTCCGTCAAACGGCGCCTCAAATATGGACGTTTGTCCGATTATCGCCGCCAGTTTCACGGCGGGTTCGAGTACCGTTCACTCCCCAGTTGGATCGTTGAACCTAACTTGGCGCAAGCAGTCATCTCGCTGTTTTATGTGCTGGCGCTCACTTTCAAACAATTGCCGCAAGAGGCGACCGTCCGTTTTGCCGATACTCATTTTCAGAGAGCGTTTTACACCGGTGACAAACATGCTTTGCTTGATTTGGTCAGACAGGGCTGGCAACAGCTTGATGCGCTGGAGCCGTTTCGCCAGTACCGCGAGCAGATTGCGCCTTTGCGCCGCCAGTCGCTAGAAATGCAAACGTGGGATGAGCAACAAGATGTGCGCCCCGCGTGGCGAGTTCCCCCTTTTCACCGGCAAACGTGATATAATGAACGTATTGCATACGCCATACTCGGAGGGAACGAAGTTGAAATATACACCGATGATAGAACAGTACTTGCACGTAAAAAAAGAGGCGCAAGATGCGTTTCTGTTTTTTCGGCTCGGTGATTTTTATGAGATGTTTTTTGATGACGCGATTTTGGCGGCTAAGGAACTAGAGATCACGTTAACTGGGCGCGAAGGCGGTGCCGAAGAGCGCATTCCGATGTGCGGCGTACCGCATCATGCAGCGGAAGGTTATATTGCACGGCTGATTGAAAAAGGTTACAAGGTCGCGGTGTGTGAACAAGTGGAGGACCCGTCCCAAGCGAAAGGGGTTGTGCGCCGCGAGATTGTGCGGGTGGTGACGCCCGGCACTGTAATGGAAGAGAAGGTCACGGTCAACAAGGGGAATAACTTTATCGCTGCAGTGACAGCAGACGGTGACGATTACTACAGTTTCTCCGTATGTGATTTGTCGACCGGGGAGTTGTATGTCGGTCCAGTGCACGTCAGTTTCAAACAGTTGCTCGATGAGCTTGCCGTTTACGAGCCGTGCGAAGTGATCGGTGAGGTGGACGGTCTGCAAACGGTGCAAGCGATGTTTAGCGGCGGTCGTGCCGTTTTGTTTACGAAGTGGGCGGCCGATGCGGAAGTGCATCCGGAGTCTTTCTTCGCTGCCGAGGAGTGCAGTCGTTTATCAGAGGGCAACAGCCGTGCCGTCAGCGTATTGATGTCCTATTTTTTGGCGACGCAGCGCCGTGCCATCCAGCACATCACGCGACTGCGCTTTTTGCAGGCTGATCAGTACATGCATCTTGACCCGTTTACACGTCGCAATTTGGAATTGGTCGAAACGGTACGCGATAAGACGCGCCAAGGTTCGCTTCTCCACTTGCTCGACAAGACGATGACCTCGATTGGCAGTCGCATGCTGCGTCGCTGGATCGACAAACCGCTGCGTGAACTTGAAGTCCTGTTGGAGCGCCAAGAAGCGGTTGAATGTTTATACAATCAGTTGATTGTGCGCGATGAACTGCGTGCGCTATTAAAAGAAATTTATGATTTAGAGCGCCTCGTGTCGCGTGTTTCGTTCGGCAATGCCAACGCCCGCGATTTGCTGGCGATTGAACGCTCACTAGCTACTGTTCCACACATTCGCGAACTTTGTTTGCAGAGCGGATCGCTGACGCTAGTGGAGTTGGCGCAGTCGATGGATGATTGTGCTGATGTGCGGACGGCGATCCAACGCACGATCGTCGATGAACCGCCTGTCTCCACGCGTGACGGCGGGATGATTCGCAGTGGTTGCGACGACTATTTGGATCAACTACGAGAAGCGAGTGCCAATGGAAAACAGTGGATTGCTGAACTAGAACGCCAGGAGCGCGAGCGCACGGGCATCAAGTCGCTCAAAGTCAGTTACAACAAAGTGTTCGGCTATTATATCGAAATTACGAAGGCGAACCTCGGCGCGTTGCCGGAAGGCGTTTATGAGCGCAAACAGACGCTTGCCAACGCCGAACGCTTCATTACCCCAGAATTGAAGGAGAAAGAATCGCTCATTTTGGCGGCTGAAGAGAAAATGGTCGACCTCGAATATCAGTTGTTCGTTGCCCTGCGCACGCAAATTGCCGAGAAGACGCCGCGACTGCAGGTGCTTGCGGAGCTGCTGGCGACGGTCGATGTGTATCAGGCGCTCGCGACGGTCAGTGCGGCCAATCGGTTCGTCAAGCCAGAACTGACGGCGGACTATGATTTGCACATTCGCGAGGGACGTCATCCGGTCGTTGAAGCGGTGCTCGAGCGGGGTGCGTTTATTGCCAATGAAACGCAACTCGAAGAGCAACAATGCCGCTTAATGCTCATCACCGGCCCTAACATGGCGGGTAAAAGTACATACATGCGGCAAGTAGCGATGATTTGCATTTTGGCGCAAATCGGCTGCTTCGTCCCAGCGAAAGCGGCACGTGTGCCGTTGCTTGACCGCATCTTCACGCGCATCGGTGCGGCTGATGATTTGGTCGGCGGGCAAAGCACATTCATGGTCGAAATGATGGACATTCAAACGATGACGGCGAAAGCGACGGCCGATAGTTTAGTCATCATCGACGAACTCGGTCGCGGCACTTCAACGTCTGAAGGGATGGCGATTGCACAAGCGGTCATCGAATTCCTGCACGACAACATCGGCTGCAAGACGCTCGTCTCGACCCATTTTCACGAACTGGCGCATGTCGCTGATCATTTGCAGTATGTGCGCAATTTTTCAATGGCAGTCAAAGAGAGCGGTCAGCAAGTGACGTTCTTGCGCAAACTGGTCGAAGGGGCAGCCGATACGAGTTATGGCATTTACTGTGCGCAAATCGCAGGTTTGCCGAATTCGATTATTGGACGAGCCTATGAATTGCAAGCGCGCTACGAATCGCGAACGGGTGATGTGCGGGAGTTTGGCGGGCACGCCGACGCTATCTCGAGTAGTCATGTGGCGAGTCGCGCGAGCGCTGAAGCGGGCCCTCATGCGCTACAGACGCCGCATTACGAACCGGTGCAACTGAGTTTGTTTGATATTCCGACAGTCACTGCAACCGAAAAAGAGGTGTTGAAACAACTTCAATCCACAGATTTGATGTCGCTCAATCCGTTGCAGGCACTCAACATTTTGTATGAATGGCAATCCAAGTTGAAGTAAAGGGGCGTGAAGTCGATGAATGGGGTGCTGATTCGCAAATGGACAAGCGTGTGCATCGCGCTCTGTTTGACAACCGGTTTGATTGCTACGACAATCGTTTCAACCGCTTCGCGTGCTGATGCAGCAACGAGCAAAGAACTGATGAATGAAGTGTTCGACACGCTCGTTAAGGAGCACTACAAAGCGGCCGATCAAGAGCGGATGATGAAAGCCGCTGTGCAGGCGATGATCGCTGATTTTGCCGATCCGTACACCGAATTTTATACGCCGCAAGAGTGGCGCGAATATGAAGCGATGCTAGAAAATGAGTATGTCGGCATTGGCGTCCAGTTGGAAAATGATGCAAACGGTTATTTCATATACCGCGTCTATCCGGGATCACCGGCAGCTCGCAGCGGTGTCTCGGTCAACGACTATATCGTTGCGGTCAACGGTGTCTCGGTCAAAGGTTTGAAAGAAAATGATTTTTATAAACTGCTTACTGGCATAGAGGGAAGCACAGTGTCACTGAAACTGAAGCGATATGATCGCACCATCAATTTGACGATGAAGCGCGCGAAAATCACGGTCAATCCGGTCGTCTCGAGGTCGTTTGCAGATGGTGTCGCATACATGGAAATCTCCGGTTTCGATAGCGACACACCGAGCGAATTTCAAAAACAGTGGCGTGCATTGAAACAGAAAAATCCGAAGTCGCTCATCATCGATTTGCGCAACAACAGTGGCGGTTACCTGGATGCGACGCTCGATTTGGCGCAATATTTCATCCCGAACCGCGTTCTATTAAGAGAGGTCGACCGCTTCGGTCGGCAGACCCCATTTTCGACAAAAAACGACAGCCAAAATCCAGATTTATTCGTAGATGTGCCGGTCGTAATCTTGGTCAATGAACAGAGTGCAAGCGCGGCCGAAGTGTTCGCCGCAGCCCTGCGCGACTACAAAAAAGCGACGCTCGCCGGCACGAAAACATATGGCAAAGGCAGCGTGCAACAGTTGTTCCCGCTCGTCAATGATTATGTGTTAAAACTGACGGTCCGTAAATATGTGACGCCGCTTGGCAAGGCAGTCGATGGGGTCGGAATTGTCCCGCAACATCAGGTGGACTTTGCGCCCGCACAACTCATTCGTGCGATGCAACTTACTGGTGTAAAAAAACTGAAAATTGCTATCGATGAGCAACAAGTGATGTTGATCAACGGTGTCGCAAGCCTCGAGCGAGTGAAGCTGATCCGTGAAAAAGGCAATATTTATGCGCCGGCTCGCTTGGCTGCAGCGTTGCTCAACAATGCACAGGTGTCAGCACCGAAAAAAGGCACGTTGCAAATTCGCCATGCCGCAGGAGTTGCGACGTTCGACGGTGCCAGCGGATTGATTACCCGCGAAGGGACGAACTATCTTAATCTTGCGTCGCTGGTGAAGCGAGTTCCGCAACTGAAATATGGCAAAAGCGCCAATCAAATCGTATTAAGCAATTACTGATTCCATGTTGAAATGGTGAGAAATGATGAGAAAAATTCGTGTTTTGGATGAACATGTGGCCAATCAGATTGCGGCTGGTGAAGTCGTTGAGCGACCGGCATCGGTCGTTAAAGAGTTGGTCGAAAATGCAGTCGATGCAGGCAGCACGCAAATCGAGATAACGATCGAAGAGGGTGGCCTGAACTATATCCGCGTTTTGGATAACGGCTGCGGCATGCCGGCGGACGATTGCGATCTGGCCTTCCAGCGCCATGCGACGAGCAAAATTGTGAGTGGCGATGATTTGTTTCAAATTCGCTCACTCGGCTTTCGCGGTGAGGCGTTGCCGAGTATCGCTGCAGTCGCCAAAGTCGATTGCATTACGTCGGCGGATGATAGTGGATTGGCGCGCAAGTTGACGATTCACGGCGGACAAGTGCTTGCGTTTGCCGAATGCAGTGCGCCTCGTGGAACCGACATGCAAGTGCGCGATCTGTTCTTCAACACGCCTGCTAGACTCAAATATATGAAGACGATTCAGACCGAACTTTCACACATCAGCGATTACGTATATCGAATGGCGCTCGCATACCCGCAAATCGCTTTTGAACTGCGCCATAACGGACAGCAGTTGCTTCATTCCCTAGGGAACGGCGACCTGTTACAGACGATTGCTGCGATTTACGGCTCTAGTGCGGCGCGTCAGATGGTGCCGTTTGCTACCGAGTCGATTGATTACAAGGTGAGCGGATTCGTCTCAAAATCGGAATGGAATCGCTCGAACCGCCACGGCATTACAGCAATCGTCAATGGCAGATTTATCAAAAATTACGCGCTGACGAACGCCTTAATCGAGGCATATCACACCTTGTTGCCGATCCATCGTTTTCCCTTGGCCGTGCTCCATTTGCAAATGGATCCGAAGTTGGTCGACGTCAATGTTCATCCGGCAAAACTGGAAGTGCGTTTTAGTAAAGAGCAGGAATTGACGAAATTGATTGTCGAAGCTGTGCGCGCGAAACTATTGGAAAGCAATTTGGTGCCGCAAATCATTCGTGCCGAGGTTGAGTCGACAACGCCTGTAACGTCTCAACCGCCAACACAAAATTCTTCGCAAACACAAACGTGGCCGCAGAAAACGCACTCCATGCCATCGCCAAGTGGCGGTCGCGCGACATTTTATCCGACGCGAACAGCACATCCGCCGAACCAACAACAATTACCGTTGTTTGCACGCGAGCAGACGTTGCCGCCGCAAAATGAAGTAGCTGCGCCGCAATTGCCGATGATGTTTCCTGTCGGACAAATTCACGGTACATACATTGTCGCGCAAAACGAACAGGGTATGTATTTGATTGATCAGCATGCGGCGCATGAGCGGTTGAACTACGAATACTTTTATGACAAAATGGCATCACCTGAATATCTCGCGCAAGAGTTGCTCATTCCGATTACACTCACGCTGACTGCCTCTGATTTGCAGGCGGTGCTAGGCAAACTCGGCTTGCTTGAAGCGATTGGTGTCGTCTTGGAACCGTTTGGCGGTAACAGTTTGATTGTGCGCGCCTATCCTGTTTGGTTTCCGAAAGGTGAGGAGCAAGCGCTGCTTGAAGAGATGCTCGACTTTTTGCTGACGGAGAAACAAACGCTCGATATTGGCAAACTTCGCGAAAAAACGGCCGTGATGACGGCATGTAAAGCTTCAATCAAAGCGAACCGCGCGCTTTCGTTTCAGGAAATGGAATCGCTGATCGAGCGTTTGCGGCGTTGTCGAGTACCGTTTACTTGTCCACATGGCAGGCCGATTGTCATTAGCTTTTCGACCTACGATTTAGAAAAAATGTTCAAAAGAGTGATGTAGATGATTGTCACCACTTCACAAAAGGCGTCGCCCGCAGCGCTTGAGCAAGCCATGCAAGCGGCCGCTCATTTAGGGTGGACCTATATGGAACGACGAACGTTGTCGCTGGCGCAGCTTCGCGAGCGACTTGCTGAGCAACTTCGTGCGACTGGACGACCAGTTGATCGCTCGAATCCCATGCAGGTGCTTGTGCTGGCGAACGGTGCATGGCATTGGTATCCGGATGAGGCGGCTGATTCCGTCTTCTTTCATCCTAGCATGGCACACGTACGCATCAAGCGGCTGATGAACGGCGAGCACGATGTGTTGCTAAAAGTCGCCGAATTGGTTGACGGCGATCAAGTGTTGGACTGTACCGCGGGGATGGCGTCTGATGCGATTATGCTCGCTCATGGTGCAGGGCCTAGCGGTGCTGTGACCGCCCTAGAGAGCACGCCGGCTTTGGCATTTCTCATCGCACAAGGTTTGCAATCGTACGAAAGTAGAGTGTTGCCGCTACAAACTGCGATGCGTTCGGTGAGCGTCTGCTGCACCGATCACCTGACATTTCTCAGACAGCAAGCGGACCAATCATTTGACGTCGTCTATTTTGATCCGATGTTCAGAAAACCGCTCCAAGATGCGAACGTCATCGATCCACTGCGCGTCGCCGTCAATGCGGAAGCGCTCCGTTTGGAGGCGGTGCAACAGGCTGTCCGCGTGGCTCGAAAACGTGTAATTTTAAAAGAAACCCGCTATTCCCCCGAGTTTGAACGGCTCGGATTTCAACTAGAGCGCAAATTTTCTGGGAAAATAAGTTACGGAGTGATTCGGCTTTGAGTTTGCAAAAATTGCTTGTTCTGCTCGGTCCGACAGCGGTCGGCAAGACAGAGTTGAGTTTGCGTCTTGCAAAAGAGCATCATTGTGAAATTATTTCTGGCGATTCGATGCAGGTGTACCGCGGCATGGATGTCGGCACAGCAAAGTTACCATTCGCGCAACGTCAAGGCATCACGCATCATATGATTGATGTCGTCGATGCACAGCAACCGTTCTCTGCTTCGGAGTTTCAGCAGCAGACTCAAGTTTGTATTGGCGAGATTGAGCGTCGTGGACGGCTGCCGTTTGTAGTAGGCGGTACTGGCCTATACATCGAGTCGCTCTGCTACGGTTACTCGTTTACTGAAACGTCGTCTGATGCTGCTTTTCGAACGGAAATGGAACAGTATGCCGAACAGCACGGCAATGAGGCGCTTCATCGAAAATTAGAGGCTGTCGATGCCGAAAGTGCAGCCAGGCTTCATCCCAATGATGCACGACGGATCATTCGCGCACTGGAAATCCATCATCTGAGCGGACAGACGATGAGCGAGCAGTTGGCGAACCAAACAAAGCAACCTGCGTATCAATTGTGCCTAATCGGTTTGCGCCGGGAGCGGACGGAATTGTACGAGCGTATCAATCAGCGCGTCGATGAAATGATGGAGGCGGGGCTTGTTGCGGAAGTCGAGCAGCTGCTTCGTGCCGGTTGCAAGCCAGAGCAAGTGTCGATGCAAGCACTAGGTTATAAAGAAATCGTACTTTTTTTGCAAAATCAGCTGACTTACGATGAGGCAGTCGAACTGATCAAGCGCAACACGCGGCGCTTTGCCAAACGTCAGATGTCTTGGTTTCGGCACATGCAAGATATTCATTGGATTGATTTTCAAACGGATATACAAATAAATGAGCATTTTCAAAAAATAAATGATATAATATATAAAACGTTCAACTCAACATGAGCAGACCAGTCATACTACTTAACCTCGGAGGGTTCAATCATGAGCAAAAACATCAACATTCAAGACACATTTCTTAACCAGATTCGCAAGGAAAACATCCCAGTCACCGTCTATCTCACGAACGGTTTCCAACTGCGGGGCTACATCAAAGCGTTCGACAATTTTACCATCGTGTTAGACAGTGAAGGCAAGCAACAAATGGTTTACAAACATGCGATTTCCACGTTTACACCGGCAAAACCGGTTTCGCTCATGGCGACGGAAGCAGCGGCAAGCGAATAATTGACGAACACAAAGAATCGGAGCAACCTTGCAAAAGGTTGTTCTTTTGTGTATCTGTACGATAGCGGAGGAGGAACAAAGTGAACAGAGACGGACAGCAATCTCCCGGCAAATCGAATGGCGCGCCATCATCGGCAGTGAAAAAAGTTACAAAGAGAAGGAAACGCATGAAACGCAAGACGAAATGGTTGATCGGTCTTTCTGTTGCGCTCGTGCTGGGGGTTTTCGCGGCGATCGCTGTGTATTTGATCATTATCTTGGCAGGCGAAAAACTGCTCAAGGAAAATATCGGGAAATTGACGATGGATCAGGCTACCATCATTTATGACAGCGAAGGAAAAGAAGTTACAAGTGTGTATCGTCAAAATCGTGAGTTGGTCAAGTATGAGGATCTTCCGAAAGATTTGATCAAAGCGTTTATTGCCGTTGAGGATAAACGGTTTTTTGAGCACACTGGATTTGATGTGCGCGCCGTGATGCGTGCTCTTTATCGTGATTTGGTACAGCGTCAAGCAAAAGAGGGCGGCAGTACGATTACGCAGCAACTCGCGAAAAACATGTTCCTCAATTCCGATAAAACACTCTTTCGAAAACTGCGCGAATTGTCGCTGGCGCTTGCACTTGAGAACAACTATTCAAAAGATCAAATCATTGAAATGTACTTGAACAATATTTATTTTGGGAATGGGGCGTACGGCGTAAAAACGGCGTCCGAGTTATTTTTCGACAAATCAGATTTAAATCAATTGGAGATTTGGGAAATGGCGACTTTGGCAGCGATTCCGAAAGCGCCGACCCAATACTCACCGCTCAATGATGCAGAGAAATCAAAAATGCGACGTGCGGTCGTGTTGAAACTGATGTTCGATCAAGGGTTTATTACCGAGGACCAACGTACGGTCGCCGCTGCCGTCGAATATAACGTCAAGACAAGTACGGCCAAACGAAAGACCGCATATTTAACGTACATCGATTATGTGATCGATGAGGTTGAGCAGGTGTATGGCATCAGCGAACAGGAATTGTTGCGAAGCGGCTATAAAATTTTTACGGCGATGGACCGCCGCGCTCAGCGTGCGATTGAAGATGTGTATGCTGATGCAAGCCAGTTCCCTAAGAATGGGCCGAAGCAAATGGCGCAAAGTGCGATGGTCATCATTGATCACAAGACAGGTGGTCTTGCAGCAATGATTGGCGGTCGTGATTATGTGAACAAGGGACTAAACCGTGCACTTGTTCGTCGTCAGCCAGGTTCCTCTTTTAAACCCATTGTCAGTTTCGCTCCTGCGCTTGAAGCAGGAAGAAACCCGTATACGCCAATTGTCGATAAACCGATGTCGTTCGGCAACAACACATATTCTCCTAAAAACTATGACAACAAATATCGCGGATCGGTCAATATGTTCGAAGCGATGCGGATGTCGATTAATATTCCTGCAGTCGCTTTGTTAGACGAATACGGTGTCAAAAAAGGGTTTGAGATGGCCAAAAATTTGGACATCGAGTTATCGCCAGATGATAAAAATTTAAGTATAGCGCTCGGTGGATTGACGTACGGTGTGACGCCGCTTGAAATGGCGAGGGCGTATGGCACATTTGCCAATTATGGCGAATTAGTAGAAACACATTCGGTGAAGCGGATCGTCGATGCGAACGGTAATGATGTGAATCCAGACTTGTCCGATCAAAAGCGAACGTTAAAGACAAAACGTGTAATGAGCGGTGAGACCGCCTATATTTTGACACAGTTGTTGCAAGGCGTTGTCGATGGCGGAACGGGTAAAGCGGCGAAGATGAAGTGGCCGGTTGCAGGTAAAACTGGAACGACGCAGTCCAATTTAAAAGGTGTCTCGGGCGGCAATCGCGATGCTTGGTTTGTCGGCTATACGAATGAATATACGGCTGCTGTTTGGCTTGGTTTTGACAAAACAGACAAAAATCATTACTTGCGAGAAGGCAGCAGTTTAACAGCTAAAATTTTCAAAAATGTGATGACTCGCGTGATGCGTGACAAGGAAGTGCGACCTTTTGCGCCGGGTGCAGGCGGGTACGAGTTAGAAAAGTATAAAAAACCGGAGGCGGTCGTTACACTGAACGGTGAAATGACACCAGAGCGTTTCGTGCGACTTGAGTGGTCGAGCAATGAGGAAGGGTTGAGTTATCGCGTATATCGCAAAGATGAAGCTTCTAGCGACTTTTCGATTGTGCATGAGACGTCCGATACTTCCTTTGTCGATATGGAAGTTCAACCTTCTGCGAGTTATGAATATTATGTGGAAGTCATTCGTCCTGAAACGGGAATTACCGGCAACCAGTCCAACACGTTTATGCTGACCACGCCTTCTGAGTATGATCCGCTACCTGGCGAAGAGGGGGAGGAACCGTTACCACTTGACGAGTTACCTGAACCTTTGCCAGATGAGACGGTTGATCCAGATGTTCAGACTGATTCATCTGAAGGAGATACCACTGATCAAACGAATCCGTAATCAATGTTATGTCTTTTTGTAAACTGTTTACGCCTTTGATATAATGTTAGTCACTGGGGGTGCCCGAATGGGCTGAGAGAAAGTCATGCACTTTTAACCCTTTGAACCTGATCCGGCTCATCCCGGCGTAGGGAAGTGGTCGACCTTCGTGTCTTGAGTATAGCCGCTTCCGATCAGGGTGCGGCTTTTTGTTTGCGATGAGCCGACATTCAATTTAAGGAGTCGATGAAATGTTAACGGTTGTGGTAGATGAGCATACGATTGCTGGTCGCTTTTTTGCGAAGGCGTCCTCCATTTGGCACCAAAGTCACGAGCATCCATTTTTGCGCGGCATGGCGGATGGCACGCTAGATGAAGAAAAGTTTAAGTTTTACATATGTCAAGACTATTTGTTTTTGATCGAGTATGCACGTTTGTATGGCTTGGCGGCTGTGAAAGCGCCCGATTTGGTGACGATGGAGAAATTCGCTGCACTGATGCACGCGACGCTGCACGAAGAAATGGAACACCACCGGAAGTATGGTGAAAAAATCGGAATTACGCGCGAACAGATGGAACAGACGGAACCGTCATCGGTTACGCTTGCGTATAGCGGATTCATGTTACAAAGCGCTTTCAAAGGTTCGCTCGCTCATGTGTTAGCCGTATTGTTGCCGTGCACATGGAGTTATTGGGAAATGGGCAAGTCGTTGGCGTCACAGGCGCAATCGCTCGCTCATCCGCACTATCGCGAATGGATTTTACTTTATTCGTGTGATGAATTCGGACAATTGGCGTTGATGCTGATTGACGAACTGAACCGTGTGTGCAGCGGTCTATCTGAGTCCGAATTGAAGGAATTGGAGACGTTGTTCGTGCGGTCATCCAAGTTTGAATGGCAATTTTGGGAGATGGCTTGGCAAGGCACGATGTGGGGCGTTGATCAATGAGCGGCGAAGGGGATGCAAATGTGTTCGTAGCAGATAACATCTGCTTCGGATTCCCTGGGAAGAGATCCGTTTTGGATCAGGTAACATTTGCCTTGAAAGAGCGTCATTTTCATGTATTGGTCGGTCCCAGCGGCGCGGGTAAAAGCACACTGCTCAAATTGTGTGCGGGTTTGCTCAACGCAAAGGAAGGCACCTTTCTTCTGAACGGGAGTGCTGCCGATTGTTCGCAAAGATTAATGCAGAGTGTGTATATGCCGCAAAGTGATACGCTGCTTCCATGGCGTACAGTGCTCGATAACGTCATGCTTACGTTAGAGTTGCAGGGAAAGCAAAGCGCGGAGGAGATGCAGGAGCGCGCGATGGCTCTACTCGATTCGTTTGGTTTGCGTGATTGCGCAGACGCCTATCCGGATCAATTGTCTGGCGGGATGAAGCAACGCGTGATGTTTGCGCGAACGATGCTTAAAAATGTGCCGTTATTGCTACTGGACGAGCCGTTTTCTGCGCTAGACAGTTTGACACGTAAACAGATGCAGCGCTGGTTGCTTGATGTGTGGCAACGCGATCGGCGAACGGTGCTCATGGTCACTCACGATATCGATGAGGCGTTGTTGCTCGCGGATACTGTTTTGGTTTTGCCAAGCGAACCTGGAGAAACAGTGCAGGCGCTTGAGGTTACGTTTGCGCGGCCACGAAGTTTCGAACTGATTTATGAACCTGCTTTCGTAGAGCGCAAACGATTGCTTGAACACATGCTGTTGGGCGGCGATAACTTATGACATTTCTCGTATTGCTTGCCGTGTTGTTGGTGTGGGAATTGATGGTCCGTATATTCGATATTGCGCCGTATATTTTGCCGCCACCAAGCGATGTCTTGATTGCGATGTGGGATGCTCGTGATTTGTGGGGACAGCACATTTGGATGACATGGAGTGAGGCGATGCTCGGACTCGCGATATCGATGCTGATTGCTTTTTTGATGTCGGTTGCGATGCTTCGCTCGCTGCAACTAAGAAAAGCACTCTATCCGTTGTTGATCGTTTCGCAGACGATTCCGTTGATTGCGATTTCGCCTATATTTATTATTTGGTTTGACTATACGATTTGGAGCAAAGTGGCTGTCGCCGTCTTATGGTCATTTTTTCCGATTGTCATCAGTTTGAATGAAGGATTCCGCTCGGTGTCGCCTGAGCGGAGAGAGATGATGATTTCGCTTGGTGCCTCGCGCTTGCAGATTTTTCGCTTGCTGGAGTGGCCTACAGCATTGCCTTCGTTTTTTGCTGGCTTAAAAATGGCCGCTGCTTATGCGGTGATTGGTGCGACTGTCGGTGAATGGCTAGGTGCAGAGCGTGGTCTCGGTTTTTTTGCGCGACGAGCTTCGAATAATATGCAGACCGATCTGCTATTCGCTTCCGTTTTTATTTTGTGTGTAATGGGCTTGTTGATGGTATATGCAGTTAAGTACATGAAAAGGGGATTTGTCAGATGAAAAAATGGATCATTCCAATCGCGTTGTTGCTCATTCCAGTACTTGTTGTCGTGCTCGGGAATGTTGGCGATGAAGCGGAGCAAAAGTCACCACAAAAGCAAAAGCAATTAACAGTCATTCTCGACTGGTATCCGAACGCTGTTCATTCATTTTTGTATGACGCGCTCGATAAAGGTTACTTCAGTGATGCAGGATTGGATGTTGAGTTTAAGCCACCTGCCGATACGAATGATCCGCTTAAATTGGTCGCAGCAGGCAAGGTGAAATTTGCGATTAGTTATCAAAATCAAGTGGTCACCGCTCGCAGCGAGGATTTACCGGTGGTGTCGGTAGCGGCTGTCGTTCGTCAACCACTCACACAGTTAATGACTGCTGACAATAGCGGTATTCAGCGTCCACGCGATTTGGAGGGACGTAAAGTCGGATATTCTTCCATCGAATTGTATCGCACATTTGTCGAGGCGATGGTTCGTGAGGATGGTGGCGATCCGAAAAAGGTGAAATTCATTGATATTGGCTGGGATCTCATTCCCGCGATGCTCAACAAAAAAGTCGATGCAATCATGGGTGGCTTCGTTAATCACGAGAAACCAATTTTCGCTTCGAAGGGGATGAACATCAATGTGATTGAAGGTAAAAACTACGGACTGCCTGACTATTACGAATTGGTGTTGATTGCAAATGAAGATACGGTGCAAAATGATCGTGCTACGGTTGATGCGTTTGTCAAAGCGATGCGCAAGGGATTTACTGATATGAAACAAAATCCGCAAAAGTCGCTCGATCTGTTGCTCACCAAACAAATGGAGCAATTTCCGTTAAAAGCCGATATCGAAAAGCAGAGTCTTGAGATTTTGTTGCCGAAAATGGATGCTGGCGACCAACCTTATGGTTGGCAGACGTTACAATCATGGCAAACGGCCGCTGACTGGATGTTCGCGAACGGTGCCATCAAAAAAACAATCGATGCGCAGAAAGCTTTCATTAATGTAGAGTAGCTAAGTGTCAAATATTCACAATAAATCAGGATGTGCCGAGGGCACACCCTGTTTTATTTTAGAGAACCATTCTTGATGAAATCTTCCGTTAGTTCAAGCGATTCAAGCGAAGTCGGATAGTCGCCCTCAAAGTCGAGGATAAAATAGACTGGATTTTTTTCAGCGACATTTTTGGTCATAATGCGGTGCAACACTGGACGATGACGGCGAAACACGGTCATGATTTCAACAATCGGCAATTTTTCGTTGCGGATTCTTAATAGCGTGACGAAATATTCCATCGCCATGACGAGTCCATATCGGTCGTCCGTTCCATTGCGAATCAGTTTGATTAAATCCTTAACGTAAGGCTTCATCGAAGTTCCTCCGAGATTAAGTGGAAGTAGATTGTACTTGCTGCGACCATTGTTCGACATCCCATACTTGCGAGATCCAACCTTCATAAAACTCTGGCTCGTGACAGACTAATAAGATTGTACCTTTATAATTAACCAAAGCCTTCTGTAATTCCTCTTTTGCGATGACATCAAGGTGATTCGTCGGCTCATCGAGCACAAGCCAGTTACTCTCGCGCATCATTAGTTTGCATAGTCGGACTTTTGCTTGCTCGCCGCCGCTAAGCGATGACATTTTGCGAGTGATGTGGTCGTTTTGCAAACCGCAACGAGCCAACGCAGCTCGCACTTCAGCCTGCGTCATATGGGGATACTGTTCCCACACGTCTTCGATTGGTGTAATGTCTTTGGCGCGAACTTCTTGTTCGAAATAAGCAGGGAAGAGGAAGTCCCCTAACTCTACCTTGCCGTCTAGCGGTTGAATCGTACCCATAATTGTTTTCAGAAGCGTAGATTTACCGACACCATTGCAACCGATAATTGCAACTTTTTGACCGCGTTCCAAATTCATAGTAAGTGTAGGCAAAAGCGGACGGTTGTAGCCGATTTGCAATTGCTTGCACTCAGCCACATAGCGGCTCGAAGCGCGTGATTCTTTGAAAGAAAAAGTCGGACGAATAATATTTTCCGGACGATCCAATCGGTCGATTTTCTCCAGTTGCTTCATGCGGCTTTTGGCCCGGCCGGACGTCGAGGCACGGGCTTTGTTACGCTGGATGAAATCTTCCATTTTTGAGATTTGTTCTTGCTGGCGTTCATACTGATCGGCATATTGACTGCGCTTCATTTCCGCCATGCCGAGAAACTGTTCGTAATTGGCGGTATAGCGTGTCAACTTGCTAAACTCCAAGTGATAAATAACATTTACGACGCTGTTCATAAATTCGGTATCATGTGAAATGAGAATGAAACTGTATGGGTATTGTTGCAAATAATCGCGCAACCAATCGATATGCTCAACATCGAGATAGTTGGTCGGTTCATCGAGCAGCAATGCAGTCGGTTTTTCGAGCAATAACTTAGCAAGCAACACTTTCGTGCGCTGACCACCACTAAGTTCTGTCACATCACGCCCGAGCCCGACAGCCTGCAGTCCAATGCCCGCTGCCACCTCGTCTATTTTCGCGTCCAACAGGTAAAAATCGCCAAGTTCAAGTTTCTCTTGAATGTCGCCCATTTGTTCGAGCAAACGCTCGAGTTCCTCGGCATCCGCAGACGCCATCGCTTCCGCAATTTGATTTAACTCCGTTTCTAAATCAAATAGATGTTGGAATGCTCCGCGCAACACTTCGCGAATCGATAGTCCAGCCTGCAACTTGGCATGTTGGTCTAAGTAACCGACGCGAACTTTGTTCATCCATTCTAGTTTTCCGTGTTCTGCTTGCAATTGTCCGGTTAAAATGTTCATCAGAGTCGATTTGCCAACTCCATTTGCTCCAACAAGACCGACGCGTTCACCAGCCATCAATCGAAATGACACGTCTTTGAATAATGTTTTGCCGGCAAAACCGTGTCCCAATTCCGTCACACTTAAGATGCTCATGTAATCCCTCTCGCTTGTAAAAAATATTCAATTATTATTTTAACACGAATCTTAAATTTGGCAAAAAAATCTTGTTGATTCCGCATGAGATTTTTATCATCATGTGCTATAATTCTGTATGAAATTAGTATCAAACACTACATAATGAAGGAGCGGTATGAATTACGATGGGCAAAAAGAATGACATGAAATCGAGAAAACAGCGATTTGAAAATCAAAATCGCGAACGGACACGTGAGAAGTTGGTGGAAGAAAAGAAAAGCAGCAACGCCATGCTGATTTGGCTAGGTGTTGCCTTTGCGATTGTCGTCGTGATGGTCGGCTATCTTGTATGGCAGGCAAGCAATGAAGGAAAACCAGCAACGAGTGAAAAGGTAGAGGAAACTAGCACGGAGCAGAATCAGCAACAAACCAACCAAACAACGGATCAAACGCCTCCTGCAGAGCAGAAAAAACCTGCAGAAGAGACAAAACCTGCTCCGAAAAAACAAGCGATTCCGATCTCTAAAGACCCGAACCCTGTGAAAAAAATGGTGGACGGTTTACCGACTTATGATTTTGCACCGCCGATGAAAATTGATACAACGAAAGACTATACGGCAACGTTGAAGACGAGCAAAGGCGACATAAAAATCGAATTGTATCCGAATGAAGCGCCGAAAGCAGTCAACAATTTTATTTTTCTTGCGCGCGACAAATACTATGACGGCGTGACGTTTCATCGCATCATGAAAGACTTTATGGTGCAAGCGGGCGATCCGCAAGGTACGGGTGCAGGCGGTCCAGGTTATAAGTTCGATGACGAATTTAGTTTTGAACATGAATACACAGAAGGCGTCGTAGCGATGGCCAATGCAGGACCGAATACGAACGGCAGCCAGTTTTTTATCGGAACCGGTAAGCAGGTCGAAATCCTTGAGGAAACGCGTGCATACACGATTTTCGGCAAAGTAATCGGTGGCAATGAAGCGCTAAAATCGATTGCAGCTACACCGGTCGCAGATAATGGCAGCGGCGAGCAGTCGAAACCACTTGAAAAAGTGATCATCAAATCGGTTGAAATCGAGGAGTCTTAATGCATGAATTGAGTGCAAGTCACGAACGTGCGATACTCGTCAGTTTACGCACGCCGCAATTATTTGCGCAACCCGAAGTAGCGGACTATTCATTGGCGGAGTTGAAAAAACTGGCGCAAACAGCCGGTGTTGAATGCGTCGCAGAATTGACGCAGAATCGTCCGAAAATCGATACGAAATGGTTTGTTGGTAAGGGGAAAGTGGATGAAATTCGGCAACTGCTTGAGACGACCGAAGCGACGACGGTCATCTTCGATAGTGAGTTATCAGGCGGTCAAGTTCGTAACTTGGAACACGCTCTGGATGCAAAAATCATTGACCGCACGCAACTGATCTTGGACATATTCGCGCAACGAGCGAACACGCGCGAGGGATTTTTGCAAGTAGAGCTAGCTCAACTCAATTACTTACTGCCGCGTTTATCGGGACATGGTAAAAATTTATCGCGTCTTGGAGGCGGTATCGGTACGAGAGGTCCGGGAGAAACGAAACTGGAAACCGATCGCAGACATATTCGTGATCGGATCAGTGATTTGAAACAGCAGCTCGTCGAGGTAAGTAAACATCGCACGTTATATCGAGAACGCCGCAAAAAAAGTGGCATCATTCAAGTCGCGCTTGTCGGTTACACGAATGCGGGGAAATCGACCTTGCTGAACCGGATGACTGCTGCTGGTGTTTTGGAAGAAGATTTATTGTTCGCTACACTAGATCCGACTTCGCGAACGCTGACTTTGACGAACGGACGTGAAATTGTGTTAACCGACACGGTCGGTTTTATTCAAAATTTGCCGCACGAACTGGTTGCGGCATTTCGTGCTACATTAGAAGAAGTGTGCGAGGCTGATTTGATTTTGCATGTCGTCGATGCCTCTTCGACAATGAGGGAATTACAAATGAGCGTGGTAGCGGAAGTGCTTGGTCAATTGGGGGCTGAGAAAAATCCGCAAATGGTTGTTTTTAATAAAATTGACAGGTTGGACGCAGAAGAAAGCCGCATGCTGTTTGCCGACGAGCCGTTCATGCGCATCAGTGCTTATGAGAAACACGACTTGTTAGCACTGAAACAAAAAATTGAGCAACTTCTTGCCGGCGATTCGGTCCGTTACCGAATTCCGCATGCACGCGGTGATTTAATGGCGCATATTTACCGGTTAGGACAAGTGATTGAACAGATTACTGAAGAAGATGCGATGTATTTTACGATTATCGTTGAAGCGCGTGAATTTGA
Source organism: Caryophanales bacterium (assembly GCA_947459205.1). Lineage (GTDB taxonomy): Bacteria > Bacillota > Bacilli > Paenibacillales > CANHCR01 > CANHCR01. The sequence goes on along the minus strand of CANHCR010000010.1, from coordinate 3,128 downwards.
ACGGAGCGGTCATATGTTAGCGGCGTATCGTGTGAAGGAGACCTCTGATGGGGATATTTGATAAACCGTTGCATCAAGATTTATTGCAAATAGCTGAACAATTGGAGCAACAAATTATAGGCGTGAAACGGCGAATTGAAGATGTAGTGGAACAAAACCAATTGAAAGTGCTGAGAGCTTTTCAATCATATAAAGTAAGCGATTTTCATTTTGCTGGTTCGACGGGTTATGGTTACAATGATCGTGGCCGCGAACTAATCGATGATGTCTATGCATCTGTATTTGGTTGTGAAGCGGCGCTCGTGCGCCCGCATATCGTATCTGGAACGCACGCCATTTCGACGGCCTTATTCGGCGTGTTAAGACCTGGCGATGAATTGTTGGTGATTACAGGGACGCCATATGACACGCTTCAAAAAGTAATTGGAAAATCAGGAGAAGCAGGAAATCAGGGGACACTGGCAGATTGGGGTGTGAGTGCTTCCATTGTTCCTTTGGATAAGTACGGACAACCGCAATACGAACAAATTCGCTCGGCGATTCATGAGCGTACTAAATGTATTGCCATCCAACGCTCGCGAGGTTATGAATGGCGTCCCTCGTTTCTTGTTGAGCAGATTGCGCAAATGACGAAGTTTGTAAAATCGATACGTCCTGATTTGATTGTTTTTGTCGATAATTGTTACGGAGAGTTCACTGAAATACTCGAACCGACTGATGTCGGCGTCGATTTGATGGCAGGTTCCTTAATCAAAAATCCTGGTGGTGGTATAGCGACCACTGGAGGTTACATTGTCGGTAGAAAACGTTACATTGAGCAGTGTGCTTACCGGTTGACAGCGCCAGGAATTGGTGCGGAAGTGGGGGCGATGCTGCATACAAACCGCGAAATATTGCACGGCTTGTTTTTGGCGCCACACATAGTTGGACAAGCATTGCAAGGTGCAGTATTTGCGGCTGCGGCTTATGCCAGTTACGGACTCGAAACAAACCCTTGTTGGGACGATTCGCGAACTGATTTAATTCAAGCGGTGCGTTTTACAAATGCGGAATCATTGCTTCGTTTTGTGCGGTCGATTCAACATAGTTCGCCGGTTGATGCTCATGTAACTCCGGAACCTTGGGACATGCCTGGATATGAACATCAAGTTGTCATGGCCGCGGGAACTTTTATACAAGGTGCGAGCCTCGAATTGACTGCTGACGCCCCGATCAGAGAGCCGTACATCGCTTATATGCAGGGCGGGTTGACGTATGCGCACGTAAAGTGGGCCGTGCTCTATTCATTGAGTGAAATATTTCAACATCACTTTGACAATTAATCTAACATCACATTGACATATACGACTTTTGTAAGTAAACTTAAAGTACCAAAATATGTGAGTGAGGTGACGTCGGGTGAGTGATGATTTTCGCCGCAACATGGCATTGTTTCCAATTGGCATAGTAATGAAATTAACCGATTTAACAGCGAGACAAATCAGATATTATGAACAGCACGAATTAATCGCTCCAGCTCGTACCGGCGGCAATCAACGATTGTATTCTTTTAATGATGTCGAGCGTTTGCTTGAGATTAAGTCATTGATCGAAAAGGGTGTTAATATCGCTGGGATTAAGCAAGTATTGTCTCCGGTATCGGAATCAATGGAGGCTACCGTCATCACAGAACAGACAGAAACGAAGCGCAAAGAGCTTTCAGACTCGCAGTTGCATCGCATGCTTAAACAGGAATTGCTCGGTGGGGCCAAGCGTCCTGGTCAAGTCTCGTTAATTCAAGGTCAGATGTCGAGATTTTTCAAACCGTCATCGCGAAAGTAGTAGATGACGCCACCTTTTTTTTCAGTTAAAATGAAAACGTACACAATCTAATCCTCAGGAGGGATCCGTTTTGAGTTTTACCAGAGAGCAAATTATGCAAGACGCGAAAGACAAAAATGTGCGTTTTATTCGATTACAATTTACAGACTTGCTTGGTTCGATTAAAAATGTTGAGATTACAACGAGTCAATTAGAAAAAGCGTTGGATAATAAAATCATGTTTGACGGTTCCTCAATCGAAGGATACGTGCGAATCGAAGAGTCGGATATGTATCTCTACCCTGATTTGGATACGTGGCAAATTTTCCCTTGGGTAACGGAAGATCGCATTGCTCGCCTGATTTGCGACGTATATATGCCGGACGGAACGCCGTTTTCTGGCGATCCGCGTGGCATTTTGAAGCGTTGTCTGAAGGAGATGGAAGAACTCGGTTTTTCGGCGATGAACGTTGGACCAGAACCTGAATTTTTTCTATTCAAAACAGATGAGCATGGTAATCCTACAAATGAATTGAACGATCAAGGCGGTTATTTTGATTTGGCACCTACGGATTTGGGTGAAAACACGCGTCGTGAAATTGTTTTGACACTCGAGCAAATGGGCTTCGAGATTGAGGCTTCTCACCATGAGGTGGCGCCAGGTCAACATGAAATCGACTTCAAATATGCGAAAGCTTTGAAGGCAGCTGACCAAATTCAAACGTTCAAGTTAGTAGTCCGTACGATTGCAAAAAAACACGGCCTGCACGCAACATTTATGCCGAAACCGCTGTTCGGTGTGAATGGTTCGGGTATGCATTGCCACATGTCGTTGTTTAAAGATAAAGAAAACACGTTCTATGATGAAAAAGATAAGTTAGGCTTGAGTCAAACGGCGCGCCAGTTTATGGCGGGTATCTTATCGCATGCAAGATCGTTTGCGGCGATTACCAATCCGACGGTTAATTCCTATAAGCGACTTGTGCCTGGTTATGAGGCGCCGTGTTATGTTGCATGGTCGGCAAGCAACCGCAGTCCGATGGTGCGCATCCCGGCTTCGCGCGGGTTGAGCACACGTATCGAGGTGCGCAATCCTGACCCTTCTGCCAATCCGTATTTGGCACTCGCTGTCATGTTAAAAGCAGGATTGGACGGTATCAAGCGAAAATTGCCATTGCCAGCACCGACTGACCGCAACATTTACATTATGGCTGAAGACGAGCGCGAGGAAGCAGGAATCCCGTCTTTGCCTGCAAACTTGCGTGAAGCGTTGAACGAATTGGTACGCAATGAGATTATGATTGAAGCGCTCGGTGAACACGCACTCT
>CANHCR010000009.1 GCA_947459205.1 Caryophanales bacterium | reverse complement strand
TTCTTCAAGCATCGTTGCATCCAGTACAGACTTCATTGCTAGCGCGATTTTTACGCATTGGTAAATATGCTGCTTTTCGATTTCAGTGTAATTTTTCCAGTTTTCACCACTAAATGTAATGATTCGCTTCAATTCGAGGACGTACACCTCAAAGGTAGAATTCAAGCGAGTCAGCAAATGCTTCATAGCCAGCGCTTTTGCTTGAATCGCGTTCATCGCCATTTCAATATTCATCGCTTGTTCACGAAACGTTTTTGCTTTCGATAAATTACTATACGAATCATTGAGTGCTTTCTTTGCTTGGCTCGCAAAAATAAAACCGCCGACGGCTAAAGCAGGACCCACGACGAGACCGCCGAGTACTGCCATTCCACCGGCCATACCAAGCCCGCCGGCTGAAAGCGCCCCTCCCCCTAACCACGCCAATGTCGCGCTCTTCGCAGCTACTCCAGTAAGTGTTGATATCGCTGTGCCAGTTGTCGCGGTAACAACCAGTCCTCCTAACCCGCTCATTACGACACTGTATGTTCCGAATGCAAGCAAAGCACCCGAACCGATAGCGGCAAGACCATTGACAGCCACTTGTTTTGCCTCCAGAGATACCTCTTTCAACTTCAGAAAACTTTCACTATTCGGATGAAAGGATCTTAACTCATCAATGCCTTTACCTGATTCCAACTCGATATTTTTAATTTTCCCATAATATTCAACGAAATCGTGGACAGATGTCGTTAGCAAACGAATTTTCTCGTATCCGAGATCGCTAATCGCGTTGCTTGTATTGTCACGTGCGTTTTCAATTTTTTGTTTTGCTGCCTCAGCAATCTCTTCGGCTTCTGCGTTTATGTTTTGCGCTTTGTCAATGTCTCTTTTCGCATCTATCCCTTTTTTCACGCCTGCTCCAGCCGAAATTAACGAGATGACTCCAAGAACAATCGGAATTAATGGTAATGGCATACGGTTTCCTCCCTATAAACATTTAAAATTTAAATACTTGCGATTCATCGTTCATAAAGTCATCAAATGCTTGGAAATTACGAAAACGTAGCGTTTGTCCGAACTGAACAGAAATCCTCTCCATTGCTTGCGTGAACAATTGCAAATTTTTATTTTCCATCGCTTCCGATAGTTCTGCCATCGACAAATCTATTTCATTTTGACGATTCAGTTGATGCTCACGGATCAGCGTTCGCAGTTCTTCCCCTTGGGATCTTATCGCCGCAATCGCAACATTTGCAATCGATTCGATTCGTTGTCTCCTCTCCGCGGATAACTTTTCTTCTTTAAGTGTCAACATACAAGCTTTGTAAAGCGAGGAACTGCACATATAGCCAACGACACCGCCAACTATAGTCCCTATACCCGGGAATACTGCAGTGCCGATCGCAGCAGCATAACTCGCCGACATCATGCCAGTTCCCTTCTCACCAAGTTCTTCAATCAATTCGAGTAAACCAATCTCTCCTTTCGCATATTTATAGAGAGATTTTCCAACCTGAACGGTAACCATCGCAATCATAGCAGGGGTATTCGTTTTCGACAAATTTAATAAAATACCATCTTTTTGTGAAGCCATTACACCTCGAATCGCTGTATCCGCAGCACCGATAACATAGACCGTCGCGACACTCTTGCCAGTCGTTTTTACAATGCCTAATGAAGCTTCAGCCATCGTTTTCTCGCCGCGCATAAGACTTATCACTTCCTGTCCAGTGGCAATGATCGCCGCGACAAGAGCGCAACTTTTTGCATTTTCGAGGCCCGAATCGTTCATATGATCCGCAACATGTTTCGCTGTCGCAAGTTCAGGATGTTCACGTAGATACATCGCTTCCTTCGAAGTGATGCCGCTATCCTTCAGATCTTCGGACACTTGTCGATAAATTTCGGCTTTCTCGTGAAGCGATGCAGCTTTTTCATGATTTCCTTGATGATCAAAAATCGTTGCTTGCTTAGCATATCTATCTGCCTCAGCCGAGGCAAATTCTCTTGCATGATCAAATTGTTCTTTGGGCACGAGCACATCATGGCCACGATAACGTTCCCAGTTGTCGCCTGCGAGTTTCTTCACAAGTAGTTCTGCGCTGTGATGTATCTCGTCCTCTGTCTGATACTTGCCAGAGAATTTCATTTGTGCGCCCCATACTAGTTCACCGTTTTCATCAACTGTAACAATATCATAGACCGGATCATTGCCGCGACCTACATCATTCGAACGATAGACTCGTCCAGGTTCTCCGTCAACGATTCGTTGCGCGTTTTGTTGATCAGCATAATGTTTTTCTGCAGCAAATCCTGCCTGTTGCTTCAAATTTTGATATTCATAATCAGGATGAACCTTCGATTCGGAAATCTGTTTTAACCCTTTGACGACAATTTCGCCATCCGCATCGACTTCTCCTCGGTATCCTTTAAGGTATTCTGCCGTCGCCCTGCCGTACCGTTCAATATTTTCGGGCGTCGCTGAGACAATGCCTGCACCAAGCGCATCATTTGCCTTTTTCTTCTTTGGAGTTCGTTTATCCGGCATACAGCAACCTCCGCATGATATCTGATGTGCTTCCCTTTAACTATACAAATAATTGCAGGTTAAGTATCCTATAAGTTTCTCTCAATCAAAAAATAGGGCAATGAAGCACGTTCATGATTACTGGCTCCTGGATGGTTTACTTCACAAAACGCATTTGCGGCCATACGAATTTTAAGACTCTTTTCAAAAAAAGAAAGTTTATGCTCATGTTTGGTTTCAAAAAACAAATCGTAGATTGCGTCCATCTCAGCGCTATCACGGATGGTAGTCATATAATCGATGAAAATCATGATTTCTGTACGTCTAGCTTGCAAACTTGGTTTTGGCGTAATGTGTTTCGCCCTTTCGTCAAACAGCAAATCATAAATCGAATTCGCTTCAATATTTCCATGTTGCATAGAAAAAGATTGCAACAACCCAAACGATTTTTCATCTTTTTTTATTTTGTGATCGACAACCAATAGATTTATGAATCGTCTCACAAAATGCTCGTTTTTCATAAATTCTCGAAACGCAGGGGCTTGTATGGCTCCAAACCCACGACCGACTACAGAATCCGAAGTAGAATCTAAAATGTCGCAAATCGCTTGCGGAAGCATTAAAACATTCGACCGATTCTCTTTATAACTTTGTAAAATCTGCTTCTTTTCTGCTTGAAATTGCTTGACAACTTCGTTCGCTTGCACATGAGTCTCGATAGAGATTTCGGTACGCATCCGTTTCCACGCCAATTCAAATAGTTTGTTTTGTTTTTCGCTTAACATTTTACATCTCCATTTTCTAATTTTCTCGAAATGATAACACTACTTTCGTTACAGGTTATAAATACTTTTCGCTAACGCCTCGTCCAAATGATCGATAACACCATCGCCGTTTATATCAAACTTGAATTTGGTGAATCCCATCGTCTTTTCAAATTTATCAATCATCATATTATGATTCAAATCCATTTGGTGCTTATCAAACAATGCATCGTTATTCATATCCATATCAAACCGATCCATAACCAAATCATGATCGAGATCAGTCAATGAAAACGTTCCAAACTGTTGCAATTCATAAGATTGCAAATCACTCGCATCCACCTGTAGGTCGTGGTTCATATCCAACATTTGAAACGGGTCAAAATCAAAGGGCATATCGATTCTCCTCTACCATTTTTTCATGAAATCAGAAATTCGCTTGCCTGTATCCGAAAATTTCTGCTGTTGCTGCGTTTTCACATGTTCCCATGTGTTTTCAAGCCTATCTTCCAACTTCGGTTGATACGTGAATTCAAAAATGCGATAAGGTGTGTCTGATTTCACGTTCTCGATTTTTGACTTTGCCGCCTCATCTGTTGCTTGTTTCTTGAGAATCTCCTTGAGCAGTTCATGAGCTGGCTCAAAGCCTAATTTGCGTGATATGTTCAACGCTCGCATACGCATCTTCTCGTTTTCAGTTTGTGAGTAAAACTCTGCCAGGTAGAAGAAGAACTCTGCCTTTTTTTGTTTCGAGGTTTCTAAATCGATGGCGCGCGTGATATAAAGAATCGCTCTTTGTAGCATTTTATCTTTCTGCGGACCGTTGGCGTAGGCGACTGAATATGTCAGTGCCTTGGCGAGAATCACCAAGTCGCGGCGATTCGGCGGGAGCGCTTTGTTTTTCAAATTTTTCATCGTTAGCGAAATTGCCATGCCAAGACATTTGCGTGGATCGAACGCTTCATACTCCTTATCCAGCGTATTCAGACCGCCGGCTACCCCCTTCACCAACACAAATCCAACTGGATTAATGATTGCTCTGCCGACATCGACACCCCTACTCATGCGTTTATAAGTCTTGAACGCCTCATAATACGCAAGCCAATGCAGAGGTTCCATCGGATTCTTTTTAATTTCCTGCTGAATCTCGCTCAAGCCAGACATCCCTTGCGTCGCATCGCCAATCGCCGAGATAATCGGCAAGGAAGAGATTTCCTGCTTTGCTTTACGCGCAATGCCTGACAACTTCTCTTGCTCAGCCTTCGATAAAATTTTGTCGAGAAAACCCATGTGCACCACTCCTCAAAATATGATTAAAAATGAAAATAACGGCGTCTTAGTTCTAGGAGCAATTCAGTGTTGTCCGACCACGTTGCCCCCTCTCCGCGCAAACCGAGTGCTGAGTCGCCTTTGTAATCTCCGCGAAACGATAGGTAATTAAAACTACCCTCCAAATAAAAACGATCATCGCAGATGAGCAGTTTATAATGAGTGTTGGTCGGATTCAGTCGGAACAACGTCCCGTAATATTGTGCAAACCGCTTCTTTAAATGTTCAGCGATTGCTTCTGTTTCCTTCCGCTTCGCATCCGATTTCTGACTGCTGCCGATCCCATATAAAATACGGATGACAACCCCTCGTTTCATGGCTTGCTCGAAACCGCGCAACAAAAAATCATTGACCGCTTTTTCCCCCATCCAAGGAGACACGATCGAGATTTCCGTCTTCGCCTCATGCACGGCAAGTTCCAACATTTCGCGAATCTCTTTATCTTTCAAATGCTTCATTTTGTGCTGCTGAAATAACAATTGATGCAAATATTCGTATTCATCGCCCCGCTCCTCCGCTTCATAGGAATGCACATGATACGTATCATTCACTCTGTAAATGTAAAGCATTCCGACACCCTTCAATTCAAGTTGAAAAAGTGTCAATTGTTCGTTGACCGTAGTCATCATCGATCGTTTTACGTCGTGCTGAATCTGACTAATTTGCTCTTCGAAAATCTTAATCTGTTCTGGGTGTAACGATATGAGAAATAGCACGTGATCACGAACATGCACATTTGGATAACTTTCGTGAAAGCGCGTGCGGATGTTCATCAATTGCGGTACAATATCGCGAACAAACAATGTTGTATCAACCGGTTGTTGCAATACCTGCTCGAGGCGAGCAATCGTTTCCTCATATTCCTTCATTTTGGCCACACGTTGTTGAAGCTTGTCCCACTCTCTCCGTAATCCGCTCGGTGTAAAATCGAGACCCGATTCCTCCCTCACTTGTTTGCGAGCCTCTTCTGCAATCCGCTTGATTTCTTCTTTTGTTAACGTACGGTCACGAATCCGCGCCTCCAGAACCGTCTTCGCCGCAAAGCCGAGCCCATAAGTCGCGATGTACACAAGCGGAATCGTTGTTACTCCGCCTAAGAAAGGCAAGATTGTTTTATAGAGTCCAAGAATCACTTGTTGAGCCAACACGCCCCACCCTACGACACCAATCAAATAAACGACCAATTCTTGAATTTCGTTTTCTTTGCTCGGTTGTCCGAGCGCACGATTCAAATAAACGACCATCACAACTTGGATAGGCGTTAATATAAACAAGTCTGCAAAAGGAATCGGTTGCACTGCGACAATCGCACAAATCAATGCTCCTGCATGTATGATTAGTTGCAAACGTTTTTCCAAAGGGATGGAAAAATCCCTTGCTAACAAATCGAGAAATTGCTTTAATTCATAGGTTTTACTTTGAACGGTTGCCTTTATTGACATGCTTGTCGCTCCTCACTTATGCTATCATTTATTCCAAATAAGTGTTTGCCTTCATCAGAATTGATAAAGCATATCGCAATTTTTTTTCATCATCCAAATCCGAGGCAAGCGATTCGAAAGTTGATATATAAATTGATTTCAGCAAGGCAGCGACTGCATGCAATGCACGGTAGCCAATAATAGAAACCTCCGACTCTATATATTTAATACGTTGTGCCACGTGTTGATCATGTTCAGCATTGAGAAAGCGTTTTAACTCCGCATGCTCATCGGCAAGTGTGAATGAAGGTCCACGCGTCGCCTCCGAGATTGGACGCATGATGCAGCATAGATTGTAGACCAACTCACTGATCTGATGCAATTTAGGCAAGTTGTTCGACAATTTGTCATACGTGTCGTGTGGCGAATGGTAATGCCACGGTACACCGGCTGTCAAAAACAAATGTGGTTTATGATTTCTATTGAATTCAAGATGGTCAGAATAATCAATTCCGCGAAGCGCCTTATAGATATCGAGATTAGTACTAGCACTCGCTTCGTTTACCACCTGCACAAAATCAAGTCCGCTGTCCACACCGACGACGAACAATGATTGCTCGCGCTGCTTGAGTTTTACCTCATGTCCGACCAAATCAAGTACAATCGCACAGCGAAGGTGCTCGATCAGCAGTCCCTCCGGCAGATGATGATAGAAGTGCTGACTGCCCATTTTGTTTTCATCAAAAAATGGCGGTTCTTCCGTGTCAAAAAACACGGCGATGACGTTGCAATCATGTGCAGTGTCAGCAAGTTTGTGCATCGCCTCTAAAACGATGCCGACCGACGCCGCATTATCATTTGCACCCGGGCATTCGTACAAGTGATCGTAATGTGCACCAATTAAAATCCAATCAGTAACGCCCGGTTTGCCTTGGTGAACTGCGATCAAATTCGCGCACTTGATCGTTTTCAGTAATGACGAACTATAGACTGAGTATGGTTGCTCCCACGTATCAGGGATAAGTTTTTGCCATCCACGGGACTCCAGATTACCGAGTTCTTCGACAATTAAATCTTTTGCCTTCTCATGTGTTTTCGTGCCAGCGACTCGCCCTTTCAAGTCAGGATTGGATAACGCTTGTACGAATTGTTCAAAATCGAATGTTTTCATAAGTGCCTCCTAATGAATTAATTTGATTCGTTAAACCACTCGCCGATAAGTGACTGCACCGGTTGAAGGACTTGTTTTTCCTTTCTACTTAATACTTTTTGTTGCGATTTACGCGAAAAATCGATGTTCATTCTTTGTACGACCAGTTGCCCCACTTCCACATCTAATTGAGACAAGATATGGTTTAAAAAAGTTTCAAACTCTCCATAAATCACCTCGTCTTCTAAACGAATTGTTGGAGTTATGGCTGATGTTTCAAAGGAATCGTCATCTAAAAAATCAACGTCACTAGCAGCTGCGGCATGCTTGAGATTCCAGTATTGGCATTCCGAAATCCCCATCTCTGATTTTATAAACTCACGATGTGATACTTCCAAATTAAGTGCGTTCTTAAACATGCTATCCGCTTCAATGTATCGCTTCAGACGAGTCACATGTGAATACGGGACTTTCATTTGTTTTATACACTCATGATACGCTCGACTCACATTGCGAAAAATTTTCATATAAGCATAATGAGAGAATTTAGTGTTACGAGACAAATCATATTCATTTGCGGCATGCATCAAACCAAGATTTCCTTCCGAGCATAAATCATCAAACCATGTTCTCGCATATGTCTCTTTGTCGGACAAAAATTGGTTCACGATAAAACAAACCAGTTTCATATGTTCCATCATGATTTGTTCCAGTGCATGACGGTCACCATTGTTTTGATAAAAAGCTAGCAATTCTCTAATCTGATCGTTGTTTTTCGACATCTTAATCGCTCCCTTATAATAAGTGTGTTTATTACTTATCTTTATCCTAAGTGAGCAGGCTTTCACTAGATGTTAGTGAATTGAATTATAGGTGATGGTTTAATGATCCCAGTGTAAGGTTCGTATGTTTTTCTATCAATGACAGCAAATTCACAATCCAGTCCAATGCGATATCCTTTTTTATCTGGACTGCGAAGAAACTTAGTGTTGTAATGGTTAGGATACTTGTCTTCAAATCTTTGTCTTAAATTTTGGAGCATTCGATCGAATGAAAAGGATTCACCTACGTAAGCGATAATTTGCTCCTTTGTCACAGGGCGAGTTGTTGTCATAAGCGCGAACAATAATTTCCCTTGAAGCGGCGTTACTTCCCAAGTTATTCCCGCAGCATGGATTCGGGGTCGAATGGCAACACGATAGTCCAAGACTAACATATCCTCACGATCATGAGCATCCTCAATTGTGCGATATACACGATCTAGGGTCACATCACGAAATTGCTCACCATTTATATACAAAAGATGCGGTGACCTACTTTCATCTAACGCACGATAAAGATAATTATACCTTTCATAGAAATTGTACAATTTGTTTTTTTTCAAAATCGCTTCAATTTCACCCCATACTTTATCAATCTCACCAGAATGTTTCAGATGGATTTGACAGACTACTAATCCTTTAATTAACTCCCCAGATAGTGAAAGAATTTTTTTATCATCTGCCGACTCCGTTAGATGTTGTAATACTTGATCAAGCGAGTAAGGTTCTTTTTCAACAAATAAACCGTATTCCACTGCGACCGCCAAACAAAATTTTTCAAACGCTTCAAAATCACTCATTTCCGTCATATCTGACAAGTCGCAAACATGATACGGTGTTAGCCCGATATTCAAAAAGTCCGAGGTACTGATAGATTTATAATCAATTGTTTCAACTACATAGAACGTACCAGGCACGTTCCATTCATATCGTTCAGACTCATTGATAAACAAGGTATCTCGAGGGATTAGTTCGGAAAATTGATCTCTTAATTGTGTGCGTAGTCGTGACATCCGGAGATCAAACTGTTCCGCTTCAACAACCGAATCAAGCACTTCGTTCAACCTCTCTATGATGAGTTGCGAAGATGCTCCTCGTCGATTCGTCATTAATTCAAGCAAAATCGCTCCATCTGCCTCAGTTAAACCTTTGACGATTGAGTGACCATGTAAAACAGGTTGTTCCTTAATTCTCATATCTAACACCCAATACCGATGTTCACTACACAATGCAATAAGTTGTGCCACAGCTTTTGGATTTGACAACTCATACACCACTGAGCCGTTATGATATGTTTTATAGATTGAAGTGTAATTTGATAGAGCTTGCGAGGTTTTCATCAAGCTTAACAGAGATTCGGACAAACCTTCACGATCATGTTTTTTCAAGTATTGTATGAGTTCATCAATGCTATGAGGCAAATTCAGCCTAATATATACAACCGTTAACGGCCAAGCGATTTGCAGATGAGTCTCACAGAACTCCTTGTCAACCATCAGTTGCCATGCGGTTTCAAGCCAACCTTTCACTTTGACAAGAGATTCTCGGTTGTATGGCCCAAAACTGTTATGTGTAGAATTAATCTCATCGACAGCGGAGCGAATTAGATTCGGAACATCATCAACGCTGAAGTCTTGCATAGAAATGTTTTTTATTACCTCCACCCCCATCGTCAAGTTTGACGAAATCTCATATTAACGTATCAGCAAATTGTAAAACATCTCATCGCCTTGAAGTGTCGCAGATAGCAAGCGAAATTAAAACTTAATCCCCATTTACTGAAAACGTATAACCCAAGAGCAACTGAATTCGGTTCATCAACGAAAATATCGATTCGGATTCGCAATGGAAAACGGGTGATTGACATTGCTGTAATCGTATACAATCCGTAGAAATCGGCTAAAGATTATTTGAATCAAAGGTAAAGCATAGCATTCGACAACGTTTCATCGTACAACGAGCAACGGGCACAAAGGACGCTAAAATTTTCGAAAATTGAAAAATCCGACTTCACCCTAGAAGGTTGTATTTTTAATCTTTTGAAATCAGCAATTATGAAGTTATTCAAGAGAATCGTGTCAATCCATAATTAACTCGGTTCGACTGCCGAACGGCACTTCGACCTCACATTCATGCTTCTTTCGCAACAGCACCCAAAGTACGGGATACGGCGGAGCAAAATCGGGAAATTCACCATACCCATCGGTCAAATACACGAGGCCCGCACACTGATTTTGCCAATTAGCTGCGATCCACTCGAATACGGGGATGAAACTCGTGCCACCACCGCCGACCGGCAGCGCGTTTTTCACGTTCACAATGTCGTACACACCATCATCAGGAATATGAGCGTCACAGTAAATCAACTTGCCATCCACGCGCCCGCCAAACATTTGCAGGCAGGCAATGATCTCATTGTGTACAAGTTGAAACTGTGCGCCATCAACCGACCCCGACGTATCGACGGCGAACACGATGTTGCGCAAAACAGGCTCTTGCTCGCTCCAATCCGGCATGATCACATCGTAGCCAAATTGCGATAAGTGCATCATATTGGGATTCGGCGGATTGAAGCCGAAATCGTTGCTTTCAAATGCCAAGAACTCGTGCAGCAACCGGCGCCAGTTTTTTTTCGGCACCGCACGCTCAAGCACAAACCGGCGAAACATCGACCCCGCACTGCTACCCGCAAATCGCTCCGGAAAATGTCGGATTTCGCTATCGATTCTACGCTGCCATTCCCTTTCATACTGCTCAATATCCGAAGGAGACAAGCGATCGTACAATTCGCGCCACACATCGTGTCCCTTAATCGGATGCGTACCCTCTCCTACACCCCGTTCTTGCGCTTCTTTTTGCTTTTTGTAACGATCAATCAACTCTTGCCCCGAGTCGCTGTTCTGCAAAAGCGCGTACACTTCTTCCGTATACAGACCCTCATATTTCTTTTTGTACAAGCCTTGTTTCGGCATTTTAAAAATCTCTTGCGTCGGATCGAGTTCACGGATGGCGGCATTAATCACATAATCCGAGGCAAAATTGTACGTGACAAAATCCAAATCCCGATCACGGCAACGTTCAATATGTTTGAATACGACATGCATCACTTCATGGATCGTGACAAAATTAACCTCGGTTTGCTTCAGTCGGGCAAAAAACTGCGGCGCATAGAAATAATGAATCCCATCTGTCGCCGCGGTCTTCACATCGGGCCGCGCACGCAATTGCAAGTGCAATGCCAACCTGCCTAAGAACGGAAACTTGACAATCAGTACGGTCAATGAGTTTTCCAATTTCTTTAATGCTTCTTGTTCTTCGTTCATCCGCATCGCCTACTTAAAAAATCGTTTGTGTGACATTTGCCATTGCACCAAACTGCTCATGCCGCGTATCATCTCGTGTGTTCTCGATATGCGCCACAAATCACTGATCAACATGAAAATATGTTCGATTTTTATCGCCGACTTAAGTAAAAAATCGACGAGATGATGGGCTTGCTCACTCGTCATCGTCGGAATCACGCCAGCGATACGAATGGACAGCGCACAAATCACGTCAAAGCGTGTCGATTTCAATTCGACCTGCTGACCCGCCATAATCGCCTCGAGATCCGGCAATTCCTCGAACACTTTCGTATACTCAATAAAGGAAGCTGCTGCTCCTTTGCCTACCGTTCCAACAATCGCAGGTTCAGCGAGTTGTGAATCGCCGTACAACTTCAAATAGCGCGAGACGAACTCCCAGCTGCGCGGTGTCGGAAACGCTTCCTCGTCGCTGTCGGCGCGGAAATCAAGCAGCATCTTAATACCTGCGAAACGAATAAAGCCACGCACCGCTTCGTGCAGCTGATCGCGTTCGGCGTAGGAAAGCCAATCGTCTAAATCCTGCTCAATTTTAAAATGGGTCATGCGATTGCGAAGGGGCGTCGGCATACGAAACGCAACACCGCCATCACCGATGCGGTTGCCCGCTGCGATAACGACGACATTGTCTGGCAGTTTGTGATCGCCGATTTGCCGATCCAAAATCAGCTGATATGCTGCTGCCTGCACGGATGGCGGAGCTGCCGATATTTCATCGAGCATGAGCACATGCAGAAACTCATCACCCTCCGCGAAATCAAACAGCGTCGGTCGCAACCACTTCGAGCGCACTCGCTCCTCGTCAGGCACGGGAATGCCTTTCAAATCGACAGGATTGTAGAGCAAGAGGCGCACGTCGCGCAACAATCCCTCCTTGCCCGTCAAACGATGCAACTCATCTTTCAGTTTACGAATCGTCTGCGACTTGCCGATGCCTGGCTCGCCCCACAGCATGATGCTCGGCACTTCACTCATTTTCGCAGCGTTCGTATACAGCGGTAGCAAAATTTCCAACAATTTTCCTGGTGTCACATGATGCATGGTGGTACCTCCTTAACGATCAGTCGGGTTGCCTAACAACTCGTTCATTTCAATCAACGCCTTGGCGAACTCGTCTTTTGCAATCACATAGCGCCCGCTGCGGTTTTTCTTGTACGCATATACCTTTTGTAAAATCTTTTGCTCCGAACGGCTCCATTTCTCTGCCCAAAACTTCTGTTTGTCGATGCTTGTCTTTACGACTAGATACGAGTAATCTTCCATCGGCCACGTCGTATATTGCAAAAACGGAAGCGGATTGCGCACCACAATTTCCGCGTTCTGAACCTCTACTTCCGGCGTGAAATCGAGCGAATCTAAATACTCGACAAGTGCCCGCTCTAGTTCACTGAATACGTTAAACAAAGTAAGTTCCACAAAGCGCGAGAAATCTTGCGTTTGCAACGCCGCGACGGTCGCCGTAAAATCTTTATCGTGATTGAACCAACATTGCAATGTCGAAAAATCTCGCTCATTTAGACGCGCCAGCATCAAACGTTCCACCTGTTCGCGAGGCAAACAGGAAATCATCAGTTCGGTGATGAGTCGCGCATATTTTTCAAACTCTTGTACGTCATCCCAATTGCGCAGGCGATATTTCTTTTTCGTTTGACGATTCAAATCACATCCCACCTTTCACCTTCGGATGATGCGGACCGAGCAGATCATAACATCTTGCTCGCATCTCGGCGACAGCGGCAAGTCGACCTGCGTCCAAGGAAAAACGTGTTTCGAATTTTTTGAGCGTGTTCAACCGTGAGACGATCATCACATCTTTCAAGGTCTTCAAATACCAATTTTTCGTTTCTGACCAAGAAAACTCCAACCAATCCCACCACATTTGCTCACCCCCATGTTTTTCCACCCAAATGTGCCAATCTTTATTGCGGAGTATTTTAAAAAAACGATTTCTCCATTTCTCTGATAAAGATTTATCTTGTTTTTGTACCTCTTCGATGCCGTTCAACACATACTCATATAAGTTTTGCATAATGGACGGAGTCCGTGAATCGTTCGACTGTGAACACATCACCAACAACTTTGCTAAAAAAGATAAGTGACTCATATCAAATGTAGCTTTTTGGATTACAATTTGCTCTACCATGCGGAAACAAGCAAAAGAATAATCTGAAGCTTTTGTAAAAAGAGTTGCGGTTCTGAAAATATCCTCATTTAATAAGATGCAGTTTCCATAAAAACGCATAGCATCCAAAACATTTTTGTTATCCATTGCTGCATATGTTTCGAGTTGCCGTTGCATTAAATAAAAGTACAATGTTCGGGCGCCGCGCGACCAGATTAATTTGCATAATCCAGTCAAATCTTTCTTTTTCGTTAATGCCACAATTTCTACATATTCGTGAGCCAAACTGAGGATTGTTGACTGATTCAGCAAAATAGTTTTTCGCTCCAACAACGTTGCGATAACTTGTAGTCGATCACCCAAATTGTCGTGATTATCCTCTTCAATCGAATTCAATATTAAGAGACCGTATTGATCGGCTCTTTTCAGCCGATCAGCGATCTTCGGATAAATATCTGTCATCAATTCAATCCAACGTCGATCCATTCTTCCGTAACGTTGCTCAATTTGTTGCTGTAATTCTGCAAAACGTTCGTCGAGTGGTGTTTGAAAAAACGACAATAGAGTGTGTGACTTCAGCACCGCAAAACGCAAATCCAATTGCGTTGCTTCGGAAAAGCGACTCATCCAACGCTCGTTGCCAATTAGCTTATCGACTTCGCGAATCCAAGTATCATAACGCATGAACTGTCGCGGCACGATATATTGATTTTGGAACCGCTCTACCATATCTTGCTCACTTATATCATCCTCTCGCAAATGGCGGAAATAGTTGCGCACGACACGTTCGAAACGACCGATGAAAGTCATTCGTTCCGCCACATCGAATAGATAACTTGTATCTCTCGTCACGAGTTCATGCCAGTCATAAAACACAATTAAGCGGTCCATTACGTTCCAATAGCGCACCGATTTGTTCCATTCGAAAAGTTGCTCCATTTGTCGATGTTGCATACGCGCATGGAACTCAATCGCTAATTTACAGAAGATTTCGCGCATCCAAGGCTTGTATTGACCATCATGTGCTTGAAACAATTCGTTGCATTGATCGAACCACTTGCATTTTCGTTGGTGGATGACAGAAGAAGTGCGCGTTTCTTGTCGCCAACGTCCAAGCCAAGCAAAGCCATCAAACGCAATTTCTTCATGTAGCGCAGTCAGAACTTGAATGTCTAAAATATTCGTCTCGATGGATTGATTGAAATTTGCTAACGGTTGCGCACACTCTTCCTCAAAATGGATGGCGAGTAGCTGTGCGAATTCGAGGCGATACATCTTCAGCAATCGTTCGGCGCGTGCAAGCTTTGGCAAAGCGTCAAGGATGACGCGATACGCCTCATAAAGTTCCGTCAATTGATACGTCAAATAGAGGCGCTTCTTGATTTTGCTAAACGTAGACTTGATGACTTTCGAAACTTCAGACAACTGGTTGCAGTGATGCAGACGATACTCCAACCATGCAATCGCCTGATCTGCCCACACCGGTTCCATCGTCGCTTCACGATTGCACGCAAATAAAGCATCCACCGGCAGCTCAGGCACCTCGGTCCGAGCATAAACGGAGCCCCACTGGACGCCATCGATTTGCAACTGCCAATGTTTAGGACAAATGTAATTGAACACATTCAGAACAGGAAGCGCAGTTCGCTCATCTGCTGTACACGTGGCAAAAAAATCTGCTAGATCAGCACGAAACGCGGCCTCCACCAACTTTGCATAATGCCGATTGAGGTCGAAAAACGTAATCGTGACGTTCATTTGCGATTCCTTTTGAAGATCTCGCCACATCTGGAGCAAACGCGGGTGAGTGAAATTACGGTTTCCGCCGCCGTTTTGCAAACAAAGCAGGCGTGCCCGTTCCGCATCTTCATATAAAGGAAAGGCGACTTGCCAGTGCTCTTTCATGGCTAGCTGCAAACGCGCGACAATCGTGCGTGCCGTGCGAGCTCGCTCTAGATCGATGCGAATCATCATTGACGTGTGACTCCTTTTCGTGATTGCAGCTACAGCAGACCAACTCGTGCTAGCAAATATTTCTTCTTCAACGCCGGCCAGTTTTCTTCGTTTGCCACACGCTCGAGTTCATTTCTGATCAATACATTCGCACTAATTTTGGAGTGATAGCCCATCTTGGATAATGCTTCAAATTGTCCACGTATCAACATGCCAGCAAAACGCATCCAAGAGTTGTAGGGGAAAAGTTTATTTGTGCGAAAATGCAATAACACATTGCTCATAAATGTGAACGCTTTGTAATGAACAAGTTCCTCCATAATGCCCTCGAGAGACCACGTACCTTCTCCAAAGACGGTTTGTTTTTGAAACGCGCGCGCAATAATTCGCCACAACATTTCGAAAAACGCAGGTTGTTCTGCGCTTCCCATAAACGCATGAAACGTAAGTTTCAGCAAAACGTAAGAAATGCGTTGGTGGACGAGGGTGTCAAAGTCCATCCACTCCTCCAAATCTTCATTATCGGATAAAATGTCTTCTGTATCATGCGGATCATCTGGACCAAAGTCCCAAATCCATCCACGTAACTCCTCCACATAAAATGTTCCGTGTGGATCCTGCTCACTTGGTTTCATGTGAATCCACTGTTCGTCGTCATATTGGTCGAGATTTTCATAAATTCGAATGTATTTCGGATCGCAAATATAGGCTTCAATCACCATCAGACATAATTGACGGTCATCTGCAATCAATTGCGCGTCGTGAAATTTATTATGGTTACGAAAGTCTTTTTGTTTCGGCGCGACATTCATGATGCGCGAGATGTACTGAGTAACGAAGCACATCGTTTGCGGGTGAGTTGCTCCATTGGTTTGAAAACTTTGGCGTAGCTGATCAATCAACAAATGCTCACCCCCATTAGTCGTTATATAAATTCAATAAAAACAGCGTTAATTCCTTTATTTTAGAAAAAAGAAAAACATTCGCTTGATGAGTAGAAGCGCACCGGCACGAGGCACTAGCTTTATCGTGTTGATTCTAAAGAAACCTCAATTCCACTCCAACAAATCGCGCAATCGCTTCGCAATATTTCGGTTTAAGCGCCGCGATCGATTAAACTGTTTACTCCATTTATATTCCAATAATTCTTTCTGCTTAGCCGACATGCCTTCATAATCATTGCCATCATCGAGGTGGTCATCCTCACCTTCACCTCGTACATAATAATGGTCCTCGTACAGACTCGCTCCATCCACCTTATCGCGCCACATTTTGTAATATTCTCGTCGCTTTAGGCCTGCTTGTCCGCTAATCAACGCCGCGATATCCATCACATTTCCGGCAATCGGATTCACGACTTCGAGTCCGAACTCCGTCTCAATCAATGCGCCTGCCTTCAGCGCACCCGCGACAATCGTCGCACACTCTTCTTCAATTAGTTCATTGCCTTCAACCTTCTTCGGCAAAAAGCCTTTCAATAGCAAAATCTGCTCGTCACGCTGGTACTTCTCATCAAAATGCGCTTCCCCATAGTAAGCCGCATTCTCCACCTGAATCTTCACGTTCGCTGCATAGTTTGCTTTGCGGTCGCGCTCCGGACCATCCTCCCCAGGTACAAACATCATCCCTTGATCTTCTACTTCAAAAATGTAGCGTGACACGACGCCCATGAGCTCTACTGGCATAAAGTCATCAACATTCGCTTTTTTCAACAAGTTCAGAGCAAGGCACGCTTCCTGCAAATGTTCTTCCGCATCCTCATAACATTGATTGTCGCTATACAATTCAAATAGAAACAAATGAAACATGTATTTTTCCCGATTCCACAACGACTTCCTCTTTTTCCCGACGAGCGTCAGATGCGACTTTGCTTCCTGTAGCGCTCTCAATTGCTGTCCCTGATCCGCCAACAACTTCAAACGAAAATATTCGACCGTCGCTTCAAGCCCATTCAAGCGTTTATCGAGTTTGATGAACGTAGTCGCGCGATCCAACATATCGAGCAAAAACGACTCATCTTTGCGGCACTCCCAGTACAACTGCCCATATTTGATATACAAGCGCGCCAACAAATGCATCTCTGCATGTGTAAAAGTTACACCTGCACATTGTCTTGCAACCGCATCGTGAATAATTGACAAGTAAATTTGTTCGATTTTCGCAAAATCCTGCTCACCACTTTCGTCAAACATGCGCAACAAATCAGCAAATTTCAAGCGCGCCTCAAATGATTCAAATGTCGCAACCGATTCATACGGGCTCGGTCTGCCGTGCGCCTCAGTAAATTCATTCAACCACTTTTGATACTGCTCCTGTAACTTCATCAGAACACTCCTCTCGCGTCACATGTTCCTCTTGACCAAAATAAAATAATTAGCCTATTACTCTACTGCATCGCAGCTACTGCAGAAATCCGAAATTGTATTGCTCACTCCTGTTCCCAAACAACATATGCTTGACCCTCATGTTGTACGATATCCACATTTAACAGGGCATTTGTCCGTAGACCAAAATCTCTCTTCGTGTCATGCAACAATTTAACAACCATTCGTTCATTGATGTAGTCATGAATTCGACACCATACCCCTTCCATCTCACCATCTTTAGCAGATAGTAGAACACGAATCACATCCGGCTGAATCCTGTCTCGCAACGGATGCAAAACGTCCATCGTTCTACTATATTGAACAAAATCATTCACTTGATAACATTCGCGAACCATCCGATCGAGATTCAAAGTATCCTCATTATAAACACCATGTGGCAGCCAAATAAAAGAATAGTCGGTCGATTCGTCTATACGAATGGTAAACGAACCCAGTCCGCTGTCGTCGGCAAACAATGTCACCTGTTCATCTTGGAGCATCGCATAACACGCAAACTTAAAACTTAAACCAAACTCATTGTCAATGTATGCTCGCAACACAAGGGCATTCGCATCAATAGTAAGCCTGCCTCGTGGCGGACTGTTTCGCAGCAATGTCTCATCCCAACAAACAATAAACGTCCCATTCAAAACTAACGCTTGTACATCACATATGCGCAACTTCTACCACTCCTCAATTCAATTTAGCTTATTGCATAGTCGGAAGGTTCAACATCCATACACTTGATACATACGAACTTCCCAATAAACTCTGCCAGCAGTTTATCAGTGGCTTCGTCGCGAATTTGCGATTTAATCACAATGGCACCTCTTCCGCGCTCCATTACGCGTGCAAAATAATCGCGTTTTTCCTGGTCGGAAACCTCAAGACTTCTAACAACAAAGTCTTCGTTTATTTTTTCGTAATATGTGACTTCCTGTTTGCCGATAACAAATGACAACTCTTCAGGGAACGTATCGACAATCTTGACCAAATGGCACATCGCCGACAATAACAAACTAAGAGCAATGCTGCCACCGAACGCTGTGTGATGATGATTAAGGTGATCCGTTAATTTTGCTTTCACTATCGTTGACTCATGATTGATTTCAGACAAGTCAAAATTCGCATTATGAATCAGCGGGAAATTTGCGTACAGAAATGCTTTCAAATCATCTGACGGACGATATCGCGGAAATGCCACGTTTGTTGTCGGTACATTTGTTATCAATATGTTTGATGACGCAACACTCCTGATTTCCGTATTTTTTGTTGCATTCGAAATCAAAAGCAATTTATCTAGGAACATCCTGAATTTACTCATCTTATAGACTTGCTTATAGATCGATCTGCCGAAAGAAACGATCAAATACATATCATCACTAGATTCCAATAGACGATCTAAAGCCGATACAAGTGCTTCTGAAGGCTCGTCAGGTATATTCGTAATAACAACCAATCGTTTAAAAATTTTGTCTTCTGCATCCCTAGATTTCGACTGCTCGATTAAACGATCGACATAGTGTGAAATCGCATTCTCCGGCGTCTTTGATGCATCTCGAATCGCATACACCCACTGTCTTTCGTGACAAAAACGGTGTAAAAACTGCAATAAATGATTTAATTCCGCCTCTGAAATTGACTTAAAACTTTCGTCGAATTCGATTACTTTCAATCGACATGCTGCACTTTCTAAATAATTGATTAATTCTTTGTTTTCTAGTAGTTTATTTAACATATGAAATCAAACCCTCCGATTATTTAGAATTCTATTTTATAAATTCTACATATTTGATGGTTTTCCTGCCAAAAAAAGAAAAACCATGCGGCAGATTTTCAAAAATCTTTCCACATGGTTATACTCATGATAATGCCATTTTTTACTATGAATCAGCTACTGCGAAAATGGATAATATCATCAATTGTAATTTTGACACGCTGTATATAATCAGAAACAACCGTTTCTCCAATTTAATACACCTTAATTGGTGCCATTAATAACATACCGTCTTGATTGGATGCTTGATTTCATGCACTCGTGAATTCCCCTAAAATCACTTGATGTCGGACATCAGCAGTTTAGAGAATTTGATACAAAATGCCCTCAATGCCCACTGGCAAAAAAACGAGTGATTACTCAACTCAGTTGAGCGAGCCAACAGATGCTGTAGGGTTCTTCACCCTTCTCAAGACATGCTCGACAACATCCCGACGATAAAGCTGCTATCTTTGATGTCCTGACATACACTTCTCCAATCGAATGATATGATCTCATGTTCCCATGAATTTGATTTCCTAACAATTTTGAATGCTTGCAGAATCCCATTCCGCAGAGATTGTATAAAATACATTTGTGTTTATGCCTTTTCATCTTGTGTAAATTCAATCAATTTATAACCAGTAATTTTCTGAAGCTCCTTGCAGTTTTCTACGTAAAATTCTTTTATTCGCTCTATGTTTTTTATTCTATTCGAAATTGAATCCATTACAAATTCAATTTTATCTCTCATTATGTCATTTTCATAAAATTCATTGATTTGAATAACATCCTTTCTCACTTCATTCTCTGTGAAGGAAACTGATAAGTTAGAAAAACTAATTACAAATTCGATTTGGTGGTGCTCTGAAGAAATTCTCACAATATCAATTACTGGATTAGTTCGTATTGCAGGATTTATCCATTCAAATTGAAAAAAATAATTTATTAGTCGAATTTGATTTCTATCCAATAAGGAATTATTTAAAAAAGTGTCAAACAAATCATCTGGAAATTTGTTGGTTCTAATAGTCGTTGAATGATGAAATTTACTCCCCTTTTCAACCTGATCAATGACATGGTTAAAAAAGGAATTGACCTGCCTGTAGATGTGCTCGTATCGACGGTTAATAATTCCACTCAATTTATCTTGAAATGCACGAGCTTCTGTAATTTGACTGTCTGTAGATTCGAGTTCTCTAATCATCGTTATATATTCTCTAACTAAGTTGAGTTTATTGTCCGATACTTGAGCATTACGAGTGTCGTCTGCTATATTAGTTGCCTGGTCTGCAATTTCAACAGCTTTTTCGGATACTTTATAAAGTTTGTAACTCACATATAACGTAGAGAACACCCCTAATAGACCCACTAAACCAGCAATTATCGAACCAACAAACATTAAATAATCCAAATAAGAAGGTGCATCAGCGTTCCTCAATGTATTATAAGGGTCGTATGAAATTATTGAAAAAATAAGTGGAACCGCTATTATGAGCACAGTCAATATAATACCGAACGTCAGCAAAACTTTCAGTTTCCAATCAGTATTAATTTTCAATTAATCTCCTCCAAATTCATAATCTCAAAGGAATTCCACACTCAATTTTTTATAAATCTTTTAATTTGAAACTACTTATTTTTAAAAGTAAAAACCAGAAAAAATTGAATGCCCTAACATACACTTCTCCAATTTGATGACATGCGTCACATTTTTTCTTGATGTTTCAACGGGTCGCAAGAACAGTCAATCCAAATCTCTTTATGTTTCTCCGCGCAACGTTTTTTTCATAGCGACAATCTGGGAGTAAAGTCTCGGGACAATAATTCTTTCAAAGGATCGAACGAGTTTGTTAAATTCAGACTTATTCACAGTTTTTGTGTGGGCTGCTTGATTTCGAACACGAAAAATTGTTTCCCACTCCTGAAGAAATGAGCGCCAATCGTTTTCTGTAAATTGATCAGGACAATAATCATCTTTCACGAAATGATAGATAGTTCCTAGACCTGGGTAAATTAATTTCTGATTATTTTTGCTTGACCTATTAACATTAATTTGATAAGTGTTGCCGTATGGTAACTGAAACTGCGTCTCTTCTACTCCCAAATTCGGTTGAGGCTTATCATAGTAATCAGGCAAATTAACACCAGCAATTTTCCGTAACCATTGATAAATCGATAAATTTATTTCATTCTCAAACGATTTTCCGATGCAAATGGCCGCCGGAGAATAATCAATCGTATTCTTATTCGTATTTCGGTTGATTCCCGTTTCTAAATATTTAGAAATGCGTAACCCGCTGATGAACCATTCATGAGAGTTACGCTCCATAAATCGGCTCACATCAGCGAACTCTTCAGGCACAATTTGCTGAACAGGCTTATCTACAAGTGCCAAACAATCCGACAACTGTTTACACATTTGTTCGTACTCGTTGATAATATTCTCCTCTTCCGATTTTAGAAACAAAACCTTCATTCGCTCTAAATCAATGCGCATCGACTCAAAAATCTCAATAATTTTTTGTTTGTCAACGTGAGAAAGTTGTTCGAATGGACAATCCCATATCATGCGAATGATGCGGAATAATGGTTGAAGAGCATTTGCGACGGAAAATCCAACAACTTCTGAGTTGTAGTCGAGCGAATCTGATTTAAGCAATGCAAGATATTTATCAATGTCCTTAAATAGTCGCTCTTGCCCCTGTTCATTCGAGTAATGGTGGCGCTCGACTTCAAAATCCTTGACTGCTTTCTCTATCGCTTTAAATTGAGAAACAAAAATATTCTCGTTCGTTTCGATAACCTTAAAACTTTGTAAACTGAAATCTTGTGTTAGGATAATGACAGGAAGCTGTTCCGAATCAATGCGAAGTGCTCGCGCGATTTGGTTCACTGAACAAACGGAGTCATGCGAAAAATATGTCTCCATAACAGATAAAAATTTATAAAAATCTGTTGATAAAAGTTCAGAAAAATAAGCGGTATTTTTTAAATAATCGTCCCATCCAACTTTAGGATTTACAAACGAAAAGAATAATACATGCTTATTAGTCTCACGATGCAAATCATGATAAATTTCTTCGAACTTCAAATCAAACTGTCGATGCTCAATTTTGTCATGCAAGACAAATGCAAATAAATCGAATGATTTCAGCATTCCATGGACTTTTGCAATTACTGACTGCTCCAATTCGGTCTCACCTAATAAACTCAGCATCAGATGCGCATTCATCGGCATTCCCACTATAACACACCTCCGTAAATACAAAAATTCAAAGTAGCTTTCATCAAAAACAAACGCCATGTGAACTAACCATTACGTTACTAACGATATACATGCTCACCGTTTTCGTCTTTTCTCAAATCTAAGTGGTCTAAATCAAATCAATTTAATTCTTTTTGGTTTTCTTGTTCCTTTATTTCCTTGTATCTTCGGAGTTCCTCTAATTCTTTCTCATCACTTTCCTGAGATTTGAGTGCCGCAACACGAATCCATTGCGATATCCCGAATACAATCGCTTCATCGATGGGTCCAGGAATTTTGAATGGCAAAAAAAACATAATTCCTGAGTATGCTAATGTCACCAGAATCGGAACACCAATGTACTTAAGATAACTGTCGCGAAAAAACACAACAATCGAAGCCAAGAAGATAACAACAATAAAGGCTGCTCCACCTATTAAATAGATTATGGAGGATAGTCCTATTTGCAACCAGCCCCAAAAATCACTTGGCAACTCGGATTTCCAAACGAGCAAGAATCCAATCACGAAGAAACTGGTGATGGAAAATGCATTCATAAACATCGCAATCGTCATGCCATACGGAATACCTTTTCGATTCATGTAAAACACTCCTTCATTCATTTTTTTATCAAATCAACTCTTTCAAAATATCATGCAACTGTGTTTCAATCAATGAAAATTCCTGATCTAAATCGACAGTTTTGATGCGTATCACATTGCCACCCATCCTGTACTCTACATCCGGCGTAATCTGTTCATTCGTATTGGCATATAACAATAAGCCCGATACTTGATTAACTGAATGTGCGGCATAGTTCTTCACATAAGAAAACATCTGATACAAGTTTGCCGAGTTCACTTTGACTTTGTCTTCATCGTTCTCGGCGCCCGGATTTGAGTAATACCGTTTGCTCATAATTTTCCTATAATATTTGGTATCCAATATCACCGTTCGTCCACCATACTCCATCAGTACATCACTTACCATATTGGGCAAAAAATCGATGAACGAGTCATCCAGTTGCCACTTAATCACTTGGGCGCGAGGATGATAGTGCGGGTAATGATGCTGATAGTAGCAAAGAACAAACCGTTGGAAGAGTTGATATCGTTTTTGGTCATCTATAAAGTTTGCGAGCCGATACGCCCCGCTCTCTTGCCGCAACAATAATCCGTGCAGCACCAGATAGCAGACGTTGATCAACATCTTATACACGACATTGTTCCGATGGTACTGAATTCGATTCCACTGAATTGAGGAATGATCGAGCAAGTCACAACCTGCGAAAAACATCATCGTTTTTTTCAGTTTTCGCTTCCGCTCTTCACATACCTCTTGATTGCGAAGTAATACATGTGCTGTCGTATAAAGAATCTGATTCAAGTATATATTTTCGTCATAAACGTCATATCGGCAAACCAATTTCTTGGTCAGCACCGATCTGCTGTTCAAAGTCGTACCCCATTCTATTTTGCCCCGTATCATCGGCAAAGACTCGGTGTGCTCACGATAATCTTTTGTGATGCCACGGCGAACCTGATCAGCCATACCCATCGCCAAAATCGCAGCGAACAGGTCAGCCACATGTTCAAATGGCTCGTTTGCCAAATTCTGATACGAGGTCTGTCGCAGTGATTTGTATGCATAAGAAAGCATGTGATAGATGTTGCGGATTCGGATGCTGCTCATTGCAATTGCTCGCTTTCCCGTCCATCCAAGATCTGCATAAGTTCCTTGTGCCAATGGTCATAGCTCTTTTTGTCATCGAACCAATACTCTTGTACCAATGGCAAAATCTCATATTTGATGACTCGCTCCAGCCACATTTCATCGACAGAATCTGTCACACAGAAATAACTATGACCGATGCAAAAACCGCTTCCCAGTGATTGGTCTTCACGAATATGTCGATTTAATTGCTTCACTTTTTCTACAAGCAAATCAAATTTCACATTGTTCGCCGTTTTCGAGATTTCTTTAAATCCCGATTTCTCAAATGCAGGTTCCAATTCGAAAAACGAAAATCGACGACGGAGAGCATAATCAATCAATGCCAAACTTCGGTCTGCAGTATTCATCATGCCGATCAAATAAAGATTATCAGGAACATAAAATGACTCATCTCCATACAGCAATTGAATCTTCTTACCGCGCTTGTCAGCCTCAATCAGCATCAATAACTCGCCGAAAATTTTGCTGATATTGCCACGATTAATTTCATCCATGATGAAGAAGTACGATTGACTGGGATCTTTTTCGGCCTCTTTACACGCTTTATAAAACGGGCCATACCCCATTTCAAATCCGTCAAGGTTTGGACGATAGCCCAACATGAAATCCTCGTAACTGTAACTTTGATGAAATTGAACGAATGTTATGCGTTTTTTATCTATCACATTCATATACGCATACGCCAACAGTTCAGCGACATATGTCTTCCCTACTCCGGGCGGACCCAGCAAGATCAAATTCCGCTTATTTTTTAAAATACCTATCAAATGAGTCAAATCTTTTGATCCCATAAACACTTGCGTCAAAAAGTCCTGCTCGGAAAAAGCGGCATCCGTAGCAGGCGGTTTCACTTGAGTTTCACCAAACAGACTTTCCAAAGCAGCGCACGACGCTTGATTTTTTATTCTCGTTAAAGTCTTTCTCGGAATATCTTTATCAAACGGATAATTCCATTCCCCTGTGTGTGTCCACACGATTTTTCGTCTATGGGGAATCACCCGATCGCTAACTTCAAACTCGTAATCGTCCTGAACGATACCGCGACCGACTATCAATCGCGTACCTTTCTTGGCATAGATGATATCTCCCGGTTTCACCTGATTGACGAATTCCCAAATTGCAAGCGAGTCGTTTCTATAATCTTTGTCCTCGCCATAATGTTTCTTCATCACATCCGTAACTTCATTCTTATTGGCATATTGCTGTAAATCCCCCACTTCAAACCATCCGATACCGATAATTTCGGAGTCCTGAAAGTCCCCCCAATATTCGGCGTTTTGACCGGGAGCGATGATCCAATACTGTTGAGCGCCAGTGTTAGGAACGTGTTCTTTTTTCGTTTTTGTATTTTTTTCATATTTTGCATACATTTGAATTGCAATCCGATTTGTAAACTGAAGCGCAAGACCTTTCTCAGTCAATTTCCAAGTTCCGTGATTGCCTTTTTCGATCATTTCAGCAAATACCAATGCCTCTCTGGCAAACGCAACTTCGTGTTCAAATTTAGATACTTTATTCTCTCCGCGAAGCTCATTTAACACGTCGTTACTTAGTTGCAAATTACGGATCAATTCCTTTCGGACTTGATCAGGTTTAGCTGAGCCGCCCAACTCTCGTAATGCAGTGACAACAGGAACCATATATCTTATCCGATCAGATTTCGCTAATTTTGCAGTTTCATAAGCATTTCGCGACAATTCAAAAAAGTTGCCGGCTTTATCTTGTTCATTCGCATCGGATTGTTGAAAATACAATTCGAACCATGCTAACAATTTCAAGTAAGTAGTTCCGTCCGGCATATCCGCAAATTTTGTTTGACCACCAATTTCCGATTGTTGAAATTCTCTCAATTCTGTTAGGAATTTGCGGTTCGTTTCTTCCAAATTTAAATAGAAGTTTGGTCGAATCCAATATAGACCCATTGTCAAATTCCATTTCACCTGATGTTGCGTTAAAACACGGTCGAACAAATCAACAAAACGTTCTTCCACATGTTGATCCCTCGATTGCTCTGCATAGTGAATTGCGACCTCAAACATATCCCACAATTTTTGAATGTCATCGGGATTACGCTTTCTTTTGCCGGCAAAAAACCACATGCTCCGGTTGTCAGCTAGGGGAATCCCGTCAAATAATGTAGGGGCTTCTGCCGATATTTGAAACAATCTCCCCAGTTCTCGCAATAGTGCGGTGCGATTTTCATCTTTGATGCCGCGATTGAAACACGCAAAAAATGTGAATGGACACACATCTTCCAAGTCCTCTTGATTCTTCCTCAACGGATTGTTTAGACCAGTTTCTGCGAATGATTCCTGGTATGCCTTGTCCAAAAGTTGAAGAAGTTCGCTTCGATTCTGCTTATATTGAAGAAGTTTATTGGCCAATTCCATATAAAAAGCAATCCATTGGTAATGAATTTCGGTCGAAGTCATGTCTGTGCTCCTTAAAATTATCATTTTTCAATTGCTTTATGATTTAATTCGCTAATTTTCTAGAATCTCCTTCAATTTCCTGCGAATATGACAAAGTGCTACTTGAAAGGAAAAACACTCCAAACGGAAGTCTTTCCCCAATAGGTCAGACTGAATCCGCCATATCAATTCATCTTAGTCACGATTCTCCACAGCCAACTTATTCATGACGAGGTTTGTGAACGCATGTGTAATCGATTCTCTCTCAATTCGGTAAGTTGGTATCCCAACAAATCACATTTGGGTCATAGTTACTCGAATAGAAAGCGAGTATCTTTTTATCCCCTTTGGCAAAAGATAACTTTTCAACAGAACTTGCTCCCTCGTTCAATTTATTTTTTGAAATGTTAAGTTTGGTACTCAAAGTTTTTTCTACCGAATAATCCGACAAATTAAATATTGTGATTGTGCCTTTATTGTCACCTACAACAACAAATTTACCACTAGGACTAAAAGCAAAACTTCGAATTTTTTTGTTCACGAACGATATTCTGTGTTCTAGAGATTGATTCAAAGGATTTATTATACTTAATACACCATTTGCACGATCATCGATAAGTAAACCAAAATGATAATCTCCGGGATTAAACGCGAAACTATAATCATTCGTTGACTCAGCATAATTATATGCATTTAATTTATTAATGAATTGTCCATTTTTCATATCGTATAGGTGAATCTTTCCTTCTGTAGAATCTATTGCCACGATACTTTCGTCATAATTACTCGCTACGTTGGAAGTGAAAAAATAATCTCCGGTTTCTTCAGTTGAATGGTATGAAGTAAGAATTTCGTGAAAAGATGTATCATATAAATAATATTTTTTTTGTCCTCCCATATAAAACAGTTTATCTCCGAAAACCGAAGTGAATGGAGAACCAATGATAGTTGATGGGAAAAGCGCACTTTCTGCTTGACCTTCCGCTTTAAAAGAATCGCTGTAAAAATTTATTTTGGGCGACGCATTCCATTCAGACTTATATTCCACGATTCCACTTTTATAAAATTGAGTATCATTAGCAAACTTTTTTAAAAATTTACCGGAGTTCAAATCATAAATTGAGTTTCTAACCATGAATTGATTTTTATTGTACGAAACACCTACACTTCCGTAGTTTCCGGAACTTGCAGAATGAACAATTTCATCATTGATCCAGATGATATTCGTAACTTCAACCTTAATTGAAGATTCTACATTCTCTGTCGTTGCTGTTATCGTTGCGACCCCAAGTGATTTACCAGTCATTCTTCCAAAATCATCAACATGTAAAATATCTGGTCGATTGCTGAAATACTGTACGAAAGGTGATTTCTTAGAGAAATTAAGCAGTGTAACATTTGACTGAATCGTCTCGCCAATCAACAAAGTTTTTTTAGATACACTAAACAGTAATTTGGGTTTCGCTTGGTTAATATTAATAATTCTCTGTTGCGGATTCCATGAAACATTGCTTCCGAGTACTTCACTAATAAACCTCAAAGGAACCATCGTATTTCCCTTTAATGATTGAGCGGGAACACCAAGCAATAATTTTTTAATCTTTCCATTTTGATTAACAGATGCAATTTTCTGACCTATTGTTAATTTCACTTCAACAGTTGGTGTTACACCTGTGATTTGTCTAGTGCTTGAATTAAAAACCACTTTGGCGCCAAGCGATTCAAAAATGCCTCTCATTGGAACTAAAGTGGTGCTATATTGAACAATAGGCGGTTGTTCATAAATCTTTTTTACCCCATTGATATAAATTTGAATCGGGCTTTGAGACCATGAAATTGTTGGCAGCAAATTAAATGCCAAAGATACAACCAAAACAACAAAGATAATCTTCATTTTTTTCATTATTCGATCTCCTTAACAGTAGAATCTTTTAACCCCAATTTATTGGCTACGCTACTGAGTATCACTACAGCCTATTCGTCAACCAAGCGAGTATAATTATAACCATCTTCTAGGTTACAAACTACCTTCGCGACGAGCGCCAAGTTTCAAGGAGAACATTCTTATTAGCAATATCGGTGATATGATGTTTAGTTTGAATAATTCGTTCCAAAGATTCATTAATCTCGTTACGGTATGAACCACGCACACGATCTACTGCTTGAATGTATTTCGTCATAATCGATTCACAAACCTCATCGATTTTCGCCATAATGGTTTGATCGTTCTGAAGACTTATTTCATTCTCTACCATTTGATTAGATTTCATATGCGTATCGTTAGCCACGTTATAAAAGGCCTGGTTCACTTCATATTGAATTTCTTCAATTGATTTCGAAAAAAACAAACCTCCTAAGAATCCTCCGACGAGCGCACCAAGCGGTCCCAAAATCAATCCAATTGCTGCACCGATTGCCGCTCCGGAAAGTTGATCTTTTACACCATCATCAATGTTTCCAATAGCACTAACCTCGGTTGATGTGACACGTTGTATTTTTTCTAACAAATTATCAATCTCAGTTTTATTCACTTGAATTTTAATGTCGTATCCTTTGTATAGTTCGACAAAATAATCACCGATATTCTTGGATAGAGCCGTTAAAAACTTGTTCAGTTCTTGCTTACGATTTCGGTTAATTTCATTGACAGCAATCGTCAGTATACTTTCCGCTTTCGCTTGTGCGCCAGTCGTCAAATGATCACTACTCGTTTGATTGGAGACCCATGCGGCAAAAGTATCGATTGCATCTTGTATTTTTGCAAGATTAAAAGCATACATCTTCGATTTATAACTTTGCTCGAGTGAAAACAACCAATCGTTTATCTGTTCATATAAAAAACTAGCGTGTATGTGAGGATCCATGGGTAACTTGTCGATCGATTCGTAGGTTTTGTTTATCTTCTGAGTGTTTGTTTGATACATAATTGTTTGAACTTCTTCTATCAAATCGACAGATTCTTTCACCGCCATATCGGTAATCAGTTCCAACTCATTGGTTGTTGCATGTTCAATTACTCTCGTTTTTAAACTAGATAAATTATTGACATACTCCACAATTTCCGCAGGCACTCTATCCGCAGGCATACAAGTGACTGGACACACTTGGAATTTATCACTATCAAAAAAACGGACTAAATCACCATTCACTCGATCCAACGTCTGCTTAATAGAATCACCGTCATCACAATCTAATTCATCATCACCCATGATTAAATCCATCTTATTCAACACCAAGAACAATTTACCCGTTTGCTCACGAACCGTTCTCAAAATGTTCATCTCTTTACTTTTCAAGGCGTTTCGTGCATCGATGATAAATATACAAACGTGTGCTTGATTAATCACATTTAAGGCAATGTCACTTCTCTTTTGATTTGCATTAAAACCTGGGGTATCAATAATCACTACATTTTTCGGCAGATCATGAATCGGTAAAGTAACAACCACTCTGTCTACATTCACAGAACGCTCTTCGTCTACTTTTGTGTGTTGTTTGATAAATGCATGTAATTGAGAATTTAGACTAGTGTCATTTGAATTCGAAACGGTACGTTTAATCATTTGATTTAGTTCGAATTTTTGTGTGTCATTCAGCCTAATCACAACATTTCCGTGCCGGTCCAACACTTGTGCATCCGCTTCAATCCCGTTACGTATTTCTGTCGGTACTCCTGTTGCCTCTTCTTGGGTCACATAAAATAAATCTGTAGCGAACATCCGATTAAGCAACGATGTCTTTCCAGCACTTGTTTCCCCAATGACCGCAATCCGTAATTCGTCGGAATGCAACCGATTCTTTATTTGGTTCACATATTCATTGATTTTCGTTTTTTTCGCTTGCAACAATTCATTGGATTGTGCAAGACTTTGAAAACCTGATGTGATTTCTAATATACTATTTCGCACTACATGCATGGACTGTTGAGGGTTCTCATTGAGTCGCTTTAAGTGCTTCTCTATCATTGGTTGTATATATTTTATGTATAGCGATGGTAGCCAATCAATCTCAAGAAAAACTTCAAAATTCTTGGCGGACATTAATAATGGAATGTCACTGTTGGCCCAAGCCTCATAAACATCTAAAATATCTTTCCCAAATTTTAATATATGATGAATGTTCGAACCGAGTGCCTCACCGTATTTAAATCGATAGTGAAGAATATATTCATTAGCGAGTTTTTTCTGAGACGTTAAGATGAAATATTCAATGCAGGAAAAAAAGTAGATACTAGTTTCCAAAATCAACTGTGGTTTCGACAAAACAATATTGATGTCGATACCCTCTTTTGTACGCATGGAGTTAAAGACTTGCTTGGTTTTTTCCGTTATTCCCTCCGTTCGCAAAAGCGCAAATAAGCAATAAATATTGTTGATAAGTCTGCTTTTTTCTTTCGCCGGCAACTCATTGTAAAGGAAAGAACATGTGTCACTCTGGTCAACATCATAGAGAGACACAAGATCAAATGAATGGTTCGCTAGTGAGACAAACTGATGATGATTAAACATCTCACTTATTTGAGGGTATCCATTTATTGTAGAATACATGGTTCGCACACATTCGAACAACCCTGATTGAGGATAACTGTTAAGCGTAGCTCCTCTACGGACAACCATGTTCGCTTCAGCATCTGATAGATGAGCAAAATCATTCGATTGAATATATTTTTTTTCCGTATCCACTATGAGTTGATGAGTACGCTTTACCATGTTCTCATCTAATAGATGACTCCATCCGACGAAGTAGTTGATCAATAATGATGACTTTAATGATAAAATGTCGCCGAAATCAGAATATTCACCTTCCAGTTGAGCAAACATCTGGTTCATCGCATGAAAAATCTCGACTGGGTTCTTTCTTGACTTTGCCATCATATATTCTTTTATTCTAAATTCCAGTGTGTTTTCTTGATATTGATTCATCCATTGAATGATACGACTATCCCACTCAAGAGAGTCAATGGCATAAATCAACGGTTCCGGATCCAAGATAGACAGAGTATCAAACATTTGTATCAAATTAAACTGTGCGAATTCACTTTTTCCTTGGATTGAGTTGACTTGAAATCGCAATGCATGGTAGATTCCACATAGCGGATCGTTTTGCCCTAACTCATTGAGTACATCGATCGCGTCTTGGAATCTTGATTCATTAATCAAACTTGCTATTTTCTTAATGTCCCCTTTAGATGTCTCTGCAGGATAAAAATACTTGTAGTCGAGTACAAACTGAATACTCGAAAAAACCTTATCATCTACAAGTACGTGAAAACGTGTCCACTTCCATTGATTATCGTGAATTGTCAAAATAGATATATATACATACTGCTCGGTTTCATCAGTATATTGAGATTCATATCGATATACTGTTGAATAAGGGAAATAGTAAAAACATTCTCCGTCGTTCAGTACATATCCGAGTCTCTGATTCGAAATAAAGAAATATCCAGAATGCTCCTCTTGAAAATTGTTCACTTGACAAAATATTTGAGAATCTTTCAAAAAATGAAATGTTTCATTTTGAAGCGGATTACCTTTTAGAACTTTTTCAACTAATTGTTTTCCGATATTCGACATCTCTTCACCACCTGTTTTAAATCAAATTTGGAAAACTCAAACTTGCAGTATTTTGTAGCGGGTCCATGGTGACGCCACCAAACATGTTGTTTTGCCAACTCATTTGTTGTCCGTGCAAATCATGGAAACTTCCACCTGTAGCATCATACTGAACGTGTCCTATCTGCTGGTGATGACCGTCAAAAACATTTGTCCCCATCACACCTGGTTGGGTGCTTCCAACCAACTGATGACTGTTGTCGAACATGTTTTCACCACCAAACACATTATCCGTTGTGTGCCCTATCATTTGATGATTGGCATCGTATAAATTTTCACCGCCAAATACATTCGGTTGCGTACTTCCTATTAGACTTCCATTCTGACTATACATATTTTCGCCACCGAATACATTACTCGTGCTTTGATGAAACATCGAATCCAAAAAATCAGACATTAGCCAACACTCTCCTTTTTAATTGTCAACAACTTAACTTTTAGCATCTCATATTCTGTTCGTCGATTTTCTAACTCATCAGATTTCACTTCAGACGAAGTCCCTTCCGATAGCGCTAGCCATTCGTCCTCACGCAACTGATGAAAAGATTGTACTTTTTGAATCAACATATCGAAGTGTCCGTTGATCGTTTCCACAACATTTTGTCTGTAGCCCTGTAATTCTGATTTCACCAAATCTGGCATGGCACCCAAATACTTTTCTCGCAGTTCACTTTGCTTCTTATCATTCAAATGTTTTTGTAATAAATGTCCAGCAGCCATCCCAATTGCCGAGCCAATGCCAGGCATAATAATGCTCCCCGCAATCATCAATGCGGTCATCGGCAAGTAACTGCCAATCATAGACATCATTTGAGAGTTTTCGTTTTGAGTTTGCTGCAACTCAGGAAGATGAATGTTCATCGTATCCAAATTTAACACATAGTGAAATTGTCGATTGTATTCACTGCATACATGATTCGTGAAATTCTTCAAATAATCATAAATCTCCTTGCTTTTTCGCTCTGTATAAAGCCGGACAGAGCGTTCGATTTCAACTGGCAATGCCTTAGTTAGATATTTTTCAACATCATCAACGACTCGGATTTGATCAAGAATTTGAGTCGTTAAGTCTTTAATGAACTTATCAAAGGATGTTTCGAACATTCGCACCAAGGTTGATCGACCCACGATGTTCATACTATCTATGAACTGGTGAAACTTCGCTTTGTCCGAGCGCAATCGCTGTTCAATATTCATCATCAGTTCTTGTGATTTCGTTTCATCAAGACATAGTATCTGTTCAGCGTTGTCTAAATGGTCTTCTAATATCGCGATGGTAGCTTTCAGTTTGCTGGACTGACGCAATACTTTTTCACTATTTGCTTTCTCCTTCAGCTTTTGAACATGTCGAAGCAGTTCTGTTTGTTGTTCTGAATATCCATTGGACTGAATAGAACGCATCACTTCGCGTGCCGAATAAGCAATGATGTTAGGTTCTACTGATAGCAACTGCTTCAATCTCTGTTCTGCGCCTTGCAAGGATTCCTCCAATTCCTCCTCATCCAATCGATCGGCCTTAGAGATGACGAACAGTAATGAATGTAGGCTGAATGAAAGAACCTGAGTTTGAAGAAATTCAGCTTCACTTCTGGTGACTGGTGCAGCAGCGTCCAGTAAAAAAAGGGCAGCATCACAATTTGGAATAATGTTTTTTGTCACTTCAATTCTCGATTCTGAAATATCATTTACTCCAGGTGTATCAATAATCACCAAACCTTCCCTAAGGATAGGTGAATTACACCTTAAAACGAGAAACTGAACCTGCTCAGAGTCCGCAGAACCTTCCACAGTAAATCTATTTAATTGTTCTCTCGTCAATTCGACCGTTTCAGAATTTCCGTCTCTCCACTTAATGACCAACTCAGGCTGTTCAGCATATTCCAGCACATTTAAAACCGCGGTAGCAGGCAATAAATCACTTGGTAACAATTCTTCTCCAATCAGAGAATTGATTAACGAAGATTTCCCGCGTTTAAACTCACCGAGGACTGCAACATGGAACGAATTTCGTTGCTCATTTTCTTTAATCTGTTGCAAAAGCAAGTTAGCCCTGCGTTCCTGCAGTACATTCGATATTTCGAGAAGTTCGTCTGCGACTTTCCCGTATGGTATATTCATGTAATGTCTCCTTTGTCTAATAGTGATAAAGAGATGCTAGTAATTTTCTTCATGATTTCCATTTTGGAAGCGATAGATGCCTGCTCAGATGAAATATCCCTTTGTTTAGTGGCAATATCTGTAAACTGTGTCGTCGTGATTTTTTCCATCGAACGAAGTTTACTGTTGGCCATCTCCACATACTTCGCTTTTACCTCATCAATGATTTCCCGGCACCTATCTTCGTTGTTTTCTAAAAAATGTTGAAGCACATTCGAAATTTGAATATTGATATTATCAATGACATTTTGCTTCAACGCTTCTAGTTCCCGCTGTTCCTGTTGACTTTGCAAATGTTTGCCCACAATCCTTCCGATAAGAATGGTTGCAGCAATGCCAACCGGACCAAATAACATGCCTCCCAATATTCCTATGCCTAGACCTGCCCCAATCGCGACCGCGTCTTCAGCTGCACTCGATGTTTCTTTTACATCTGTCATCAACTCGACATCCGTGATGCGATCCGGACTTAATTGCCGTCCTAACGATTTAAGAACGATATCTGTTGTTGACGAACCGATAAAAGTACACTTATCTTTGATATCTTTTTCAAATTGTGTTTTCATCTTCTCAATTGACTCTCTCAATAATTCAACTAAATCGCGGATACCATTTGATAAGTATACTTTTAACTCGCCGTACTCATCTTCACTCGAAATGGATGTCGCCATGTTCAGCAAATTTGTTCGAAGTGTCTGCAGATGTCCATTGACCAACTTTACGTTTTCTTGTTTCATCGTAAAAACGGCCGTTGAGCTGGTTGTATCGAGAAGCTTTAATTCGTTGTTCACAATTTCTTTTTCTTTCAAGAGTTTTTGCTTAATCGACTCTAAATCCGTCTGTGAAACAGAAAGCATAGAGTTAGAAGATTTGAGATCATCCATTAAGTCGCGACAGATTCCAATGGTACGCTCTGCATGAACACTTAACTTATTATCAATGGCATTATCGGCAATAAATTTGACCAAGTGACGTTCGAATTCGTTAAAATGTGTTTCCCATTCGTTCGACTCATTTTTAAATCTACCTTTTAGCGCTTCTTTAGAGGAAACAGTGTATACAACAGGGTCGCTTATTTCTGGTATACACTCTACAATCAGCTTTTGAACATGTTTGATAATGCGTTCCGATTGAGGTCCATTCGGAAAGGACTCTGCCTCATCAAATCGATTAATAACAAACAGTAAGCGATTCACATCATTTTTTAGCACTCTGTTTTTTATGAAATCACGTTCACTTTCAGATAAAGGCTGTTGAGAGTCCAACAATACAATGCAGGCATCTGCTTCCGATAAATACTTAAATGTAATGTCTTCACGAGAAGCGTCAAGATCATTGACACCCGGAGTGTCCACCAACACACAATTCCAATCTTTCAGCTTGTTGTCGACATAAATATTTACTTTAGTAATTCTGTTCCACTGCTGATTTGCTACGGTAACGTAGCCTTCGAGAAACTTATTCACTTTATCAGTCGGAAACTCCAACTGTTCCGTTGATTTGTCAGTATACTCAATCATGATTTTCTGTTCTAGGGCACCTTCGATAATATTAATCGTCGTTGTAGTCGGATTTACTTTTGAAGGTAAAATCGGTCTGCCCAAAATCGAATTGATGAACGTTGACTTTCCTCGACTGAATTCACCCACAACTAAAACTTTCATTTTCTCATTTGTCAGGCGCTTCTGGGCAGCTTCAACCCGACTTGCCATATACTCATCAGAAATGATGGTAAGCAATTCTCGATTACACTCACTTAGAACGTCTTTTTTCTCGACAAATGGATTAGTTTGAATCATAGATATCAGACCACCTTGAATTGAAAGATAAAGTATTTTCCTGATGCGTACAGAATTTACCAGCATCGTTATAATTCAATAATTTCATTTAAAATCCTCAATTATGTAAAATATATTTCTTCAAACTACTAGCGTCAAAAACCAAAAATTTAAGACGATTGAAAACGATACCATACAAATTTTATCACATCATTCTCTTGTAGCATATTTAAAAATCCGTTTTATACCAATGAAAAAATGCCTGGCAATCCGTCAATTCATCACCTCGAATCCAATATGTTTTCACCCGTTTGGTGATGTAAATCATAAAATTTATCATTTAACTTCAGGATTATGTGAAGTGACCATCTTTTTCAATAAAATTTTTATTCGTTTTATGATTCTAGTCTCGATCATCAATCACATAAACGGGCACGTTATACTTGTACATGTCAGCGAAAGTCGGTTGCAAGAGACGCTCGCTGCCTGGAATCACACTCGCCTGCTGAGTCAACAGCAAAGAGATCAGTTGTTGATTCCCTTTCACATACTCCGCGTCTTCAATAAATTGATCATAATGACAGTACCCGCTTGGTTGATTAGTCATATATTTCGCCAAATCTTGTTTTACAAGTTCGATCGCTTGTTGATCATACAAAGATGAATCTGAGTATCTTTCGCAGAACGCTCGCCAAGAAAAAGCATTCGCCAACGCCTCTTCCAATGGCTCTTCACGAAGTCGGTTATGTAGCCCAGGAAAATAGATGTTCTTTCTGTACTCATGAAAAAACTGGCGTGTGTTCCCAGGGTTCAATGCGAACCAAAGTTGTTCTAAAGTGGCAGCTGCAATATCCTTAAAGAAATGATAGTATTCATGAAATAGCACGGTCTGAAAAGCCATTTGCAAAGACTGAGACCATATCTTTTTCAATTCTGTCTTATTTGGGTTCGGATTCGATTGGTGCTCATGTCGTAAAAGCGCTTGATAAAATGCACGGTCCGCAAATCTTGCTAAACCAGACGTGGTGATATAGATGCCGTATTCCTCATCCGACCATGCATGAAACGTTTGATACCATGCCCAACTTTCAAAATCAGGCGAAACATCAACGCGGTCATCATGCTCGTTAATTCTCGAACTGGACAGCGGTTGAGATTGACGCTTCGCGTCATGAATATCTAATTTAAAATGGTCGTTCGGAAAGCGATCAAGCGGATAATAGATTTTCTTTGGAAACGGGACCCCGCCTAAATGCAGAGATGGCTGTTCGGCCTCTCGTTCCATAAAAAACCCATGATTCACGGTCGCCTCAATCAGTTTTTGCAGGGCTTCGTCATCATTACGAAGATGTAAAACATGTCGCATCCAAGGTGCAATCTGCAAAGCCATCGATTTGAGCGCCTCATCAGGGTTAGCCATTTCACGAATTGCGGATGGACATTGCTGGATGATGGCTTTGTGATGTTCTGGAGAATTTGCAGAAATCATCGGCAAAATTTGCGCTAGGTTACATTCGCTGTTTTGCATCGCTTCTGATACTTTTTCGGGTGATTGACTTACATAACTTTTTCCTCTATCTAATGCGGCTCATGTTTCATTTTTAAATAAAAATTGCTTTTGCAAAACCTTCGGTAAGTCTTTCATGAGAATCACTCCTTCATCGAGTTTTACGAAATCTCATATTAACGTATCAGCAAATTGTAAAACATCTCATCGCCTTGAAGTGTCGCAGATAGCAAGCGAAATTAAAACTTAATCCCCATTTACTGAAAACGTACAACCAAGAGCAACTGAATTCGGTTCATCAACGAAAATATCGATTCGGATTCGCAATGGAAAACGGGTGATTGACAACGATTGGGACCTCTTAAACAATTTCCACATAGGTGATGATTTTCCTGCCAAAAAAGAAAAACCATGTGGTGAATTCTCAACCATCACACCACATGGTTATACTCATGGTAAAATCACTTAACGCTACAAATCAGCTACTACGAAAATGAAAAATATCATCCATAGTAATTTTGACGCTCTGAATGAGATCAGAAACAACCGTTTCACCGCGTTCATAAACTAACTTTTGAAGTGGATCAGTTTTGAGGGGGAAGGTCAATCTGATATCGATTTTCCACATTCAGGACATAGGATGAGTGCCACTGTTGAATCACACTCCGATCCAATAAGACTCGAGTATGCCGACAAGGATATTATTCTATGAAAATGTAGAAATTCCTTTTTTCTACAAAATAATATAGACTCTACTCCGCCCAACTCGCCCGAATCTCAGAAGCCCTCAGAATCACTTCATTTTTCAATTGCTCTCCATCCATCACCTTGCTCTCTGTCGACAATGCCTGCGGATAAATTTCCATCTCATCTAATTTGCGCACAAGCGATTTAATTTCTTCGTCTTGATTACGAAAAAATTTCGACCCTCGAATGCGATGGAAAGTCCAGCCACATCGCTCCAAGATTGCTTGTCTATTCATATCTTCTTCGAGTTTTTCAGGGCCATGAAACCGTTCGCCATCACACTCAACCGCGAGTTGTCTCCCATTCCCCTCGACAACTAAATCGATTCGATAGCCCCCTACAGGATATTGGCAGATCACACGATAATCCAATTCAATCAATCGTTTAAGTACCATTTTTTCGAATTCAGAGTCGGTTTGTGGCGCATGTTGTTGAAAAATCAAATCATACGCGTGAGGATTGGTCGTATGATCGAGCAGTTTCTTTCTCAAATCACCTGGCTTAAGATGTACATCCTTATTCAATGAATGCACGACCCAAACTTGATCGCGCGCACGACTGACTGCCACGTTATAGCGCTTCGTCATTTTTTCCCCAGCATCCGACAGTAAATATAGCGGTTCTTCTGCGTCGCTGCTATGGACCATCGATAAAAACATCACATCACGTTCGTCTCCCTGAAACTGCGCCGAATTCCCGCAACGGATTTGACGAGACTCGTACTCTCTAGGATCCATGCATTGGCGTAGGCGTTGATCGATCAAATTTGCCTGCTCGTCACCTAGCAAGGTTATAACACCGACCGTCGCACGATCATATTCAGGAAAATCTCGCATGGCAAGAATTAAGGAAACGATTGTTTCCGCTTCTTCAACATTTGTTTTTGTATTCCTATCAATCGTACCTGATACTTGATAAGCGACAGTATGTGGCAACCTCTTCACAAATCCAGCGTTTCGTAACGGCTTGATTTTCCCTGAATAACACAAGCGGTTGGAAAACGAGATGATTGGAGCAACACAACGGAAATGCTCATGTAGTACGACAAGTGGAAATGAAAGTTTTGCCATCGAATAAACCGAACTGCTTCCCTCGTAATGATTCGTATGCGGTACACCCACCAGCATCGTTTCACGCAGCCTACGAATTTCATCTGCTTTTTCACCAATACTTTCGGGACTTACCTGTTGATCATCCCCAACTACAATTACTTGTTTAGCCAAATAGACGCACGCCAATGCATTTAAATTAGACTGACTTGCTTCATCGATAATCACAAGATCAAAGCGATTTGATGCGGGATGAAAATTTTGCATTACCTTTTCCATCGGCATAATCCAGACAGGAACTGTTTGCTGACACTTAATCATCTCTTGCTTTGCACTTTTAATGTAGATTGGGGCTTTCTTACCTGTGCCTTTTCCGATTTTTTT
The DNA here is from genome assembly GCA_947459205.1 of Caryophanales bacterium. GTDB lineage: Bacteria > Bacillota > Bacilli > Paenibacillales > CANHCR01 > CANHCR01. Next base: position 31,768 of record CANHCR010000009.1, on the reverse strand, counting down.
CGTATATGACAGCCAACTACTCAAACTTTGTAGTTGTTCATCTGTTGTTTTCTCCTTTAATTTCAACAAACTTCGTAACTGAATCAATTGCACTGTCTCTTCCTTGAACCGCGCACGCAAACTTTTCAATTCACGACTGAGTACATCTACATCTAGCGCATCCAATTCTCTCAGTTTGGTTTCCAATCGTCTCGTCAACCATGCTTGATTCGCGTCACCTGGGACTTGTGATGCACCATGATGATGCAGACGAAATTCAATTTCACGAGCCCAGTTCGGTGCGACTGACCGTAACTTATTTAACCATTCAAGACGATCAACCCAGTAAACGTATTTCTTCTCGTAATATTGGACTTTATTGTAGGCATCTCGAAAGATTTGTGGTTGAATTTCATCAACGGCTCGAAGGAGTTTTTTGCGCAACTCCGATTCAGGCTCTTTCCGCGAAATCGTTCGATATTTTTCAAGCCACCGGTCTCTTTCCTTCTGCGCTTTCCGGATACGGTGTAGAAAAAGACTTTGCTCGCAAATATCAACGACCTTGAGAACAATCCTTTCGATATGATGCATTCTGATATGTTCGAGGTCTGTGCATTTACTTGCTTCCATCAATCGCTCGATTTGAAACCCATTACCCTCAAGAATATTCAAATGCGATTCCCAAACTGTCTCTGACCACTTTAAGCAAGATTGGATTTCAGCAATCCAATCATACGCTTTTTGTTCTGCAGGTGTCCCTCCATCATCCAAACGTGGACCAAGTACTGGTTCTACTTGTTTCGCCCAACGTGCTCGTAATTTAGTGCGCAATAAATCCAATTGTACCCGATCTAGAACAGCTTTAATTTGTTGGGGTTTGGTAGGGGTCTGTCCATCGAATGAGCAACTCTTCAGAAACGCATATTTACTTCGATTCAAAAAATGAAAAAAGCCAAGTTTAACCGTATCATGCTCACCGAGCGACTGATACAACTGTATGAGTTTTTGATAATTTTCTTCGTTCATCGCTTCATCATTTATGACAATATCATGATCTAATGAGGTACGATAGCATCGTTTTTGCAATTCATACACTTCTTTGATCGAATCAATGAACTCTTCCCAAATTTGTATTTGCTCACTGTCAGTGAATAACTGGTTGACAATTTGCTGACGCCACGGGAATTCACTTTGAAAAATGTTTTGAACGTTCTTTGCGGATTTGATGATACTTTCCAGTTGATGTTCACCCGGCACGTCAAGCTTCCACCATGATTCTACGTCACTTCGTATTGTGTTTTTACAAACCTTCCACTCGTCCACAAAATTTTGAAACGTGAGCGGATCATCGATTTCACTCGTCTTCAAAGGCAACAATCGAAGTTCAATTTCATCTTGTGTGCTTATTTCTTGGTTCGTGAAATATAGTTTCGTTAGTTCCTCATGTGAAAGCGGCATTTGAGCATTTTCGTTAATCGGAAGAGGAATCCAACCGTGTTCCGAAATTTGTCGGTCTATTGTTTTAGCTATTTCATTGGGAATATATGATTGACCATCTATAATGATCGAGGTAAATGCCTGTTTTCGAGCATTTTTTAACGAATCTCTTAGTGAATCCATCTTGCGTAAAATACTTCGTCTCGACTGGAGCAATTCATCAATTCTATCATTAGTCTCTGTCTCATTCAGTTTGGTAATTCGTGATTTGATTTGCTCAACAGCAAATTCCATATTCTGTTTAGCAGTTCCTTCATCACTCAAATTTACGCAAAAGTGGCGCAAATCCTCATCGATTTTGTCGACCAAAACTTTAAGTGCCCGAGACGTATGACTCGTGACAAGAATTGACTTACCCTCAGATATATAGTGACCAATCAAGTTGGCAATTGTATGCGTTTTCCCTGTCCCAGGAGGCCCTTGTACAATAACAGCTCCATAGCGATTCAACTGCTTCGCAATTTCAAGTTGATCACCATTTGCATCCTTATGAAGTAAGATTTCAAAATCCTCTCCATGAACATTGATAGTCCGAGATAATTCGGAAGATTCTTGATTAATGTGAAAGGATGGTGCTAACCCGATTAATTTGGCAACCGCTTCTGAAAAAACAGGATTACTTTGTATATCAATGATAATATCACTAAGTGCTTTCGGAATGCCTGTGGTTACCTTGCGCAAATACAAAATCGGTTCGCGGCGAATTTGTGGCAACTCTAAGTAATCGCTTTTGAATTCTTCGAATTCGAGAAATTGCGAACGTGATGAAATTCTTGAAGCGACTCGCTTTAAAAATGACGAAGTCTCAGAATGATTTAAAATGGAACTTACATTCAACTCGAGATCTTTGGCAGACTCCGCAATCGCCTCTTCTGCAACGACATCGATAAATCTTAGCAATGAAAGATTTAATTCAGGAGAAATTTCCGCTAGCGATAACTGAAAAGACGGGATATTAGGGTCGAAGTTCAACTCGATTTTGTGAGTCAACAATGGATATTCTACGATGTGATTTGTATCCGAGTCTTGTTTGTTGAATTTCCAACGTAAAACGCCGTCGCCGATAACCGCTTCAATGGAATCAGATTCGCGATCTAATTTGGATTTCAACCCAAACAACTTGTTGTAGATAAGGTCTGCTTCTCTGGCTGGTTTTTCTTTGGTAGCCCAAGCGTTGCGTTTGATTTTCCATTCTCGAAAGGCCGATACTCGATCATCAGAATCGGTAAACTTAACAGTTTTATCTTTTTCGAGTTCTGATGACGAACGTTGAAAAATGATAATTTCCGAATCAAGGGATACATTCGGATGATCCCAACCCTCCCTCAACCATGATTTCAGAATGGAAGGTGGGACTGGACAATCGTTCAGCGGAGGCTTGACCACCCGAAAAAAATAATTATCTGCATCCGATTCTAAGTCATCTTGGTTCATGTAAATTTTATAATCAATGTGGGGATTGTCTGCAAATTGTTGTAAGCTTAATTTCCAATCATGTTTACTTAAATGGAGAACAGGAGGATTTTGAAGGTTATACATCTCCAGTAAAAATTCATAGATTTGTTTCAGTAATGAGCGGTTTTCTGTGTGATCAATCGATTTGTTCGTATCCATTGTACTCATCCTTCAATGCTTCTTCCCCTTTACTCGAAACTAAATTTAAGTGTAAGCAATCTTGCACCTACTACCTCTCGACATCTGATAGCGGACCTAGAATATCAGATGCGCGTGCACCAAAATAATAGAAACACACAACCATCAATAACTGCATAATCAAGGAATATCAAATAACTTCTTGATGGTTTCAAACATCTCCACTGGGTCACCGCGATGAACCATCCGATGGCAATTCGCACATATAATTTTTAAATTATCCAACGCCTCATTAGCGTTCATTCGGTATTCACCCATTTTATTGAGCGGAATGTAATGATGTACCTCGATAAAGCCCTTGCCAATCTCGCCATATACTGCTTCAAAATCAAAGTTGCATATCTCACAAAATAGACGTTTGTGTTGAATCATGAAACTCTTTATTTTCATCTCTCTCAATTTCGAATCTCTTTCACGCCGCTTATGAATCTTCATTCTTCTCTTGCCTTCTTGTACGGTGTATCCAGAGATATGAAACAAATCCTCTTGCCGGTCTTCTTCTGAATTCTCATCGAGGCGAAATTCAGACCACATTGCTTCTAGATGTTTCGCTTGCTCATCAGTGAGTTCAAAATTCGTACCTACTTTCAACTTGACAATCGACATCTCCGACAAGATTTCATCCGAACGAATCATATCGACGGTTAGCATCCCTGACTGTTCGTTCAAACGAACTTCATCGATGACCATTTCAGCTTTGTAGGAGTCATATTTTTCATCAGTCTGAAGCCATAAATCATCACCGAGTAGTTCGGGATTATTTACGCCAGACTTTGGCACTGGACTAGCGCTGATTATTCCTTTGGCTACAATTCCGTAAGAATGATATCGGTTACCACGAGAGCGCCATAAATAAACAATATCCCCAGCTTGAATCTCTTCTATATGTTTGTTTTTGGTCACACTCCAATACATTTTCGTTTGTTCCGACAAGTAACGATCAATCTCAAAATGACTTGGATTCCCTTGAAAAATCCATGTTTTCCTCACAGTTTTGATAGATTCGCGTAGCACGATCTTAAAACCAAGTCTCCTTAGGAACTGATTGGTTTCCTCTCCGCCACTGAATTGTGTCAATTCCTCTCCATTTGCAAATCGATTTGCCTTAGAAACAACTACTTTAGGAGGATATCGCTTACCATGATGAATCAAATCAAACTTAGTTGATTCGCGTTTTGCAGGATAGCCCGTTTTGTCAATTTCCTCGATTGCCTGTTCAACATGTTTCCTTGAAATATTTGATGGAATCATAAATTTCCCCTCATTCTACTTCATCACTTTCCCCAACAACTCTTCGTAATTGCTGACCACATCATACTGAATCCCGTCTCCGCTCAGCCGCGCAAAATGCTTGCGTGCACACTCGATTTTGGCCTCTTCCGCTTCACGCACATCCAAGCTAGACATCGACCCTTTTGTCTCGGCGATAAAGTACACGTATTTCATCGTCCCTTCGTTGAACGCAATCGCCCAATCCGGGTTGTATTTGCCCAGCGGCGTCGGAATAGTAAAGCCCGGCGGCAATTTAGCATAAACGCACACTTCACCGCTAATGTCCAAGTTCCGCGCAAATTTGCGCTCGATTTCCGAATCTGTGACGACAATATCAAAGATATGCTTGTCAACCGCAATCGAGTTTTCCGACGATTTCACACCCAAGTTGTTTTTCGTAAAAATATCGCTGTCATAGGTGTCGTTCAACAAATCATACATAATCTGCTCGATGACCGTCGTCGCCTTCTGCTCGTTGATGATTTTTCCGGCACGAATGATGAATTCCTCCGGATTCAATGAAAACTTCATCAGCGTCGGTTGCGACACGCCTTGCAAAATGCGGACGATCGTCTTGCGCGTCAGTTGCGTCTCTTCCACAAGTTTTCCGATCAAGTCATAGCGGCGTTAATGTTCCACCCGAGCACCGAGCGTCTCATTGTGACTGTGCAAACGCTGATCCGCCTGCCCCGCCTGCAATTGTTCACGCGATTTGATTTCTTTGATTTCGCCCTCCACCACTTCAATCCGCAACTGCGGCACTTCCAATTGACGGTCGAGCGCGAACACGGCATTACGAATCAATTCGTCGCTATCAAACGATACCGTATAATACGTCTTGCGATTGATCCGTTTCCACAAATCTTGGAACTCTTTTTTGTAAAAATTTTGATTTGGTTTCATCGGTTCCAAATCGAATTTGCGTCCGTCCTCGAGCAGTTTTGCACGCCCTTCTACGTAGACAGCCTCCAACAATTGGATGAGCGATGTCTTATACGGTACCATCTCCTCCGCGACTTGTAATGTGTGGTTCTCCAAAGCCGCGAAATATGTGTCAGTCAGCACGCCATTTCGGTCGACATAACCGTGCGCAATCAAATCAAAGCGCAAGTGTTCCGCCAACTCAGCATCAATTTTCAGTTTCTGCCCGCGACCGTCTTGCAAATATTTGTCTTTGAAGAACGCCGTATCGACTTTCTTCGGTCGATCAGACAGCGCCGCAGCAATCTCACCTTGCAACGTGCGCGCAAACTGTTCATACGACTCACTGGCAATGACGGTCAGCAAGTTGATATCGTGCACTTTGTCCGTACCGACTTTATCCGCATCAATCCGCTCCCCCTGTTGATTGACGCACAGACGCAACCCGCGTCCAACTTCCTGGCGTTTTTTCACGTTGGAGTCGCTCATTTTCAGCGTACAAATCTGGAACACATTCGGATTGTCCCATCCTTCTTTCAATGCAGAGTGCGAGAATATGAAGCGAGTCGGTTCGGCAAAACTGAGCAACCGCTCTTTGTCTTTCATAATCAAATCATAGGCATCAACGTCATCCGAATCGCTTTCACCGCGCCCACTCACTTTGGAATCGACGACGCGTTTCGTCCGTTTATCGATTGAAAAATAGCCTTTATGAGTCTCATGCACGGCGATTGCTTGCAAATATCGACTGTAAGCGTCATCATCCAATATGTTCGCATACGCTTCAACGAGCGATTCATACTCCTCGACGAAGATGTCTGCATACTCACCATTGACTTCCTGACCCTCTGCATCGTACTGTCGATACTTATCGACTTTATCGATGAAAAACAGCGACAACACTTTAATGCCCTCGTTATACAAACGACTTTCTTTATCCAAATGCGACTTGATCGTTTCGCGGATTTGCACGCGTCGAAAGTACAATTCGTTCGTCTCCCCATGCACATCGCCAGCTTTTACCTCTTTCCCGTTCATAAAGGTCACGGTTTTGTGCAAGCCGTTAATGTCTGCAATCTTGAATCCGCGGTACTGTGCTAATCCGCCAGACAGTTCGAACAAATCATCATTCGCCTCAAACTTCCGCTTTTTGCGACGAACGCCATGGCTCGTCTTATATGCAAACTCCATATAGGCAAACGGCGGATGTTTGCTGCTGATGCCAACGCTTTCAAGATAGAGAAAGCCGTCCATGCCTTCACTACCTTTGACCGTGAACCCCTTGGCATGAATTTTTTTGACCAATTTACGATTGTAAGCATCAACCGCATCTAAGCGGAACACCTTGTTGAACTCTTTCTTGTGCGTAGCCGAGTAGCGCAAGGTAAACAACGGGTGAAAATCAGCCAGTGCCGCGATGGTGCGTTCGCCCTCTACAGACTGCGGTTCATCGATGATCAGGATGGGGTTCGTTTTGGCGATCACATCGATCGGTCTGCGCGACTGAAATTCATCAAGTTCCATGTGAATTCGCCGGGAGGCGGCATCCCGCGAGTTAAACGCCTGTGAGTTGATAATCATCACTTGAATATTACCGTCACTGGCGAAGTGTTCAATCTCCGTCAGTCGTTTCGAACTATAGATGAAGAAGGTAAGCGTCTTTTGGTATTCTTGAAAGAAATGATCTTTCATGATTTCAAACGATTTGTAGACGCCTTCACGAATGGCGATGGACGGCACGACGATGATAAATTTGCTCCATCCGTAGCTTTTGTGTAATTCATAAATCGTTTTGATATAGGTGTACGTTTTGCCGGTACCGGTTTCCATTTCGATCGTCAAATTGTACTTGCCGTCACATCTTTCCGAAAGAAACAGGCCGTTCTGTTGCTGAACGGCACGAATATTGGCCAGCACTTGGCGCTCCGTCAGGACGATTTCCTTGTTGCGAAAGCCGACGAGTTCGACGTCTTCGGTCGGCGTTGCAAGCGCCACCGAACCGTTATCTGCGACCATGCCCAGCGCCGTTTGCACCAACTCGTCCTTAACGACACCGCGATCCATCGTATAGCGGATCTCGCCGAGTGGCTGACCAACAAAGCAATCAACGACGGCTTTTGCCGCTTGTTCTTGAAAGCGTTGGTGTTTGAATTTTAACTTCAAGGACGTAGCCCCCTATATCACCTTGATTTCTGTATCTGGAGAAATTCGTTTAAATAGTTCCGTGACATTGAGTTTCGCCGCATCGTTGGCAAAGGAACTGTCGCAAAATAACGCTCGTTCCGGTTTCAGAGCAGCAATTTTTTCGATGACGGATTCAGCGATATTGGTATCAAAGCAAGCGACCAACAAATTTCCTGCTACCGTATGAATCTCAAAGCCGTCGATAGTGGTTGTCGATAGTGGCAAGGATAGTTCCAAGCCCCAATCGAGTAATACTTGAATGAGCAGATCGTCGCCTGTGCGGTCTTCTTTGATGTTCGTGGTTAAATCGAGCAAATCGCGCTGAACTAGTTCTTGCGGCGTATAAAAAACATCTTTCATGTTGGAAGAGTCGACGCGAAACACGCGGAAGCCGTAGTCGATCTCTGCGTTGGTTTCTTCTTTGATCTTCTTTGCGGCGCGACGGATGCGCTCTTTGCCAATTTCGCAGATGTTTTTGTAGCCGGCTTTGTGGGCCTCGGACTCCTTTTTGGTGATTTCGGGGAGTTGTACCATGATGTATTGGCGGTTGCCACCGTCTTCGGCGTTCAGTTGCATCACTGCGTGGGCAGTGGTGGCGGAGCCTGAGAAGAAGTCTAGGATAACATCTTCATTACTACAATTTGCTATTCGTAATATTTTAGATATCAGCCTTACTGGTTTAGGACCGTCAAAGTATCCTCTATCATCAAATATTTTTTTTACTTCCTGACGACCTTCTTGGTTATGTCCTACTTCATCATAAAACCAAATCGTTGTTGGTATTATTCTGTCTTGTACTTCACTCAAAAAGCGCTTCAAACGTGGCACATTACTGCCATCTTCTCCGAACCAAATGCGATTATCTTCTACTAACTCTTTAAATTTTTCTTTTGATACACGCCAACAAGATCCGTGTGGCGGATTTACTACCCTACCGCTTGGTGTGTAAATCGGGTAATCATATTTTACCGAATACGTTTTCACCGACAAGTCTCCAGAACCCCATGGTCCCCGCGGATCATTGTCAGGATTTTTATATCTACTATTTGCCTCCTCAGTTCTCTCTAATTTTCCAATTTTAAACATTTCAATGTCTTTAGCATAAACTAGAATAAAATCATGACTTGCAGAAAAATATTTCGCATCATTTTTTGGAGAAAAGGCTCGTTGCCAAATCACATTTCCAACAAAATTCTGTTCCCCAAAAATCTCACTACACATTTTAGTTAAATTATCAACCTCATGGTCGTCAATACTAATGAAAATAACCCCATCATCCCTTAGCAAATTCCGGGCCAACTTTAACCGCGGATACATCATCGATAACCAGTCACTATGAAACCGACCATTAGTTTCTAAGTTAGGGCGATACTTTTCACCTAATTCACTTTTCTGACCCGATTCCACTAAATACTCTTCTGCATCTTGTTTGAAAGTATCATAATATATGAAATTATTACTTGTATTATACGGCGGGTCGATATAGATACACTTCACTTTGTTCATGTAGGAAGCTTGCAACAGTTTCAACGCCTCCAGATTGTCGCCTTCGATATAGATGTTTTTCGTCGTATCCCAATCGACACTATCTTCTTTCACCGGACGAAGTGTTTTATTGATTTGCTCGTTCGCCGTCAAAATTGCCTGTCGTTTGCCCGGCCACATCAACTGATAGCGTTCCTTCACACCATCAACCAACACATCCGACAATTCTTGCTGCAACAGCGTGAAATCAACCGCTTTCTTCAGCCCTCCATGCCCATCCGCGACTTCGGTTATCACATTCGGAAACAACGTAGCCAATTGCTCTATCTGATGTTGTGTTAACGCTTTCGATTGCATGTTCAGTTTTTCAAACACGTTTGACAGCCCCCAATTCTTCAATCTCACATTTATATTTAAAGTATACCGATTATTGTCGATACAGTTCATTTTTTTCGTCAGTCCATCAGTAATAATCGCTGCACTAACTCATGCACTGCGGTCTCAGGATTTCTTCTTGTCCATCGTCTCTCCATTTTCTTTTGATTATGGTACTCCGATAATTGTTTAGCGTTCGCGATTGCTTTACTTAACTGTTGGCGAATCGCCTTCGCCACATCTTTGTTTTTTTCATAATCCGGAAGATACGTTCGCAACATACTCAGCACCGTTCTCGAATCTAGTTTTTTGCTTACGTACGTAAAATGAAGATAATACCACAACTCAAAACACGGATTAGAATATGCCAGTCGAACATGATGTTTCGATGCTGACGAATAAATCAATCTCCACTGCTCGTCCGTCGCCAGTACATCCAAATCGAACACACACCACATCTCATCAAAACCAGATTCCAACTCTTCCTTGCTAATGATCTGTTTTGCGCTTTGTAACATACTGTCAGGATCCGTATGTTTAGCGGTCTGCACTTCAAGTCTTAAATTGAGTCCTCGTCTTCGGAACGATTCAAAGTAACCTTCTTCCGTCTTACCCTCGCAGAGCACATAGATCCGTTTTCTCGGGTCACGCATTTTGATTTTGCGACTATGGTTAAAATGGCGCGAATGTTTACTCATTTTTATTCCCCTCATGAACAAACGGAATCGCACCATATCGTCCACTCAAATAACCTTTTTCGTAATTCTCGTCATTTCGTATTTTCAAATCAGCTAAGGAGTAGATGCTAGATGCACCACTTTCATGATCCTTTTCCGTAAACCAGATCTGGTCTCGCCGGAACTTTGTTGAGGAAAGTAAGTTCGTGTCATGTGTCGTGAAAATCAATTGCGCATGATGCGGATTGCTTTCGATCGAATGAAATAGTCCAATGATATATTCTGTCAGCATAGGATGTAGGCTCCCATCCAATTCATCGACCAGCATCACTCTGCCGTATTTTAGCGAGCGCAACACCTGCAACATGAGCGAAACAAATTTACGTGTACCGCGCGATTCATCCATCCACTCAAATTCCACGTTTTTCCCACTCGCAAGTCGGTGTATCGCTTTGATTTCGTGACTCATGATGTCTCGCAGCAACTCCTCATGTTCACGAACAGCAAAAATGTTTTGTCGATATTGAATCGCACGTGGTTTGACGGTAATGCTCTCGATACCGACGTCAGCCACTTTCATTGCATCGATTAGCTCGGACATCAAATCAGGGTACTCTGCAATCAGTTTCGGTACATAGGCATCCGTGAATAACGTCTCAATCTCCAACATCGTTGTCATGCGGTGGCGAAACCATTCGAAAGGTTGCGTGACGAACGACAAATTCATCCGATTCGCATTGGCTAAATACAGCATATTATCCGCGGTCAATGCAGCGATTGTCTTTTGCTTGGCTTTTTCCGTTACAAAGCGGTACTTCGTCGTCTCGAATCGCTCAAAAATCATCTTTTGTCGCTCGTTCGGCCATGAATACAAGTACTCTTCCAACACTTTATCCTGCTGAATGACGAAACCATATGCATATTTGATACCATCGACAATAAACTGCACATCAAACGAACTCGGTTCAGCTGCTCGCTGTTCATCCAAGCGAAACGGTTCCACACGGAGCGATTCACCTTTTTGCAACTTATGCCCTTCCGTGACGAGTTCTGCCATCAACGCCATGGCACGCAGGACATTTGTTTTGCCAGATGCATTGGCTCCATAAATGGCGCAAGTCAAAAGCAACGATTTATCTGGAGCATAGGTAAAAAAATTTGAGATTTGGTTCACTTTGCTTTTTTCTTTCACAGGTTGCATACTAAACGTCTGCTCGTCTTTGAACGAGCGAAAGTTAGCAAAACGGAAATCAATCAACATGATGTTCACCTCGACAAATATCGTTTACAAATGTATTATACTCGATATTTGCGAAAAAATCTCGAATAAAACAATTAAAATTAATTATCATGGAGATACTGCACTTCATAAAAACCTTAAAAAATCACGCTCATCGACAATCTCCAGTTCGGCTCCACGCAAGATAAATGACTCTGCCTTGTTTAGTTTCGAACTTTTATGCCCCTCCCGGAATTTCCGGTAGTCATAACTACCCACCACGAGAACATTCACATTTTTGTTAACGCTATCCAGGACGTGCCCGCCAACATCTACGACCTTCTGCATCGCCTCTTTTCTAGTCATGGATTCCAGCGTTCCAGTGAACACAACCTTTTTCCCAAATAGCGGATGTTCAGCATCAAATTCAGTATGAGTCGACACTATATCACTAGCTCGAACCTTTTGCCAGCCCGATTTCGATGTTTTGTTGCTCTTCACCGAGAAACTTTGATACCCGTGAGCATGTACGGTCCCTGGCACGAAATCAAAGCGTTCGGCCAAGGCATTTAAATCTGTCAATCCCAGTTCATTCTGCATGTGAATCATCAGCATCGCAGCTACTCTCGCATCTTCCTGTGCATGATGATGTTGAAACGCGATACCCAGATGGTCCGCGATGACGTCGAGCGAATATCCATGCAAACCATCTAGCCATTTTTTAGACAGCCGATAGGTACAGTAATAGTTTAAAGTAGGGGATGTCTCGTTTGCATCCGCAAGGCAATACCTGTACACACTGAAATCAAAAGAGGCATTATGCGCAATCATGCTCGTCCCCTCAAAATAATGTTTGATGGTTGGCCACAGTTCGCGAAACGTTGGCTGATTCGCCACCATTTTCGGAGTGATACCGTGTACGCGGATACAGTAGTCATCAAACTCACATTGAGGATTGATGAGCCAATACTTTTGCTCAACAATGCGACTATTTTCTACCACTGCAATTCCCAATGCGCAGGCGCTAGAGCGAACACGCAGGTTAGCAGTCTCAAAATCTATCGCGATAAACTTCATGTTCGGTCACACTCCAAATTGATCTCTGTCCAATCTTTAAAATATTGCAAAGCCTTTATATGAGTATTTTTTTTCGTTTTTTGTACACATTTTTTTGAACATGCGTAAATTTTCCCCATATACAGTTCCGATCACCCCAGCTCCGCTCTTTGTTTCCGCAGCGCCTGCAACTCCATGAGAATTGGTGCTTTTTTATGAAATTGTTTCTCGTTCCGCAATTTCGTCTCCAACCGCGCGATTTCCTTATTCAAGCGATCGAGTTCTTGCTGTTTGTGAAACAACTGTTCGACCGATTGTCCCGTATCCACTGCTTCCGTTTGATTCGCCACGGGCATCCACTTTTTCACATAACCGTCATATAGTGCCCGCATCGAACTCGCTCCGTCCAAGGATATCATGACCGCTCGCTCGTCTTGCCACTCAGAGGCATACAGCGCCTGCACGACCCACTCGCCCTGTTTTTGTGCATGTGGCACTTTGTAAGCAATCACTTGTTGCACCTGCCGCTCAAAGCGAAGCACATGCAACATCGGATACGGAATCGCTTTTTCAATATACTCAATCACTTTGCGCGGGTAGTCTGCGCGTTTCAATTGAATCTCGAATACATTCAATTCCGCCAAATCTGGACTCGACTGCAGATTGACCGTGTCCGGCGAAAGTTTAAACTGCAACACAATCCGCTCGATGTAATCGATAAAAAATCGTTTCACCCGCTCGTCGGCTTCCAATACTTGATAAAACTTATTTTTCGGAATCGTCCGCCCCAGAAATGCGGTGCGCGGAAACTGATAGATCGCATCCACCGCATCACACCTCCCGAATGACGAGAAACGCAATCAATTCAAAATCTTGCAATCCTTGAATCTGATTCACCAAGAAGCCCGTGCCACCAGGGCGGAACAAACTATCGAGATCGCTCTCTTCCTTTACATGAATGATCGAGTGAATCGCTTCCTGCAACAGTTGCGAATAGCGATCCATTTTCTTGCCATCCGTCGTCTCACGATTGAACGCCTCATATACCTCGCGAATCGGACTCGACTGGTCTTTGCATGCAGCCCGCAACAAATCCATCGTGCGCTTGACTTCAAGGTGCGTCGTGAGGATTGTGCCTTCCCTATCTATCGAGACGAGGTAGTATGGATGTAGACGATTTTGATTATCGAGATTTACCTCGTTGTTCACATTGCGCAGCACAAACACAACACCTGGGTGGAGCCCCTTCTCCGGGTCAGCCGGGACAACGGCATGAATACCAAGCGGCGTACCATCCAAATCGCCTTCACGTTGCACATAATTCGCCAGATCCATGCGAAAATCATTCAAACCGAGGTCGGTTATCGACACCCCGGCGTTCATTTCCTCGAGATCGACGACCTCGCTCTGTAAGCGTTCTAATTGTTGCTTGCGATACTCCAAATCACTCGAAGTATTCGTCAATACATCATCCTCACCGGTCGCCGTCATATCCATGATGACCATCCGTTTTTCGACGCGCTCCTTCAGTCCTATATACTCATCGAGCGAAATGTTTGGCCAAAAATTGACCAACTGGATGACCTCGTTCGTTGAACCGATGCGATCGATCCGCCCAAAGCGTTGAATGATGCGCACCGGATTCCAGTGAATATCGTAGTTGATGAGAAAGTCGCAATCCTGCAAATTTTGCCCTTCAGAAATACAGTCGGTGGCAATCAACAAATCAATCTCGCCTTGGATGTGCGGCATCAGCAACTGCTTCTCTTTCGAGCGCGGCGAGAAACAAGTGAGTAACGTATGTAAGTCGTTGTGCACGCGCATCGTATTTTTGTTCTCATCCGAGCCCGTAATTTTTGCCGTATGCAAACGATGATGCTGCAACGCGTATGGGGCTAACTGCTCATACAAATACTCTGCCGTATCGCTGAATGCGGTAAACACGATGATTTTTCGGTTGCCTGCATTGATCGGGCGGGCGATTTTTTCATCGATCATAGCCTTCAATGTGTTCAATTTCAAATCGAGCGGGGGCGTAATTTTGCGCATCACGATCTGAATATCTTGCAACAGATGCAAATCGTTCAGTAAATCTTGTTCCAAACTCAGAACGTCCATATCGGACAGGCTGATCTGGATTTTCCCGCCGATTGCATCACCTTGCGCGGCGCCTGCATCCTCAGGCAACTCGTCCTGCCAATCTTCATCGAGGTTCACTTGGTCCGGCTCAAATTGCGTCAGTGTATGCTCAAGTTTGCGCTGTTTGTAGTTTTCGATTTGCGTCAACGTCGACTCCAAACGGGCGATGATTTTTCCCGTCGTCAAACGAAACGCATGCACCGAACTTTCCAAACGTTTGAGCAAATTGATGCGCATCAATGTAACCAAACTGAGTTCGCGATCTGACTGCTTGAAACTGACTTTGCCACCCTGCGCGCTCGTTTTATACAACTCTTCATACTTCGCAATCCGGCTCGGCAAAATATAGCGAAACGGCGAATAGACGCCGAGATTCAAATGACTCAACTTCATGAAGAGTTCTTGATAATCTTGGTCGTCGCTGCGTTCTGTCAACGCGCACTGCTTCGAAATCGGCGTCAGCCGTGTCGGAAAGCGCCCGATCTCCGCGGCATTATAGTACTTTTGGATGTGTTTGCGTGAACGGGCAATCGTCAAACTGTCCAGCAGTTCAAAAAAGTCGAAATCGAGCATCTCAAGTAAGCGGCCCGTTGTACGTTGGTGCGCAACCAACTTGGACCACGCATTGAACGCTTGCTGCGCTCGTTTGAAAATCACTTCAATACCGCGGTCGGTGTCGAGTCGCTTGTTGATTTCCTCTACGTTGCCCTCATAGGCAAGTGCCAACTGATTTTTCAAATCATTAAAGCGATTGTTGACCGGAGTCGCCGACAACATCAGGACTTTCGTTTTCACACCGCTCTGTAACACTTTGCGCATTAGCCGTTGATAGCGATTCTCCTTATCTTTGTTATGCACGGCATTGTTGCGGAAATTGTGTGACTCGTCAATCACAAGCAAGTCATAATTGCCCCAATTGATACGATCGAGCGCAATCCCGTTCGATTGACCGCGGTCGCGCGATAAATCGGTATGATAGAGCACATCGTAGCGTAGTCGGTCGGCGTGAAGAATATTGTTCGTCACATTTTGCCGATACGTCTGCCAGTTATCGTTCAACTTTTTCGGACACAAGACAAGCACACTCTTATTGCGTAATTCATAATATTTGATGACACCGAGCGCCGTGAACGTCTTACCAAGTCCGACACTATCTGCAAGAATGCAGCCGTTATATTTTTCTAATTTATTGATCGCACCGATGACCGCATCACGCTGAAAATGATACAACTTGTTCCAAATCACCGAATCTTTGAAACCGGTTGCATCGTTCGGCATCAAATCTTCGTTTAAATCATCGAGAAACGAACTGAAAATATTATAGAGAATCACATAGTAGATGAATTCCGGCGAGTTCTCATTGTAGACCGTTGTAATCTGCTCAATCACTTGTTGCGTAACGTCTTCAAGACGCTCCTTATCATTCCAAAATTGATTGAACTGCATGAGGAACATTTGCGTTTGCGACGGGTCTGTAAATTTATTATTGTAATTCATCATCACATCGCCCTGCTCATAGCCGAGATCGACAGTCGTGAATCCATTCAGCGGAAAATAATGTACGTTTCCTGTTGGATCGATCGACGGGTTTTGCACATTCAGCGAGCCTTGCATATACCCTTGTGTGCGATTCGAACGAAACTGCACCTTGCGCCGAATCCATTCCGCACACTCGCGGGCAATCGCTTTTTGCGTCAACTCATTGCGCAACTTAATCTCAAATGGCGAACCGAACAAATTCATTTCACGCGTCAGTTTCGGTATGTAAAACTCGCGTTTTTCTCGGGGAATCCGATCGGTCACGAAAGTCGGGGAAGAAAAAATAAAACGCAAATGCTCGATCTGCTCCAACTCTTCCTTCAGCGCCTCATAGGCGTACAAAGAAAAACAAGAAGCGGCTATCGATACCTTTGCGTTCGGACGAATGGTTTGACGCAAGTCATCACCGAGTAATCGATCAATATTATTAATCAAGTCCATGGGGACACCTCGCTGCGAATAAAATAGATACAGTTACCAAAATTGTAACATAGATGTATATATTCTACTACACTTGCCTCTCGATTTAAACAAAAAAGAGCGCAACTTCACTGCGCTCTTAGGCAATCTAATATAAATCGCAATTGTCCTTAGTTGCCTAGCGAAATCTCCTCATAGTCGCCTCCGCTCCAACCAAGTCCACTCGACACTTGCAGTTTCAAGTTCGTCGCATCGGCCGGAACTTCGAATGCAACCTTTCCTCTACGTGACATTTTCGGATTGATTTTCTCCAGAAAAAAGCCAGTTCCATCATTAATCAACATGTCCGCTTCACTTGTCGAACTATACTCCGCACCGTCTTTATCTAAAAGTTTAAACATTGCTCCGTCCACATAACGTGATTCTTTATCGTTGTTTTGCACGGTAACGTCAATAATTACAAATTTGCCTGTCGTCGTGAGATCGTCAATGAATTCATTACCACTTTGAATCGAAGACGCTTCCTTAGAACTTTCGACTCGGTAGGCCAAATCTCCCACAGTTACGTCATCTCCGATAGAGAACGCAGACTTTTTCTCAGTTCCTTGATTGGTGTCTGTTGAACTAGATGTATCAGACTCGCTGCTTCCTGCCAAAAGCATTAAAAACACAAAAACCGCAAACATTGATAGCAAAACTTTCACACTGTTTTTCATTTTACATCCCCCTGAATTTTAATGTAAATCGTTGCGATACACCAAAAAATAAAGTATGTAATGACATCGATGAGATCAAAGGTCCCTCGAAACCAATCTGCTAGTTGTCCGATTTCGTGTATGAGGGCAAACAATAAAACGCTGATCGCAACAATTCCTTTGATTCGTTTTCGAACATTCTGCCAAATCGTCATTGCTATTAATGTAAACGAGAACAGCCACAAACCATCCGGGAGCGAATACACGAACCATGTTTGGTTCGTCAAGAATTGCAATGACCCTGAGTCTGATGCAGCTCCTTTCATACTGTTTGCGATCAAAGAAAAGCCGGGAATCCAATCGTAAACTAGTAATTGTTCGCTGCGAGCAAAAAAATAAATGAGCACACCAATCATCAAAGCTACCAAAGATACTATTGTATTTTGAACATATCGATGAATAACACCACCCTCTCTATCATACATTAGATAATAGACCACGGATTAGATATTATACAAAAAATTGAAAATTCCTTCTTTATTTATGATATTATGAAACAAAAAAAGGAAACGATGCCCATGACAACATTTATCCTCATGCTAGCCGGAGTTGCGGTGTTCAAAATTTTACTAGACATCGCCGACCAATCGCTCAAAAAGAAAAAGCGCCGCAAACCGCGACGCTCATCCGCACAATCAGCAAGCGCTAGCAGTCGCACCGGTCAATCGACTCGCGATACCAGCAAAACCGCCAAACCCGACGATGTCATTCTCGCGAGTTCGTTGTCCAAAATCAGCGGCACCGATTTCGAGCGCTTGCTCGCTCTGTATTTCCGTGATCACGGCTATCAAGTGCAGGAAGTTGGCGTCGGCGGCAACGACGGCGGGGTCGACCTCGTCATCATCGACAAACGCGGCGAGAAAACAGCCGTCCAAGCCAAATGTTACAACGACAACAACAAAGTAAGCGTCATGACCGTTCGCGAATTGGTCGGCGCCAAGCGGAACCACGGTTGCGTGCTCGCATTGCTCGTCACCACCTCCGACCTCACGCCGCCTGCCAAAGCGGAAGCTGAGTCACTCAAAATCGAATATTGGCACGGCGCTACCTTAATCAGCAAGTTGAAAAAATGGAACAAATGGCGCGGATCGGCTTGATCGGTCCGTCATCCTGGTATCAACCGACATCCTACGAGCGGTCGATTGAGCGCGTAGAGTTTAAATTTCAACAGGTGTATAGTCCCTTTGAGCGGCGATCGCACGTCGCCCCAACCAACAATCAAAGTAGCGATTTAGATGGACAGACTGATCGAAGTTCGTGTAATGCACTATGAAAGCGGTGACATGTTCACCCTTCAATACTACATCCCCATTGGCAGTGACGGTCGAATGAACATGTCGCGTGTGACAGCTGAACTCAGTACCGACTATCAGATTTTGAGCATTCGACTGGTCAGAGAAAACTAGTCGCTCGACCAACGAACCGGAGGTGTATCTTTTGCCTAAGAACAAGCAATCGCAGAGTCAAAAAAATAAAAACGTTGTCGACCTATTTACCAAGTGTACGTTCGAAGAAATCGAGAACGCACAAAAGGCGCTCAGAGACGAAAAGGTCAGAGCGAACGGAAAGTACATCGGCAGGCTTACGGTCGATAAAACGGAACACATGCGCGCACGGATCGCCGAAATCAACATCCGGCACCACCAACTTCAACATCTAACGAACGAATTTGAGGCGTTGTGGAGCGTGTACAATAACGACATCCTTAGTGCGTTGCATCAATTGTACATCTCACCTGATTACTTCGATTTGGAGAAAGACGAACTGTTTATTAGCCCCGACGGCCATACGTTCATCGTGCGCGGAGATCACCTTCCCAACCGATAAATGCTAAATCCGCCCATTTCAGATATACATTTGCATATCATAAAATTTATTGGTAATATAAGAACAAATGTTCTTGTTATCGAAGTTTGGTTTGCGATGTATAATGAAAATAGAGCGAAGGAGTCCGCACCGTGCCGCAACTTGCAGCAGTATCCGAAGAGACATCACCGTACGTATCGAACCTCACTACCTATCATATTCACGACAGCGGCTACAAGCATCTACTATCGGATAAGCGCACTTTTCTCGAGTTCATGCGCCGTTTCGTACCCTATCCGCTCATTGACGAGATCGACGAGATTGACGAGATTGACGATTTGGAGATCTTGTCCGTCAACCCAGAGTTTATCAAAAAGGATTTGTCGAAAACGACCGGCGATCTCATCTACCGCGTCCGTAATCGAGCACAGCAAACGTTCTACTTTATTCTGCTCGAGTTGCAGTCCACAGTCGATGCACGAATGGGCCTGCGAATCTTTGAAAGTTCGATGGAACAGTGGCGCCGTTCGATCCGCGAACTGTCTGAAGACGAATCGAGTGCAAGCGTCTGCACGCTGCCGATGATCGTGCCCATCATTCTCTACAACGGTAAACCGAAGTGGCACAACCCGCAAACCGTCATCCTCGATTTGTTTCGCGTCAGCAGTCCCAAACCGCTAACCGCAACCATCGAGTACGTCTTGGTCGACGTCCATCGTCTCAGCGAAAGAATCCTGACGCGTGCATCCGACACCATCAGCAGCGCCTTCTACCTCGAACAAACGATCGATACCGATCCCGAGGAAACCATTCGGCGTTTGCGGTTCATCGCGAAGCAAATGCAAACGTTCAGCGACGAACAGTACAGGCAATTTATGATTTGGCTCAGCGTCATGCTCGGCGCTCGCATCGGTGCGCACCGTGACGAAATCAACGACATATTCGAACAAACCGAACGAGGAGAGGAAGCCGCTATGATTGAAAACGTGCAAAATGCTTGGCAAAAAAAACTCGAAGAAATCCGTCTTGCTGGTATCAGCGAAGGGGAACAAAAAGGGGTTGAACAAGGATTGCAACAAGGATTGCAACAAGGATTGCAACAAGGAGTTGAACTAGGCAAAAAGGAAATCGCAAAACAATTATTAAGTTTAGGCATAACGGATATCCCTACCATTTCAAAACTGACAGGTATTACCGAGGATGAGATACGATCTTGGGTACAGTAATGTCAAATCCTAATCCACAATGCGAGGATGCCGCTATGATTCAAAATGAGCAAAATGCTTGGCAAAAGCAACTTGAAGAAGCACGCCTTGCTGGTATGCAAGAGGGCTACCAAAAAGGAATCCAACTAGGAAGAAAAAAACTCTCAATTCAAATTTTACGTTTAGGTCTTGCGGACATCAACACGATCGCAACAGTAACTGGTGAAAGCGAAGACGAAATTCGTTCCTGGATGCAGTAATATGTACTGAAACAAAAAAACGGCGCGGTTCGGCTAAATGAAACAGCCAAATCGCGCCACCTTAACTTTATTACACTACTTGCACCGTCGGCGCCTCTACGATTCGTTCCTCGTAGCGTGCACCGTCTACTGCCAATCTGATAAATACCGCCGTTTGCTCCCACAATGCTCGGTCAAACACGCCGCGGTACGTCACGCCCAAGTCCAACTCCACGCCAGCGCTGACGCCGTGCACCATCTCTTCGCGCACATCCAAAATCTGCGCATCGAAGTACACGTCGCGCAACAAGCGACTGACCATCACCGCCAACTCATTGAGCGGGACATATACCGAAAGTCCGTCGCGCGTCACCTCGAGTTCCTCGATATCGGAACCCGTTCGTAGCACATGGCGCACATGGCTCTGCTCCAGCCAATCCGCCCAAAGGTCCGACTCCTGCTGTTGCTCAAAGCGAAACTCGACTGCCTGTTGCGTCACATGCTGCAAATCGACCAACACATCAGTCACCTTCGCCCGGCACGGCGTCGGTATTTGCTGTGCGCAATACGTCAACAACTCGAGCGCCTCCGCCAACTCCATTTTCACCGAAAATACATCCGCTTGCTGAATTTGTGTTACATTCATACGACGAATCACAACTCCCTCTCCATTAATATAAATTCCAAATGGTCAAATACTTGTTTGTCAACGCTTGCTTGCGATTGAAGAGATTGTGAATCTCTGGTCGAATCGCCCCTGCAGCAACCATCGCATCGAGTTTGCTGAAGAATGCACCGACTTCCAGGGAATCATTTTCAAAATGTTCACCCATCTGGATTCGATTTTCCAACAGTGCCTCAATCTGCTCATAGCCGATGTCCAACTTGATGCTGGCGCCGGCTTCGACCAATTGCGCGATGTGCTGGTCAATCTCATCATCGCTGACGAACTCAGACTCATCAGCCTGATCGATATCCACCTCATTGTCTATGATTTTGCGAAACTTGCCATACATGACCTGCAACTGCTCATCACTATGGAAAACATACTCGATAACCCAGTCATCCAATCCGCTCTCTGTCAAAATGCAACACTCCTCACTTTCTAATATTAACGACCAAACATAATATACCTTATGTTTTTTAGTTTCACTGATGAAACACCAAATACACGTGCCCGCCCTCCGAATGTACCCACACCGGCAAAAATCTGTTACGCACAAAAAATCCGACACACCATCAAAATGGCATATCGGACTTCTCAATGACCTGATTACACTATACGCTTTCGCGCAAAATCGTGCTAAGCATTTCTCGAATCCTGCTCCCCGTTTCACCGCGCAAATCTGCTTCGTAGAAAACAAAGACGAATGTGTGGAATTTTGTGCTGTCACAACGGTAATAGATGCCGCTCTTCGAAAAATCGGTTTTTGTTCGCGGCATGCATACCCCGCGATACGGAATGTTGAATTGCGCGCAAAATTCAATTGGCGAAAAACGTCCGCACGGAAAATCCATGTCCATCCTCAACCTGCCATGTTCGGGCAAAAAATAGCCGACTTTTTTTGTTTTGTCTCCGAATGTAGCAAGACCAACCGGCTGGATACTATATTTCGTTTTGGTCGTCTTCGGCCGAATCGGATGCAGCGTGGTGAGCTCGTTGACAAGCGAAAACGCAAACTCGCCCACAAATGAATTCGTTTCAATTTTACTAAGCATTTTGTGTTCCCTCCTCATCAATCGATATTATACAACAAAAAACTACTCAATATCGATTGTCACTTCGCTCGTTCCGTCGGAACGTTTGCGAACCTTCATTTTGGCTGGGATCAAATCATGCATCTCTTTCAAGTGAGAGATGACTGCGAGCATGCGTCCCGATTCTTGCAAAGTGTACAGCGTCTCATACGCTTTGTTCACCGAGTCAGCATCTAGTGAACCGAACCCTTCGTCGATGAACATCGTGTCGATTGACACGCCGCCGCCATGGGACTGGATGATGTCCGCCATCCCAAGTGCAAGGCATAGCGAAGCATTGAATTTTTCACCGCCGGACAGCGTCTGCACGGGGCGATATTCCTCCGTGTACGTGTCGTAGACATCGAAATCAAGACCGCTTTTGGCATTGCCTCTCGCCCGTTTGCCGCTGCGCACGAGGAAAAAGTGACCGTTCGACAACGTCTGCAGTCGATCGTTTGCCGCATGCACGATGCGGTCCAAATATTCCATCTGCAAGTAGCGCTCAAACGCAACTTTGTCTTCGTTCTTCCCGCTCAACGCTTCGGACAATTCGAACACGACGCCGTACTTGCTCGCCGCCTCTTCTGCCGCACGATGTTTGTTGGCAATCTCCGTTTGTGCCGTTATCACTTTGCTGATGCGGTCACGGATTGCAGCCACTTGCTCGGCAATCTCATCGGCCAGCGTTTTCTTCGCTTTCACCTCGGTAGCCAAAGCCTCGACGTCCGGTCGCTGTTTCTCCGCCAACGAGTCGTTCAGCGAGTCGAATACAGCCTGCGTGCTCGAACATTCGCCTTCATAATCTTGTACTGCTTTGCGCTCGGTGTCCATCGTAGCCTTGTCCAATTTTGCAGCGCCGTAGGCAGCCACAGTCTCGAACCCGGCGGCACGAAACTCCGCTTCAAACACCGACCCTGTTTCTGTTTTGCGCGTTTGTGCCTCGCTCAACTGAGTCTGCGCTTCTGTATAACCAGTCTCTGCCTGTGCGAGCGCCACTTGTGCCGTTTGTTGCAACGTTTGTGCCGCTTTCCACGCTTGCTCGAGCGCACGCTTCTCCTCTTCTACTTCAGCGATACGCCCTTCCAGCTGCGCCAATGTGCGCAAATCTTCGCTGAGCTGCTTGCTCAATTCATCGACCGTATTCTGCGCACCGGCAACTTTCACTCGCCAATCAGCCGCCGCATTCTCCAGATCACGAACAGCCTTTTCGCAATCCTTGCTTTTCTGCTCGTGCTCAACCAACGATTGTCGGAGCGTTTGCAACTGCTCGGCAGCATCGCGGCAAACCTTCTCTTTCGCTTCCCACTCCGCTCGTGTTTGCGTCATCTCTTGCAACGCCTCAGCCAAATTCGTCGCATCATAACCACCTTGAACGACCTCGTCGATCAGCGCGGTCAAAGATGTTTGCGCATCCTCCAGCAATCGTCGTTCAGCGACCAACAAGCCATGCGCCTCCGCTTTTTCGGAAGCCTTCGCATCGACCTCTTCTCTAGATGGAGCGCCTGGAGACAACTGCGCTTTCTGCGGATGTTGCGCGTTGCCACAAACCGGGCAAGCATCGCCGTCATGCAAATGTTGCGCCAACATCCCTGCATACTCTGCAATCCAGCGCCCTTCGAGCTCGCTGCATGCTTCCGCCAACTTGTCATACCTCGCCTGCAAACGTCCAACCTCGGCATCATGCCCGCTCACCTTTTCCTGAGCGGAAATCGTATTCGCCAACAGTGTGCACACCGAACGCAACGCAGCCGCTCGACTCATCACCTCGCCCAACTGATCGGCATCCTTCTCTTTAGCAAGCACATCTGCCCGCACCCGTGCACAAGCCGTTTCTTGCTCCGTCGCTGTCTGAACCGCTCGAGCAAGTTGATGGATGGTCGCTTGCAAATCCTTCTGCCATCCTTCCAGCGTCCGCTCCGCCTCTGCAAATCGCTCCACTTCCGGACGTAAACGCTCTAACCGGTCCAACTCAGACACGCACGTTTGACGCTGACTCGCTTTCGCCTCTTCTTTTTTATACGCCTCGTTTGCATCCAGCGACGCCTGCTTCGCCGCCGCCAACGCCTCGCGACGCTCCTCAACCAACTTCTCCTTCACCGCCGCATCCGTCGCCGCCTGCTCGTACAACGCCTCCGCCGACTGACACCCCTGCGCGCGGTCCGCCAGTTGCAAACGCTCCTTACGCTTGGCGAACGCCTCCGCCTGCTCAGCCAACTCCGCAAGCCGCTCCCGCAACACATCCAACCTCGCAAAACTGTTCGCCAACTCGTCCGCTTGATTGAGCGCCAACGTCGCTTGTTGGAGCGCCTCATCCGCCTGCACAGCCTCCGCACTTTTCGCCGACGCCTCCGTTTGCAAAAACTGCCCTTCCTCCTCGAGCGCCGCCAGCACCTGCGGCACATTGACCGCTTCCGCCTGAAACAGCGTTTGCAGCGCCGACCCTTCGCGGTCACTCAGGTTCAGCTTCACATTGTTCAACTGATCATTCAGCAACCCCTGCGTCATCTTGTAATTCGCTTCCTCGCTTTTTTGCCGCGCCTGCAGTTCCTTCAATATCAAATTCAGTTCATGCGTGTCGAAAATTTTGCGCAAAATCGCTTCCTTTTCACCTGAACTCGACACAAGTAGCTCCGCAAACTCGCCTTGCGGCAACATCACAATTTTGCAAAATTGGCTGTACGACAGCCCAATCATTTCCTCAACCAATCGCGTCTGCTCCGTCGCCCTCGCTCGGTCAGCGAGCGATTCAAACACGCCGTCCACCATCCGCCCGAACTCCATGCGGTCTCCCGTCGCGTTCTTATTCCCCTGACGCACATGCGGCGCCTGACGGAACACGCGATACGTCTGCCCGCCCAGTTCGAAAATCAACTCCACACTCGTCGGCACATCATCCTTCGCCCGCGGCGAACGGAAGCCATTGATTACATGTCGCTTATCATTGCTCGCCTTGTTGTAAAGCGCAAAACAAATCGCATCGAGAATCGTCGTCTTGCCCGCACCCGTCTTGCCGTGAATGAGGAACAGATTGTGATCGTCCAATTTCGTAAAATCAATCACCTGTTTATCCTTAAACACCAAAAACGCCTCAATCGTCAAACGAATCGGTTTCACTCGTCTTCCCTCCCTTTACGCTCCAGCGAACGCAGCACATCTTCAAAAATCTCCACCATCTTATCGCTCGGCTTCTGCTCCATAATCTCCTCGAAAAAACTATGGAACAGCTCGATCGTCGACATCTTCGTCCGCTGCCCACTCGAGTGCTGCGTCAGCAAAAACTGCTCGCGCGCCTTTTTGCGCTCGACATTCATCGCATTCGGAAACACACTGTGCACCCGCTCGACAAAATTAACGACATACTCCTCGTCCAATAGCGTCACAAACACATAATCGTCCGACTTCGTCATCCGCTCAATCTCGGCAATCGTTCCCTCCACAACCTTCACATCGCGCACCGGCACCAGCGGCACATCAGAAATCTGCACCGACCCACCCGCCTGCAGTTCAACCACCGAATAACCCTTCTTGTGATTCGCCTCAGACAGCGAATATTTCAAAATCGAGCCCGAATAACGAACGTGTGCTTGTCCCACTTCGCGCGCTTTTCCGACATCATGTGCACGATGCAAATGACCAAGCGCGACATAATCGAAACCAGCAAAGTGACTCGCATTCACATGCTCCGCACCGCCAACGACCGACAATTTCTTCTCCGAATCACTCGTATTGTCCGCAGCCTTACCGTCCGGCGTGACAAACGCATGCCCAATCAGCACATGGCGCACGCCAGGCTTCATCGTCGCCCGCAAACGCTCGACAATCACCTGCATCGCCTCATCATGCGTCTTCACCTCCGGCGCATCGAACAACTCGCGCACCGCCACAGGATCCGCGTACGGCACCAAATGAAAATGCACCTCGACATGCTCATCGTTCAGCACTACCGGCTTCATCTCCGCACTCAGCGGTCCGACAATATGCAAACCCGCCGCCTTTACAATATCTGCCGCATACGCAATCCGCTTCGGACTATCATGATTGCCGGCAATCGCGATCACCGGCGTTGAGTTGCGTATCACGAGATCGACCAGCACATTATCGAGCAACTCCACCGCCGCCGCACTCGGCACAGCCGTATCATACAAATCGCCAGCAATAATCACCACATCCGGCTTCTCCCGCTTCACATCCGCCACGAACTGATCAAGCACAAACTTCTGGTCATCCAGCATCGAAATCCCGTTGACCACTTTGCCGATATGCCAATCTGCCGTATGAAAAATTTTCATCTACCGCCATCCTTTTCACTTTCGAATGTTTGTTCACAACTTATTATACCGTCGATTTTTGAGATTCAAATTGTTCGTGTATACTTGGAGTGACGCTACATACTCCAAGACAAAGGATCGACTGACAGATGCGACTTCCACTCAACAAACACACGGCTGCACTGTTCGTCATCACCTGGCCGATTTTCATCGAACTGTTCCTGCACATTGCGACCGGCAGCATCGACGTGTTCATGCTCAGCCGCGTATCGGACGAAGCGGTCGCAGCCGTCGGTGTCGCCAATCAGATTCTTTACATGTGCATCATCTTGTTCGGCTTCGTCTCGATGGGGACGACGGTGGTGGTCGCACAATGCGTGGGCGGCAAGCGGGACGCCAAAGCGAGTCAAGTCGCGGCTACCTCGTTGACACTCAACCTCGGCTTCGGACTGTTGGTCAGCCTTAGCCTGATTTTTTTTGACACCTACATCCTCTCGCTGTTCCGGCTCGATGAATCGCTGCTCGCATACGGCGAACTGTATCTCAACATCGTCGGTGGCGCACTGTTTATCGAGGCGCTCCTACTCACTGCCGCCGCACCCATCCGCTCGTATGGGTTCACGCGCGACGTAATGTTCATCACACTCGGCGTCAACGTGCTCAACGTCATTGGCAACTACCTGCTCATATTTGGCTCATTTGGTTTCCCGGAACTCGGCGTCGCCGGTGCTGCCATTTCGACTGCCATCAGCCGCTGCATCGGGCTCGTGGTGATGATCGTCATGCTTTACAAACGGTTGCCCGTCCGCATCCGCACCGCCGATTACTGGCTTCTGCGCCTGAACAATATCCGCAGTATCGTGCGCATTGGCATCCCCGCCGCGGGCGAACATCTCTCTTGGCAAACGAGCCAAATGGTGATTCTCGGCTTCATCGCCCTCCTCGGCACGGCCGCCATCACCACGCACATTTACACGTTTCAGTTGTTGTTGTTCATCATGTTGTTTGCGATCGCGGTCGGCCAAGGCACAGAAATTGTCATCGGACAAATGATTGGCGCAGGTCAAAAAGAGGAAGCGTACCACCGCATGTTCGACAGTCTAAAGTGGAGTCTGGTCATCACAGCGCTGATGGTCGTGCTTTTCATCTTGCTGCGCGAACCGCTCTACGACCTGTTCACCGACGACCGCAACATCATCGCTGCAGGTGCCACCTTGCTGCTGATCACCATCATCCTTGAACCTGGCCGCACCTTCAACCTCGTCATCATCAACGCACTACGTGCTACCGGCGACGCCAAATTCCCTGTCGTGATGGGCGTCCTCTCGATGTGGGGCATCAGCGTGCCGCTCGCCTACCTGTTCGGCATTACCATGGGTTGGGGCCTTATCGGCATCTACCTGGCATTCGTCATCGACGAATGGCTGCGTGGACTGCTGATGCTCATGCGTTGGCGCTCGCGCGTCTGGCAAAAACAATCGATGTCCATCGAAAAAAAGCCCGATCAAGTTCCAGAAGGAACCTGAACGGGCGTTCCATACTACAGCAACTCAATCCCATTGCGAGGCACTTTTACAGCCTGCAAATCAGTCAAACCAGTACCATATACATGCAAACCAAGGTGTTTTTCATATCTCACCGAGATGCGACGACTCTCGCCGCGTTCCATTTTCTTGTTCCAACCTATGCACTCATTCACCAAATTTTCATCCAACACGACCAATTCTGCACCAAGTGCATTTTTCAAACTAGATTTCACACCGCATACTAACGCCAAGCGGAACTTACGACCGCTTTCTTTTGCTTCTTCCATTAACTTTTTCAACCTTTGCTCATCTGTAGTCAAAAATTGAAAATCCCAACGAATCTCACCAGCTATTTCTGAGCCAGCCTGCTTCGTTCGATATTTGGCGTACAATGTGTATTCCTCATTTTGTGTCGCAACTAACCATTCACCTTTTTCTTCACCAGTAGTAATTGTCACTTTGTTCCCTGGCTTAGAAGTCAGAGCATATAATGGCAATCCTAGCAGTTGACACTCACTTTTGTAGTGTCCTTGATGAAGCTTGTTAGTTTTCAATTTCGTCGTTTTTCGTTCCATAGTGATTCCTCCAATATAGTGTTGTATTTTTCTTACGTATTAATATACCTCTAATTTTTATTTTTGAGCTCAACAAAAAAACGCACCCCAGCACGACAATTCGTCGCCACTGCAAAGTACGCTTTTTCAAAATATTCAGTACAGCCCCGCGCCATCAGCGTGCGGCATAAACAACAGATCAATCGGCAACGACGACCCCGCCGGCGGCGAGAACTCGATGTCGAGCATCTCTTCCTCCCCCGTCGTACGCGCAAGCACGAACAAACCGTCCTGCGGCTGCAGCGTCCCCGAACCCGGCACAAGCACAATCTCATCGTTTATTTTAAAATGACCCTTGTACGAACCGCCACTCGCACGCATCATCAGCGTCATCGCTGGCGGCGCCTGCACCCGCACCTTGTACACAACGCCGTAACTGCCCTGATTCAACACCTCGACTCCGCGCGTCACATCATAGCCGCGAATCGCCTCATCGCGCTTGCCATCCGCCACCTGCAGCACCCGCGGTCCGACCAGCCGCTCCCCTTCAATCTGCAACACTTTCTCCGCCGTCGCAAACGTCCCGCGCACATGATTGTGAAACGGAAGCTGATCCAGCGACGCCAAATTCTCCGCCATCAATTCACGCAAGTTCGTCGTCTCCGGCACGGCAATCACCGAATAGCGGAGCGCCACCGACTCTTGCGGGTCAAAATCATAAATCACATGAACGCCCTGCTGCGTCTGTAACGTCGGCAACTTCGCTAGCAGCGTCGTCCCGCGCGCCGGCACCAAAAACGGCTTCGGCGGTTGCTGATCCATCAAATATTCGAGCGCCCCCTGACGCCCGTTCAACTGGGCAAACCGCGTCGGCACAATCTCGCCGCGCCGGCTCATCGTCACATTCACCTCATACGGCGCCGGATTCGTCACCATCAGAGCAAAAATCATCCGCTCATTCGTACCATTCACATGACTCGCATACAGCCGTACATTACCTGCCAACTTATCCGAATAAAGCACGCCAAACTCCTTCACCGTCTCCGGCGAATTGCTAACCAACAACTTCCGCTCATACGATGAACCGGTAAGCCCCTCCATCTTCGGCAAACGCACCACCTGTTGGCGCAACTCCTCCGACGGAAACGCCATCGAGCGCCCCACATCCTCACTGAACACATGATACTGTAGCGCATTATGATATACTTCCGGCACGACACGAATCACCTTCGTGAACCAGCGACTCGCTCGACCCGCCTTGTCCGTCACGCGCAGCTTCACCACTTTCTCGCCCGG
Source organism: Caryophanales bacterium (assembly GCA_947459205.1). GTDB lineage: Bacteria > Bacillota > Bacilli > Paenibacillales > CANHCR01 > CANHCR01. The sequence continues at coordinate 1,963 of CANHCR010000009.1, read as the reverse complement.
TTCGAAAAATACATCGCGCTTGCCCGTCCACTCCGCATCCGCCAAATGCTCATCCGTCGGCGAATAACTGACATCGAAGTAACGAACGCGCTCACCAATCCGATATTCACTTTTCGGCGTATAAAAACGCGCAACTGGCATCTGCACATCTTCTACAACCGGCGGCACATACGTCAAATACACCTGCTTCAGCGCCGTATCGAGATTGACATTCAAATCATACAGCGTCGCGAGCCCTTTGACGCGTAGAAATAACGTACCATCCTTGAAGCGCGCATGCCAGCCGACCGGCGACTCCAACCCGTCGAGCAAGTAGTAGCCTCTTTTTATGTCGAAAATAATCACCCGATCGGGCGAGGCCACCAAGAAGCGCTCATTATTTTTCAGCACCTCCACCCGCCAGCCGAACAATTGGCGCAGCGCCACCGCCGGTATGTACATCTGCTTATCGATTTTTTGTGGCAACACCGGCAAGCGCACACTCCCCGCGCCGTTAAACGCTTCCGTCGTATCAAAATAAATGAGCGCCGAATCGCTGCTGACCGATAGCCCGCTCGCCGGTTGCAACGGCAGCAAACTCGTGACGAGCGTCACTGGCACGAAAATCCATAGTGCGATTTTGATCACTGCAAACCATCGTCTCATTCGTAAACTCCTCAGTACATGTTTCAGTACATGTTTCAGTACAAGCTCCTGCTCAGGCTCCAGCACACGCTCCATCTATATTACCATGCACAGCCCCTCATGCAAAAAACCAGCAACATTCGCTGGTTTTCATGATAACAATCCGTTATTTGCCTAAAATCAGTTGGGTACGTTTGCCCTTCACGATGTAGATTTGTCCAAGCGACGGCAACACCACCGCATACGATTCTCGCGTCTCGCCGAACCAATACTCGAAGCGCATCAACCCCTTACCGCCGACAAAATCCGCCGCACCATGTGCTTTATTCAAACGTTGCAGGAAAAAATCCGGCCATGCAAGCGACGTCGCATCGTTCCCCCCGACCATCCCTTTCGCCGGCAAATTCAACACCAAGTCACGAACCTCAGTTTCCGTAACGCGTCTCATCGACGCTAACGACCGATTCGCCAATCGCTCAGACAACCGGTTCGACAACGCTAGCATCCGCCGCTCATACGCTCCATTTTCGCGCTTCCCCGCCTTACGCAAGCGCTCGAATTCTGTTGCGTCCTGTTTATTAGCGAACGTATTTTTGAGGTTTGTTAAAACTTCTGGCAGTCCATTGGTGCTACTGTTCAACGGCGATTCAGCATGAAGAAGCGACACTTGCTCGGCACAACGTATCGGTGGATACGAGTCTTCCTGCTCCAGACAGGTTTCACCAATGCGCACCGACTGGCCAAGCCGCAACTGCATCACCACTGTCTCATCGACCGCGTACTTTGCCACATCTCGCTCTCCCATCGGACCATCAACCAGCGATAGCGCCTCACGGACCGAACCAACCTTACGCGCGTCTTCCGCAGCAACGCCACCGGCTACATACACATACCCATCCTCGTCATCTAGCCAAATGACCGTCCCCGCATGCATTGCCAGCATATACTTTGACTGACTGGAACCGTCAGGTCCTGCGACACCCACGTCAATCTGGCGGACTCCATCTTGCAAAGCGAGCAACTCATAGCCGTTCTCGCCGAGCGCCGGTTGACGTCCCAAATGCATTTCATAACTTTCGCCGATTTGCGGAATCAGCAGCGAATCATCCGACTCAGAAAGTTGATTCACTTCACTCGGCACACTCATGACACTTGGCACACTCGGCACCGCTACGAGTACCTTCTCCGGCAACGCGCTGCCACTGACCGTTTGCAAAATTTGCGCCTCATAAACAAGCCGATCTGGAGTCGCTAGCCGATCCGAAGTCGATCTCCATTCGCGAAATGCCGACAACTTCAACTCCGCCACCGAAATCTCTCCATCTGTTACTGAAACGGC
>CANHCR010000008.1 GCA_947459205.1 Caryophanales bacterium | reverse complement strand
GTTATTAATTCTCATTTCAAACTTCCTCCTTGAATTTGGTTGATTTCATTCACGTCCATGTGAATGTTTGGTTTGACTCATGCCCAGGTCGGCCGCCCTTTGATGAGTTCATGTATATTTTATCGAACGCGCTTACATTTTAATTAATAGTCATTTCAGACTGAATATCGCTATATTTTCGAATTTTAATGGATTTTAATCAATATTATAGGCTTATATCAGTATAAATCTCTTAATTACTCTTTTTTTCTCGTTTTTTTTATTACCAAGCACTCAAACCGCCATCGATGACAAGATTTTGACCCGTTACATAGCTGGATGCATCCGATGCAAGGTAGATTAATGCGCCCACCATTTCCTCCGCCTTCGCCATTCTGCCGAGCGGAATACGGTTGGCATACTTCGTTTTGAACACATCATTTTGACCGCTTTCTACGCCACCTGGTGTGAGCGTATTGACGCGAATCTTATGTTTTGCTAGATATGTGGCCAAGTATTGCGTCAAACCGACAACCGAAGCTTTCGATGCAGAGTAGACTGCTGGCGTGTTAATCGGGCCTCCCATGTAGAAAGAACCTTCATAAATTCTTTGATCTGGCCCCATGATTCCATAAATTGACGCGGTCTGAACGATGGACCCGGAGATATTCCGTTCAATCATGTGCCGGGCGACGGCTTGAGCCACCAAGAACATTCCGTCGATGTTGACAGACATAATCTGGCGCCATGTTTCCAAACTGTATGTCTCGAAAGAAGCGAAGAAAGCATTTAAATCTTGCGATTTCCAAGCCGCATTGTTAAGTAATATATGAATGTCACCCAGTTCAGAAGCCGCTTGCTGAATCGCTTGCTCCACTTGTAAGGGATCCGTAATATCGCAAGCAATCCCAAGACAGCGCTTGCCAAACTTCTTTTGCAATGTTTCGGCTTTCTCGCACACTTCCGGTAATTTATCGATCATCACAAGGTTGGCGCCTGCACTCAACAAACCTTCGCTGAAATAGCCGCCTAGGATGCCATTTCCACCGGTTATGACTGCGTTTTTTCCATCGAGTTTAAACTTATCTAAATAGTTCGTCATCGGAATCCTCTCTTTTTTGTAATAATAAAGTCACCAGTTCTAGATCAGTCTCCGTGTCAATATCAACAGAGCGATCTTCTGGCATCACGTACAGTTCTGTTCGTTCTTGAAAAACGGAAAGTGAGGAGAACAGCGACTCACGGGTCCAGATGTAAATCGAGGCATTCATGTCGTAACATGCAGGTGCGTCTTGCCGGCGAACGACAGGCACTTCTAACGGCTTCGACAAGCGCACAAGACCGTCCTTACCCACTTCTACCATATTGAAATATGGTGATTTGCGAGCCGGCGCAGCAGTAATCAAATTCGATGCTTGTTTCTCAACGAACATGCGGTGGCTGTCTATCAAATCTGCTACTAGCCTGAGCGGTGACGTCACGTCCAAATCGATGATGGTTTCAAACTGCTTCTGATAATGTGCTTCTGCCTGTTCGACACAGTGGCGAATTGCCGGAATTTTGGCTGCACTGTCCCCAGCCATTTCATCCGGCCGTTTGACGAGCAAATCTGCTCCCCACTGTCCAGCAGCCTCTAGGATGAGATCGCTGTCACTACTGACGGCAATATATTCGAAAAGTCCTGATTTTTTTGCTTGTTGCAAGGTATATGCGATGAGTGGTTTGCCTAATATGGGCATGATGTTTTTGTTTTTGACACCTTTCGAACCACCGCGTGCGCAGATTGTACATAGAATGCTCATTTGTATATCCACTCCCTGTTGTCTGATGATTGCTCCATTGCCTCAATAAGGCGCATCACTTCCATTGCTTGCTCGAATGTAGAGGCATGTTGCGGTTGTGCTTGCATGCAATCCAAATGTTGTAAGCGGTAAATGTCATCTCGTTCCGTCGCCAACGACCAATGCTGATTCGGCGTTTGCACGGTACCTGCAATTAGATCAGCTGAAATCGTCTGATGGTTGGTATTGATGATAATTTGCCGCTTTGGTATCCGATCCAAATAGTTAATGTGGAGCAGCACATGTGCGCCACTCTTCATGTGATAGATAGCCGAAAAATGATCATCGCTGTCGATGTTCAGGTTGCTAATTTTGCCACCAGATGCAGTTAATGAATGCCAATCACCGAACAACCACAGCAAATAATCTAACTCATGACTTAAATCGCGGATGACGCCGCCACCCTTTTGTTTGCTCGCAGAGTAACTTGCAGAGTAGTCGGTGGATGGGCGCCAACTTGGTAAGTATTGTGCAGTATAAATATGCGCTTGGATGACGGTCTCACCCGCTATCAATTCCTTCATTTTTTTGAGCACCGGATGATAGCGAAAGTTGTATGCGACTCGGATGTTCGACATATCAAGTCCTTGGACTTTATGTGCGTCGCTGGCATGCTGAAATAGAGGTTTTTCTACTAAAATTCTCCCTGCGAATCGATGATGATGCAATGCGATCAATGTATCGAGATGAGCGGATGTCTCATTGGCAACGACCAAATAGTCCGGTAAATCATGAAGTAACAACTGCTCGATGGTTGCGTATGATGGTTGCCTGTCGAGCGTACGGCGGCTGACTACACGAACCGCTGAGTCTGACAAATTGCCGAGAATTCGGGCATGTCTTGCACCGATGGAACCATATCCAATGACGGCTGTTTTCAACATCAATACCTCCGTTTCTAGCCAATAAAAAAAGGGGTTAATCCCCTTTTTCTTTTTTGTTATGATTCAGTAAGTTTTGAATGTCCTGCGGGTTCAAAGAGGCGGCAATCGCCTGTCGATTGGACTGCTGGATGGACTCGTAAACTTCCTTTCTGAATACTCCAACTTCTTTGGGAGCTGCAATGCCAATTTTCACCGTATCTCCATCTACACCGAGTACAGTGACTGAAATATGGTTGTCGATCATAATGGATTCGCCTTTTTTGCGCGTTAAGACAAGCATTGAGCATCAGCCCCTGTTTAGATTTAGAAAATGTTTCGTTTGGTAGGATGTGTTTTGGATAATGATCTGTTTTCCTAAACGCGCTTTGAAATTGACAATAATCGGTGCAAGCAAGTTCAAGGTGGCGTTCTCAAGTGAGTCTGTGACGTTCATAATCGACCAAATATTTAAGTCATCGGCATTTTCGATCTGCAATTCTGCCTGCTCTTCATCTGATAGATCAAATTCGTAATCCTCGAAGAAGAGGAACGGGTTGACGATGATGAACGAAACGTCGCCATCTTCTACTGACTGCATGTATGCAAACGATTGCTCAGCTGACTCTTGGATAAAGATAAATTTTGTTAACTCTTCAAAACCTGGCAGACCGTTAGGGAATGTGATGATTCCTTCTTCGTTGATGTCGATTTCACCAAATCTATGAGTTTGCAATTTCAAAATAATTCTCACCTTTTCTTAGATTGATCGATTACCATTTGACATCGATAGCTGGCGGTACGATTTCAACGTTGTTATGCTGTTTTACGTACGCATCAAATTTGGGATAGACAATTTGAAAACGTGGCGGGTTCACTTGGACATCAAAACTCAATTGTGCGGGGTCGACGGTGAACTCAATCTCTTTCCGTTGATATTCAATGTTCACGTTATCAATCGAAGCGTCCGCTGTATAAATATACGGAATCTCTTTAAGCGGTTCGCTCTCATGCAACTCGTGAATAACTGTGCCCCTTGTTACTTGCGCCATCCGATTGCCATCTGCAACGATTCGGGCAAGCGCCTGCATGACAACCTGCTTCGATTGCGAATAAATGTGATTCGTGTGATAGGTTACGCCACCAAGCGATGTCGCATCCCATGCTCGATCTTGATTAATCGTCAACTTTCCTTCGGAAACAACCTGCAAATCAACATGAACCGGTTTATGGTTGTACGTAATTTGTGCATGTGGTTGTTCCATTTCAATCTTACCGGGCGTAGTTTTATACTCCATGATGAGTGGAGTACGATTGATTTGAATGTGTGGAATTGGAGACATTCAAATCACTTCCTTTATCTTAAGAAATCAATGAGTGTCGGTGTGATGATTTTAGCGCCAGTGGCAAGAGAAGCTTGGTAGACGCTCTCATGCGCTTTCATTTGTATGAGAAGTTCCGCCATGTTTGCGTCCTCGACCTCTGATTGAAGTCTCGTCAAATTCAAATCAATGTCTTCGAGACGTGTGGAGATGAACTCCAAGCGATTCATACGCGAACCGACAGTCGCTCGCGCTCCTAAAATAGCGTCCATGCGCGTGTCGATGAACCCTAATGAATTATTCATATCCGTTGTGTTACCGGCTCTCATCGCATCTGACAACTGTTCAAGCACGGTAAACAAGTTGTCGTCGTCATCCGGGAACCCAAACACTTCATTTCCTGGGATACTTGTCGGTACTGTTACACCAATACCTACTTCGTATCGAAGAGAACCGGTGTCTGTGATTGCCTCGTTCGGAGCCTCGATCAATTCGTCATACGGTTTAATATCCGTTTTTTCGCCATTAAAAATGTATTTATCATTGTATCGAGTATTGGCTAAATTGACAAACTCAATTCTGATCTGGTCGATTTCCAATGCAATCGCTTCACGCGCAGACTTATCGTTCGTGTCATTCAGACCTTGAACGTTGAGTTCGCGAACACGTTGGATGAGCGTAGTCGCTTGGTTAAGTGTGACATCAATATTTTCCAAAAAAGAAACGGCTGAATCTAAGTTGCGCTGATGTTGCTCGTTCGCAGCGATTTCACTGCGATAGCGCATAGCAAATGTAATGCCTACTGGATCATCCGACGGTCTGTTCACGATTTTTCCAGTTGCTGACTGTTCTAGTAATTGTTCTTTACGCATCAAGTTGTTATTTAAATTGCTAATAAATTGACTGTTCAACATTCCAAGTGTGACACGTATTGTCATGTTGTCCATCTCCCCTCATACGAATCCGTTATTGGTAGTAATAAATTATCGACCGACAGTTCCCATTCCGTTAATCATTTTGTCGAGCATCTCATCAAACGTGGTCAACTGTCTAGCGGCAGCGTTGTATGCGTGTTGAAATTTGACCATGTCAGCCATTTCTTCATCCATCGAAACACCGCTAATTGACTGGCGTTTGGAATCAACCGACTCAACAAGAAAACGTTGATTCGTCTCTTGGCGCTTCGCTTCTTGAGCTTGTACACCAAGACCACCGATTAAGGAACGGAAGAAGTCATCATATGTACCCGCAACAACTAGGGATTGGTCGGTTCCATCCATAAACTTAATTTTCGAGTTTCTAATGTTTGAGATTAGAAGTGCGTTCATACCGTTTCCAACAACAACGTGTTCGTCTCCATCCGAGTCTTTGTACGTTCGATTCGAAGAAGCAAGTGCCGAAAGGTTGGATACAATGTTCGGGTTCAACGTAATTGTCTCTGCCGACATTTGCGTTCCGCCTGGCTTGATGACAAATAACGGTTCGCCTACAGTAAGCGGATCCCCGAGTTGATAACCAAGTTGGTGCATCTGGTTAATACCTTTGACAGTGACGACTAAATCTTCTTCGAGCAAACCAGGAGGAGCATCGATTTCTGCACTTTCAGGAATGACCGTGCCCTTAGGTAACGTCACTTTAAACTCGCCTTCTACCAGCGAGACAATCATCGAGTTAAGTTGAGTTTTGTAGTAACTTGTGTAGCGATCAATCGAATAAAACATGCCATTCACTTCGCCGCCGGTTAGTTGCCCATCATCGTACGCTTGTTGCAATAAACTGCTATCGACGAATGTTTTTACCTCATTGCCATCGACAAGCGCCGTGTCGCCTAAACTAACCAAATAGCCGTCATCTTCTTCAACGACTGATATATTCATTATTTTTGACAAGTCATCGATGATCAAATCGCGCTTGTCACGCAAATCATTGGCGTTATGGCCAAGTAACTCCATGCGAAACACCTGTTCATTCAATACAGAGAGTTGGCTGGCGTACGTGTTAATTTGTCTGACTTTTACCTCGACACTTGTTCTCACATCGATTTCAAGATCGTCTAATTGTCTATACACATGATTAAAAGCGTCCGCCGTCGCAATGGCAGTCTCACGAACAACGGCACGCGCACTTAAGTTTTCCGAATCTTTGCTAAGGTCTTGCCACGAGTTCCAAAACTTCTCCAAGACACGGCGGATACCAGTATCGGACGGTTCGTTCATGATCGCTTCGACTTTATTGAGTGTATCGTTGCGAATACTCCACGTGCCGTAATCACGTTGTTCCTTGATATACTGTGCATCCAAAAAAGCTTCGCGAATCCGTTTGATGGAGTCAAATTCAACACCTTGACCCATCTGTCCAGGCAAGTTGCTGCGCATGAGTGAAGGATACTCGAGCGGAAACATCGATGTATGATTTACCCTTTGTCGTGAATAACCTTTTGTATTTGCGTTGGAGATGTTATGACCGACCGTTTGTAATGAAGTCTGGTGTGTAAACATCGATCGTTTCATTACTTCTATGCCATGAAAAGTTGAACGCATTCAAATCGCTCCTTTAATAATCTGCGTGGTGCTTTGCCGTCCTAGGCTTTGCTATCAAATATTGAACTGCGTCCAACACTTTGAGATTGTTGCGCAGGATTTTTGTAGACGATGTCGTCTCCAGCGAATGTCATCAAATCAATCGAGAAATCAATATATTTAAGCGCTTCACCAATTAATGTTTGATTGCTTTCATTGGTTTCCTTCAATTTCTTCAACGTCTGTAAAAGTAATTGTTGCTCATCTAAAAGCGCTTTCTTTTCTTCGGGATGAAAGAGGTATTTTGAAAACTCTGAAACCGTGATTGTGTATTGAACCGGGAAGTTTTTCGACTGTAAGTATGCTGCCACCCAAAGTCGGCGATGATGCTCGGTTTCTTCGATTTTTTTAAGCACTTTGTTTTCTTGTCTTGTCATTTTCATCAGTTCAGCGGTATTGTTCTCAATCAACACGCGCGTCTTTTGCTGCGCAAGTACAATCAGTTCTTCATGCATCGTGCGCAATCCGCGCATGAAATCAATTACAGGTTGAATGGACATCGACCATCACCTATCTCAATTGGAATTTGATTTGAAATATTTAATCATACGTTCAGCAACCAATTCCACATCAATTTGATATGTCTTGTTTGCAATCGCTTCTTTCAGACGTTTAATCGTTTCCGCTCGCTCTTCGGAGGAGACGGATGTCACGTATTGCTGCGCTAGCGATTTTGCTTCAGCTGAAATTTGTACTTCATCTTTACGACTGGCTTTTTTTCCTGATGAACTGACCGACTTCGCATCGTTGTTCTTCTTGTAATTACTGATCGCACCATATTGACGAATATCATTAATCTTCATAGTTCTCCCCCGTTCCTTGCATTATAGTATTAGTTATCGGAACAGTTGAAAAAAAATTTAAGAGCATTTTCATTGTTTTTCATTTTTTTTCACAAAAAATACTAGCCCCGGTCTTTACGCTCACGATTCACATTATACGTGCTGGTACTGCGCTGAGTCGGTTGCTGTTGTTCGGTCAAAGTGTTGGCATCTTTAAATGAATTGATGAGCCGATTGCGACAATTTACACATAAGTTCCCTTCGCGAATCGGGCCTCCGCAAGTTTCGCATGCAATCTTAATATTTGGATTCTTTGCAATCGAGATTCGTCCTTCACGGATGAACTGTAAAATTTGAACAGTTTCTACCCCAGTCTCTTTGCTTAGTTGATCGATAGTGGCAGAACGGTTTTCTTTTAAGAATTTGTTGCAAAGGCTACACTCTTGATCACTCAGCTTTATGCAAGCAGGACAGAGATTGCGAAACGTTTGTGCATATATTTTCCCGCAACGAGGGCAGTTGGCTAAATCCACAACAAATCACTCCTTGAATCATTACGTACATCAAGTGTAACATATTTGTTGCGAATTTGCCTAAATTGTTCATCATTATGAACGGGCCCATGTCAGCCCATAACAACGGATGTCAGCAATCTCATGCAGACATTTAGCACAAGCATGTAATGTGGTGCCGGTTGTATATACATCGTCAATGATAAGCACTCGCAGCGATTTTTGCTTCCATTGACCTAACGCTTGTGAATTGAACCCGAACACAGCATGCTCGATTGATAAGCGCTCTGTGCGGCTTTTCATGCTTTGTTTGTCACCGTTTTGTAGCCGGCATAGTAAAGGCATGACTGGAATGTTTGATCGCTCGCTTAATAGCGACGCCAGTCTTTCACTCTGATTAAATGATCGCTCGATTGCTCGCTCCTTGCTTGTCGGAACGTACGTTATGATGTCGATTGGTGTGTCCATTTGAGTTTGCCACGTCAGCCACATCATCTCGGCAAATATTGAGGCCCAGCGCTCGTCGCCACGGAATTTGTATGATGCCAACCATTTTTTCATGGTCGGTGTATACTGTACAGCTGACCGATTCTTGTGGAGCACTTGTCCGTTTGCACGGAGTCGTTCGGTGCAATCCGTGCATGCTTGAACGCGCCCGCAAAACTCACAGACATGTTTCATAATCCAAGGGATGTCGTTTGCGCAATGGTTACACAGCTGTTGTGAAAAAAATGAGTGTTGCGCCGATCTTTTCCCGCACGCTAAACAAACAATCTTACTCCCATCTTTTTTATGGACTGTTTCGGTTAACTTAGCGATTAGGTTGTCGATAATATGTTTCGCTAGTCTCATATGTTCCTTACCTTGCCAAATGAAAAATCGTTGAATCGTTTGATTTGTTTCGTTGCGGCACGTTGTTCGGTCGTCCAATGATGACTGCAAAACCATACGTTGCCGTTCGGATCTTGCGAGGAACGTCCCGCTCGACCAGCCATTTGGATGAGTGAGGTGCGATCAAATAGACTGTTGTCGGCATCGAGCACGAGAACGTCGGCACAAGCAACGGTGACACCGCGCTCTAAAATCGTGGTGGTCACTAAAATGTTGATCTGCCCGTCACGAAAGGCTTGTACTTTGAGTGAACGTTGCTCATCCTGCGATGATGTTCCTTTGATGATTGATTCACAAGTTTTGTCGTTATCGGATGTAACTGCGTGTTGCAGCAGCTCGACTACCGGTTGTACTAAGCGAATCTTAGGAATGAAAACAAACAGTTGTGCGCCTCGTTGCAGTGAACTTCGGATGCTTCTCCATACATTGCGCGAAAGTTGGTTGCGATGTAATTGCTCATAGAGAGGGGCCATTTGACAATGTACAGGAACGGGTAGCGGGTGACCATGAAAACGTTGCGGTACGACGGCATGCGGAATTCGGCCTTGTCTGATGAGCCGAATGCTATCTGCAGGAGGGGTAGCGGTCAACCAAATCGACTGTCCCTGTTGGCGCAAAGATTTTTGGACGGCATATGACAACATTGGATTGTTATGATACGGAAATGCATCCATCTCATCGATAATCACGGTATCGAACGCTGCAAAGAAACGCAACATTTGATGCGTGGTGGCAATGATAATCTCGGCATCTTGCCAAGTTTGCTGACTGCTTCCGTAGAGTGCAATCACGCGCGATTCGGGGAATGCTTGGACAATCCGCGGGAGTAATTCAAGGACAACGTCACGGCGCGGAGTGACAAGTGCGAGTTTGCGTCCGCTTTGTACTTGTTCCTCTAATATCGGAAACATCATTTCGGTTTTTCCTGCCCCAGTGACCGCCCATAGCAGAAACGTATGGTGCGTCTGCTCGCGCAAAAAATGAATCGCTGCATCGGCTGCCTTTTTTTGAAATACGGTTAATGACGTGCGCTCATTTGTTTTTGTAACTGTGCGGGCTATCGGCTTGAACGTGTCGCTTTTCACGCCACATATGACGAGCGAACATTGTTTGCAACGACCCATTTGCAAACAACGGTTACAATATGAGCATTCATATCCGCAAGTCTCGCAAGTAGTTCGGTGCAGGTGTTGCGCGTCGGCACCGCAGCGTGAGCATTGCAAGATTCGTTTGTTTTGTTTGAAGACCAGCCATTTGCGCGATGTTTGTCGAAAAAGTTGCACGCCGGGACTCAATCTCACTCTGTCACATAAAATGGCTTGTTGAATATATCTCGGCCAGTTTTCGGCAACGTGATGAAGATTGTGGTGTTGTAGTAACTGTTGTAGTTCAGTGATGAGAAGCGACCGACCTTGTAGTAGCATGCACATCTTCAGCCATTGCGACTCATCGAGTTGAAGTTGCCGTTGGTCATCTTTTTGAAAAGCGTGCAAGGCGAGACCACTAACAAACCGAAGATTACGAATAAGTGATGATGGCCAATTGGATTGTTCGGCAAATTGTTGAATGGAGTAAGTAAGTGCTGGTAGCGTATCGATTGGCAACGATTGGTTTTCGTCCAACCATTGCCTTGCGTAACATAAAGGAATGGGTGGTTCTAGCGCAAAAAGAGCACGTGGTATGTCGGCCCAGTAGATTCGATCGACAGGTGGACAAATGGTGTAATACCAGGAAGTACTATGTTGCGTCGTTACAGCATATATTGTTACTAGCATATAATCCTCGATGGTAAGTAATTATTTAATATTTATAACTTATTTTACCATTCATCGCGAATCAAAATCAAATCGCTCATTACGGATTGCTCATCTGTAATAGTGCGGACAAACTGTGCCACTTCCTCTTGATTATCAACGCTGACTATTTGCAGTGGGTAGCGACGAGTAAGCGCTTCAGCGACTTTCAACGTCATGTCTGCGGAACCAACGTCGATGACCGTCATGTATAATTTCACCGGACGCCAATGGTGTCTTAACAATGCGTTACGTATGTGCCCTTCGATCGTATGTTGTTGATTGCGGACAATGAACACATAGTGTATAGTTCGCTTTGTTTTCTTGGCGTATAGAAATGCGACGTAGGCACAACATAAGATGAGGATGCAAATAAAGGGCCAACTTTTCATAAAAAAAGCCACTCCGACTCCCCCTTTAATTAAGGGTATGCCGGAATGGCATGATTGGTGCTTACTATTAAATCGTCGATGCGTCCGCTTTTAATACTTCGGCTTTGTCCGTGCGCTCCCAAGGTACATCGAGATCGGTACGACCGAAATGTCCATAAGCGGCTGTAGCTTTGTAAATCGGACGGCGCAAATCAAGTTGCTTGATGATGCCGGCAGGACGCAAGTCAAAATGTTTACGCACAAGTTGTACGAGCTTGTCTTCAGAAATTGTGCCTGTACCAAATGTATCGACGCTAATCGATACGGGTTGAGCTACCCCGATTGCGTAGGCAACTTGCACTTCACATTTTGTCGCAAGGCCCGCAGCGACAATGTTTTTCGCAACATAACGAGCAGCGTAAGCACCGGAGCGGTCGACTTTTGTCGGATCTTTGCCGGAGAAAGCTCCCCCGCCGTGACGTGCATAGCCACCATAAGTATCGACGATGATTTTTCGACCAGTCAAACCAGCGTCGCCTTGCGGACCGCCGATGACAAAACGACCCGTCGGATTGATGAAATATTTTGTATTGGTATCAAGCATGTTCGCCGGCACTACTGGCAGGATGACATGCTCGTGAATATCTTGTTTGATTTGTTCCAGCGTAATTTCTTCAGCGTGTTGTGTGGAAACGACAATCGTGTCAATGCGAACCGGTTTGTCGCCTTCATATTCGACAGTGACTTGCGTTTTGCCATCGGGACGCAAGTATGGCAAGGTGCCATTTTTACGAACTTCAGCAAGACGGCGCGAAATTCGATGGGACAGGGAAATCGGCAAAGGCATCAACTCGGGTGTTTCGTTAACAGCGAAACCAAACATGAGTCCTTGGTCACCGGCTCCGATTGCTTCGATTTCGGCGTCGCTCATCTGTCCTTCACGCGCTTCCAAGGCACAATCAACACCTTGCGCAATATCTGCTGACTGTTCATCAATTGATGTAAGCACAGCGCAAGTTTGCGAGTCGAATCCGTACTTCGCACGTGTGTAACCGATGCCGGCAATTGTCGAACGAACAATCGACGGGATATCGACATTTTTCGCGGCACTGCTAATTTCACCAGCGACAAGCACTAGGCCAGTCGTTACGGATACTTCACAAGCAACACGAGCATTCGGGTCTTGTGCCAAAAATGCATCTAAAACAGAATCGGAAATCTGATCGCAAATTTTGTCTGGATGACCTTCTGTGACAGATTCTGAAGTAAACAGTTTTCTTGTCGGGTTCGACATTTTTCATTCCCCCATCATTCATCTTTACACAAAAATCAACCTTTTCCGCAAGGAAAAGGTTGAGGTTTTATTGCCTCTCATTCGAAAATGATACGCTATTTATGGGTATAAGTCAAACGAGTAAAGACTGTTGTGCACTTGCGATTAGGCGTGCTGTGATGCGTCCGCCAACGGATCCTGCTTCACGAGCGGAAACGTCAGCCCATGTCTTCTTACCACCCGCACTTCCGCTCATTTGATTACCAGAAGCATCCCATTCGGTCGCAAATTCGACGAAATCATCGACACTTGCAAACAAGCCGAGTTCTTCAGCAATTTCGTGTTTCCATACGTCTAGAGCGGCGCGACACTCTGGTATAACATACGATTTGTTACGTCTAGCCACCAACATCACCTCCAACTTTTGATGATGTTAGTGTGACCGTTTGAACATAAGATAGTCGAATCACATTTTGACAAGTTCAGAACTGGTTATTTTGTTTGTTTTTTCAATTGATGTCCGCCTCTTGTTAAGACAATTAAATCCATTTTGGCGGTGGCACTGTTCGACAATCCGCGTCCCTCTTTCGGAAATACAATGAGCTGATTGTTCGGTACAATGGTGCCCGGCGCAACATCTCGACCGATAGTCAAATTTGAAGCTCCGTTGCTGTCAGGACTAAATAACGATGCACGACCGCTTCGCACAATAAACTCTGACCCTGCATTGGCGATTAACATGTGTCCTGGTTTTACGGTGACTGTGAGCAGTTCGGCAGAAGGATTTTTGAGCGATTGTCGCAATTTGTTGATTTCTGCTGCGTTGGCAGCTTTGAACTGCGTTTCCATTTTCAGCAGTTGATCATTCATTTTTTTGTCGAACGTGGCTTGTAACTTCTGTAGTTCGGCATTGACTAGTGCTGCGACTTGCTCGTCCACATAACTTTTGGTGATTAGCGGGTCATCCGCTGATCCGGGCACTGTAGGTGCCGCATGATTCGGAGCATTATTTTGTGCGCTGCTCACTACAGCAAAGGCGACGCTGCCAATAGTCAGCAGTAAAAGGAAAACAAGAAGTTTTTTATTGATGTACATGCGGTCTGCTCCTCTAATTAAATGGACTGTGAATGATATATATTTATTGTACTGACTGAACGAAAAATGAGCAATCATTACCGACTGACAAATAAACCCCCGTGAACAGTCGCTCACGGGGGTTGCGCTTGATTATTTACTAACTCGATATCGGTCTGCCAAGTATCGTTTTGTATTTAAGCGAATGCGATGGAAAAAATAAAGCAACGGTTTTTTGCGACGGAAGATGCCGATCGATTCAGCGCCGACTTCGATAATGAGCAGAAGTACAGCGAACAAAGCGATGGTTGCCCACAAACTGACTTGAGATAAAATGATCGCGCTCAGTCCAAAAAAAGCGGCAATCGCATAAATGACCAAAACTGTGTTGCGATGGCTAAGACCCATACGAAGCAAGCAGTGATGCAAATGACTTTTATCTGCGACCGAAATCGGCTTGTTGTTTAATTTACGACGAATAATCGCAAAGAAGGTGTCAGACAATGGCACACCGAGAATGAGCAACGGAATAACGAATGATACGAACGCCGCTTGCTTGTAGCCAAGAATGGACAGGGTAGCAAGCATGAAACCAAGGAACAATGCGCCAGTGTCGCCCATAAAAATTTTGGCAGGGTAGAAATTGAAAAATAGAAAGCCGATGATGGAACCAAGTAAGATTGCACAAATAATGAAGACTGGGATGTTACCCATAATAATCGACAAAATCATAATGGTTGTCGTGGCGATTGCGGATACACCAGCAGCCAGTCCATCAAGACCATCGATTAGATTGACGGCATTCGTGATTGCAACAATCCAAAACATCGTAATCGGAATGCTTAACCAACCGATATCAAGATACGAATCGGTGAATGGTACAGCAATGATGTCAATTTTCACTCCGAAAGCAACGACAATCGCCGCAGCAACTGTCTGACCCAACAGTTTCCACTTAGGTGAAAGTTCATATTTGTCATCGAGTGCACCAACAAGCACAATAGCTGCACCGCCAAACAGAAAACCGAGAATCATATTAGATGATTCGAAGGTTCCGGTCATCAACATGTAAATAGCGACAATCGCAAATGCGAAGAAAATCGCAAGTCCGCCCAAACGAGGCATGATTCGCTCATGCACCTTGCGCTGGTTCGGTTTGTCGATGGCACCGACTTTGATTGCAAATTTTTTGACGAGCGGCGTGAGCAATAGCGCAAGAACGAACGAAAGCGCCAAGCCAATCCAAGCTGCTTCAGTCATTGATTTCACTTCCATTCCAATTGTTACAGTAATGTTACAAATACATTACATTTTCATCTTTTCAGATTATACTCCGATTCGAATAAAATATGCAATACGTTTTCTGAAAAAAATTATTTTTTTCTGAATACGAGCCACATAAATTTCGGAAGTTGCAACATCCGCTTATACCGCCACGGTTCTTGGAGTAATCGATACAACCACTCAAGGCGCAATGTTTGCCAAATGCGCGGCGCTCGCTTTAATTTTCCCGACAATACGTCAAAACTTCCGCCAACGCCCATCAACACTGGAATACTTAAGTTGGATTTGTGTTGATGAATCCACGGTTCCTGCTGATTCGCCGCCCGACCGACGAATAGCAGGTCGGGATTTTTGGACTTCAATTCGGTTATCACTTCTTCATCTTGCTCGGTGCCAAAATAGCCGTTGCGATACCCACATATATGTAGTTGCGGAAATCGCGAACGAATGTTGGCAATAGCCGCTTCGATGACTTCCGTGGATGCACCCAGAAAATAGACGTTCCACGCTCGATCTTGCGCACGACCGAGTAATTCAAGCATCAAATCAATGCCAGGAACACGCTCTTGTACAGGGTCGTTCAAATAGTTAGCCGCCCAAACAACGCCCGCTCCATCAGGTACAACCAATTCCGCTTGTTGCATCATGCGTTTGTAGTTTTCATCCTCCAAAGCAGCCATGATCATAATCGGATTAGCGGTGATGACTTGCGTCGGTTTTTTTTGTTCAATCGCTTCAGTCAAATATGCGACGGTTTCGCGCATGTTCATTTTCGATATGTGAATGTCAAACAATTTCGTATGGTTATACATGTTGGTCCCCTTCTACCGGAGCAAAGTGTCGGACAATGGCTTCAGCCGGAAAGCGTGCTTCTGATTGTAGTGTGTTCAGTAACGATTGCTTTTCAGCCTGCCATTTCGATCTACTATCGAGCAATTCGGTCGCTTGTCGTACTACCTCAAGTGCTTGCAAATTCGCCGTGGTTGCTACCGCCTTCATCTCTATACGCGCAAGGAATTGATCGATTTTCGGATCATAAGAAATACCGATCATTGGCACCTGCTGATTGGCAGCGTAAATCAATGCATGCAAACGCATGCCGATTAACAAATCACAACGCCCGACAGCCGCTAACATATGCTGTGGTTCTTTATACGCTTTCATTTGAATTCTGTTATGGTGCACGGCTTCAATCTCGTGTATAAGTTTCAGCGAAGCCTGCTCGTCCGACGGCAAATGAAACGGTAACAAATGCACACAAATTCGTGGATCGGCGTCGAGCAACTGTTGCAATGCCTTACCGAGTTCACTGAGAAATTCATCATTCTCTTGCCAAAAGCGTACGGACACACCGATAATCAACTTTTCGTTCTCACGATTGCTCACTTCACCTTCAATATCTTCAGGCAATGAAAGAGCCATAACCGGATCGGGTACGAGTTCAATCGGATGACGTTCACCTAGTCCAAGTTGTTCGAGAAATCGTTTCGACTCGATGTCACGCACCGATGTAAATGCATTATGCTGAAAGACAGCACGAATCAGCCAGTGGAAAAATCTATGTTTGACAGGTCCAATCCCTTGCGCATAGACGAAGACCGGCTTGTGCAGCCATTGTGCCAGTTTGATGACCCCCAAATAATAAGGAATGGAACCAAACCCTGTCACATCTTGCAGAAGACTGCCGCCACCACTGATTAAACCGTCAGCACTGCGCAGTGTTTTGATGATCTGCTTAATATTGTTCCGTGAGACCGCGCGCACACCATACAGTGTCGCTGTTTGTTGCGGATTTGCCGATAAGACAATCGGCTCAAATTTCACTCCGTATCGTTGACCACTGTCCTGCAAAGCAAGCAAGATTGCCTGCAAGACCGCTTCATCACCACTATTATCAAAGCCGTAATATCCAGATATTACGATCTTTTTAATGTTAACAGCCATTTTTGCCATCCTTTCGATACCACGTTCCACAACAGTATGAGCAACAAACCGACTATGATCCCGCCCGCCATTCCGTAGATGACGCGGAGCAGAGAAACGACAAGCGGCGTATGCAGATGCGAGAACGAACTAACAATCGACAATTGACCCATCACACCAAAGATAAACAGATAAGTCGCCTGTCGATAACGGAATGCCAAATAGGCGGCCAAAATGAACAATGGGTGAGCGAATAAAAATTCCTTATTACGCGGTCGAACTCCTAATGTATCTTCCAAGAAGTTACGGAATATGAGTTCTAACTCGATGGTCTGACCACTATTGCCAGTACGCGACAAATAGTACATCACAAACACGCCGCCGATTCCCGCGAGCACAAGCCAAAGCACATTAACCGGTTGAATCATCAACTGACGAGCATAGTCGAATCGCTCGTGTATGCTATTTTTCTGATGATAAAAAATGACGTACAGTGCAATGAGTACAATCGGCAACAAATGCAAGACAGTGACGCCGGAAAATTGATCAAGAACCACCATGAATGATACACCATGTAACAAACTGGTAAGATAGAGTGCTCCAACCATCGAACCGGCACACGCAGTGATGAACATCAGAATGGCACGGAGTATCGATGGTGTTGCTTCACGCAAACGATTAACAGAAAAAATGACCGCCAATACTGGAGCACTAATCGCTGCGCCAAGCGCAAGCACCTTGTACAAAGCCGATGGCGATAAGAAGAACAAGCCGAGCGCGGCAAGCACAGCGCCAATCATCAATAAACGTGAGTAGCCCGGTGCAAATTGAATGGCCAGTAAGTATATCAAGGCTAAACTTCCAAGCACGCTCAAAAGTTGAAACAACCACGGAAACGGCAGTTCGCTCAATTGAAACGGTTCGGCGGTACCTAACTTAAACCCGGCTTTCTCTAGCGTTTTTAAGGCACCCTCTTCACCATTGAGCGCCTCAATCAAATTGCCATCAGCGAGTGTATCCACAATCTTGTTGCGATCGTGGGCGAAAAGCAAACTGACATTGAGAAATACGATGCGGATGTTGCGATCTTTGACGGCTAAAGCGATTCGTGCGCTAATCACTTCAGATTTCATGGTCGCATCGCGCTCAGTTATCGAATGGATGCGCACCACATCGTACCCGATTTCCTTGGCAATCGTACGTACGCCTTTCGGTTCAAATTTGAGCAATTCAATAACGGCCATGCTCAGTTTCAGTTCTTTCATTAAAGAACCTACTTGCTGCAAATTTTGTTTGGTCCGTTCTTTGTCCTCTTCCTCATAGCCAGGAACAGAGTCACCATCGAAAAATACGCGACGGACATCATGCGCAGCCGCCAATTCCATCAGTCGACGATTATAATCGGCATTGTAATCGACGCGATTGGAGACTCGTAAAATCATTTGAAAGCCCATTTTTTGGAGCTCTTTCATCGAAAACTCGTCGGGTAGCAACGTGATTTTTTGCGCAAAGCTTTGTGGCAAGGAAATTTTCAACCCATCTTTCCCTTCAAACCGCCAACTTTCGACTTTGACGTTAACCCGCTCAAACGAAACACGAATCTGATTTTCTACAGACTCGCGTGCCTGTTCATCTTTAAAAATCAAATATGTATATCCTGGGTCAAATGAAGAATCGCGCGTTAAGAAAGACAACTCTTTAGCAGAAAATGCATCAATCCGTTGCAATTGTTCGAGTTCATCAAGCGAACTTTCACTGATGCCGATTGTCGTTACTCCTTCTTCTTTCAATTGGAGCAATTGATTTTGCAAATATTCTTGCTGATTGGTCTTCAAACTGGCAACATAAATCAAATCTCGATAATCGAACGCGATTTCCAATTGTTTATTTTGTTGCTCACTTTGATAACGATAGCCAATCTGCATGAGTGATGCCAGCAGTCCAATCGCAATGATGTAAACCAACCATTTTTTCATTTGGTATGTACTCCTCAATTTCGTATTGATTGCAGGAAGACCTCCTCGGCATAAGGGCCGAAGAGGTCAGCGGGCAATGTGTTCAAGTATCACTGAATGTTGTCGATAATTGCGCTCACTTTTTCAATCAAACCTTGCAGTTGTGCGTCCGCTTGAGCAAGACTAGAACCACAGACTGCGAAATAAATTTTTATTTTTGGTTCGGTGCCTGACGGGCGCAGGCAGAACCACGAGCCGTCGGCAAGTATATATTTCAGCACATTTTCAGCGGGCAAACCGCCATAGCCGTTCAAATAGTCTTGCGTTTGTTGCACCGAAACACCATTGATGGCTTGCGGTGCATTGTTGCGCCAAAAAGTCATGATGCGTCCAATATGCTCGACTCCATCTTTGCCTTTCATCGTGCGCGATTGCAATGCCTCACGGAAATAGCCATGGCGACCGTACAACTCCTGCAGCACATCATAGAGTGTCTTGCCTTGCGTTTTATAAAATGCTGCGGCTTCGCAAATGAGCATCGAGGCAACGACGGCATCCTTATCGCGCGCATGCGTGCCGGCCAAATAACCGTAACTTTCTTCGTAACCAAACATGTACGTATGGTCGCCCTGTTGTTCGAATCCGTTCATGCGATCACCGATGAATTTAAAGCCTGTCAATGTGTTGATAGTTGGCACTCCATAGGAGGCAGCAATCGTCGGTCCCATTTCACTTGTGACAATCGATTTGACTAGCACACCGTTCGCTGGAAGCAACCCTTTTTGTGCGCGCTGACTGAGCAAATATTCGGTGATGATGGCACCGATTTGATTGCCGGACAAAACTTCGAATTCGCCAGCGCTATTTTTTACGACGGCACCCATTCGGTCACAGTCTGGGTCTGTACCGACAATCAAGTCTGCACCGATTTGTTCAGCGAGTTGCAAACCCAGTGCGAATGCTTCGCGCTCTTCAGGGTTCGGCGATTTGACGGTAGAGAACAACGGGTCTGGCAATTCCTGTTCAGCAACGACTTGCACTTGCTCGAAGCCGATTCGCTGCAATGCTGCACGCACTGGCAAATTGCCCGCTCCGTGCAACGGTGTAAACACAATTTTCATATCTTTCGCAATCGTTTGGAGGTAATCGCGGTTCAAACTGACCGAAGTGACAGCATCGATAAATGCATCGTCTACTTCAGCGCCAAGCCACGCCAATAATCCCGACTGTTCAGCGTCCTCACGTGAAATCTTTTTGATTTGCGTGAAGGACTGTACTTTGCCCACCTCAGCAATGATTTGTTCTGCAGGTGCGGGCAAAAACTGACACCCGGTCTCATCGTACGCCTTATAACCGTTGTACTCTGGCGGATTGTGACTGGCTGTGATGACAATGCCAGAAGTCGCGTTCAAGTAGCGGACAGCGAACGAAAGTTGCGGCGTTGGTCGGAGTGATTCGAAGACGTACGCTTTGATGCCGTTGCCGGCCAAGACAAGCGCCGCCTCGAGGGCAAACTCTGGCGATTTATTGCGCGAATCATACGCGATAACAACAGAAGGCTGCTCCTCTGTTCGTTTGTTTTGCAATATAAATGAAGCTAAGCCTTGAGTGGCGCGAGCAATCGTATAAATGTTCATCCGGTTCGTACCAGCACCTATAACACCGCGCAAACCGCCCGTGCCAAATTCTAGCTCGCGATAAAAGCGATCCTCAATTTCCTTTTCATTTTCGACAATCGCGCGCAGTTCCGCTTTCGTTTCCTCGTCGATCAGCTGGTCCTGCAACCACGAATGGTACAATTCCATCGATTGTTTCGTTGACATGGTGTATCTCTCCTGTAAGTGCTCTATGTTTGTGAATTTGCATCGCTAAGCGCGAACATCAATTCGCCCTCAACAACAACTTTATCGCCGACACGCGCTGTAGCCCGACCTTTACCGATGCTACCGCGAGCACGTGTGATTTCCATTTCAAGTGTGAGTGTGTCGCCTGGCACGACTTGTCCACGAAAGCGCACTTCGTCGATGCCGGCAAAGAATGCCAACTTGCCTTTGTTCGCTTCTAGACTGAGAATGGCAACTGCACCAACTTGTGCGAGTGCCTCGATAATCAGTACGCCGGGCATGACCGGATAATCGGGAAAATGACCGACAAAAAAGTGCTCGTTAACGGTAACATTTTTGATGCCAATCGCACGTTGACCTGGTTCGAGCTCTAAAATGCGGTCGACCAGTAAAAACGGGTAACGGTGCGGGATGATTTGTTGAATTTGTGTGGAATCCAGTGGCAAAACGTTCACTCTCCTCATGAAGATAGTATAAAATTGAGCCGATGATGTCAAAATAATGATAACTCCGATGTCGCCTGCAGGGACTTCGGTTGATATAAAGGGGCATGTCCGCGAACGAGGTATTCAGTTGCGGATGTGCCTTTTTGTTTGTGCTCCAAACATAAGCCGAGCGTAGTAGAGGCTTGCTGTCACTGAAAAGGCGAGGATAAGCACTAGCAACAGGTCGGCCACCAGACGCTCCATGACGCCTAAAATGAGTGCGGAAAATAGTACGTAGTAAAGCAACGTTGTCCATTTGCCCCATTGATTCGCAGCAACAGGCTGAATCCCACGCGCACGCCCGACTAGTGCGACGATAATCATGATGAGTTCGCGCAAGCCGACGAGCAAGCCGATGAGCCAATGAATTCGCTCATCGATGACAAGCACGGCCGTAATGGCGACCATCAGTGTTTTATCTGCCAGCGGATCGAGCATTGCCCCGACGTCGCTCATTTGTCCATACTTGCGAGCGATGTAACCGTCGAGTACGTCGGTCAACGCGGCAACAAGTACGACGAAAAAAGCAGCCGCTTGATGGATGAAGAAAAAACAAACCACAAAGACCGGAACCAAAAAGAATCTCGAAACCGTCAATGCGTTCGGTAAGTTCATGCATACAGCTCCTTCATGCAACAGTTACCTTACTCATTATAACTGTCTTTGTGACAAAATAAAACAAATCAAAAAAACTCCCGTAAGGGAGTTATTCTGCAAAGATTAAATCAATAAGATGTTGCCATGTAGACGGTTTGAATACTTCGCCAGCAGGTTGATTGCCTAGCAGCACATAACCTGTAAGCAGTCCGCCGACGATGACGAGTAACACACTAATGAAAATAATGATTACATTCCGTTTATTGACGAAGACTGTTCACCAAGCCCATCATGTTATCGCTCATCGTCAAAGAACGTGAAAGCAACTGGAATGAACGTTGCGTATTAATCAATTCCGTCATTTCATTCGAAAGGTTGACATTCGATGTTTCCAAATGTCCTTGGCGAACGAGCACAGGTTCATCGGTCGAGCGATTCATCTGTAGACTACGAACAAATTGCGGGTCATTGACCGCGGTGTTGCGCGGTAAAACAAACAGATTGTCACCCACATGCTCCAACATTTTCGGTTTTAGCACTCGAACAATTTTCACGCGAGTGAATTTGTCCAAAATAGCGCCGTTCGGTAGTTGAGCACTAATGAATCCGCTCTCATCAACCTTCACGTTTTGAGCGTTATATGGAAGTTGGATGCGTTGGTTGTTGACATCGCGCACATAGCGACCTTGAGACGTAACTAGGAAATTGAAATTCGGATTTTCGGCACTACGTGTCAGTTGGAACGAACCATCTCTGGTGTAACCTGCACGCGCAATCGTTGCCCCTTGACCGTTCGCAACAGGATCTTCAGCAACCTCAATTTCGAAGAAGCCATTGCCCTCAATCGCCAAATCGTACGTATTATCGGTACGAGAAAACTGCCCTTGTTCGTCCATCATTTGAATTTCGTCGACACGAATGCCATGTCCACGATTCAAACCAGGCGGTGTTAGTCTGCCATTTAATTGGAATTCATTTTGCTGATTGATGGTGGTAGTCAACAAATCTTCAAATGAGGCTTCGCGACGTTTATAACCAGTCGTGTTGACGTTCGCTACGTTTTTAGAGATGATATCAAGTTTTTGTTGAAGCGCTCCCATCGAAACCAACGATGTGTATAGCGATGTGTTCATGGTTTTTCACCTCAAGGGCTTAGTATGAATCGTGAATTAATAAATCCGTCCAACTTCGTTAACCGCTTTGTCGAGACTGCGATCGTAAAACTGAATGACTTTCTGATTCGCTTCATAGGCTCGCATCGCTGTCATCATATCAATCATCGACTGCGTCGGATCCACATTCGAACGTTCCAAATGGTTCTGATGAATTTCTACAAGGTCGCCACGTTCTACTGCGCGAACTTCTTCATCCTCACCAAGTTTGAAAACGCCGTGACCTTCACGAACAAGCTTGTTAGGATTTTCTACGCGCGAGATGAGAAAAGGTTGCACATCGTTGATACGCAAACCGGTTAAACTGTCATATACGTTGCCCTGTTTGTCCATTTTGACGTTCGCACGCCCGTTCATTTGCACCGGTTCGCCATTGGCGCCGAGCACTCTGTATCCTGAAGGAGTCATCAATTCGCCCTGCGGATTGACCACGAAACGTCCGTTGCGCGTATATCGACGCTCACCGTTTTCGTTGATGACCGTGAAGAACGCCTGAGGTTGGTAAATAAACTCACCGTCTTCGTTGATATATTTCCCTGAGCGATCGAATGTCGCATCCTCTACTTGCAGGTTGCTGACGAGCGCAAAATCAAATATATTGCTCGTCTCAAACAAATCGCCTTGGCCGAATGTCGGGACTTTTTCTTCCATGAACACACCTTGTGCGACTCGACCCAGTTTTGGTGCCAATGTGCCGCGCGGCTTGTCACCAATTCGCTGAATCAAATACTCAGGAAACGAACGGATCATAGGGTTGTCCGCTTTGTAACCTGGCGTATTCATGTTGGCGATGTTGTTTGTGATGGTTTCGTGACGTCGTTGTTGGGCCATCATGCCCGAGGTAGCTGTATATAGACCTCTTAGCATTGTGCGACCTCCTCATTTAACTCAAATTATCTAGCATTTTACCGGTGCCGTCGACGACGCAACGCATTGGGTTGTCGGCAACAAAAACCGGCACTTTCAATTCATCCTCTAGTAAACGATCCAAACCGTGAAGCAATGCCCCGCCACCTGTCATAATCACACCGCGATCGATAATGTCAGCGGACAGTTCTGGCGGCGTGCGCTCGAGCACCAACTTGGCGGACGTCACGATTTGCGAGACGGATTCGAGCAATGCCTCCATAATCTCTTCGGAGTTAACCGTCACGGTCAATGGCAAGCCACTAACCATATCCCGTCCGCGAATGTCGATTCGTTCGTTGCGACTACCTGCGTAAACAGTGCCGATGCGAATTTTGATTTCTTCGGACGTGCGCTCTCCGATGAGCAGTTTGTATTTGTTTTTGATATATTTCATAATCGCGGTGTCAAATGTGTCACCAGCGACTTTGAGCGATGTGGCAGTAACGATATCTCCCATGGAAAGTACGGCAATGTCAGTTGTACCACCGCCGATGTCAACCACCATGTTGCCGTATGGTTGGAAAATGTCCATGCCTGCGCCGATGGCTGCTACTTTCGGTTCTTCCTCAAGGTAGACTTGGCGCGCGCCGCATTTTTCTGCAGCTTCACGAATCGCCTTTTGCTCGACCGATGTAATATTGGTCGGCGCACAAATGAGAATGCGCGGACGGCTGAACCACTTTTTGCCACCCACTTTATTGATAAAGTGCTTCAGCATGATTTCGGTAATTTCGAAATCTGCAATAACGCCGTCTTTTAATGGACGAATGGCAACGATGTTACCTGGTGTACGTCCGACCATGCGGAACGCTTCTTCGCCGACGGCAAGCACTTTCTTGGTGTCGCTTTCAATGGCGACGACGGACGGTTCATTAAGCACCACGCCGCGCCCTTTTACATGGATGAGTACGTTTGCCGTACCTAAATCAATGCCGATATCTTTACTGAAAAACATGGAAACAAGTCCTCCTAAACAAATGCAAGTACAAATATCATATCATAATTGACAGTCTATTGTACACTGACATCGATTTAGATAGGGGTGCGTGTTCATCAGTATTCGACATCGCTTACAAAATTCCTTCTTTTTGATACTTTAATTTTGTCGCCTCGCCGCCGCGCAAATGACGGATCGCCTTATGGTATTCCAAAATCTCTTTCACACGGTTGGCTAACTCGGCATCGATTTCAGGCAATCGTTCGGTCAAATCTTTATGAACGGTGCTTTTGGAAACAGCGAACTGCCCGGCAATAGAGCGCACCGTCATATGGGTCTCGATGATGCAGAAAGCCATACGAAGAGTGCGCTCTTTGATGTAATCGTGCACCGCATCCACCCCCTGCTCAAGCTGTTTACCTATATATATGAGGGGTGGGCGATGATATGACTATTTCGGAATCCATTGTGCCGGATTGACAGCAGCACCATTCTGGCGAACTTCAAAATGAAGATGGACACCTTGATTTTTTTCAAAAACGTTGCGACCTGCTTGACCGATGATGTCGCCTTGCTTGACTGTTGCATTGAGTTTGACATCGGTACGTCCGAGGCTTTGATACACCGTAACCAAATTATTTTCATGTGTGATTTCGACAAGCTGTCCGAATATGGCATGGGTCTCCGCGCGTGTGACGATGCCGCTTAATGCGCTCAATACTGGGAAAGGTTTTTGATCTTTGCGAGCGAAGTCGATGCCAGTGTGCGGGATGAATGTGCGGTCATACTCGACGAGCGCCTGCTGACGAGCGCTAACTGGTGCGCCCATGTCGTAGAACGACATGACGACTTTGATCGACGCATCAGGCAAATAGGGCCAGATCATGGTTTCGAGCGGCTTGTTGACGGCGAGCGTTTGCTCCTTTGACGTCTGCTGTTTGGCGCTTGAAGCGTCGTTTTTGGCGACCCCGCCGACCTCTGTTTGTGTGACTGATTCGGTCATGTCTTGTTGGTACACCCACATGAGTGTTAGCATGATGCCCGCAACCGCAACGTACATGACTGGAAATAGCCATCGCTTCGCAAGCAGTTTGCGCCAGCCGGCGCTTTTTGGTTTCATTTGATTTTGTTCATTCATATTTGATCACCTCGGTAACAATTGTTACCAAGATGTGAGCAAATATACATGCGTGGCTACTTCGATTTTGACCAGACGCTATGGACTGTCGAAAGTTGTACGCCACGATAGTAGTGCTTTAAGATTTGCGGTGCTTTGACACCTTTCAAAGCCATGCCTTGTGCTCCCCACTGACTCAGACCGACGCCGTGTCCGTTGCCGTAGGTGGTGATTGTAATTTGTTCATTACCGAGTGTCCACGTAAAATGTGTCGAGCGTAGGTCCAGTTTTTCGCGAAACTGTCTGCCACTTAACGTTTGTTGGCCGATGCGAATCGTCTTGATCCGTTTGCCGTCGGTTCGCTCCATTACTTTCATCGCACGCGTCAATGCACGCGGTGAATCGGAGTGGATGCCGAGTTTGCGGATAAATTCACGATAGCTCATGCTTATCGTTGTTTTGTAGCGATTCGACAATAGCCGATCCCATGGGCTGGCGACACTTTGTAGATACGGAACTTGCTCGCCCCAATAATCTTGTGAGTTTTCAGTATAGCCGTTACTTGTCGAAAAATAGGTGGCGTCGATTGGCTTGTTTTGATATGTAATGATGGTGCCACGAGTCGATTGAACGGCTGCTTTCAAACGAGCCAAGCCCTCGCGATCATTCGCGGCCGCCCATTTGCGCTGCATGGCAGACGCCTCGATGTACACTTGATCGACGGTGCTATCTTTGATGAAGAACGGTGTACGCGAACGGTCTGCGCGCGCTTCCAACATTTTATGAATAATGTATGTACGTGCTGCGATTGCTTGCGCTTTCAACGCCTCGCCGGCAAATCGGTCGGGCATTTCGGCAGCTACTACGCCGAGCACATATTGTTCAAGCGGTACTTGTTGAATTTTCCCTTTTGCTGTGACGAAGACGGGCACTGTAATATTCGCCTGTTTGGTTTGGTTAGCTTGGTGATTAGCGGAGACAGTCGGAGTGCCGGCGCTTAGACCGGCAGCAACGACGAGTGTGCAACTGAGTGACATAATGAGAAACCACGATAATGCGAAACGGTGCCTGGGCATACATCCACTCCTCGTAAGTATATTCGCGAATCTCGGCTATTAGATACTTTCGCTCGATTGCGAAAGCACGTTGACTGCTTTGACCATTTCATCGCGTTCGATATTAGCGCCAAGACGTGTTAATTTGCCGACGAGATCAACGTAGCCACGGTCGATATGATGCAGGCCACTAATTTCGCTCTCGCCGTTGGCAGCCAGGGCCGCTAGAACAACCGCTGCCCCCGCTCGCAAATCGGTAGCACATGCTTGGGCGGGACGTAAGTTTTGGCCGCCAGTGATGATCGCTTGTCGACCTTCGACCATCATTTTGCCATTGAATTTTTGCAGTTCGGCAACGTGCATGAAGCGATTTTCGAAAATGGTTTCGGTGATGATGCTATCGCCTGGAACGGTAGTAAGCAGAGCCATCATTTGCGCTTGCAAGTCGGTAGGGAAGCCGGGATAAGGTAGCGTTTTGATGTCGACCGAGCGCAACGGGCGCACCACTTTCGCTTCGATGGCGTTCTCATGTTCGGTGATTTCGACGCCGGTTTCACGAAGTTTAGCAAGCAAAGAGGTAAGGTGGTGGCTAATTGCGCCATCGACCATGATATGACCGCCGGTAATGGCGGCCGCGATGAGAAATGTTCCCGCCTCGATTCGATCCGGGATGACGTGATGGTGGACAGCCTGCAGTTCTCGCACGCCTTCGATACGAATGGTGTCGGTGCCGGCGCCACGCACATGAGCTCCCATGGCATTGAGCAAGTTGGATAAGTCGACAATTTCTGGTTCGCGAGCTGCGTTTTCGATGACGGTCGTGCCTTCAGCCAGTGTAGCCGCCATCATAATATTTTCGGTGGCACCGACGCTCGGTACGTCCAAGTACAATCTAGTGCCACGCAAGCGCGTCTGGTTCTCCGGAAGAACCGCCTCAACGTATTGCTCGCCAAAGTGGATGATCGCCCCCATCGCCTCGAACCCTTTTAGATGCTGATCAATCGGTCTGGAGCCGATCGCGCAGCCGCCGGGCAAGCCGACACGGGCCCTACCGAAACGTGCTAGCAATGGACCCATGACAAGAATGGAGGCGCGCATTTTATTGACTAGTTCCAAAGGGGCTTCGAAGCTGGTTACGGCGGTCGCGTTGATTGTGAGACGTTCGTCTTGATGATTGACACGGATGCCCATCGATTGCAGGACGGCGGCAATCGTGGCGACATCGTCGAGCGCCGGTGTTTCATGAATTACACTGATGCCATGCTGACCGAGAATGGTGGCGGCAATAATCGGAAGAACTGCATTTTTAGCACCATGCACTTTCACCGTGCCGGTCAAAGGGGTTCCGCCTTTAATGATAAGTTTGGCCATGAACTTGCACTTCCTTCCGCTACTAAAATTAAGGAGCAAGCAATGATTCTTGCAGTAATGTGAACCAAGATAAGTAATCCGTAAAAAAGTTAGCGACGAGGGTGCCGAGTGCGATCGAAAGTATCATTTGCAACACTTTTGCTTGTGGGCTTCGCGGTTGGCGGACAAGTTTTTCGAATTTCAACGCCTGCAGTGCCCACCAAGCAATAATGATGAAAAATAGAGCGGCAGCGATATTCAGTAATGGCATCCGTGATCACCTCATTTTATCGTGTTATGATTATTGGTTTGCGAGCGCTGATTGCAAGGCCACAGCGAACTGCGCACGTGTCGTTGCGGTATCGGGAGCAAACAAGTTGTCGCTGACACCGTTCATAATTTTGAGCGCCTTCAACTGCTTAATCGCCATGGCTGCAAAGTGATGTAATGGGACGTCACGGAACGGACGCGCAATCACAAAACTGCGATTCAATTTCAGCGCGTTGACGAGCATCACGCTTGTTTCAGCTCGTGTGATTGAGCGATTGGGGCGAAATGTGTCATCGGGGTAACCGTTAATGATGTTTTCGTTTACTGCCTTCGCTATTTCATCATATGCCCAATGTGTGTTTTTGACATCCTTAAATGAGACTTTTCCAATTTGATTCGCCTTGAAAGCGCGCACAATAAGTGATGCCGCTTCCGCCCTACTAATCGGACGATCCGGCTCGAATTTGAAGTTTCTATTTCCTTGGATAATGTTGCGTTTGGTAAGGGCAACGATCGCGTCTTGCGCCCAATGATTCGTCACATCTTCATACCCAGCAATTAACGGATTCATATCAGCAGAAAAATTATAGTTCATTTTTGCGCCATTATCGGTTAGTGCAAATTTCACGTAATAATTTCCCTTGTTTATATTACGCATAAAAACGTAATTGTTCCCGCTGCGACCAGAAATTGACCATTTCATGGCGTTGGCGCGACTATCGAACAGTGCCACATTGAGGCGCGGGTCGAGTACAGTGTTGTTGAGTGTCAAGCGAAGCACGCTCTCATTGCTTACAGTGAATTGATAATAATCGGTATCATTCGCGTCGTTCAATTGACCGAAATACGGCGTGGACAGTTTTAGTTTGGTTGCTTGCGCAGGAAAATCATTCGGTTCGTTGCTGTTTGATTGCTTCGCTGTAAAGTCGAAACGCAATCGATACTCACTGTTGACCGGCGACCCATCAGCATTGCTCACACTTAGATAGTATTTTCCGCCATCAATATCATATGCGGTTAAAATCTCCGATTCGTTATAATGATTGCGATCAATCGTCTGTAATTTACTTGCATGTTTTTGCATTTTTAACACCAAGTCGAAGCGCGGATGATTCGGCTCAGCAGTAACCGTCAATTTCCCCGATTGTGAAGTCTGAAAGACAAACCAATCTTCATCAAAATTGCGGTCTAGTGTACCCACGATGGTCTGACTTCGCAACGGCAAAGCGAACGCCTTGTACTGGCGGTCGTTATCTTCAAACTCATCGCGGTATATGGTGAAACGATTTGTGAATGCATAAGCGTACGTCTTGATATCTTTAGCAGGCAACATCAGTTCGATGTACTGTTGACCTGCACTCACAGGCACGATCGCAGGTTTACTGGACGTCATCGTATAAGATTTGCTTTTGCCGTTGTTGTTCGGGTACAAGTTGATTTGAATCGTTTCGGCAAACGCCGTTTTGCTGACCAATTCGAAACGTATCGTACCTTTATGTTGCGGGTTAATGACGAACCAATCGCGATCATTGCCTGTATTCATTTGTGCTAAATTTAGCGTGTTAAGCGGTAATATCTTTGCGTCTTCCAGACGATTGTTTGATTCGAACATATCAGCCTTTGCAACTTGTGAAAGAACGCGCTCGATGCGCAACGTTCCGTAGCCCGCGAGCACATCCCAACCGGGAAGTTCAATGTCCTTAGCGGTTTGGCGAATCTGTTGGCGAATTTGTAGCGGTGTCACATTTTCTTTGACATTCATGTATAATGCCGCCGCAGCGGCTGCTTGGGGTGCCGCCATCGATGTTCCCTCGTTAAATGTATAAGTACCGCCCAATGCTGTCGTATACACTTTCCAAGATGCTACCACATCGACTTCCTCGCCGACATTTGACAATTCTACCACTTGTTCGTTCGCACCCATTCCGCCAACTGCAAAGACCGATGGATAAGCTGCAGGATACTTGACGCTTTCGCCATCATTACCGGTTGCCGCAACCACTGTGATCCCTTTTTTCTCGGCGTCGAAAACTGCTTTTTCTAATTCAGGTTCATTTTCATAAAGTCCGAGCGAGAGTACGATAATGTCCGCCTTTTGTTCGATGGCATAACGAATACCTTCAGCGAGTTTCGTTTCCGTACCATCACCTTCCGACGTCAACGCTTTGACAGGCATGATTTTAATCGGCAACGGGTTGGCGATTAATTGTTTGTAGCTATCATATGTATTGACCACGACACCAGCAACCATCGTTCCATGTCCATGATCATCGAGCGGTTTTTCGCCATAATCGAGCAAATTGACACCTTTGACAATCATCCCTTTAAAAGCGAGATGATTCAAATCGATACCTGTATCAACAACTGCGACGGTAACTGACGTTTTTTTCGAAACGTTCGGAATGGCCGCCAGAGAGTCGGAAGTAGTGAACGCAATAAGACAGCCGATTGTTGAAACGATAAATATTATGGCGAAAAACAACTGCGCCCTCGTCTTCAAGACTTACCATCCTTTGAACAAAGGCCCTTTCTCCGCGAGAAAGGACCTCTGAATTATTTATATTTCTACAAGAAGAACAAATCTTCAGGTACTGAGAACAAGGAACTTACAAATTCAAGGACCAAATTTGGATACAAACCGAGTGCTAACGTCAAGATGGCGCAGAACCACAGCACCACTTGCAACGGTACTGAACGAAAAACTGCTTTTTGTTCGTTGCTACGCATGAACATTTGCCGGATGATGCCGAAGTAGTAGAAAAAGGAGATAATGCTACCTGCAATCATCACAGCTGCCAACCAATAATCTTGTTCTCGGATGGAGCCAAACAAAATGTACATTTTTCCTGTGAATCCCGCACTAATCGGAATTCCAGCAAGTGATATGACAAGCAGTACGGTTGCAACCGCCGACCACGGCGAACGATAATATAAACCAGAAAAAGCGCTCAGTTCCTCATTGACTTCATCATCTTCGTTGTTTTGACTAACGATCATCAAAGCAGCAAAAATACCGATGTTCATCAATAGATATGCAACAAGGTAGAAAAACAATTCGGAGAAATTATTGAAAAATCCATTCGCTGAAATCGGAATAAGCAAATAACCCGCGTTGGCAACACCCGAGTATGCAAGCAATCGCTTGACGTTCGTTTGACGCAACGCAAGTACGTTACCGATGATGATGGCAGCCGCAGCAAGCACTTGGATCGCTAACATCGCATCGAAGTAAATAAAGGTTGTGTCAGAGCCAACATAGAAGAATACGTTTAGCATGATACGGAAGAGCAAAGCGATCGCAGCAGCTTTCGACACGACCGCAAGAAAAGCAGCAATCGGTGACGGTGAACCCTGATAAACATCCGGCGCCCATGCGTGAAACGGTGCAGCGGCAATTTTGAATCCGAGACCAGCGAGCATTAAGAACAACGATAAATAAATCATTGGACCAAATGCATCTGCGTTTTGGCTAATTGCGTCGCGAATGACCGCCAAATTGGTGCTGCCAGACAAACCATAGAGGAACGTCATGCCGTAAAGAATGATTGCTGAGGCGATTCCACCTTGGACAATATACTTAAATGCGGCTTCTGCGGAACGTGCATTCTTTTTGTTCATGCCGACCATGATGTAAGAAGTGATACTAAGTAACTCAAGTCCGACAAACAGCGTGATCAGGTCTGCCGATGAGACCATAATCATCGCACCAATCGCTGCAGGGAGAAGGAGATAATAGTATTCTCCTTTGTGCACAACTTGTTGCTTATCAAGCGAGCCGACGCTCATCAAAATGATCAGTGCTGTACCGCCAAGAATGATAAGTTTCATTAAGTTAGCGAAATCGTCCACGCGATACGATGTACTCAAAATCGAAATGACTTGCTCTGGCCCGAATGCTTGGCTGACAAAGAAGATTGATGTTGCAATCCCGAGAAGCGCCAAAAATGCAATCGAATGTCGCTTCGCATTTTCTGGTAAAAACAAATCAATCAATGTCAGTACGATTGCTGTGATCAGCAACGTCAGTTCGGGTGCAAGTGTGGCCAAATCTGCGACAGTCAAACCTAACTGATTCATTGGTTACCCTCCGTTACTCAAGATTTGCTCGAGAAAGTCAACTACAGTCGCCTGCGTAATGTCTGTCACAATGCTCGGATATACACCGAGCAAAATGATGAACGCCATGAGCGATACCATAGGAATGACCTCGATTAATCTTGCGTCCTGTTTGACTTGTTGTTGCAATTGTTCATCCAACGGACCGAATGTAATTTTCATAACACCGCGCAATACATATGCTGCAGCGAGGATAATACCCAATGTACTGATTAACGTGACTATAGGATACTTTTCGAACAAAGCCATAAAGGCCAAAAGTTCACCGACAAACCCTGAAAGTGATGGCAAGCCGAGCAAGGCCATACCGGCAAACAATAATGCCGCACTCATAAACGGTACAGCTTTCGCCAGACCTCCAAGTTTGTCAATGGCAGTCGTTTGTGTTCGTTCGTAGAAACTTCCCACGAGTAAAAACATCAGTGCAGAGATTAGACCATGTGAAATCAACTGAATGATTAACCCTTGGAAACCAATATCATTGAATGCCGCTAAGCCGATGAGAATAATCCCCATGTGACTGATACTGGAATAAGCGAGAATCAGTTTGAAATCGCTTTGTGAAAAAGCGTTAATGGCACCGTAAATGATGTTGATGGCACCAAGTACAGCCAAAACGAACGCCCAATTGAGCGCATGATCGGGAAATAGCAACACACCGAATCGCACCAAACCGTACGCACCCATTTTGAGCAAAATGCCTGAGTGAATCATGACTACCGCAGGCGGAGCCTCGGCGTGCACGCGCAACATCCACGTATGAAACGGGAAAATTGGCAATTTGATACCGAATGCAATCAACAACATGATGAACACTGTCGTTTGCATCGCCTCGCTCAAATGCGACGGATTATTTTCGACATTTGTGTTGGCATACGAATTTGGATCGTTCAAGTTTTGCATGATGGTGTCAATCGATCCAGTGTAAATATAGTTAGCAGTATCGCCTACTTGAGTTAAACCTGCCGTTGTGATAATGATCAAAAACGCGATCAGCATAATTGCTGAACCGAGACCGTTATAAATGAGGAAGCGGTTCGCTGCACGTTCTTTGTTCTGATAACCCCAAATGCCTATCAAGAAGAACATCGGCACAAGGGTGAGTTCGAAGAAAATGAAGAACATGAGCAAGTCTTTGGCAAGAAAAACGCCAAGAATTCCGATTTCGAGCAATAAGAACAAAATGTAAAACGTCTTCCAGCGAGTCTTGATATTGACTGAGGCAAACGCCGCCATCGACACAATGAACGCAGTCAAAAGCAAGAGCGGCAATGAGAATCCATCAACACCTAGCGAATAGTTAAATTCGAGGGTGAGTGACTCTACACGCAAACCGTCTAAATTTAACGGGAATTGCAACCAAGTAAAATGCTCGGTAAATTGACTAGCTGAACTCGCCTTATTAAACTGCGAGTAAAGGATGCCCGTAAGTATAAGCGGGATAAACGTTGTTGCAATCCCGACGATGCGCAACCATTTGCCGTTTTCGCGGTTAATGAATGCAAGAATTAAAATACCGATTAGCGGAGAGAAGGTAATGACAGACAAGATCGGAAAGTTCTCAAACATTACCAAAACCTCCTTCCGATGAGCGCAAGCACAAAGATGATAAAGCCGAAGATCGTAACAAGCACATAAAGTTGAATCTGTCCGTTTTGTAAACGTGACGCTACTCCGCCTAACCATACTGTTGCGCCAGCAGTCAAACGTACAGCGCCGTCGACCACGTATTCATCAAAACGATCGAGCAAGTAGCTGACTACCTTGAGTGGTTTGACGACAGCGACTTGATATAACTCATCGATGTAGAACTTGTTAAACGATAGTTTATATAGCCATGGAATAGAGGCCGCGACTTTGTCCGCCGAAATCGCCTTTTTCCCGTAAAATAACCAACCCAATATAATCCCCGCCAACGCCGCACCCGAGGAGACGAAAATGACTGTCCAACTCAAATGATCGCCGACTTCTTCGCCAGTGAGCCACGTTGCAAGCCAAGGAATAAACGGTGTATAGACGAATCCAGCAACCACCGCCAACACAGCAAGCACAACTAAAGGTAACGTCATGCTAATCGGTGATTCATGCGGTTTGTGCTTTCCTTTATGTTCACCAAGGAATACGAGACAAAAGAGGCGCGTCATGTAAAATGCGGTAAACAGCGCCGCAAGTGAACCGACCAAGAAGAAAATCACCTGATAATGAAGAGCTTCGACTAATATTGCATCTTTCGACCAGAAGCCGGACAACGGGAATATACCGGACAACGCTAATGCACCGATGGCAAACGTGATTGTCGTCACCTTCATGTAGCGCCCTGCTCCGCCCATTTTTTGAATATCCTGTTCGTGAAGCGAATGGATCACACTTCCCGCTCCAAGGAACAACAAGGCTTTGAAAAACGCGTGCGTCAGCAAGTGGAACATTGCGGCTGCCAGAGCAAGTTTTGTCCCAAACCCTAGTGCCATCATCATGTAGCCAAGTTGGCTCACTGTTGAATATGCAAGTACGCGCTTGATGTCATTTTGTGTAACTCCTATGATCGCCGCAAAGATTGCAGTGAATGCACCGATGATTGCAACTGCTTCAAGTGCTCCAGGCGCAGCAAGAAACACATCATATGTGCGAGCAACAAGGTAGACACCGGCTGCAACCATTGTAGCAGCGTGAATGAGCGCCGAAATAGGTGTCGGACCTTCCATTGCATCAGGTAACCACGTATGAAGTGGAAATTGACCTGATTTGCCGATCGCGCCCACGAAGATTAACAGGGCAATCCAAAATTGAATATGATCTGGAATCTGATTGACCAAATCTGTCGTAAATACTTGCGAAATGTACGTAAAACTGAGCGATGGCTCAGGCAAGTAAGTGAATAGCAACAAAATTGCGATAAAAAAGCCGAGATCACCGACTCGCGTAACGATAAACGCTTTCTTCGCCGCAGCCTTTGCTTCTGGCTTAAAATACCAAAAGCCGACAAGCAAAAAGGAGCAGACACCAACCAATTCCCAAAAGATGAACAGTTGCACGATATTTTCAGCGATGACCAAACCAAGCATGGAAAACGTGAACAGTGCAATATAGCTGAAAAAGGTGGTCTTGCGCTCATCATCATGCATATATCCAACGGAGTATATATGTACGAGCAAACTAACGACCGTCACAATGACTAACATCATCGCGTTAAGATTGTTTATTTCAAAACCGAGACTAATTTGAAACGAGCCGATTTCTAGCCAGTTCCAGCCATCCCAAACGTAGTTGCTGGCGTTATCAGCCAAACGCTCCCAAAATATCAAGAGCGACAACACGAATGAAGCAAAAATCGCTGCAATACTAAAAGAAATCCCGAATGTTTTGTTTGT
Organism: Caryophanales bacterium; assembly: GCA_947459205.1. Lineage (GTDB taxonomy): Bacteria > Bacillota > Bacilli > Paenibacillales > CANHCR01 > CANHCR01. Next base: position 37,393 of record CANHCR010000008.1, on the reverse strand, counting down.
CTTGCCGAGCACGAGTAATACCACAAATGCCAACAGCGGCAAAATCGGTATTAACCAAGCATACGGGGTAAACATTGACTCCATGAATGATCGTTCCTCCTCAAACTGCGAATGGATCTATTCCTAATCCTTAAGTTCGTTGATTTCATACATGTTGCTCGTAGCGCGCGCGCGGTACAAGGCAATCAAGATAGCGACTGCTACCGCCGCCTCCGCAGCTGCGATGGCAATGTTGAACAACGAAAAGATTTGTCCGGTCAGATCCTGAGTTACACTGACGCTGAACTTGTTAAACGCCACCAAGTTTATGTTAGCCGCATTCAACATCAATTCAATACAGAGCAGAACGATCACCGCGTTTTTCTTAGTGAGCGCACCGTACAAACCGATACAAAACAGAAATGCACCGAGAGCAAGATAGGACGTAAGAGAGGCTTCCATCTATTCTTCCTCCCTTTTGGCCAAAATGATTGCACCAATGAGTGCTACAGTCAGCAATAAAGAAATCAACTCAAACGGAATGACATGCTTTTGGAAAATCGCCATTCCGATTTCTTTGACCGTATCGATTTGCGTGAAATCTTTTTTTTCCGTGACAATCGTCGTTGATTGAATCGCATACATGATGATACCGAAGAATCCGATCACCCCAACGGCAGTCAACACATTTTGCCACGGTTTCTTCGGCTCTTCGGTCTCTTCTTCGCTATGTTTCGTCATCATAATTCCGAAAATCATCAAAATCGAAATCGCACCGGCATAAATTAGCACTTGTACGAATGCAAGGAACTCTGCATCAAGCAAAATGTATAGTCCAGCGATGCTTATAAACGAGAGTGAAAGCGCCAATACCATGTGAACGACACGATTCAAACTGATCATGAATAATGCGCCAGCAATGGTCAGCAAGGAAAGTACAAAAAATACGATAAAGCCGGCACTCCACATTACTTGGCGCCCCCTTTATCCATAGCCGAATTGTTCTCTTTGCGAATGTTCGTATTGTTATCATTCAGCCACTGTAAATTTTTAAACAACTCATCACGACTGTACGTACTGAGTTCGAAGTTGTTCGTCATTACGATTGCTTCTGTCGGACATACTTCCGTACACAAATCGCAAAGTATACAAATTTCGAAATTAATATCATATGTGTCGATGACTTTCCCTTTTTTCTCAGGATCAGGATTCGGTTTGCCGGTCAACGTGATGCAGTCGGTTGGGCAAATACGAGCGCATTGATTACAAACAATGCATTTTTCCGGATCAAAATGTTGAATGCCGCGAAAACGGTCGGGCATCTCTAGCGGGACATCAGGATAGGCGTAAGTGATTTTCTTTTCAACCATCGACTTCAACGTGACGCCAAGTCCTTTGACTATACCTTTCATGGAGCATCCCCCTATCTAAATAGTTAGAATCAGCGAAGTACGAACTCGACAATCGCCGTCAAGAAAATGTTGAATAGTGCGAGTGGCAACAGAACTCTCCATCCCAAGCCCATCAACTGATCGACGCGAATTCGCGGCAATGTTGCACGAATCCAGAATAGGAAGAAGACGATCGCTGTGAATTTCAAAAGGAACCAAACGATGCCCGGAATGAAATCAAGCATAGCAAGCGGCGGATACCAACCGCCTAAGAATAAGATGGTTGCCAACGATGCGATGGCGAACACGTACACATATTCGGCGAGCATGAAAAATGCAAAGCGGAAGCCGCTATATTCAACGTGATAACCAGCAACCAATTCTGATTCTGCTTCTGGTAAGTCGAACGGCGTGCGGTTCAATTCGGAAATGGCAGCAATCGTGAAAACAATGAAGCCAATAATTTGCGGAAACAAGTTCCACTCCCAAATGTTGTCACCTTGATTGGTAACAATGTCATGAAGGTTGAGGCTACCTGTAAGCAAAATCACACCTACGACTGAAGTGACTAATGGCACTTCGTAACTAATCATTTGCGCTGCCGAGCGCATACCGCCAAGCAACGAATATTTATTGTTGGAGGCCCAACCACCAACGACGATACCGAGTGTCGAGATACCGGAAATCGCAATGTAGTACAAAAGTCCGATATTCAAATCCGCTAAATACAATGTTTCCGTAAAAGGAAACGTAGCTAGTACAGAAAACGCTGGCACATAAACGATAACTGGTGCCAATTTAAAAAGCGTGCGGTCCGCTTCATTCGGGATTGTGTCTTCCTTCATCAGCAACTTGGTGACGTCGGCGACCGATTGTAGCAAGCCGAGAGGGCCCACGCGGTTCGGTCCGATACGGAACTGCATCCAACCGATAACTTTGCGCTCAAAGTAGATAGCGTATGTGACGAAACCGAGTACAATGGCCAATGTTGTGACGCCAATCAACAGAAAAAATGCGAACGTTTTTAATGATAACGTTTCTTGGAGCAAACTCTCCATTAGCAATCAACCTCCCCTACGACGATATCAATGCCGCCGAGAATGGTAATCAGGTTGGTCATGTTTTCACCGACGAGCAACTTCGGTAAAATTTGCAAATTGACGAAAGATGGTCTGCGGAACTTCAGGCGGAACGGTTTGTCCTTACCGCGCGATACGATGTAGCAACCGATTTCGCCACGTGGAGATTCAATTCGCGAGTAGGCTTCACCTTCAGGAACACGCAATACGCGCGGCACTTTGCCCATCGTCTCGCCTTCCGGCACTTGCTCAACCGCTTGTTCGAGAATACGAAGCGATTGGCGAATTTCTTCCATGCGCACATTGTAGCGATCGAAACAGTCGCCGTTCTTGCCAACAGGCACATCAAACTCGAAGCGATCATAAATACAATATGGTTGGTTTTTGCGCAAATCCCATTGAACACCTGAACCGCGCAAGTTTGCTCCACTCAGACCGTACTCAATCGCTGTTTTGCCATCGTAAGCACCAATCCCTTTGATACGGGCGAGGAAAATCTCGTTACCTGTCACAAGGTCATGGTATTGATTCAATTTTTCTTTCATATATTTGACATAGTCGCGTACTTTATCAATCCAACCGTCTGGCGCATCCCACTTCACGCCACCGATACGCATGTAGTTGTATGTCAATCGCGCACCACACAATTCATTGAACATGTTAATGATCATTTCGCGGTCGCGGAAGGCGAATAGAAACGGACTCATCGCGCCGATATCGAGTAGATACGTACCCCACCACAACATATGGCTGGCGATCCGCTGTAACTCCATCACGATAAGACGCAAATATTGAGCGCGCTCAGGAATTTCCAATCCCATCAACGTCTCGACGGCATTACAAATAACATAATTGTTCGTCATTGCCGCTACATAGTCCATGCGGTCCGTGTAAGGAATGATTTGCGTATAAGTTAAATTTTCCGCGAGTTTCTCGGTCCCGCGATGCAAATACCCCATCACCGGCGTCGCTTCAGTAATCACCTCACCGTCAAGTTTGACGATGATACGAAATACCCCGTGCGTACTCGGATGCTGAGGTCCTACATTCAGTAATAACTCTTCTGTGCGAATCAAGACTACACCTCCGGATCTAATGGCTCATAATCTTTACGCAACGGATAACCGACCCAATCATCCGGCATCATAATGCGACGTAAATCGGGGTGTCCTGGAAAATCAACACCCAACAAATCAAACACTTCTCGTTCATTCCAGTTAGCAGTCGGCCAAACCGGTGTAACAGACGGCACAGATGCCGCATCACGCTCCGTCTTTACTTTCACGCAAACTTCATGGACATGGTCCAAAGATAAGAGGTGGTAAACAACCTCGATGTGAGTCTCTTGATCGACACCACTCAAATTGCGTAAATAATTAAAATGGAGCGAAGGTTCATCCCGCAACAATTGTGCAGATGTAACCCAGTGTTCAGCTTTGATGATTACATACGGCAAATCACGGTCACGCTCATTAATAAATGACTCTTCCACCGCATCTGCATTCACATGTTCAGTTATCAATTGAACGATTCGATCTAATTTCGGTTGATTAGGAGAAGGTTGTTTCGGTGGTGCTTCCTCACCATCGCCACCTGCCGCCGCTGCTTCCGCTTGTTTTGCAGCTGCACGTGCCGCACGCGCTTCCTCAGCCGCCTTTATCTTCGCTGCTCGTTCCTCGTCGGTCATCGGAGGTTTCGCAGATTCTTTATTCTCATCACTCATAGATTAGTCACCTGCTTACCGGTTTTCGCTTCATAACGAATTTTTTCTTGAAGCTTATTAATTCCATAAATAAGCGCAGCCGGATTCGGCGGACATCCTGGAATATAGACATCTACAGGAACAATTTGGTCGACGCCTTTTACTACCGCATATGATTTGATGTAGGGACCGCCTGCGGTTGCACAAGAACCCATCGCAATCACCCATTTTGGTTCAGGCATTTGATCATAAAGTCTGCGCAAAAGTGGCGCCATTTTTTTCGTTACCGTACCCGCCACAATCATGACGTCCGACTGACGCGGGGAGGTACGGAAAATAACACCGAAGCGATCCAAGTCATAGTGAGATGCGCCGGTCGCCATCATTTCAATTCCACAACATGCAAGGCCAAACGTAAGTGGCCAAAGCGAATTGCTACGCGCCCACGCTTTCAGTTGCTCAAGCGTTGTCATAAACACGTTGCGGTCGAGTTCTTTTCTTTCTTCTGGTGAAATAGAAGCTAAATCGAAGTCCATCTGAGCACCTTCTTTCTCCAAGCATATATAAGTCCAACTATTAGCAAGAAGACGAACACAAGCATTTCAATTAAAGCAAACAAACCGAGCGACTTATGCGCCACCGCCCAAGGATAAAGAAAAACGGTCTCTACATCAAAAATGACGAACATCAAAGCAAAAATGTAGTACCGAACGTTAAAGCGCACCTGGCTTCCACCAATCGGATCATTTCCACTTTCATAAGTCGTCAATTTTTCATGATACGGTTTATTTGGACGCAAAATACGCCCAATTGTCAGTGCCGCCACGGGAAGGAATATTCCCAAACCGATAAAGATGGCGACAATTACATAATTATTGATATACTCAGCCATTCCATCGCGCTCCTATAGTTTATTCTTATACGTTGCAAAATATATGCTAATAGTCAAGTTACATTATAGCAAAGGCATGACTAGGTGTCTATGTTATAAAAAAAGAAAAAAGCAACAAAAGATTCGCTCTTTTGTTGCTCGATCATGTATTCAGTTGTTCATTGCGCAGTTACATCAATTTTCGATGAGCTCCAACTTCGATACGGTTGACCGCTTTCTGCAATGCAATCTCCGCTCTTTTGAAGTCAATCGCTTCTTGTTTGGATGAAATGCGTGATTCTGCACGACTTTTTGCAGATTCAGCTCGTTCCAAATTGATGTCGTCCGCAAGTTCGGCACTCTCAGCGAGAATCACTACTTTATCCTTCGCCACTTGCATGAACCCGCCGTTTACAGCAATCCAATCTTCAGCCGCGCCATCTTTAATTCGGAGCGGAGCGATTTTCAATGTCGTGACAAACGGAATGTGATTCGGCAAAATCCCCAAATCACCGGAAACACCGCGAGCAATGACCATATCCACTTGTTTGCTGTACACTTTACGTTCAGGTGTTACAATTTCCAACAACATGCTTGCCATGCTCATCCCTCCTGCGTAGGTTCTTAAAGTTTTTGCGCCTTAGCTACCGCTTCTTCAATTGTCCCTACGTACAAGAAAGCCGCTTCCGGCAAGTCGTCATGTTTACCATCCAAAATTTCTTTGAAGCTGCGTACCGTTTCTTTCACAGGTACATATACCCCTTTTGTTCCTGTAAACGGCTCCGCAACGTGAAACGGTTGTGAAAGGAAACGTTGAATTTTGCGGGCACGTTGTACCGTCAACTTGTCTTCCTCTGTCAACTCATCCATACCAAGAATTGCGATGATGTCCTGAAGTTCTTTATAACGTTGCAAAATTCTTTTCACGCCTTGCGCTACTTGATAATGCTCTTCACCAACAACATCTGGAGTTAAAACGCGTGAGCTGGATGCCAACGGATCAACCGCCGGGAAAATGCCAAGCTCAGCAATTTTACGCTCTAAGTTAGTCGTCGCATCCAAGTGAGCAAACGTTGTTGCTGGAGCAGGATCGGTATAGTCATCCGCAGGTACATAAATCGCTTGGATTGAAGTAACCGAACCTTTTTTCGTCGATGTAATACGTTCTTGCAATTGACCCATTTCAGTAGCAAGTGTCGGTTGATAACCAACCGCGGACGGCATACGTCCAAGCAAAGCGGATACCTCGGAACCTGCTTGTGTGAAACGGAAAATGTTATCAATAAACAAAAGAACGTCTCGGTTTTCTTCATCACGGAAATATTCTGCCATCGTCAAACCAGCAAGTGCTACACGCAAGCGTGCACCTGGAGGCTCGTTCATTTGACCGAACACCATTGCTGTTTTCTCGATAACACCTGAATCTTTCATCTCGTGGTAAAGGTCGTTACCTTCACGAGTACGCTCACCAACACCAGCGAATACCGAGATACCGCCATGCTCTTGCGCGATGTTGTTAATCAATTCTTGAATGGTGACCGTTTTCCCTACCCCGGCACCACCGAACAAACCGATTTTACCCCCCTTAGCATAAGGAGCGAGCAAATCGATAACTTTAATACCCGTTTCTAAAATTTCTGCTTGTGTCGAAAGTTCATCGAAAGCAGGGGCTGCTTTGTGGATTGCACTAGATTTCGTGCGATCAACGTCACCTGCATTATCAATCGGCTCGCCTAGTACGTTGAACACACGGCCCAAAGTTACTTCTCCGACAGGTACGGAAATCGATGCACCAGTGTCGATTACTTCCATTCCTCGTACTAAACCGTCAGTGGAAGCCATCGCAATACAACGTACGAGATTATCGCCTAAGTGTACGGCAACCTCGAGCGTCAAATCAATGGCGCGCGAACTTTCATTGCCGGTTGATTTTACTTTCACCGCATTGAGAATCTCAGGCAATTGACCGCGTTCGAACTCAACGTCTACAACCGGTCCAAGTACCTGGACTACGCGTCCTTTACTCATTTCGTCCCCTCCTGTTGGATCAAAATCAATACATTATGACTGTGCGTTCGCACCAGCCACAATTTCTGTAATTTCTTGTGTAATCGCAGCTTGTCGCGCGCGATTGTATGTTAATGTCAATGTTTGAATCAACTTTGTAGCATTCTTCGTGGCGTTGCCCATCGCTGTCATACGAGCACCGAATTCACTTGCCTTACCATCCAACACAGCACTATAAATGAGTGTCTCGGTATATTTCGGCAAGAGCACTTCGAGCACTTCTTCTGCAGATGGCTCGTACTCATAAGATGTCACTTGTTTATTTGAAGATACATCATCCAAAGGAAGCAATCGCTTTTCAACCGCTCTTTGTGTAATTGCATTGATGAATTGGTTGTAATGAATGTACAATTCATCAAATGTTCCATCAGCAAACTGTGAAACAGCTAGTGAAGCGATCTGTTTGATGTCAGCAAACGTTGGATTGTCTGGCAATCCTGTGACTACTTCCACGATTGGCAAGTTACGTCGACGAAGATAGTCGCGTCCTTTACGACCGACGACAAACAAACAATATTGGTCTGTTGAAGTATGTCGCTCTGCAATCGTCCGAATCAAATTTCGTAAAACGTTGGCATTGTAACCACCAGCCAAACCACGATCTGAAGTGATGATCAAGTATCCTGTTTTTTTGATTGCGCGCGATTGCAACATCGGATGTTTAACACCTTTCGAACCCGCTGCGATATTCGCAACAACTTCTTTCAGGGTGTCAGCATATGGACGAGCATTTTGCGCAGCCTCTTGAGCACGACGCAATTTTGCTGCTGCAACCATTTCCATTGCCTTCGTAATTTGTTTCGTGTTCTGGACACTTTTGATTTTGCGTTTAATCTCACGCATGCCCTTAGCCATTGTTGTTCACCTCAATCATTAGGAAGTTGCAAAACCTTTTTTGAATTGAGCAATGGCCTCAATCAAAGCCGCTTCATTATCAGCGACTAAATCTTTTGTGTCACGAATCGACTGCAAAATATTTGCATGATTAGACTCAAGGAAGACATGGAAATCTTTTTCGAAACGTCCGATATCGTGTACCGGAATCTCATCAAGATGACCTTTAATCGCTGTAAAGATACTAATTACCTGTTTCTCAACTGGCATTGGCTGGTTTACACCTTGCTTCAAAATCTCCAGTGTTCTAATACCACGGTTCAAACGGTCTTGAGTCGATTTGTCCAAATCAGACCCGAATTGCGCAAATGCTGCCAATTCACGGTATTGTGCAAGATCAAGACGAAGTGTTCCTGCTACTTTTTTCATCGCTTTGATTTGCGCAGCACCACCAACACGAGATACAGAAATACCTACGTTAATCGCCGGTCTTTGTCCCGCATAGAAGAGGTCAGCTTCAAGGAATATTTGTCCGTCAGTAATAGAAATGACGTTCGTCGGAATATAAGCAGATACGTCAGATGCTTGAGTCTCGATAAAAGGCAAAGCAGTCAAAGAGCCGCCACCTAGTGCATCGCTCAATTTTGCGGCGCGCTCTAGCAAACGCGAATGCAAGTAGAATACGTCACCTGGATATGCTTCACGACCTGGAGGACGTTTCAATAGCAAGGACAACTCACGATAAGCTGCTGCTTGTTTCGAAAGATCGTCATAAATGACGAGCACGTGCTTGCCTTGGTACATGAAATGCTCACCCATTGTACAACCTGCATATGGAGCAAGGAACAGAAGTGGTGAAGGTTCAGATGCGGATGCTGTCACTACAATCGTGTAATCTAAAGCACCATTACGGCGCAATGTTTCAACGACATTCGCAACCGTCGATTGCTTTTGACCAATTGCAACGTAAATACAAATCATGCCGTTGCCTTTTTGGTTAATGATTGTATCAATCGCAATCGTTGTTTTACCTGTCTGACGGTCTCCAATGATCAACTCACGTTGTCCGCGACCAATCGGAATCATCGAGTCAATGGCTTTAATCCCTGTTTGCATCGGTTCATGAACCGATTTACGGTCGATTACGCCTGGTGCTTGAGACTCAATCGGACGGAACGTTTCAGTCGCAATCGGACCTTTTCCATCCAAAGGTTGACCCAGCGGATTAACGACGCGGCCAAGCAATGCATCGCCGACTGGAACTTCCATGATGCGTCCCGTGCGTTTCACTTGATCTCCTTCACGAATATCTGTGTAAGGACCAAGAATAACAACCCCAACGTTGTTTTCCTCAAGGTTAAGAGCCATTCCAACGACACCGTTGGAAAACTCCAACAACTCTCCGGACATCGCGTTTTCCAAACCGTGTACGCGCGCAATACCATCACCGACTTGAATGACAGTGCCGACTTCTTCGACTGCGAACGTAGATTTATATTGTTCGATTTGCTTCTTAATCAGTGTGCTGATTTCATCAGGCCTGATACTCAACTGTATTCACCCCTAATCTACAATGCTTGTGATTCTTGCAATGTCTTCTGTAATCGCGAAAGTTTGCCAGCGATTGTTCCGTCATAAAGTGTATCTCCGACACGCACTTGAATTCCACCAATCAATTCTTTGTTAATTGATGATGTTAAGCGCACCTCTTTGCCAAGAATTCGCGTAAATGTCGTACCAATTTCAAGCAGTTCTTTCTCGGTTAACGGTTTTGCACTTACTACTTCAGCATCAGCCTGACCAAGTTCATGACTAGCAATTTTGCTGAAATGAAGTGCCAATTCTTCGATTTGCGCTGTTCTCCGTCGATCGCACATTAACTTCAGCGTATCGATCACGTTTTCATCTACTGATTTAGCGAAAATCTGTTCAATCAATTGATGTTTTTGTTTCAATTCAAAACCAGGATGTGCAAGAAATGCTATTAGTTGCGAATCAGATTTCAGAACTGACGATACGAGTTGTAAACTTTTCTCTACTTCGGCAACTAAAGCTTTTTCCTTTGCCACATAAAACAATGCTCTTGCATAGCGTTTAGCTACTAGTGACGAGGCGCTCATTGTTTCGCTTTGCCCCCTGACTCTTGCAAGAACTGCGATACGATTGCTTGTTGTGCAGACGCATCAATCTCTTTGCCAAGGATTTCTTTGGCAATGGCGACAGACCATTGTCCGACTTGTGTTTTCAGTTCGGCAATCGCCTTATTTTTTTCGTTCTCAATATCTTTTTGCGCTTCCGCTTTCAATCGGTCTGCCTCAACTTTTGCTGCAGAAACGATATCTTCGGCTTGTTTAGAACTAGTTAACTTAGATTGCTCAATAATTTCGTACGCTTCTTTACGAGCCTGCTGGATAGCTGCCTTTTGTTCTTCAAGTAATTGCTCGGCTTGTTTTTTACTTTCTTCAGCACCAGCAAGTTGATCTTGAATATGAACGCGACGTTTTTCCATAATGCTCATCAATGGACCGAACGCATATTTTGAAAGCAAGAAGTATAAAACTCCAAACGCGATGAGCGCGAAAACCGTAGATGTCCAATAAAAATGCAACGATGGTCACTCCTTTCCAAGTCGTTTGGCACAATAAAAGGGAGTCTCAAACTCCCTGCACAGTCCGATAATCCCTACAGTACGAATGTAAACAAAAGTGCGAAAACGAGACCGATAACTGGCAATGCCTCAACAAGACCTACCCCGATAAACATTGTTGTTTGCAATGTACCGCGAAGTTCAGGTTGACGAGCGATCCCCTCGATCGTACGTCCTACAATCAAACCGTTACCGATACCTGCGCCCAAAGCGCCCAAACCGATTGCAATTGCTGCTGCCAAAAATTCCATTTGAAAATCCTCCTCATAACTTTTGTGTTTTTTATTTCATCGTGACTAATGCCACAAAATGATGACTAGTGTTTATGCTCAATATTTTGCGAGATATATACCATTGTTAAGATCGTGAATACGAAAGCTTGAATCGCACCGACAAAAATACTGAAACCTTGCCATGCAATCAACGGCAAAATCCCGAATACCCCTGCCAACAATATTACCCCGATCAAAACTTCACCGGCGTATATGTTACCGAATAGACGCAAACCAAGTGTTAGCAATTTGGAAACTTCTTTGATTACGTTGAGCGGGAAAAACGCAGGATGCGGCTCGATGTAATGATGCAAGTAGTGCTTCGTGTTTCTTGCCAGCCCTAGATAGTGAGCCAAGAAGATGACCATGATTGCCAATCCCATGGTTACCGACACGTCAGCTGTCGGTGATTTCCACCAAAGAACGTGTGCACCGGCATAACCTTTTTCTTTTGCATCTTCGATACTTTCTTGAGTAACAGAAATGCTCTGCATCGGTTCGGTATGTTCCGTCACGATCGCGAACGGTAAACCTAACATATTGGCTACAAAAATGAACATAATCAGTGTAATTCCGAGCATGACAAATTTGCTGCCGCGTTTCATATCCATCGTACTAGCGATCAAATTGCGAACGAAGTCGACAATCCACTCGACAAAATTTTGCAATTTCGAAGGATTGGTAACTGACAATTTACGTGTCGCAAGCATTGCAATCAGCAAGACGATAATTAACGTGACAACAATCATGATAATGCTCGACAAGTCGAACTTCATGCCGAGCCATTCAACTATAGGCAATTGATGCATTTCTCTATCTCCCCCCTTTTTCTTTTATATTTATATAAATGCCTGCACCCAAGGAAATAACTTGGGTTATAAACAAACCTGCCAACGTAGTTGAAAATTCAATGTCAGGTGTTTGTACTGCTACCACCACTGCGATCAGCGAAGTTGATGCGCGCGTGATGAAACCGAGATTCACTCGTTTGCGCGTGCCTTCCTGCAACGCTAGTTCTGCCAACTGCCGAATTTTCCAAGCGGTATAATGGGAATTCAACAGGCTGACCGCACCCCCAAATATAAATCCGGCGAAATACGGCCGATAATCAATCAAAAACACCCACAACATCAGTAATCCTGCTAGTAAAAACAAAGTAATACGTGTGACGCGATGTAAATGTGCCGAAAACTCATCCATTGCGTTCCTCCAAGTAAAACCGCATGAGCCAAATGAGCCCGAAAACGCCGGCGATGAATCCGAGCATAATCCCTACGACCAGCCAAATCGGATGTCCGCCGAACAAGTCTCTCAATAAGTAGCCAATCCCGAAGCCCGCTCCCATGCAAATAACGAGGTCGGCGCCAATCGCCGTCGCCATTCCAACTGCTCGCCATGGATTTTGAGATTTGCCACGCTCTTTGTCCATCGAACACACCTGCCGTTTAAGATTTTCTTATGACAACAGCAGTATTTTCTTATGACACCTTTACTATTTTACTGACTCAAAATAGGCTTTGTCAAATAAGCGAAAAACCGCAAAATGTTAACGTTTACATAGCATCATAGGGTGTCGGTCGGTCTGACTTTTTACCAAAATAATGAAAAATGGCCTGTGCAATTCGCTCCGATGCGTGACCATCACCATATGGATTGACTGCCTTACTCATACGCTCGTACAACGCTTGATCCGTTAACAGCGCACGAATTCGCTCGTACACATATTGCTCGTCGGACCCCACCAGTTCAAGTGTGCCAGCCTCAATCCCTTCCGGTCGTTCGGTCGTATCACGCAGCACAAGAACAGGCACACCAAACGATGGCGCCTCCTCTTGCAAACCGCCAGAATCGGTCACAATCAGGTGACTATATGGATAAAAGTTATGAAACTCAAAAACATCAAGTGGATCTGCCAGTTTAATGCGCTCATGGCCAGACAGCAACTCATGCGCTGGTTCACGAACCGCAGGACTCGGATGTACCGGATAGACAATCGCCACATCTTCAAATTCATCGGCAATACGTCGAATCGCCCGAAAAATTTGGCGATGCGGTTCGCCTTGTGACTCGCGTCGATGTGCCGTCATTAAAATCAGTCGACGATCACCCGCCCACGACAACAATTCATGTTGGAATTGCTGATTGACCGTATACTGAAACACATCCGTAACCGTATTGCCGGTCGTATAAATCGTCGCTTCCGCTTTATTTTCCTTACGCAAATTGTTCGCCGACCACGATGTCGGGGCAAAATGCAAATCAGCGATGACGCCCGTCAACTGACGATTCATCTCCTCTGGAAACGGCGACAACTTATTCCATGTGCGCAACCCCGCCTCGACATGTCCGACTTTGATTTGATGCAACAACGCCGCATAGCTTGCCAAGAACGTTGTCAGCGTGTCGCCGTGCACGAGCACCAAATCGGGACGCTCATCACGAAACACTGGCTCGAGCCCTTGCAGCACGCGAATCGTCACCTCATGCAATGTTTGCCGATCTTTCATCACGTCCAAATCATAATCCGGCTTGATGCGAAAGAAGTCGAGCACTTGGTCGAGCATGCCACGATGCTGTGCGGTCACACAGACGAGCGATTCGATATGCTCTTTGTGTTTTTCTAACTCCAGCACAAGTGGTGCCATTTTAATCGCTTCAGGCCGCGTGCCAAAAATAGTTATGACTTTAATTTTGCTCATCGAAAATACTCCTCACTTAAATATTAAACAAACGGTCTCCAGCATCTCCCAATCCAGGAACAATGTATCCATGTTCATTCAATATTGGATCAACCGTCGCCACATAAATATCGACATCAGGGTGTGCTAGTCGTACCGCTTCAATCCCTTCCTGCACAGCAATCAGTGACATCAGTTTGATACGAATGGCGCCATGCTGTTTCAAAAGTTGAATTGCCGCCACCGCAGAACCGCCAGTCGCAAGCATCGAATCAATCACAATCACCTGTTTTTCTGCCAGTCGTTCCGGAAGTTTCAAATAATACTCACTCGGCTCAAGCGTCTCTTCATTTCGCGCCAAACCGATATGTCCCACTTGCGCAGCTGGCATCAAACTGAGAATACCGTTTAACATCCCCAAGCCCGCACGCAGGACTGGCACAAGGCACACATTAGAACGAATTTGCAATCCCTCACAAGTTGCCACTGGCGTCTCAACGGCAGCCTTCTCCACCGGCAAATCACGCGTCACCTCATACGTCATCAATACGCCAATCTCATCGAGCAGTTGACGAAACTGATTTGACTTCGTGGCTGCATCGCGCAACAGCAACATCTTGTGGTGGATGAGCGGATGGTCAAACACGAATAGTCGCCCATTTTCTTTATTTTCCATAGCGCTTCCCTCCATCCCAATCTGTTTCTAAACATGGAAAAAGATTGGCTGCATCGCAGGCCAATCTTTGTTGTCAGTCCATTAGCTGAATTGTGGCGTCAACGCTGCATAGAGCGGAAACTTTTGCGTCAAAACGCGCACACGATCTTTCAATTGTGCATGCACAGCTACATCTTTCGGATTTTTGATGGCTTGTCCAATAATCAAAGCAATTTCTCGCATCGCATCTTCATCCATGCCACGCGACGTCGCTGCAGCCGTGCCAATACGAATCCCGCTCGTCACAAACGGACTCGCCGTATCAAATGGCACCGAGTTTTTGTTCACCGTCAAGCCGATGGAGTCAAGCAGATGCTCCGCCTCTTTACCAGTAATGTTCATGTTGCGCAAGTCGACAAGCACCAAGTGATTATCTGTACCCCCAGTCAAAAGGTTAAAGCCTTCCGCCACCAGTTGCGCCGCCATCGCCTGCGAATTTTTCACAACATGTTGTGCATACGTCTTAAACACTGGTTGCAGTGCTTCGCCGTAAGCAACCGCTTTGCCTGCAATCACATGCATCAAAGGTCCACCTTGCGACCCTGGGAAAACAGCCTTATCAATCGCTGCCGCCCACGCTTGGCGACACATAATCATCCCGCCACGCGGCCCGCGCAACGTCTTATGCGTCGTCGTCGTGACAAAATGGGCATGTGGTACTGGACTCGGATGCAAACCCGCCGCCACCAAACCAGCGATATGCGCCATATCCACCATAAACAACGCGCCAACATCATTAGCAATTTGCCCTAGCGTAGCAAAATCGATGATACGCGGATATGCACTTGCACCCGCCACAATCATCCGCGGCTTATGTTTAAAAGCGAGTTTGCGCACTTCATCATAATCAATCAGACCCGTTTCTTGATTCACACCGTATGCCACGAAGTTATATAAAATACCAGATGCGTTGACTGGGCTTCCATGCGTTAAGTGTCCACCATGCGACAAATTCATGCCGAGAATCGTATCTCCCGCTTTCACTGCCGCCAAATAAACAGCCATGTTCGCTTGCGCACCCGAGTGCGGTTGCACGTTGACATGATCAGCGCCAAACAATTGCTTCGCACGCTCGCGCGCCAAATCCTCCACTTTGTCGACATGCTCACAGCCACCGTAGTAGCGTTTGGAAGGGTACCCTTCCGCATACTTGTTCGTCAACACCGTGCCGACCGCTTCCAACACAGCCTCACTGACAAAGTTCTCTGAGGCAATCAACTCGATATTGTTCTGCTGACGTCCCAGCTCTTCTTGGACCGCGGCGAATACAGCCGGGTCTACTTTACGCAATTGATCCATTGTGAAATCCCTCCGTTGATGATTCAGTCTTATTGATGATTCAATCTATTGATAAACAGCTCGCTCGCCGCCAATCAGTTTTGGACGAGTAAACGCCGCGCTCACATGAGCATGACCAACCACTCTTACGCTCGGCCGAAAAGGCACCGCCACCGCTCGTAGATGCATACCAATCAGCGTGTCGCCGATGTCAATCGCCGCATGAGCACGCACGCTTTCGACAACGTACGCCCCTGACATATGGCGATAAGCATACGCCGCCATGGCGCCGCCTGCTTTTGCGACTGGAACCACGCTCACCGGATCATAACCGTACAACAAGGCTGACGATTGTTCCAACACCAACGCACGATTCAAATGCTC
Source organism: Caryophanales bacterium (assembly GCA_947459205.1). Taxonomy (GTDB): domain Bacteria; phylum Bacillota; class Bacilli; order Paenibacillales; family CANHCR01; genus CANHCR01. The sequence goes on along the minus strand of CANHCR010000008.1, from coordinate 21,496 downwards.
GCAACATTGAAACACTGGTACAAACGGGCGCTCGCGTCGAACATCGAAAACCGCACGAAAGATTTGCTCCGCCACCTGCTCAGTCCCAGCCTTGCCGATCTGCCCACCGACCACTTCGCTCGTGCTGCAACCGATGACCACCATCTGCTCAGGCGACACTTGACCGCGCTCCAAAAGTTCTCGCAAAATGGTGACGACTTGCTCATATACTGTCGAGTCGTGCAACTGCTCAGCCATATTTACCACCAGCTATTCCAATGCGGATATTTTTGCAATGCGTCTTGCGTGCCTTCCATCTTCCGAAAATGGCGTGTCCACCCAAATCGCGACAATCTCCAGCGCCAAACCAGGTCCAATGACGCGCTCGCCCAACGCCAGCACGTTCGTATCGTTATGTTCGCGAGTTGCCTTCGCTGAAAAGGTGTCATGCACCAAAGCGCAGCGGATATCGCTCATCTTGTTGGCAGCAATCGACATGCCGATACCCGTTCCACACACCAGAATCGCGCGCGCACACCGTCCGTCCAGCACCGCCTGCGCCGCAGGTACCGCATAATCGGGATAATCAACCGAATCTGCACAATCGCAACCGCAATCGAGAATTTCATGCCCGCGTTGCTCAAGAAACAACTTTATCTCATTTTTGAGACGAAACCCACCATGATCTGCCGCCAGCGCGATTTTCACTGCACTCACTCCCATAGCATAGTACATAATAATAGAAAAAAGAGCCCGACGCACAAATATGCGCCACTGCTCTTTGCCCAGGCGACCGGCCGTATCACTCAATGCTCCACTGTGGTTCGTTCCACGCGTCGCCAGTAACATCGAGCTTGTACAATTTCTTTTATTTTAACCGAAAATGAGTGGCGATGTAAAGTTAACGATCAGACTTGCAAGCGGTCCAGCAACTTGTGCAAATTCGCCTCAATATCCAAGGCGCACTGCTGATACATCTCCATCGAACCAGAGAACGGATCGCTCACATCCAAATCGGGCAATGAACGCTCCATCTCCCTTAAGCGACTGCGCTGTTCTTCAGTCACTGATTGACCGAGCGAAAACTGCATCTCGATTTCGGCATACAACTTGTCCATTTGGAGCAACACTTCTCGTACCGAGTCATCGATGACAAACTCTTTCAGAGTGAAAATTTTGTCGACGGCATGCGGATAGTTCATCAATAGTTGCTGCTTGTGACCGATCGTCATGGTCAACACCAAACTCGCCCATTCAATTAAGTGTTCGCTGACACGCTGGGAAGCGAACGTATGCTCAATCTCGCGACCATGCAAAATGTGCGACGAATAGTTGGACATCGACGCACCAGGATATGCATAAATGCCGGCCGATTGCACCTCGAGCGCAATGCCCCGCTCCTGAGCAAGCCGACGCAACAGCCACTCGGCTAGCGGACTGCGACAAGTATTGGCGGTACACACAAACAAAATTCGTTGCATCTCCCATTCCCCTTTCAAAAAAGACCCATATAAATAAATTTCAAGCCGAGCACGAGTAGGATGATGCCCCCTGCCAACTCGCCATAGCGTCCGATGTATCGATGGATTGCTTTCCCTAGGGAAAGACCGAGTCCGCACATAAGGGTGGCTGTTACTGCAAATAACGTCAGCGCCAACCACACTTCGACACCAACCATGCCGAGACTGAAGCCGATCGACAATGAATCCACGCTCACCGTAAACGAAAACACAAGCATCGTCCAATATGTGACAACCAAATTGTCTTTGTCCGATATCTCTGCCTGTTGCGACTCACGCCACGCCTGCAACGCCATATGTAACCCTAAAACTGCAATCAGCAACCCAGAACCAAACAATGCGTATGGTCCAACGAGCCGTTGAATGATTCCACCAAAGAACAATCCAACGAGCGGCATAAGCAAGTGAAAAAGTCCGGTCAGCGCGCTCATTTCAAACACTTGGCGCCTTCCCTTTACACGCACGCCGACACCGATGCCGAGTGAAAAAGCATCCATCCCAAGCGCGAATGCAATCAATAGTAAAGTCAGCCACTGGCCGAATTGCGCCTCCGCTCCGTACAAGCTGGCACCTCCCGCAAAACTCTAATGAACGTCTTGTTCGAGTCTATGCGTGTGCCATGAAAATATGATTGCAGATTAAATGCGAAGAAATCGGTGACCCGCTGCTTTTAACAAGCGATTCATCACCGCTGCGCCAACGCCAGTGGCGGGGCACGTTTCGGCGATAATGAACGTCACCTGCTCGCGGTCAAACGTTCGCAGTGCATCGTAAAGCGCCCGTGCGACCGTATCCACTTGTGTAGCATCACCAGCCACCACGACCACATCCGCCACGCCGCCACCATCTTTTTTTGAAAAGGTGAGAAGCCCCGTGCGATGTCCCTGTGACTTTGCCTCTTGCAAGCGCGCCGAAACCCATTTCAACCATTCATCGTGATGTTCCGCCTCAACGACCAGCAGCTCCCCTTCTGGCGCATAGTGAGCATATTTCATGCCAGGTGATGGTGGCACATAATCCGCCGCATCGAGTTCGCGATGATTCTGTATATCCGCCACTGCCACTACGCGAATGCCAGGGAGCGCCTGCTCCAATTGTTCTGCCGTCACCGAGCCAGGCCGTAAAATATGCACCTCTTCAGCGTTGCAACGAATGACCGTCGATTCAATCCCCACTTCCGTCGGGCCGCCATCTAAAATCGCTGCAAGCACACCGTCCAAATCCTCTTTGACGTGGAGCGCTGTCGTCGGGCTAGGTTTTCCTGACCGATTCGCACTAGGGGCTGCAAGCGGAACCCCGCAAGCCTGCAACAAAGCAAGCGCCACGGGGTGTGCGGGTTGGCGCACCGCCACCGTATCCAATCCCGCCGTGACATTGCTAGGCAACACGCCTGGTTTCACTGGCAGAACCAACGTTAACGGCCCTGGCCAAAACGCCGCCATCAAACACTGCTCCCATTCACTAGGCGTCAGCGCAATCAAATCAAGTTGCTGTCGGTCAGCAACATGCACAATCAAAGGATTGTCAGCCGGTCTGCCTTTCGCCGCAAACACGCGCGCCACCGCCTGCTCATCGAAAGCGTTCGCACCAAGCCCATATACGGTTTCTGTCGGAAAAGCCACCGGTGCGCCGCCACGGATAAGTTTGGCCGCTTCAGCAAAAACATCGCTAGCGCCGTCCACGCCGCCAACAATCCCGCCATCCGTAACTTGCACCGTATAATATTCCGTACGCACCGACAACCCCCCTCTCTTACTCAAACCACGATTTCAACTGCTCCCATATCCACAAGCGCACTTTAGGTTCAGAACCTTTCGCATCATTTTCATGCGGACGAACCTCTCCCGTAGGCTCCGACTGCTCAAAGCACAGTTGCGGGAACAATACACACCACCAATTATGTCCCGCTCCAGCACCAAGCGTAATCACAAGCGCTTCATATTGTCCCGCCGGATAGACATGTACACCATATGTTTTTTGCGGAAATTCTGCTAAACCTAGTTTCATCACAAACTTATCGTGCGCATCAAGCGCCACCAACGTCTGCGCCACCAATTTCTTCAAATCAGCTAGTTTCCGATTTAAAAGCGCTCGCGATTGTTCCAGCGAAACCGGTCGCTCCGACCAAGTCGCCATTTCCATAAACAAAGCATCTCGAACCGCCATCTTCACGCGTTGATCGATGTCAGCGTCCGAATTTGCCACGACTCGCAGGCGGATCGCCTGTTCTGGAATCGCCTGTTCTGAAATCGATTGTTGCAAAGCTTCTGCTTCACGAGTCGCCTCCGCCACCACGACAATCGAAATAACCACCAATACAGTCAACCACCATTTCATACGATGCTTCATACTTGACTCACAGCCTTTCACCATGTTACGTCAAGTATGGCCATATGAAACTATCAATATACCGCGAACACCATGCGATCTTTTCCCGCTAAATCATGTACGATTTCCATTTTATCGGAGCGATACAACGGGCGCAACAATGCCGCCACCGCCTCCGTCTGACCTTGTCCAGTTTCAAAAGCAATCAGCTTTGGCAATTGAGGAAGTTGCTTCAACTGTTCAACAATTTGTCTATACACTTGCAGTCCATCTGCACCACCACAAAGCGCCATGTGCGGCTCATGATCGTGTACCTCGCGCTGTAAGTCGATCATTTCGGCAGTCGTAATATATGGCGGATTCGAAATCAGCACATCAATCGGCTCCGTCACCCAACTTCCGCCATCCTGAGGCAAGCGTCGCAAGCCATCACCATGTACAAAACGGATGCGTTCCGCCACTCCATGCAACTCCGCATTATGTCGCGCCACCTCTAGTGCATCCACCGACAAATCCACCGCCGTAAACCGCCACCTCGGTCGTTGCACCGCCAAACTAATCGGAATCGCGCCACTCCCTGTCCCAACATCGACAACCGCCGCGCCACCACCACCTGCTGCCTCAATGTCCAAAGCCGCCACTCGCTCCAACACTTGCTCGACAAGCAACTCTGTTTCCGGACGCGGAATCAGCACGCGCCAATCAACATAAAAATTCAAGCCAAAAAACGCCTGCTCACCAATAATGTACTGCGCCGGTTCACCAGCGCCACGCCGCGCCACCATCTCCCGCCACCGTGTGTGCAAATCCGCCGCCAACGGCTCATGCCAACGCATGAAAAATTCCGCACGTGTCCAGCCGAGCAAATGTCGCAGCAACAACTCCGCACAATAGGTTGCATCCACAATCGAACACTCGTTATTAAAAAAAGAAGAAGCCTGTAAATAGGCTTCACGAATCGTCATCTTCTGCTGCATCCTTCGCCACTCCACTCCTACTCGGCGTTGCCTGACAATTGCTCCGCCTGCGCCGACAACGTCAATGCGCTGACAATCTCCTCAATATCGCCATTAAGCACAACCTCAAGCTTATGCAATGTCAAGCCGATGCGATGATCGGTCACGCGATTTTGCGGAAAATTGTAAGTGCGAATCCGCTCACTACGGTCGCCGGTACCCACTTTCAACTTACGCTCGTCATCATACTTGGCTTGCTCTTCCTGCTGCAACTTATCTTGAATCCGTGCACGCAACACCTGTAGCGCCTTCTCTTTGTTCGAGTTTTGCGATTTTCCTTCCTGACACGTTGCAACAATCCCTGTCGGAATATGCGTCACGCGAACCGCAGACTGCGTCGTATTGACCGACTGCCCGCCGGCCCCGCTCGAACAGAACACATCGACGCGAATGTCCTTCTCGGAGATTTCCACTTCAACATCCTCAACTTCTGGAAGCACCGCCACCGTCGCCGTCGAGGTATGAATGCGCCCGCCCGACTCAGTCGTCGGAATACGCTGCACACGATGCGCACCGCTCTCAAACTTCAATTTGCTATACGCACCTTTACCGTCAATCATGAAGATGACCTCTTTAAAGCCGCCAATATCATTGTGACTGGCATCAATCACCGTTGTCCGCCAACCGTGTGTATCCGCATACTTGTTGTACATGCGGTACAAATCACCGGCAAACAAGGCCGCCTCATCACCGCCCGCAGCACCGCGTATCTCAATAATCACATTTTTATCATCGTTTGGATCCTTCGGCAACATCAGCACACGAATCGACTCTTCCAACGACTCCTTGCGCTCACTTAATTCATCTAGCTCGAGTTTGACCAACTCGCGCATGTCATCGTCCAATTTGTCATCCAACATTTGCCGAGCATCAGTCCATTGTTCGACCACCGTACGATATTCCGTTGATGCATGATATAGTTCCTGAATCCCCGATTGCTCTTTGGAATAGTCACGCAGGCGCTTCGGATCCGACGCAACCGCAGGATCACACAACAGCTCGCTCAGTTGTTCATAGCGTTCCATGACCGCTTGCAAACGCTCTAACATTTGATTCACTTTACACTCACCTCTAACGTTATTGTACATAACTTTATCATTTTAGTGAACACGGCTTGCAAAGTCAACGAAATCACATGGTTTTCGACTTTTTTCGATTGTATTCGCGGGAGTGCTATGCTATCATGCATACGTCAGTCGAACAAATTACGCGGAGGCATGACCATGATATTAAAAGAAGCGATCTATCATCGCCCACATCGCAATTGGGCTTACGGCTACGACGAGCATACCATCTGTCTGCGCATTCGCACGCAGCGCCACAACTGTACTCACGTTGATTGTTGGGCTGGCGACAAATATGCCTGGGAGCAGACGCAACAATTTCATCCGATGCAGTTATTAACATCAGATGAACTTTTCGACTACTGGGAAATCACGCTGCAGCCAACGTATCAACGCTTATTTTATTGTTTTCGGCTGCATGCTGAAAACGATGTCGTCTGGTTTACTGACCATGGTGTCAGCAGCGAATACACCAACATGCCGTGGCGCAATTTCGAATTTCCGTTCATTCACCGTAGCAACTTATTCGCTCCGCCAGATTGGGTAAAAGACGCTATCTTCTATCAAATTTTTCCCGAACGTTTCGCGAACGGCGACGCATCGCTCAACCCTGAGCAGATGGAACCTTGGGGCGCACAACCTACATATACCAACTTTTTCGGTGGCGATTTGGTCGGCGTCATCGAAAAACTCGACTATCTCGTCGACCTCGGCATTAATGCGATTTATTTCACGCCCATCTTTCTCTCGCCGTCGAATCATAAATATGATACGGCTGACTATTTTCAAATTGACCCTCACTTCGGCTCGATTGAAACACTGAAGGAATTGGTGGCGAAATGTCACGCCAAAGGCATTCGTGTGATGCTCGATGCGGTCTTCAACCATAGCGGCCGGATGTTTCCGGCGTTTGTTGATGTCCTTGAAAATGGCGAACAATCGAAGTATCGCGACTGGTTCCACGTGCGCAGTTTTCCACTCGAAGTAGTCGACGGTGTACCAACATACCATACCTTCGCTTTTTCACCGCGCATGCCCAAATTTAATACCGCCAACCCGGAGGTGCGCGCCTACTTACTCAACGTTGCTCGCTTTTGGATCGAAGAAGTCGGCATCGACGGTTGGCGACTCGACGTTGCAAACGAAGTCGAACACAGTTTTTGGCGTGATTTCCGCCAAGTCGTCAAAAGCATGAAACCAGACGCTTACATTCTCGGTGAAGTATGGCACGACGCGATGCCATGGCTCGAAGGCGATCAGTTCGATGCAGCGATGAATTATCCGATGACCAATGCGATTTGGGACTTCTTCGTTCGCAATGTAGTAGACGCCAAAGGATTCGCCGACTTAATCGGTAATAACATCGGTCGTTTTCAGAAACAAGTGCATGAAGTCGCATTCAACATCATTGATAGCCATGACACTGAACGGATTTTGACTTTGCTCGGCGGCAACAAATCATTGCTCAAACTCGTTTCACTATTTCAGTTCACATACATGGGCACTCCTTGTATCTATTACGGCACCGAAGTCGGTTTAGACGGCGGTTTCGACCCTGACTGTCGCAAATGCATGATTTGGGAGCCTGAACATCAGGATCACGCCCTGTTCGCTCACTATCAACAAATCATTGCGTGGCGGAAACAACACTCTGTTCTTCGCAATGGTCAATTCCGCTTTTTGCATGCCGCACCACAATCACCAGTCATCATGTACGAACGTTTCGACGAACATCAATCAATCATTATCGCTATCAACTCAAGTGACGAAACGAGTGGCATCGATATAAACCTAAGTTCTCGGAATTATCAATGTCTACGCACCGGAGTGCAGTACCCTTCAACGACTGAAACCATCAATATGGCACTGGCTCCATATGACTTCCTAATTCTAGTTTCATAATTCTATAAAAATACGGACCGGTTCAACAGAATCGGTCCGTTTTGCTTTCCCTATTAATAACACTATCGATTTACTCTGCCAATATCAAAGACGTATATGGCGGTATCGTCAACTTGTCACCGTCTACATCCGCACCCTCATTCGTCTCAAAAATTATGTCATCAAACTTTGGCAACTTACTACCTTTACTCAACGGAATCGTCTGTTCCTTGTCGCCAACATTGTGGACAACCAACAAATGTTCATCTGCCAAACTTCGCATATATACTTCCACTTCAAGATTCTCACTTGGATACTCGCGAATCGAACCTTCCATCAAAGGACCATGCTGCTTTCGCAATCGAATCAATGTTTTGTAGTGATTAAGTAGAGAATCTGGGTCGTCAACTTGCACCTCATATGCATGTTCAAAATTTGTCGATGCATAGAAACTATTCTCTACATGAAAATCAGTCTGACCGTCGCCTGTTCCGCTTTTGTACCATGGGAATGGCAAACGAATTTCTTCGTCTGGTTTCGCACCGGTCATACCAACTTCCTCACCATAGTAAATGAACGGAACGCCAGGCAATGTCAACAACATCGAAGCTGCCAACTTCGCCTTATCCTTGTTTTCAAAGACTTCGGTCATCACGCGCGTTTGATCATGATTCGTCAAAAACGTCGTGTCAATATATTGTCCCTTTGCGGCGCTATCATACTCTTCATATACACCCTTCAAATAGCGTGCAATCTCTGACCGACTACCATCCTTCGCAGCCGACATAATCAGACCCGCTAAATCAAAATTAAATGCTGAATCAAGCGCCTGATCCAAAAATGGAGTAATTGCAGACGAACCATCCCATACTTCACCGACTAAGAAGGCGTCTTTGTTGACCACATCCATATCCTTACGAAACTGTTGCCACATCTTCTGATTTTTCTTTTTCATCATTGGATCCGTTGTATCGTTGTATGTGTCAATAAAAATATGCTTCGCTGCATCTAGACGGAACCCATCCACACCCTTTTTCAACCAAAATTGACCGATATCCGCGAACGCATTTTGCACTTCAGGATTGTCAAAGTTGAAATCCGGCATTTCGCCCCAAAAAATCGCTTTATAGTAACCATCATTTTCTAGGTGCCATGCTGATCCTCCAGCAGCCGCGCTTTGTGCCGACGTATCGTCATCTTCATCCGCCCACACATACCAATCTCGATATGGACCTTCCGGATCATACGCCGATTTAATAAACCAAGGATGTTGCGAACTAGAATGATTCACAACTAGGTCAATAATAATCTTTATGCCACGCTTTTTCGATTCTTTTAACAACAACTCAAAATCTTCCATCGTTCCATAGTCAGGATTTACCGCATAATAATCAACGACATCGTAACCGTGATAAGTCGGGCTATCATTGATTGGCATCAACCAAATACCATCAATCCCCAAATCAGAGTCCGTTTCAGGATTGCCGTCGTTTAAGTAGTCAAGTTTCTCAACAATCCCCTTAAAATCACCAACGCCATCACCATCAGAATCATGAAACGAGCGCACAAAAATTTCATAAAAAACACCGCTGCGGCTATCTTTCACCACATATTGTTTCGTATCGGCTGTACATCCAACAATGACAAAAAGAGCAACTACAGTAATAAATACTGCAGTTGCTACTTTTAATCGCTTAGAGAACCAAGTCGTCATCATCGACATCATCCTTTGGATGCTCCTGCCGTCAACCCTTCAACAAGGAAACGTTGCAAGAAAATAAAGAGTAATGTAATCGGAATCGCTGCAAGCACCGAACCAGCGGCAAATGCATTGTAATCAGATGCATTCATGTCACGTACGAACGTCAACAAACCAACCGCAAGCGTCATCTTCTCATCAGAGAAAATAATGATTTTCGCGAAAATAAAGTCTACCCACGTACCAGTGAAAATCGTCAAAGCAATGAACGTTAACATCGGTTTTGAAAGCGGAAGTACTATACGAATGAAAATCCCCAATTGGCTTGCCCCATCGATGCGCGCCGCTTCTTCCAACGATTTCGGGATCGTATCATAAAAACCTTTCGCAACGAACACACCGCCTAATGGTGCACCTAATGAGTATACAAGTATCAAGGCGAGATGCGTGTCATGCAATTGTAGTTCTTGCAAGAAGATGTAGATGGCAATCATCGCCATAAATCCAGGGAACATACCAAGAATGAGCAACAACGTCAACGACGATTGTCTACCGCGGAACTTAAAGCGTGACAAGGCATACGATGCCAAAACCGTCAAAATTGTGCCGAAAATCATACTAAGTGTAGAGATTTTAAGCGTATTCCAAAACCAGCCAACAAACTGTTCATTGTAACCACTGAACAAATTTTTGTAATGATCAAAGGTAGCATTCCAATTTCCGAATTCATCAACCGGTAGAAACGTTGGACTGAATAACGCATTTTCTACTTTCAAAGATGTCATGATGATGAACAAAATCGGATAGACGCTGATAATAACGAGTAGAACAAGTAATGTGTAACTTGTCACAACACGAACTTGATTGCTTAATTTCTTTCCAAAAAACATTTGTGTACAAATGTATGCCACAACAACTCCAATTACGATGAATAGATATAGAAACGGAGATGTCGTCTCACGTGTCTCATCCACGAATGCATATGCCACGCCACCCATTGCGAACAATAACAAGAGCGTTAGCAAAATTGCAGGTTTGAAAAATTTCATGTTGACTCTCCCCTCCCCTTATTGAATCATGTCTGATTCTTTGAAAGATTTTGTGCGTCGGAAACTGATAATCGATATCGTCGCAATGACGACGAAGATGATAATACCAATCGCCGATGCCAAGTTGTACTGAGGAGGCATACCCGAGTTTCCTAAACCGGACAATTTGAATAACCAAGTAACAAGCAAATCCGTCGATCCTGCGGTTGGATGATACCCTTCGCCTATCGGACCGCCATCCGTCAACAAGTAAATAACGTTAAAGTTATTAATGTTACCGGCAAATTGCATAATTAGAATCGGAGCTGTCGAAAATAAAATCATCGGTAAAGTAATCAATCGGAACTTCTGGTAATCATTCGCACCATCTACATCGGCTGCTTCATACAAGTCCTTCGGAATCGTGGTCAAGATCCCAGTAATCAAAATCATCGAAACGGGGATACCGATCCACATATTAACGAGGATAATCGAAAACTTTGCCCAAGTCGGATCATTAAACCAAGGAACTGTATTTAACCCAAGCGTCATCAAGTACTCATTGATGGGGCCAAAATCTTCATTCATTAAATTTTTCCATACAAGTAACGATATGAATTGCGGAATCGCGTACGGTAACACGTAAATAGTACGCCAGAATTTTTTAAACTTAATGCCACGCTGTTGAATCAGAATTGCAACCAACATCCCGCCAAAGTAGGTGGTAATCGTCGCAACAATCGCCCAAATAACAGTCCAAAGTGATACGTTGTAGAACGTATAACTATAATCATCAAGCAAAATCAATTCTTTGAATGAAGCAAATCCAGTCCAATCAATCAAATGACCAGGCGGTAAATGATCGAAATCATAGTTCGTAAACGCGAACAGGATACCGAAGATTAGCGGGAATATCGTAAAAAACAAAATCCCGAGAGCAGGCAAAATCAACAAAAAAATCGGGAATTGTCTTGAACTTGCGAGTTTAAGTTCTTTCCAAAAATCGAGTGTTTCGAAACCTCTCTCGATTAACTTGCCGTTATTGAATGCATCTCTGATGTTAAATATGTAGAGACTGATAATAATCCCGGCAATAATGAGTGCTACCAGTCCATAAACCATCAAATAAATCGAGTTATCAATAAAAATAATCTCACCATTTACAACTGTTTGTGCCACATCACCTAATGTTACTAATCCCATAAAGTGTTTCGGGAAGATTGTAACAAAATAAATTATTCCAGTGATTTGAATCAAGAAGAAAAGAATCGCTTTGATATATTGTTTATTTATAATTTGACCAAGTCCCATGATGATTGCTGAGAACAAGGAGACTTTTACCGAATGACGATTCATTTTTGCAAATCGCTCCTATCCTAGATTGTAAATCACCCGCCGAATAAAACTTTACTCGACGGGTGACTATTAGGTCTTTATAACAACTTCAGAATGTAGATTCCTACGTGATTACTTCGATCCTTTGATAGCGGCATCCATTGCTTTCTTCGCTTTGTCAGCTGCTGCTTTAGGAGCTACACCTTTGTCGAAGATTTCAGTAAGAGCCGTACCAGCGTTACCCCAGTAGTTGCCCATTTCTGGAATGCTAGGCATTGGCGTAGCATCAGCGAACTGTGCGGAGAAACCGGAGATAATCGGATCTCTTTTAACTGTTACAGAGTTTGCTGCTTCTTTATTAGCTGGGATTGATTTTTTCATTTTGTAAAGTTCAGTTTGTGCCCATTTTTGAGTTGCGAAGTGTGCAAACAATTTGGCAGCTTCTGGGTACATAGCTTTCGAGGATACATAGTATGCACGAACGCCACCGAAAGGTTTAGCGACTTGGTTTGCTGCAGTACCGAATGCAGGGATTTTTGTAACGCCTACATCGATGCCTGCTTTTTGATAAGCATCAATCATCCAAGGACCATTGATCGTCATTGCAACTTTACCAGTTTGGAACAAACCGTTTACAACGTCTCCAGTAATCGAACCGGATTTCAAGCTCGAAAGAAGTTGATCTCTAACTTGTTTGTAAGTAGTCAAGCTTCTTACAGCGCCTGCATTAGCAATACCTACATCGTTTTTGTTGGAACCTTTGTTACCGAATACATAACCGCCTTGGCTACCGATGAACGCGTAGCTGTGGTATGCACCGCCAACTTCCCAAAGAATAACATAGCGTTTGTTTGCTGGGTTGTGTAATGTTTTGTTTTTACCCAATGCAATTACTTCAGCCCAAGTTTTTGGTGGGTTTTTCACCAATTTTTTGTTGTAAATAAGCGCTACGGACTCAACTTGTTTTGGATATCCGTAAATTACGCCGTTCATGCTTACCGCATCGATAGCGCTTGCAGGGTTGTTTCTTTTCGTAACTGCTGCAAGTTCACTGTTTTGGTAAACAAGTTTTGCTTTTACTGCTTCACCGAGTCTGTCATGCGGGAACACGACAACGTCTGGAGAATTGGAAGCACCTTTTTTCGCAAGTGTCATTTTTGCGATCGCATCAGTAATTTCGACTTTTTGCACTGTAACTGGAATTTTGTAAGCTCTCGAGAAAGCTTGTGCAACTGTCGACATGTACTTGTACTGATCTTCGGACTCCCATACGATCAATTTCGCTCCTTTTTCAGGAGTGATTCCAGCAGGAATGCTGGACGTGTTCGCGCTTACACCAGCGGCAGCAGTGAACACCATGACTAGCGCGACCAACAACACTAACCATTTCTTCATAAAACTTTTTCCACCCTTCACTGTTTGAATTTAAGCCTACACGAATAGACTTACTTAAATAATATGACATGAAATTCTCGATTTGTAAACAATAAATTCAAAGAAATATGTTTTTTTTTAAGTGAATGAGGTTTGTTTAGTCAATTTAAGCATAATTTCTTGCAAAATTACACCAATTCGCTACCTATTCACTCTTTATAGACGTACTCACATGTGTTACCTTTGTATCGACTAAAGAATTCGAGGTGTAATCATGGTAGATTTTCCTCCAGAGTATTGGATGCGAGAAGCAATCGCCGAGGCGCACATCGCATGGCAAAAAAACGAAGTGCCCATCGGTGCAGTGATTGTCTTTAACCAACAAATTATCGGTCGCGGTCATAATGTACGAGAAAGTTCGCTAGACGCTACAGGGCATGCTGAGATCATGGCCATTCGAGACGCCAACAAAAATTTAGGTGCTTGGCGACTGAGCGACTGTGATTTATATGTCACTCTCGAACCATGCCCTATGTGTGCGGGTGCTATCTTGCAGGCGCGCATCAGAAACGTTTATTTCGGCGCTACCGATCCCAAAGCAGGTTGTAGCGGAACACTGATGAATCTATTGACAGATGAACGCTTCAATCACCGATCTACCGTCTTTCCTGGCATATTGAGTGATGAGTGTGCACAAATGCTTAGAGATTTCTTCCGTAAACTTCGCTCGTAACGTTACTATTGGATCAACCATTCACCGTTCGCCGTTCTTAAACTTGTATGCGCACGCGTAGCTTCTTCGACATCAGCAAATGCCCAATGTGAAGTTGTGACATCACGCCAGGTCGCCTTTTTCACATTATAAAGCGGCCCTCTCTGAAACAAACGATTAAGCACCACTGTAACCTCCGCTCTAGATGACAATTTGTTCTGAAATACTCGCGGAGCAACCGATACTTTTTGATCTTTCAGATAAGCATTCAAATCAGCAGTCGCCCATGTGGGGCGTTGCACATTTTTCGTCAATTGCATGACTCGACTGACAATCGCTTTCACAGCCTCACGATTCACCATTTCTTGCGGCGAAAACCTGCCATTTGTTGAAACACTCATCAAACCCATGCGCACAACACGCTCCACCGCATTTCGATGAACATGATTCTTAGGGACATCGATAATCTTAGGTGTTCCAGACTTCATCACAAACAAACTTTTTTGTGGTGATTGATCAATCAGTTGAGCTATCATATGCGCTAGTTCCGACCGCATAACTGGTCGATCGGGCCTGAAACTTCCGTCTGCATAACCGTTCATTGTTCTCTTATGGTTTAATTTAATGAATTTTGTCTCAAAAAATGTGCAGCGACTTCCACTCAAGTCTTTACGCTTCGCTTCATCAATCGCAACACATATTTCATGCCTTCCCTCTGAAATAGGGGGATTCGGTGTAACAATCCATTTTTTATTTTTCGCCAGAACGGCTTGTTTTTTGCCGTTCCAAGAGAGTAAAAGCGGGACGTCACCATCGAGATTAATCGTACCGCTAATTTTATCGAATGGCGTCACAAAAATAGCCGATTTATTGTCAAATGCAAAACCAACAGACTTAACGTTTACGGTAATTATTTGTTTCAATTGAGCGACAGTTTTATCCCCCGCCATCACTTTCACTTCTAGTCCGTGAGTTCCCGTCATCAAGGCAGGAGACAAAAAGATTTGCCACTTGCCCGCTTGGGTAATTCCGCTCCCAAGAACTTCTCCCGCAACCGACGCTCTACGTGCCACTACAGATAGTCCGTCAGGTGCATTCGTTGATCCAGACAACATCTCAAGTTTTTTTATCTCCGCTCCGGTCTGACCATCACTCAAAGTGATGCTATATTGCTGTTTGACTACCCATATTTTTTGTTGCGCCGTATTTGTGACGCCTGCGGGATTCGTCGCGGTCACAAGCAACGTCTGCACGCCTTCTTTCAAATTTTTATAAGGTCGCCAATTCCACTTTCCATTTTGCACGAGTATATTCGCCTTCATCCCATCTAACTCGAGTTGCAAAACCGTATCGTTTGGTGCGGTTACCGTTCCACTGATCAAAGGAGTGCTATCTTCAACAAATCGTACGGAACCACCCTCGATGTCGATTTCATATGCTTTTGTGGACTCAGCAAACACATTTGCCGTCAAAAAGACCAACAAGAAAGTAACGAAAATTATTTTTTTGCCCACATCAACCACTCCAATCCACATCCGTTGGAATAAAAAATCATCACTCTGCATATGGCAAAATGATGATTTGCATACTTTCACTAGATACTGTCAACCGATAACTTCAGAACGATTCATGTATGGCCGTAAAACGTTTGGAACAACAATCGTTCCATCAGCTTGTTGGTAATTTTCCAATATGGCCGCAACAGTCCGCCCAATTGCCAAACCAGAACCGTTTAATGTATGAACAAATTCCGGCTTTGACTTCGCATCACGACGAAACTTAATATTTGCTCTTCGTGCTTGAAAATCCTCAAAGTTACTGCAAGACGAAATCTCTCGATACTGACCATAACTCGGTAACCAAACCTCAATGTCATACGTCTTTGCCGCAGAAAAGCCCATATCACCAGTACAAAGTGCCATCACGCGATAAGGTAATCCCAATAATTGAAGCACTTTTTCTGCATTAGCAGTCAAAACTTCCAATTGTTCATACGAGTCATCCGGTGAGGCTAATTTAACCAACTCAACCTTATTAAATTGATGCTGGCGAATCAATCCGCGTGTATCGCGACCCGCAGAACCAGCCTCCGAACGAAAACAAGCGCTGTAAGCAACATACGATTTTGGCAAATCTTCTGCCGCCAATATTTCCTCACGATGATAATTCGTGACTGGAACTTCTGCCGTTGGAATCAAGTAATAATCACTATCAGCAATTTTAAAAGCATCTTCAGCAAATTTCGGCAACTGCCCAGTACCAACCATGCTATCTTGATGCACCAAATACGGTGGCAAAAATTCTTCATAGCCATGTTGATCGGCATGTAAATCCATCATAAAGTTAATAAGTGCACGTTCAAGTCGAGCACCTAGCCCCTTATAAAACACAAACCGCGAACCGGTTACTTTAGCAGCAGCCTCAAAATCAAGCATGTTCAAGTCCGCAGCAATTTCCCAATGTGGCTTGACCTCAAAATCAAACGCTGCACGCGGTTCTCCCCATCGACGAATTTCGACATTTTCTTCCTCAGAAGCACCTATAGGTACCGAATGATGCGGAATATTCGGAAAGGTCAAACTAAGTTGCTGAACTTGCTCTTCAAGTTCACGAATTTGTTCTTCAAGTCGCTTAATTTCGTCAGACACATCCCTCATTTCAAGAATGAGTGCATCCGCATTTTCACCTTGTTTTTTTAACTTGGCAATCTCCTGTGTCACGACATTTCTGCGATTTTTTAATTGTTCCGCCGTTTGAATGTATTGACGCCATTGTTTATCACTAACCAAGAATGTATCCAATGCTTCAATCGGTTTCCCACGCGACAACAATCCTTGCTGCACACGGTCAAATTCATTTCTTAACAACTTAACGTCTAACAAAACGGGAGCCCCCAATATTTATAAATCAAGGCTTAGATGCGCTACACATGATGTTGAATCGACTTGCCTCGCATTTCTTCTACCATTTTCACAAAATAATTGTGCAATTGGAAATCATCCGTCAACTCTGGGTGGAACGATGTAACCAACAAATGCCCCTGACGTGCTGCAACAATTTGCTCATGATGAATGGCCAACACTTCTACATCTGGACCTACGCTAGAAATTAATGGCGCACGAATAAACACGCCTTTTACAGACTGATCAATCCCTTTGAATGTCAAATCGACTTCAAAACTGTCAACTTGACGACCAAATGCATTGCGACGTACGATAATGTCCATCAATTGCAAATGTTTCTGTTCTTGACCCTCGATTTCTCCTGCAATTACAATCAAGCCTGCACATGTACCGAAAACCGGCTTGCCTTGTGCCGAAAAATCACGAAGCGCTTCAACGAATCCGTACAATCTCATCAAGTGGCCAATTGTCGTGCTTTCGCCACCTGGTATGATGATGCCCTCGATTTCTTGTAACTGCTCAACGCGTTTGATTTCAACGGCTTGCGCACCTGCTTGCTCGATGCCGTGCATGTGTTCTGAAACTGCGCCTTGTAAAGATAAAACACCAATCTTCATCATTACCAGCCGCGATCCTGCATACGTTGCGAGTCATCCAACGAGGAAATCTCAATCCCTTTCATCGCTGGTCCCAAATCTTTTGACAATTCACCGATTAATTTATAATCCTTATAGTGAGTTGTTGCTTGTACAATTGCACGAGCAAACTTCTCAGGGCTATCCGATTTAAAAATACCAGAACCGACAAACACGCCGTCCGAGCCCAATTCCATCATCAAAGCCGCATCTGCTGGAGTAGCAACTCCACCTGCAGCAAAATTAACGACAGGTAATTTACCCGTTTCATGAATTTGCAAAACAAGCTCATAAGGTGCCTGCAAATTTTTCGCCTCGGTCATCAATTCTTCACGAGACATGCCGCGAATCTTACGAATTTGCGCTTGAATCAATCGCTGATGACGAACTGCTTCAACGATATTTCCAGTTCCAGGCTCACCCTTTGTACGAATCATCGATGCACCTTCACCAATACGACGCAATGCTTCGCCCAAATCTTTTGCACCGCAAACAAACGGGACAGTATACTCCCTTTTATTCAAATGAAAAACTTCATCAGCAGGCGTAAGAACTTCGCTCTCATCGATATAGTCGACACCCATCGCTTCCAAAATACGCGCTTCGACAATATGTCCGATACGCGCTTTCGCCATTACAGGAATCGACACAGCCTTCATAACTTCTTCCACGATTCGTGGATCAGCCATTCTGGCAACACCGCCAGCTTGACGAATATCAAATGGCACGCGCTCCAACGCCATAACAGCTGACGCTCCAGCCGCTTCAGCGATCTTCGCTTGCTCCGCGTTGATGACGTCCATAATCACGCCACCCTTTTGCATTTCAGCCATTCCTCTTTTTACTTTCTCAGTACCAACTACTACCGAACTCATCTGCAATCCTCCATATCCTGTGCAATTATCTCTGTCAATATTTTAACGCATACATTACAATTAAACAACTTTTCGAAAACGATGGTTACGAAAAGAGACCGACAAAAAATTCTTTAATTGCTCTGAACATTTTGCGCAACCAACCAGCTTCTTCATTCGCTTCTTTCGTCACAAGCTCAACCACATACTTTTGCCCCTCAAAATCATAAGTGGCCGTTCCAATGACTGCACCTTTATCAACCGGTGCCGTCCGTTTTGCCTCTTCAACCACAACAAAATCCGGCTTCAAACTCCCGAGCGAACTACCTTTTTTCACTAGAATATTAAGTGCCGACTTCGTTACTACCTCTTGATTCAGAGTTACGCCATCTATCACATGAACGGTCGGAAATTCTTTGTAAGAATGACCTTCCTTTACCACTTGCTTCATCTCAAACTGATTAAATCCGTAATCCAGCAATTTACGTGTTTCGACAAAGCGGTTTGCCTCAGAAGTAGCACCCATTACAACACTAATTAAACGCATTCCATTGCGACTGGCTGTACCTGTAAAACAATAGCCGGCCTCCGATGTATGGCCTGTTTTCAAGCCATCCAATCCAGCATAAGAATAGCGTTTGAAATTAATATTGTCCTTGTTTCCTTCGAGCATCCAATTCCAATTGATCATGGGCGAGTCATCGGCCGGTCGCAACTTCTGGCTTGGTATTTTCGAATAGTTCAAAATGTCCGGATATTTGGTGACTAAATTTTTTGCGAGCGTTGCAACATCACGCGCAGACATCATAGTTTCACCAGGAATATCCGCCGGCGCATTATCACCGATATCTTCTCGTGACAACCCAGTCGCATTGATAAATTTAGAGGTCTTCATCCCCATTTTTTGTGCTGTCTGGTTCATCATTTTCGAAAAAGCTGGCTCTGAACCCGCGACAAACTCAGCCAATGCAACAGATGCATCATTTGAGGAATAAATAGCCATTGCTTTGACCATGTCACGTACGGAAAGTTGCTCGCCCTCAGCAATTAACTGACCTGATCCGATGACATCACTTGCATACTTACTAACTGGCACGAGTGAATCCCAAGTAATCTTTTTACTAGCGATGGCCTCCATCACCAAATACTCTGTCATCATTTTTGACATACTCGCTGGTGGAAACGCTTGTTCTGCATTCACTTGATACAACACTTGACCCGAACTCGCATCGATTAAAATGGCCGATTTCACATCAAGTTGTAAATCCAACCCGGATTGCTTCGATGATTCCGTCGTGTTCGCATAAACTTCAACTGACTGACCAACAAATGACTGCGGACCGAGGACAGAAGATAGCAAACATGCAAAAATGAGTGTGCTAATTAAAAATAATTTTACTGATGCGCCGGGTTTTTCAATCAGACGTAACATATAATCCTCCATCCCGATTTAGAACGAATAGTTTGGCGCTTCCTTCGTGATTTGCACATCGTGCGGATGACTTTCACGCAAGCCTGCATTTGTGATGCGCGTAAATTGAGTTTCGTATTTCAACGCCTCAATTGACTTTGTACCGCAATAGCCCATCCCTGAACGAAGACCGCCAATTAATTGATGTATCGTATCCGCAAGCGGCCCTTTATACGCCACTCTGCCCTCAATACCTTCTGGTACCAGTTTATTCTCATTTTCCTGAAAATATCTGTCCTTGCTTCCATCTTTCATCGCACCAAGCGATCCCATACCACGGTATACCTTAAAACGACGGCCTTGATAAATCTCCGACTCGCCGGGACTCTCTTCTGTACCAGCAAACAAACTGCCAATCATCACCGCATCAGCCCCAGCGGCAATCGCCTTGGTAATATCACCAGAATATTTTATGCCACCATCGGCAATAACCGGAACATTATATTTATGAGCAACCGATGCACAGTCATAAATAGCTGTAATCTGTGGGACACCGATTCCGGCAATAATGCGCGTTGTACAAATGGAACCAGGACCGATACCGACTTTAACGATAGAGGCACCTGCTTTGATCAAATCCTCTGTAGCTTCACCTGTCGCAACATTGCCGGCGATGATTAGCAATTCCGGATACTTTTGGCGAACTTCACGTACAGTATTCAAAATGTTCACATGATGACCATGTGCTGAATCCATAACAAGCACATCAATTTCAGCCTGAACAAGCGCATCAACACGGTCAAGTGTATCCTTACTAATACCGACAGCAGCGCCGACAACAAGTCTACCCTTCGCATCTTTCGCAGAATTAGGGAACTGTATCGCCTTTTCAATATCCTTAATGGTGATTAGCCCTTTCAATTCGTTCGCTTCATCCACTAGAGGAAGCTTTTCGATCTTATGTTTTTGTAAAATTACTTCGGCCTGTTGAAGCGTCGTACCTACAGGTGCAGTAACCAAATTTTCCTTCGTCATAACGTCTTTAATTTTTATTGAGTAATCGTGAACAAAACGAAGGTCACGATTCGTTATAATACCAACTAATTTATTTGATTCATTAACAATCGGAACACCAGATATCCGATATTTACCCATTAACTCTTCAGCATGATAAACATGATGATCAGGTGTTAAAGAGAACGGATTGGTAATCACTCCACTCTCTGATCGCTTAACCCGATCAACCTGAGCGGCCTGTTGCATAATGGACATGTTTTTATGAATGATACCGATTCCGCCCTCGCGCGCGATCGCGATGGCTAAAGACGCCTCAGTAACAGTGTCCATCCCTGCACTAATCAGAGGAATGCTTAACTTCAACTTCTCACCCAGTCGAGTGGATATATCGACTTCTCGCGGTAACACTTCAGATTTTCTAGGTACTAGAAGCACATCGTCAAACGTCAAACCTTCCTTAGCAAACTTCGTTTCCCACACTTAAAAGACCCCCCTACGAAATGAAAAGCAGCTTATTTATATTTATCTATATTATTAAATCTTATCAAAACGGTAAATTTCATGTCAAGTTCGTGTCAGTAATAATTATATACAAAAACAGCCCGATCCAAAAGGATCGGACTGTTGCGGATGCCTCGCCCGGCGACGTCCTGCTCTTCCGGGACCTTGCGGTCCGAGTACCATCGGCGCTGAAGGGCTTAACGGTCGTGTTCGGGATGGGTACGCGTGGAACCCCTTCG
>CANHCR010000007.1 GCA_947459205.1 Caryophanales bacterium | reverse complement strand
TTGATTAAATTCACAGTATAATTTCTTTTGCAGAACGCAAATTTCAAGGTATACTAATGAGGCGGGGACTGTTCCCCTTTCAGTCCCCCAATTATACGAGGAGGAATTTTGCTCATGAGTTTTTACATTCCAACAGTCATTGAACAGGTTAAAGGCGGCGAACGCGCTTACGACATCTACTCTCGCCTTCTGAAAGACCGCATCATTTTTCTCGGCACCCAAGTGAACGACGTCGTCGCTAACGCAGTCATTGCACAATTGCTGTTTTTGGCCGCTGAAGACCCAGAAAAAGACATTCATGTGTATATCAACAGTCCTGGCGGTTCGATTACGGCTGGCATGGCGATTTACGATACGATGCAATATATCAAACCGGATGTTTCAACGATTTGTGTCGGTTTGGCGGCGAGCATGGGCGCGTTCTTATTGGCTGCTGGCACGAAAGGCAAACGTTTTGCATTGCCGAACAGCGAAGTGATGATTCACCAACCGCTCGGCGGCGCTCAAGGCCAAGCCTCCGATATCGAAATCCGTGCGAAACGCATCATCAAGATGCGTAACAATTTGAACACTATTCTTGCTGAACGGACTGGCCAACCATTTGAGCGCGTCGAAAAAGACTGCGACCGTGACTACTTCATGACGGCACAAGAAGCGATGGACTACGGTTTGATCGACAAAGTCATCGAGCGCGTCTAACGAACTGACATTTCACACAACAGGGTTCTTCAAAGTTGCATTGATTTTGCAACCTTGGAGAACCCTTTTTATGTGCCCAGATTTCCTTTATGGCAAACAAAAAGCAACCCGACTGGTTTCGGATTGCCTGATTAAGCGAACGCTAAAATTTAATGAATTTCAAGTTCTTCTTTGCTAACGAGCGTCACAAGCGCCTGAACCGCAAGTGCAGAGTCGCTACCGTCGGCGCTAATGGCAACTTCTGTGCCAGAACTGATTGCGAGACTCATGATGCCCATAATGCTTTTCGCGTTTACTTTCTTCTCTTCTTTTTCGACGAAAATCTCGGAAACAAATTTATTTGCTTCCTGCACGAACAGTGCTGCGGGTCTGGCGTGAAGCCCTGTTTTGAGTTTTACTACCACTAGTTGTCTTGTCATGATTGAATACCCCCCACCGAGAACAATGATTACAGAGAAAAAATGACTTCTGTTTTCATGATGCACAGATTGATAATTCATTATAACACAATATCGAAGTTTTGTAAGTATTATTTTATAGCGCCGTTTCCGCGCAATTGTTCCGCCATTTCATCCAATTTTCGCAAACGATGATTGACGCCTGATTTACTCGTACCATCATCCAGCATATCGCCGATTTCCTTCAAGTTCGAATCGGGATGGAGCAATCGCAAGCGTGCGACTTCTCGTAATTTCAAAGGCAAGTTGTCAATACCGATTTGCTCATCAAGCAATCGAATGTTCTCCGCCTGACGTAATGCCGCACCGATCGTCTTATTCAAATTCGCCGTCTCACAATTGACGATGCGATTGACGGAATTGCGCATGTCCTTCATGATCAGTACATCCTCAAAACGAAACAGTGCATGGTGCGCACCAATCAAATTCAAAAAATCGATGATTTTTTCGCCTTCCTTGATGTAGATAACGAACCCTTTTTTTCGTTCGATGACACGTGCATTGAGGTCATACTTATTCATCAAATCACAAAGCGAACGCGAGTGCTCCTCGTACATCGATGAGATTTCAAGATGGTACGAAGCACCCACTGGATTGTTGACCGAACCGCCAGCCAGGAATGCACCTCGCAAATACGCCTTTCGACAACAAAGTTTCTTGATTAATCCTTTATCAATATGATCGGAAAATTGAAATCCCTCTTTGACAATCGTCAGTTGGCGCAACACATGCTCTACATTTTCCGGCAAACGCACCATATACACATTATTCTTCTTCAAACGCGTTTTTCTACGAACCACCAGTTCGGCTTGAATCTGAAACAATTGCTTAATGTAAGAATAAATCCTACGAGCGATTGCCGCATTTTCGGTAGAAATGTCCATCATCACTTGCTGTTTGCTCAATTGCAGGGTGCCGCTCATCCGGATCATCGCCGATAACTCAGCCAGCGCGCAACACGTACCGTTTTCAATCATCGTTAGTTCTTTTTTGGTCTGTGCCGCGAATGACAACGAACTTCCCTCCCGTTCATTTTATTGATTGAGCAACAATTCCCTCTATTAAGTCACTCAGTCGTTCCGTATCATGACGTAAAAATTGCTCATGCTGAACGAGACGCTCCGCCTCAATCCGGTACCCTTTTCCAAGTAACCGCTCTTGATCGATGACGACCGGTTTCGCCCCCTTCTCCGCGTATGCTGCAAGTACGGAAGCAGGAATCTCCCCGTCATTGACGATTACACAATCAAACAGACGCTCTCCGACATGCAACTCTATCGCATCCAAATGGTCACAAACCGAATAATAATCGGTCTCACCGGGTTGTGTCATCACATTCGAAACATAGATTTTGCAGGCTCTCGATGCCAACAAGGCTTTGCGAATATCAGGGACGATCAAATTAGGCAAAATACTCGTATACAAACTCCCAGGACCGACAATGATTGCATCAGCTTCACGAATCGCCGTCACCGCTTCTGGTAACGCCTCAATGTCGGGCGGATCGAGAAACACACGTTGAATGCGTTGCTTCGCCGTTGGAATCTGCGATTCCCCGCGAATGACTGAACCATCAACCAATTCCGCTAACAGAACAGTCGCTTTCGCAGCCGCCGGCAAAACATTGCCACGCACCGCCAACACTTTGCTCAACTCACGCACGCCGGTCACAAAGTCACCAGACAAATCCGTAATGGCCGCTAATATGAGATTCCCAAGACTATGTCCCGCAAGACCAGTGCCAGCAGCAAAACGATACTTCAACATTTTCGTCAGCATCGGTTCTGCATCAGCAAGCGCTTGAATGACGTTGCGCACATCTCCAGGAGGCGGGATTTGCATCTCTTCGCGCAGCCGACCGGAACTGCCGCCGTCATCTGCTACCGTGACGATTGCTGTCAAATCAAGCCGTTTTTCTTTCAAGCCGCGCAACATCACGGACAATCCCGTTCCTCCGCCAATCACGACCACCTTAGGAGAAGAAGTCGAGTACGAGGAAGGCGTCATAGCGTCTCCCCCTGCTTCGCTCCATCACGATGACTATCTCTGTGGCTGATTCGGACCATTTCCGACTCGCTATTGCCGAGCATTTTCCCTAAATATTCAGTAATCGCAACTGAGCGATGCTTGCCTCCGGTGCATCCAATCCCAATCACAAACTGACTTTTTCCTTCTTTGCGGTACTGAGGCACCAAAAAGTGCAACATATCTAGTAATTTTTGCAGAAAATTTTGCGTCTCCTGCCATTTCATCACATACTCGTACACTTCTGCATCTTGTCCAGTACGCGGCCGCAACGCATCAATGTAATGTGGATTCGGTAAAAATCTCACATCCATGATCATATCTGCATCAATCGGCACGCCATATTTGAAGCCAAACGAGATGATATTCAATACCATCCGGTTTTCTTCATTATCCTGAAAGTGGTGATAAATTCGATCCTTCAATTGAGCAGGTTTCAAATTTGTCGTATCAATCACTTGGTTCGCCAAACCACGCAAATCTTGAAGCAACCGCCGCTCCGCAACGATCCCTTCAAGCGGAAGCCCCGTCGGAGCTAACGGATGTTTGCGGCGAGATTCCTTATAACGTTGAACCAGTTTATCATCGCTCGCTTCGAGATAAATAATCTCTACCGTAATCGTGAAATTCTCCTGCACCTGACGCAGCGAATCTGCAAGCGCATCGAAAAATTCACGTCCTCGCAAATCGATTACCAGCGCCACTCGCGAAATTCGACCTTGAGACTGTTCAGTCAACTCAGCGAACTTAGGAATCAGCACCGGTGGTAAGTTATCAACGCAAAAATAACCGAGATCTTCCAAGCATTGCACAGCGACCGTCTTGCCTGCGCCCGACATACCGGTAATGATCACTAATTTTCCCGAAGTTACGACGATTTCTTCCATGGGACACCCCTCTTAGATTCTCAACAATAAACCAGCAGCACCGATAATCCCTGCGTCATTACCGAGCGTGGCAGGAACAATGTCCACCCCGCGAACGCTCGCTTCAGGTGTCAACTTCGCAAACGACGCGCGCACTGGCTCCAGCAAAATCTCACCCGCTTTGACTACACCACCACCGATTACGAAACGCTGCGGATTCAAAATAACTGCTGTAATCGAAAGCGCCTTACCAAGTGATGTAGCCGCACGTTCTACAATTTGCATAGCCGTCTCATCGCCAGACTTCGCAGCATCAACCACGTCTTTTGCGGTAATCTCCGCAAGCGTACATAATGTCGTTTGTCTGCCTGCTTGGACTGCCTGCTTCGCCATATGCACAATACCGGTTGCCGAAGAGACGCTCTCGACGCAACCATATTGACCGCATCCACATTGAATCGCTTCGTCTGCATCCACTACTTTAATGTGCCCTAATTCCCCAGCAAATCCGCTAAATCCTTGATAAATTTCGCCATTAATGATGATGCCGCCACCGACACCTGTGCCAAGCGTGAAACAAACCAAGTTGGAAATGCCTCGTCCCGCCCCGCTCCATGCTTCACCTAAAGCCGCGACATTCGCATCATTATCAATTTTCACTGGAACGCCTAGGTGCTCTTCTAGAATTTGTTTGACGGGAACGTTGTGCCATACTAGATTCGGCGAAAAAATCACAACACCCTCATTCGCATTCAAAAAACCAGCAATCCCTGCACCAACACCTGCAACCTGTTCCCATTGCAATTGAGCTCGTTCTACTGTTTCTCTGACATATTGGGAGATTCTCGCAAGTACAGCCTCTGCACCATGTTCACTGTATGTCGGCCCCTCAAATTTGTGACGAAGAATCCCTTCCTGATCACAAATCCCGACTTTAATGTTTGTGCCTCCCAAATCAACTCCGACATAAAAACGTTCCACCAACTCATTCACCTCATATACGTATCCGTTATGTAAGAAAAAAGACCACCCACGCTGGCTACCCAAGCAAAAAATTGCCGGAAGGTGGCAGCGTCACGCGGTCTTATTCATTCATTAAGCGTTTAAAGATTGACTCCAGTCGTGAACAGCATGTCCTTCTAAATATTTCTCGCAGTCAAGCGCAGCCATACATCCACTGCCAGCAGCTGTAATCGCTTGGCGGTATCGATTATCTTGAACGTCACCACATGCGAATACACCTTGAATATTGGTTTCGGAAGTTCCCGGATTCACGAGAATATAACCAGTTTCATCTGTTTTTAATTGACTTTTCAAAAAGGCAGTGTTCGGATTGTGACCAATTGCAACGAAAATACCGTCTACCTCGATTACTTCCTCAGCACCGGTTTCGTTGTTTTTCACTTTCAGGCCAGTAACTCCCTTGTCTGCGGACAAGACTTCGAGCGGAGTCCGATTCAATGCCCACTTGATTTTCGCGTTCTCGCGTGCACGATCCTGCATGATTTTGGAGGCACGCAATTCATTGCGACGATGTACGACTGTGACTTCGGAAGCAAATTTGGTGAGGAAGTTTGCCTCTTCCATCGCCGAGTCACCGCCACCAACGACAATGATCTTCTTGCCACGGAAGAAAAACCCATCGCACGTCGCGCACGTGCTAACTCCGCGACCAATGCTCTCACGCTCATTCGTAATTCCTAACAACTTGGCAGATGCACCCGTCGAAATAATTAAACTTTCCGTTTGCAGTTCGCCTAATCCGTCAACTTGCAAAACAAAGGGGCGCTTACTTAAGTCGACGTCGGTTACCCATCCTCGCTTAAACTCCGCACCAAAACGCTCTGCTTGTTTACGCATGTTGTCCATTAGTTCGGGTCCCATAATCCCTTCAGGGAATCCCGGGAAATTTTCGACTTCGGTAGTCATAGTCAATTGTCCGCCCGGTTCAGGACCTTCAATCACCAATGGATTCAAATTGGCTCGAGCCAAATAAATGGCTGCAGTTAAGCCTGCAGGTCCAGTGCCGAGCACGATTACTTTTTGCATTCCAACTCCTCCTGATTTCTCTCTTTATTCGGGGACAATATCGATTTCACTTGATTGTTTAGTTCATCCCATTTTTTTAACGGGTCGCACGTAATGACGATTTCATCAGCATAACGACTGATTGTACGAGCCGAAACATTATAACGAGTAGATAATTCCGAAAATGTACAATCTACATCATGCATTTTTGCGGTTACATATTGGAGCGCAGCTGACCAAGCAGCAGTGTTTGATAATTCCGGTTTTTTCTTATTAGAAAATTTATAAAAATCGAGCCAAATCGATTCCATATCTTGAGTAAAATAATGTTCGATTCGATCCTTTACGGCAAACAAACTCAGTTCGATGACGGACGCCCAACTTTCTGGCCAATCCGTCCAAGGTTTGCTACGCATCAAACCAGATTTACTTAGGAATCGATTCACTGCTTGATCGCCAATTAAAGTCAAACCATCGAATACGAGTTTTCTCAACTCTTTCTCACTCGACTGCAAAGCCCACGCAAACGAATGCATCATAAATTGCTCTTCTGATTCGTTGATGTTCTCTAACTTTTTGGTTCGCTTAAATAATTTTTTTAACAGATCAGAGAAAGGTAATTGAAAATGATACTTCAACTTAAAAGATGGTTTTTCAGTAAAATCAAGATATCGATTGATATGGAACAAGAAAAATTTAGGGATTTGTGTCACTGGTTCTGTTTTATCCGCTAACATCCACCATTTACGAGCTTCTTGCATGTACCCGAGATTGAATGCTGCGACAGCTGTGTAATGATAAAAACAAGAATCAATTTCTACTTCCTGAAATTTGCTTTTCGAGATCGAGACAAACAACTCATAAGCGACAGTATCTCGTCCGAGCATTCCCATCGTGGTTGCTAGTTTGAATAAATGATCGGCATACATAGGTTTGAGTTTGCTTAATCGTTTGAGCAACAAATCGAGTTGCTCCTCTTCACCTTCATGATGCAACAAAATCGCTTGATTACACAGTCCATGCAAGTTTTCTGGTTCTCGATGCAGTACTATTTGAACGGATTGCTTGGCACGCTCGTAATCACCGCGATAATAATAAGCTAACGCGAGATTATTGTATGCGGGCAGAAAATCAGGGTTTGTTTTGATTAGCGAGTTCAGTTTCTCAATCGCCTCATCAAATTTACCGGTTTCCAGTAGTTGCCGAGCCTCATCATGTTCAGCATATCCCTGACGACTTTGAATTTTTTGAATTTTGATCGGTTTCCTTCGCAAATCAGTGACAAAAAAATCAAGCATTTCTTGGCAATCCTCGATATACTCGCCTAACTCGTCGTTTTCTAGATAATACTTGATTGCTTCCTCAGAATCTTCCCACTCTTCCATATTGGCATAATTGTTAGCCATGTAAAAATAACATTCTGTCATTCCGGGTTCTAAGTGATCAAGAACATATTTCAGTTTCTCATTTGAACCAACAAAATCTCCGATTTCGGCAAGCGCCCCCGCCAAATTACAATAGTGTTCCGGATTCCTCGGTTCACGCTTAATGAGCATCTCAAACATTTTGATTGCCTTGTTATACTGATATTTATCCATGGACTGTACAGCCTTCTCATAAAGAAGTTGCTGGGCAGTTTCCATATATAAGACTGACTTGCTTCTCATCCAGCAGCCCTCCCATTAAAAAAAGGTTACATCTTATGATAAGTATACCTTAATTTCTAATAAGCGTCCATGGTAATAACTTATATTTTACTTAAATTATATATTTTTACAAAATTATACTTTAAATAACGAGCTAATTGAGCCGCCTTCAGCGATGATTTTGATGGCATCCGTAAGTAGATTATCCACTGAAAGAAGCGTGAATCGTTTGGAACGTTCTTCAGGCAACGGAATGGAATCGGTAACGACCACTTCCTGAATGCCAGGATGATCAAGTCGAACGATTGCATTACTCGAAAATAATGGATGCGTTGCGCAGACGAACACGTCTCTCGCACCGCGTTCTTTCAAACTCTCTACGACATTCACGATGGTTGTACCTGTATCAATCAAATCTTCGATGATAATCGGCGTTTTGCCCTCGACGTCACCGATGACATGGGTAATCATCGATTGATTGTGGGCTGGACGTTTTTTGATCATGATTGCAAACGGAGCATCCAAACTGTTGGCCAGTTTTTCTGCGGTAGTCGCACGACCCGCATCTGGGGATACGACGATCGGATTCTCAATCTTTTTCGCTTTCAAATAATCACAAATCAAATCCAATGCGGTCAAATGATCGACCGGAATATTAAAGAACCCCTGAATAGCATCTGCGTGCAAATCAATCGTCACAATCCGATCAGCGCCGGCAGTCGTCAAGACGTCGGCAACCATCTTCGCCGAAATCGGTTCACGCGGCGCTGTTTTACGCTCTTGACGAGCATAGCCGTAATAAGGAATGACGACATTGATTGTTCTGGCAGAAGCACGCTTCGCCGCATCGATCATAACGAGCAATTCAACAAAATTTTCATTGATTGGGTGCGAAAATGACTGAACGATAAAGACATCACAGTTTCGAAAACTCTCCTCATATCGAACATAAATTTCGCCGGACTTGAAACGTGAAATGTATACATTTCCTAGTTCCATGCCCAATCCACGGGCAATTTTTTTGGCCAATTTCTGATTTGAGGTGCCGGAGAAAAGACGAATGTTACCAAGTTGCATAATGATCCTCCTAGTTATATACCGTATTTATCATAAATCGTCCACGTTGAGAAAACGTCGCCAGTTGGTGAATGCCGACTTGTTTCAACATTTGTAACGCCTTGTCGAAGTCACGCATCAAATGTCCAGGTTGATGAGCATCAGAGCCAAGTGTGATCGGAATCCCGATTTCACGGCAGTAATGTAGCATCCTTTGAGACGGATATTGTTCGGCAGCTTTCGCTGCCCAACCCGCTGTGTTCAACTCCACCGCAAGGTCGTTCTTTCGAATGACATCTAACGCCTCTTTCTCCCATTCGAACGTGTTTTGCGTGCACTGGAATCCAAATCGCTTGATAGCATCTACATGACCAATGAAATCAAACAAACCACAACTTGCTGCTTTTTTCACTTTGTCATAATAGTGCCGATAAACATCAGCGACATCTTTCCCCTGCCAAAGATGAATCATGCGATAATCGGTAATATCCCACTCGCTGTTGTGACCGATAAAATGAACGGATCCAATCACATAATCCCACTCGAAATCACCAAGAATTCGTTCAATCTCGCGCTCATGCCCTTCGATGTAGTCAGCTTCCAAACCGACACGAATGTCAATCTGACGTGTATATTCACGCTTTAGATTGTAACATTCTTCGACATAGTTCGCCAATTCAGAGCGCGACATCGCAACCTCTGGCAAGTATTGCTGCGGATCGATATGAAATAAAGGCATATGATCGGACAATCCCAGTTGTTCAATGCCTAACTCAATTGCTTTCTCCACGTACTCTCGAAGCGTTCCCACCGCATGTCCGCACCTTTGATGATGGGTATGATAATCAATCTTCATTCTGTACACCTCTATTTACGTTTCAAGTGGCGTGCAGCCAGTTCCTTTAACACCTCGTCGAACGGCAACTGCTGTTCGCGTAAAAGCACCAGCAAGTGAAACAGTAAGTCACTGACCTCGTAACGCAATTCACTCTGGTCACGATTTTTGGCGGCAATCAAAACTTCGCCCGCTTCTTCGGCAATTTTTTTCAAAATTTTATCGACGCCCTTGTCAAACAAATAGGTGGTATAGGCGCCGTCCGGACGTTCGGCATCACGCTCTGCAATCGTCTGCTCTAGTTCTGATAAAATTCCATAACGATTTTTAGCTTGATAAAGGTACGATACCGAATTCGCTGGTTCACTGACCGATTCTTTTCTCGCTCCGTGTGTTTGCATGTAAGTGTTGCCGTACTCTGCCGATTGCCGTTCATCATTCGACGATTGGCTCTGCAAAATAACCGGGGTATGAAAACAGCTATATTTTCCCGTATGACAAGCAGGTCCCGTTTGTTGAACTTTCACCAAAATGGTGTCTGCGTCACAATCATAATGCAACTCCATCACTTTTTGTACATGCCCGGAAGTAGCACCTTTGTTCCATAACCCTTGGCGAGAACGGCTATAAAACCATGTTTGACCGGTTTCCACTGTTTTGTTTAGAGATTCCTTGTTCATATAAGCAAGCATCAGCATTTCTTTGCTCTGTACATCTTGGATAACAGCAGGTACAAGCCCCTTCTCATCCCATTTAATGACTGCAAGCAACTCATCAACTTCGATGACCAATCCGTTATTCATAAACGTACTTCCACCCCTTTATCGCGCAAATCAATCTTAACCTCAGCGATGGTAAGTTCTTTGTAATGAAAGATCGATGCAGCTAAACCTGCGTCCGCTTTGCCCGCGGTAAATACATCATGAAAGTGTCCAACTTGACCCGCACCACCTGAGGCGATTACCGGAATCGACAATGCATCCGAGACAGCAGCGGTAAGAGCGAGATCAAATCCATTTTTTGTTCCGTCGCAATCCATACTTGTCAGCAAAATTTCGCCTGCTCCAAGTTGCTCTGCACGTTTCACCCACTCTAAAGCACGAATCCCGGTCGGTTTACGGCCGCCGTGTGTATACACTTCCCACTCTTGCCATTCGACATTATATTTCGCATCTACGGCAACAACGATACATTGGCAACCGAATTTTTCAGCCCCTTCAGAAATGAGCGTTGGATTGAGAACGGCTGCCGTATTGATACCTATTTTGTCCGCACCTGCCCGCAACAAACGCTTCATATCATCGACATGTTTGATGCCACCGCCCACAGTGAACGGGATGCTGATTTCACCGGCTGTCTGGCGAACAACCTCAACCATCGTTTCACGCCCTTCATGCGAAGCGGAAATATCAAGAAACACCAATTCATCCGCACCTTCGCGGTCATAAATGGCAGCCAATTCTACAGGATCACCGGCATCACGCAAATTCACAAAATTCACGCCTTTGACGACGCGTCCGTCTTTCACATCCAAACATGGAATAATTCGTTTTGCCAACATTACTGTTCGCCAACTTTCTCTTAAGATAACGAGCTTTGCGCGCTCGCCAAGTCAATCGTCCGTTCATACAGGGCTTTACCGACAATCGCACCGCTTATTCCATCCGCGACATGAGCGGCAAGTTCCGTTAAATCGGATAATTTACTGACACCACCCGAAGCAATGACTGATTGTCCAGACACTTTTGCCAATTCGCGAATCGCCGCTACATTGGGGCCTTCCATCATACCGTCCCGAGAAATGTCGGTGAAGATGAACGTTTTTGCCCCCATCGATGCAAGTTCGACCGCTAGTTCGGTGGCTTGGACCTGCGTAGTCTCTAGCCAACCGCGCGTTGCTACGAAACCATCGCGCGCATCAAGCCCGATCACAATTTTCTCGCCGTATTTCGCCAAAAGTTCGCCGACAAAGGTACGATTTTCTAATGCTGCCGTGCCGATGATGACACGTGCCACACCGAGGCCCAACAACGTTTCAACATCAGTGAGCGTGCGCAAACCACCGCCAAGTTGTACTGGCACATTGACCGCGCGTGCGATTTCACCAATCAACGCGTGATTGACGGGATGACCAACTTTCGCACCGTCCAAGTCGACGGTATGAATCCAACGTGCACCTTGCGCTTCCCACGCTTTGGCCACTTCTACTGGGTTTTGATTATATACTGTTTCTTTCGCATAGTCCCCTTGAAGAAGACGCACGCAGCGACCGCCTAAAATATCGATCGCAGGATAGATTGTAAATGACATATTCGTTCCTCCAAAATGTTTAAATCAGCAATGTTTCAAAAAGTTCGCGAGTAATTTCAAGCCAGTCTCACCGCTTTTTTCGGGATGAAACTGCATACCGAATACATTCTTGCGCCCGACGATCGCAGTCACAGACTGATAATAATCTGTAGTTGCCAGCAAGTCGGTAGAATCCGTCACTATGGCATGATAGGAATGAACAAAGTAAACATGTCCTTCCTCGACATTTTCAAATAACGGACTGTTTTGTGTGTTGTGCAGACGATTCCATCCCATATGAGGTACTTTGTAAGAACCGCGAAACCTGACAACTTGACCACCAAGGAGTCCTAAACCTTGATGGACTCCATGCTCTTCACTTTGTTCAAATAACAACTGCATGCCCAGACAAATCCCGAGCAACGGTTTCCCGCTCGCGGCCACTTGATGCATGGTGTGATCGAGTCCCGTTTCACGGAGATGTTGCATCGCATCGCCGAATGCGCCGACGCCAGGTAAAATCACTCCGCGCGCGCTCAATATTTGTTGAGCATCGCCACTAATAAGTGCTTCATATCCCAAACGTTCAACCGCTTTGCTGACGCTGTGCAAATTGCCCATTCCATAATCAACAATCGCTATCAAAACTTACAGCACTCCCTTCGTCGAGGGAACCCCTTTGACGCGCGGATCAATGGCGGTCGCTTCATCTAAAGCACGACCAAGCGCTTTGAACACCGCTTCAATCATGTGATGCGTGTTTTGTCCATAATGTACGATGACATGCAATGTGATGCGCGCCTCCAAGGCGAATTTCCATAAAAATTCATGGACCAATTCTACGTGAAAACTGCCGACAATATCGCTCGGGTATTGGGCTCGATATTCAAAATGAGGTCGGTTGCTGACATCGATTACGACTTGTGCCAACGCCTCATCCATCGGCACGGTCACGCTCGCGTAGCGCTTAATCCCTTTCTTGTCGCCGAGTGCATTCAACAGTGCCTGGCCCAAGCAAATACCGATATCCTCCACCGTGTGGTGATCGTCAATGTCGACGTCACCAATCGCATCTACTTGCAAATCAAACTGCCCATGTTTGGTGAACAAGTCAAGCATGTGATTGAGAAACGGAACATCACTAATAATCTCGGACTGCCCTTCTCCGTCGACATTCAAACTTAATTTAATATTTGTCTCATTGGTCTGACGAGCGATTGATGCCAAACGCGTTTTTTCGTTGTTACTCATTGGAATCCTCCTTCTTTTTCGAGGCGTACACGAATCGCTTGCGCATGACCGTGCAAACCTTCCTCTTCAGCAAGCGTAATAATCTTCTCGCCATTTTCCAGCAACGCTTGCTTGCTGTAGTAAATGACGCTCGATTTTTTCATAAAATCATCTGTGTTCAAAGGCGATGAAAAGCGTGCTGTGCCGTTAGTCGGTAACACGTGGTTCGGTCCAGCAAAATAATCACCCACTGGTTCAGAACTGTACGGCCCCAGAAAAATCGAACCCGCATTCTCGATCAAGCCTAAATATTTGAGTGGTTCAGCGACAATGACCTCTGCATGTTCGGGTGCCAATCGATTCATCACTTCGATACCACGTTCAATTGTTGAAACCAGCAAAATGACGCCATGATTCTCGATGGACTTTGCTGCGATCTCGCGCTTCGGTAATTTCTCAAGTTGAGCCATGACTTCCGTTTGCACTTCGTTCGCCAAACGCTCTGAAGTCGTTATTAAAATGGCACTGGCCAACTCATCATGTTCTGCCTGCGATAGCAAGTCTGCCGCAACATAAGATGCGTCGGCTGTTTCATCTGCAAGCACAACAATTTCAGTCGGACCCGCAATCATGTCGATGTCCACGACTCCATAAACATAACGTTTAGCAAGCGCTACGTAGATGTTTCCTGGGCCGACAATCTTGTCCACTGGCTCAATCGACTCCGTACCATATGCCAATGCAGCGACTGCCTGTGCTCCGCCTACACGATAAACTTCATCAACCCCAGCCTCAGCAGCAGCCACTAGAATATTCGGATGAATGCCTGCTTCTCCGGCAGTGGCTGGCGGAGTAACCATCACCACTTGCTTTACACCCGCCACCTTCGCAGGAATCGCGTTCATCAGCACGGATGACGGATACGCAGCCTTGCCGCCTGGAACGTAGATGCCGACACGTTGCAACGGTTTAAGCAGTTGACCCAGCATGGTTCCATTTGGCTGAACATCAACCCATGTGTTACGTTTTTGTTTCTCGTGAAAGGAGCGAATGTTGCTCGCCGCCTCGCGTAGAGCAGTCAGAAATTGAGGGTTCACCTTTTCATAGGCTGCACGAATCTCCGCCTCAGATACTCGCAGGCCCTGTAGTTGTACACCATCAAATTGAGCCGTGAAATCGATCAGCGCCTGATCTCCCTCTCGTTTGACACGTGCCAAAATTTGACGAACCGCCTCATTTTGCGCCTCTGTGCCGTAATCGATTTTTCGCTCGAGCGCAAATTGCTCCGCTGCCTGCAATTTCATCATGTTGTCATCACCCTCCTGTCAGCAGCACTGGCTGCAGTTGATCGCACAACGCTTGAATCGCTTCGTTTTTCAAACGATAACTGACGCGATTGGCAATCAGCCGACTCGTAATCTCGTACATTTTCTCTAGTTCGACTAGGCCGTTTTCACGCATCGTCTGCCCTGTTTCAACCAAATCGACAATTCGATCCGCTAGACCGATGAGCGGCGCCAATTCAATGGAACCATGCAGTTTGATGACTTCTACTTGCTGACCGCGCTCACGGAAAAACTGCGAAGCGACATGCGGATATTTGGTCGCCACTCGCGGATAATAAACCGGTTTCCAGTCTGGCAGACCAATCACCGACATGTGGCACCGCGCAATGTTCAAATCAAGCAATTCATAAACATCACGATTGTCTTCTAAGAGGACGTCCTTGCCCGATATGCCAAGGTCAGCAACGCCATATTCCACATAAGTCGGAACATCAACCGGTTTAGCAAGAATAAATTCGAAGCCTGCCTCTGGCGATTGCACAATCAGTTTTCGCCCTTCATCAAAATCTTCTGGCAGCGGCAAGCCAGCTGCGCGAAATAACTTCGTCGCATCCTTAAAGATTCGCCCTTTTGGTATCGCAATTTTAAGTAAAGGTTTCATGTCGATGATTCCCCATCCAAATAAGTGATAACATCATGATAGATACGACCATTGTAGCGGAAACAATCTTCGCCTTCTGCTTCCACTAGTGGTGATTCACCATCCGCAAGCAACTTCGTCTCCACCATCAACCCGTGTCTGCTTCTCATCATCTGCGCATAAGCAATTGCCTGCGAACGACGATGATTGTCATAAAGAATTAAAACTTTATATGGTGCCGACTCGTCATGCGATTCTTCAGCACGTTTACCGAGCAGTTCTAAGATACGATTCGTTTTGAGCGCAAACCCAGTCGCAGGCGCGCTTCGGCCGAACTGTTGGAGCAGGAAATCATATCTACCGCCACTACACACCGGAAAAGCTTGTTCAACCGCATATCCCTCAAAAGTGATTCCTGTGTAGTAAGAAAAATCACCAATCATCGTCAAATCGACGAACACTCGATCGCTAACTCCGTATTCCGATAGCACGCCGTACACTTCGCGCAATTGCTCGATTGCCCGAGCAGCTTTATCGCTTGCTGTCAGTTCAAGCGCACGCTCGCACACTTCAACGCCGCCACGCAAACGTAGCACTGATGCGAGCGAATTCTTAACGGCCTCCGATACAGGCAATCGCTTCAAAAGTTGACTGAATCCGACATAGTTTCGTTTCAATAAATACTCTTTCAGCGAATGCTGCTCTGCTTCATAACCCGCCAGCAAATCGCTCATCATACCGTCAATATATCCGCTATGTCCGAGCGCCATTTTAAATTGTTGTAACCCGCTCGACTCTAAACAAGCAATCGCCAAAGCGACAACCTCAGCATCTGCATCAATCGAATGATCACCGATTAACTCCACACCCGTCTGAAAAAATTCGGCGTCGCGACCAGCTTCCTCTTCAGGAGCGCGGAACACGTTCGAGTGGTAAGAAAGACGTAGCGGAAGAGGCTCATCTTTCAGTAATGAAGCAGCCACCCTTGCGATCGGCGCTGTCATGTCTGAGCGCAGAACAAGCGTCTTCCCTTTCGGATCAAGCAATTTGAACTGCTTGCTTTCGGACGTCGTACTGGCTGCACCAACCGTATCGTAATACTCGAGTGTCGGTGTCATGATTTCCTCATAACCCCACCTTTCCATCACTTCGAGCACTTGTGCTTGTAGTTGGCGTAAGCGACGAACGATGTGCGGCAAGTAATCGCGCACACCGATCGGTTTTTCAAATACCTTTGGCTTAGACAAACCGGTCACCTCAGTCAAAAATATAGTCACTTCACTTTATCGAATTAAAGTGGTGTCGTGTTAACTAATTAGCAGAATAAAGATATATTCGAATTATAACACACGGCCGATTGGATGGCAATGTAGACAACCGCAAAAAAACACCGCACGCCGAAACGTGCGATGCTGCTTATCATTGCAAATTTGTTATTCAGTTTGTGGCTGTTCTGTATTCGATTCAGTATCTCGCCCTATGAATTCTGTGGGCAAATGTTCGAATCTGTGAACTTTGACCAAAGTCACCAGCCATTTGCTCAAGATGACTGCGGGAATCAAAATCGAAAGAAGGATGGCTCCCCAACCCATCAACACAAAGTGAATGAGGATCATCACAGGCAACACAATCCAAAACGGTTTCCGCAAGATGCGCAGTGCAGATATGACATCATGCGGTTGCTCCTGTCGATGAAAGGCAGCATACGATCGAAGCACCGAGTCTAACAGGATCCAATCCAAAACCACCATATAAGCCGAAGTAATGAGGCAAGCCGTGATGCCGTACACAAACAGCGGGTCTGTAAAAATCAAAATGTAAAGTTGATCAGATACGTAAAAAATCATCAAACTGACGATTAGCAATACGACGCCGATGACGATATGTTTCACGTACGACGATAGGAGAAATCGAATGTGCGCTTGCTCGAGACCTTGCGCCTGCTTCAGTCGCTTGCTATATACAACAGGCATCAACAATGC
Organism: Caryophanales bacterium; assembly: GCA_947459205.1. GTDB lineage: Bacteria > Bacillota > Bacilli > Paenibacillales > CANHCR01 > CANHCR01. The sequence continues at coordinate 56,073 of CANHCR010000007.1, read as the reverse complement.
AAGCAACCAAGCGAGCACCACCGCTATAAGCATAGACATTTCTAGCCCCGAGAAGTTATCCGTCAACAACCAGACATAAGGCCATGCTGTCACTAACGAAAAACTAAGTGCCATACTGAGCAAACTGCGAATGTATAGTTTCCTCATATTAATCACCTCTCTCGTCTATTTTAGCATATCAAGTTTCAAAGGCACACTGATCGGCGAACGGTTTTCGTATCGATCAATCGCTACTACTCGGAGCGATGCCATGCGATTGACATGTTGAAGACTCACTCTCATGTAAGGTTTGACGGTACTGCCAATGATTCGCTCACCAATCATTACTTCGTAACGTTTCATCCCCTTATTATCCTTGGATGGAGTCCAACTAACCATGATCGATTGCTTAGTCTGTTCAATCACACGCAAATCGGTTGGCATTGACGGCGGCATAGAATCGATCGCCGTCTTGTGTCGTACATGCGACGAAATGCCATGATAAGGCCCGCCAATTACATGCAAACGGAACAAATAATTCGTTGCTGGCGTCAAATTAAAGACGGTCGCGAACATCGAATCAGCACGCAACGGAGCGGCCAATCTGGAAAGTTGCCACGACTTTCCGCCATCTGTCGACTGATGCATCTCAATCTTGCGCGCCTGTTGCAACGGATGGAAAGCAAAATTCATCGTAAATCCATATTCACCGGTCACGCGCAAATCAGGTGATTTCAATAAATGAGGCACGCTCACCAGTCCAAATCCGAATTGTCGATCACGCCCTGGTTCGCCCAAATCCTCCGCTGTACGTTGAATGACACGCACGACGCCCTCATTATCCAGTTCAGGTCGCATCATTCTCGTCATCGCGACAACACCGGCAACGACTGGTGTGGCCATCGACGTCCCCGACATCACACCGTAGACCCCGCCTGGCAACGCAGACCATACATCGGTGCCTGGAGCCACTACATCTAATGTATTGCCAAAATTAGAAAAAGCTGCTTTGTCCAATCCTTCTCCAAGCGCACCTACGGACAACACATGGTCACATGCCGCGGGATAAACAGGCGCTTGCCCGCCTCCATTGCCGGCCGCAGCCACTGCAATCACGCCCCGCTCCCAAGCATAATCAAGTGCTCCCTGAAGCATCGGCGAACATTCATCCGTCGTCAGACTCATGTTCAGGATGTTCGCTCCGTTATCGACAGCATATATAATCGCATCCACCAAATCAAACAAGCTCCCGGACGAATCCTCATCTAACACTTTCAAAGGCATAATGCGACAATTCGGACAAACGCCAGCCACACCCTGCCCGTTATTGGCGACTGCTGCAATGAGCCCAGCAACGTGCGTCCCGTGTCCGTTGTCATCTTCAGGCAAGGCTGTTTCATCAATAAAGTTATAGCCTGGCATTACTCGCTCTGATAAATCAGGATGAGCGCCATCAACACCCGTATCAAGCACCGCCACAACTTGCTGCACATTGTCGCCAATCATTTGCCAAATCGAAGCCGTATCGAGCAGTTCATGATGTGACTGATTCGTATAATAAGGATCATTCGTTATCTCTGCAGCGCGTATCGTCCGATCCTGTTCAACATAATCTACGAGAGGATGGGCATCCAGACGCGTCCTCAAAAGTTCCGCTTGCGCTTGATCTTGCGTCTCGAAGACGACAACGCCAAGCGAATTGGACGAATGCAGTTGATCGCCGATTTCCCACTCCGCTTGAAACTCCTGCAGTTGATTCGATGGGATTTTGACCGCAATTCGCTGGCTATTCTCCGCATCATCCTGTTTAGGGATTGATACGTCATCAACTTGCGTTTTTTGCGTAACGGACGTCAATGAGGTATCCGCTACCTTTTCAGCACCTTGCACTGGAATCTCAACAAACGGATCAGGAACATAGTTATCATAAAGGGGGCGCTCACCGATCAACCCAGGCTGTAAAGGAATCGTCATGACACACATCAAAATGACAAGCAAAGCACGAATTGTCCTTTGAAAGTTTCTACTCATTTTCATAAAAACACCGCATTTCATCATGAAATTGTCGTTTCACAGCACCAAAATACCATTATTTTCATGAAAACGCAACATGATTTTCATAATTTTCATTTTATAGCGGTTTATTTTCATAATTTTTTCAAAAATAATGGAACTCCCTGCGCTTCGCTTGACAAACAACCGAAAAGATACTAACATAATCACTAAATTAGAATTATTCTAAAAAACAATTCACAGGAGGAGTTCACAGTATGTCACTCATCGGTACTGAAGTAAAACCATTTACAGCACAAGCCTATCAAAACGGCAAATTCATCGAGGTAACGGAAGCAAATTTGAAAGGTCAATGGAGCGTTGTTTGCTTCTATCCTGCAGACTTCACGTTCGTTTGCCCAACTGAACTTGAGGACCTACAAAACCAATATGCAACTTTGAAAAGCCTAGGCGTGGAAGTATATTCCGTATCCACTGACACTCACTTCACACACAAAGCATGGCACGATTCTTCCGAAGCGATCGGCAAAATCACCTACATCATGATCGGTGATCCTTCGCACACAATCAGCCGCAACTTTGATGTTTTGATCGAATCCGCAGGACTTGCAGATCGCGGAACTTTCATCGTCGACCCAGACGGCGTCATCCAATCTGTTGAAATCAGTGCAGGAGGCATTGGTCGTGACGCAAGCATCCTTGTTTCGAAAGTTAAAGCTGCACAATACGTGCGCAACAACCCAGGCGAAGTTTGCCCAGCGAAATGGGAAGAAGGCGCTGCAACATTGAAACCGAGCATCGACTTGGTAGGTAAAATCTAAAATGATTCTCGATTCAGATATTAAGGCGCAACTCGCACAATATTTACAACTGATGGAAGGCCCTGTATTGCTACAAGTCAGTGCAGGTGCAGACGCCGTATCTGGTCAATTGATTGCTTTGGTGGATGAGATTGCCTCCATGTCATCCCTAATTACGGTAGAAAGAAAGCAGTTGCCACGCACGCCAAGTTTTAGTGTCAATCGTCCGGGTGAAGATTCAGGCGTGACATTTGCTGGCGTGCCGCTTGGTCATGAATTCACATCGCTCGTGCTCGCTCTTCTTCAAGTAAGCGGGCGCGCGCCGAAAGTGGATCAAACCATCATCGATCAAATAAAAAATATACGCGGGTCATATCGTTTTGAGACGTACATCAGCCTAAGTTGCCACAACTGTCCTGACGTTGTCCAAGCGCTCAATCTGATGAGCATATTAAACCCGGGCATTTCACACACGATGGTCGATGGGGCGGCTTTCAAAGCCGAAATGGAAAACAAAAATATTATGGCCGTGCCGACCGTTCATTTGAATGATGAATTTTTCGGCAGCGGACGGATGACGATTGAAGAAATGTTAGCCAAACTGGGCAACGCGCCTGATGCATCGGAACTTGCTAGCAAAGAGCCATTCGATGTGCTCGTTGTCGGCGGTGGTCCCGCCGGCGCTTCTGCTGCGATCTATGCGGCGCGCAAAGGGATACGTACGGGCATCGTCGCGGAACGCTTCGGCGGTCAAGTAATGGACACGATGGGCATCGAAAATTTCATCAGCGTCAAATACACCGAGGGTCCGAAATTAGTGGCAAGTCTTGAAGAACACGTGAAAGAGTACGGCATCGACGTGATGAACGTACAGCGCGCGAAACGTCTCGAGAAAAAAGATTTGATTGAAATTGAGTTGGAAAACGGTGCGGTGCTGAAGAGCAAAACCGTCATTCTTTCGACAGGCGCTCGTTGGCGCAACATCGGGGTGCCAGGCGAGGCGGAGTTCAAAAACAAAGGCGTCGCTTATTGCCCGCACTGTGACGGCCCGCTGTTTGCCGGCAAAGATGTGGCGGTAATTGGCGGTGGCAATTCTGGCATCGAAGCAGCCATTGATCTCGCGGGGATCGTCAAACACGTGACAGTACTCGAATTCATGCCTGAACTGAAAGCGGATGCTGTGCTGCAACAGCGGTTGTACAGTCTACCGAATGTGACGGTGCTGAAAAATGTTCAGACGAAGGAAATTACCGGAACTGACAAAGTGAACGGCATCAGCTATATCGAACGAGATAGCGGCGAACAAAAACATCTTTCTTTACAGGGTGTGTTCGTTCAGATTGGTCTCATCCCGAACACTGACTGGCTCGGTGAGCAACTCGAAAAAACACGGTTCGGCGAAGTCATCATCGACCATCACGGAGCAACCAGTTTGCCCGGCGTGTTCGCAGCCGGTGACTGCACCAACGTACCGTACAAACAAATCATCATTTCGATGGGTATGGGTGCAACGGCTGCACTCGGCGCCTTTGATTACTTGATTCGCAACTGATTTATACTAATGGTCAAAAACGGGCATTCGTGCCCGTTTTTGTTTTACAAAAAATGACTTATAGGGTATAGTAGTAGTATCAAATAATTCGTCTTAATCTGTTCGAAGTTAATAACACTCTTAACATCCATTCAGGAGAGTGATTTATGATGGCGCAAGTACCTGTGAACATGACCGGCTCTTTAACCGCTCCGATCTATTCGGGCAAATCAACTTCGGTTCAACGTTCCTCACAAGCGGAACAAGCACAATCGATTGTCAACAAGCAACCGCAGCAGAACGCACAATCACCTGTTCAAATCAGCGAGCCGATGCGTTTTCACGTGAAGACAATGTCCAAAAATGTAGAAAAACTTCAAGATAACATCGCCAAAATGCAAACTGCAGACCAAGGGTTGCAAACGACTGAAAAGGCGCTCAAAAAAATGAAAGAACTCGCCGTCAAAGCAAGTGACGAGTCGCTATCCGCTGATGACCGCAAAGCGTTGCAAGCAGAGCTAAAAAAAATGACTGCTGTCATTGACAAAGTTACAGACAAGACCAAGTTTGACGACAAAAAATTACTGAACGGCGGATATTCGGAAAACATCCAAACTGGTGCTTCCAAAAATCATACGTCTAAGGTGAAAATCGCCAACATGGACAGCAAAAGTGTTGGAGTCGACAAACTCGACATTTCCTCGAAGGATGGTGCGAAAGAAGCGACGGCAGCCATCGATGATGCGCTCAAAAAAGTGAGCGATCAACGCAAGCACGTAAACGAAGTCCAATCGAAAATGTTGAAGACGGTAAGCATTCAATCGTCAGTCATCTCCAAACTAGCGGATGCACCTGAGAAGGCAAACAATCGCGAAGATGCTCGAGAAGTGCTTGATAAGTTTATTGAGCAAGTGACGAAAAACAACCAACTGAACGTAAACAACATGTTGAAAATGAACAACAACCAAGCGTTTAACCTCTTATATGGTGCGCCGCTTTATAAGTAAACAAGTTACGCTCGGGTGACTTCTTCAATGAAGATGTCACCCGTTTTTTATGAAAATTTGGACCTTTTTGCCATTAGATGGCCGACAAACGGGCATGCTTGCCCGTTTTTACTTAAGGAGGAGAAAATCGTTGGAACTCGGCATTAGCACATTTGTAGAGACTACACCCGATCCACAGTCAGGCGAGGTCATTTCACATAGCCAAAGAATTCAAGATGTCATCGAAGAAATCGTCTTAGCTGACCGCATCGGACTCGACGTTTTTGGTGTCGGCGAACACCATCGTATAGACTTCGCCGCATCTGCGCCGGCGGTCATTTTGGCGGCGGCAGCGGCTCGGACACAAACAATCAGACTCACAAGCGCCGTTACCGTACTCTCATCTGCAGACCCTGTGCGAGTGTTCCAAGAATTCGCCACACTCGATGCAATTTCTGGCGGTCGCGCCGAGATTATGGCTGGTCGTGGCTCGTTCATCGAATCATTTCCGCTATTCGGTCAAGACTTGCACGACTACAACGAGTTGTTCGACGAAAAATTAGCACTATTATTAAAATTGCGCGAGTCAGAGCACGTCACTTGGAACGGTCACCATCGCCCATCTTTTCGAAATTTATACATCAGTCCGCGTCCGGTTCAACAACCATTACCAGTTTGGATCGCTAGTGGTGGCAACCCGGAGTCAGCCGTTCGCGCCGGCACACTTGGACTGCCGTTGGTATTAGCCATCATCGGTGGCAGTCCACAAATGTTTTTGCCAATTGTGCAATTGTATAAACAAGCAGCCGAACGCGCCGGTCACGATCCATCTTCGTTGCAAATCGCTACCCATTCGCACGGTTTCGTTTGGGACAGCACGGAGGAGGCCGCCGACCTTTTCTACCCTTCAACCGCCTATGTGCTCAACAAACTCGGACAAGAGCGCGGCTGGGGACCTTACTCCCGGCGCAGTTATGATATGGCGCGTGCGCGAGATGGCGCACTCTATGTCGGCGACGCACAAACGGTGGCCGACAAAATCATCGATTTGCAGCAACAACTTGGCGTGACGCGTTTTTTCCTGCACGTACCGGTTGGTTCGATGCCGCACGATCAAGTGATGCGTGCGATTGAACTTTTTGGCACAAAAGTCGCACCGATCGTTCAAAGCACGCTTTCATCCAATAATTGATTGACCTGCAGCAACACCTCTCCTGCTGTACCTTCGATAAATAAGTCGAAATGGCCCGCATCTCCGCCCACGGGCTCGTTATTGATCAATACTTTCGGACCGCGACAAATTTGCGGCAATTGATTCGCTGGATACACTTGCAAACTCGAGCCGATGACGAGCACCAAATCGGTCGCTTGCAGACACGTTTGTGCCATCTCTAACGCTGCGGACGGCAATGATTCGCCAAACATCACCACATTGGCTCGAAGTCGTTGCTCCGCTCCGCAACGAGGACACGGTTCAGCGCTCAAAAACTGCGATTCACTGACCGCACACTGGCACTCGTGACAACGAAAATTGCGAATCGTTCCGTGAAGTTCGATGACATCACGATTGCCAGCCATTTGATGCAACCCGTCAACATTTTGCGTGATGAGATGCTTGACGAGCCCGCGCGTCTGCCAATCAGCGAGCACGCGATGCCCAGCGTGCGGTGTGATGGAGCGTAACTGTTCAACACGATACGCATAAAATCCGTGGAACAATGGATAATGTGCGTAGATCGCGTGCGGGTTGGCTAACATCGCGGGGTCGATTTTCTGCCACCAACCATCGCGCGATCGAAAATCAGGGATGCCCGCTTCCGTCGAGCAACCGGCTCCGGTAAATACGACGGTATGCTGTGCCTTGCTCAGCAATGAGGCTAGTTTAGAATGCAGTTGCGACATTGACATTCACTCTCCATTCAGTTGATGATTTATTGGCACTATCTGTTGCTTTGATGCGGACATAATAATCGCCATTCGTCATGTATTTCCCCTCTTTATTGCGGCCGTTCCATTGCAACATTTGTACACCTGGTTGGAAATTGCCAACGGCCAAGTCGAGTACCAATTGATTGTTAAAATCAAAGATGCGCGCCTCCACTTTCGCTTCTTCTGATAAATGGAAACTGATTGTCAGGCGGTTGTTGTCTTTTACTTTTAATGACGCCACATTTTGTTTTGATTGCGTCAGTTGCGGCACTCGCGCCTCCACACGAAGTTGTGTCGACACTAGCGACGAGCGAGTTCCCACCTCATCGACCGCAGTTACTCTTACCTCGTACATGCCATCAGCCACAAGTTGTTCTGCTTGGTTAAAACCATTCCATTGTAACGAGTGTCTGCCGCTCATCGACATACGTTGGTTGAGCAAGGTGCGCACTATAGCGCCCTTACCATCATGAACAGTCACATGCACAAATGAGCGCTCAGACAGTGAAAACTGCATCGTGCTAACGGATCGATTGACTTCGTTCGTGATTGCGCCGGAGACGGTGAATGAACTGACCACGGGGCGTGTGTTGTCTATGACGAAGGCGCCTTGCCAACGTTGCGTGCTTACGCCTTCAGCAATCAATTCATATTTGTAACGTCCTTCCGGCAAATTCAGGTGACGAATCGTCAACGTATGTGTGTTGGCAGCGAGCCAGGTTCGTGACAACGGCACTGCCACTTGTGTCGCTTGCTCATCAAGCAAACGAACCGTTACATGCGCCGAACGTAGCAAGCGGTATTGTAGCACCGTGCTCATCGTACCTTGGGGTTGACGCAAACTTTGTATTTCCACCAAAATCGGATGGTTCGTTCCGGCACTGGCCTGTGGAATCATCGCTTGCACGTCCGTAGAAACAACGGACAAGTTACCTGCAGCATCAACTGCCCGCACTGCGTACGATGCGGTTTGTCCAAGCGCATTGACGCTCACGAGCGCCGTCGTCTGCACGGTCGAGAGGACTACCGTCCCATTGCGATACAACTGATAACTCACTACCGAATCATTATCCGATGCACGCTCCCATGCGAGTTCCAGTTGCGTTGTGGCAGGCAACATGCGCGTCACACGCAAGCCGCGCGGTGTCGATGGCACCTGCTGATCACTGTTCGTTTGGCGCACCACTTCGCTGCTAAATTCAGAAAGGTTGCCAGCCTGATCAACTGCCCGCACCCTAAGCTTATATGTCGTTCGCGGCGTCAATGAACGGAGCGCCAAAAATGGATTCGTCACGCGCGCCATCATTTTTCCACTCTCATATACCTCATAAGCACGTATTCCGTAAGCATCATTGACGGGCGCCCAATATAAAGTAAACGAACGCATGTCTATGTTTGCTGCATAAACTTGTTGCGGTGCATTCGGCAGTTGCGTATCTGGTGCAGTACGCACCGACAAACTGACACTGACAGGAGAGCGATTATTGGCCGCATCACGCGCACGCACAACGACCGTGTATGCTGTCGCTGGCCGCAATCCAGTTACTGCATAGGACAATTGCTGCGTTTCTGTCATTTTCACACCATTCAAGTACACCTCATAAGCGACAACGGCGAGATTATCGTTCGCTGCCGACCAACTGACAGAAAACGAGTTCATTGTAGATGTTGACACATTCAATCCTTTGGGCGACGTCGGTGGCTGCACATCAGCCAACGTTGAAGCGTTCGCATACGTCTGCGCCGATTGCTCACCGCTTTCATAATGTGCTTTTATGCCAAGCGAATATTTGCGATTGGACGTGAGATTGCTCAATACATAAGAGTACTGTTGCGCGGGCAGTGATGCGACGGCCATGCCGTCAACGAACAATTCATAGGATTTCACGGCTTCTTTGTATGCAGGCGCCTGCCAAGCGACACGCATCGTGTTCATCGTGATTTGACTGATTGTCACTGTCGACGGAGCCGGCACATTGGCCTGCGTTTCACCAGGCGTGTCTACACGTTGCACGCCCCACCACACAGGATGACTTTTCAACCAGTCAATCGTCGAACGATACTTGTATGCGCTCGCAAGCGGCTGATTCGCATATTCCAGCAGACCGAAGCTGCCATAGCGACCATAATTCGTCACCGCGCTGTACGTCACGTTAAGCCGGCCTCCAGCCGCTTTCCATCCATCAAAATGTTGCTGATAAATGTCATACATTTGTGGTTGCCGATTGAGCCACGCCAACTTATTGACAAGCACATCATCATTCTGATAAAACGTATTCGTTTGCCACACGAAAATTGGCGCCATGTGCTGACCGCCCTCATATGCAACCGTGTCCAAAGCAAACGTATCCACCTGATCGACAATTTCTTTGGTCATCTTATTACTGAATGCGACCTCGTTCTGCATGTCGGCGAAAATTTCGCTCGGCGTCGCCTTCTTCACCCATTCCGCTCTCGTGCCGCCGTAGTCGTGGGCAAAGTAAGGTGCGGTGGCGTACGCATCGGCCTCTTTGTACACCTCTTCATGCTCGAGAATCGTTTTCGCATAATGAGCGCCACCGTAATGAAATCCGCCAATCACCTTCACCAGTCGCTGCTCGCTGCCGAACACTTCCTCCCAAATGGCAAACATTTGCTTCGCACGGTGCGCATGAAACTTCGCGTTGATCTCCGCGTCCGAACCGCTATACCCTAATTTTTTACCTTCTTGCACGCAATAGTTATATTGAAAAAAGATCGTGTTCCACGTTTCATTCGAGTATTCGATATACACTTTCGCCTCATCGTGCAAATGATCGCGCACATAGGTAGCAAACTGACGCACATAATCATCGTTGGCCATCGTCGGCATGTTGAACCACGGATCGGAACCGAGTTCGTTCGTCAATTCGACCATGTGCTCCACCGCCATGCCATCATTCAGCGGATTGTCCCAGCCGGCTTGCGTCAAATGTTGCGGGGTCGTACGGTCCTTCCACTCGACAATTTTCGTATTGTTGGTGTTCATCGTGCTCATGAAACGCGTGACGCGAAAATCTTTCCATCGCTCGATAAAATCACGGCGAAATGTATGCGCTCTCGCCACTTCGAGATCATCGATGTGAATGGCGCGAATGTTGCGGATGTAGTCGGCCGGATTGACCGACTTCAGCGTTAACCAGAGGCCGTCTCCTTGGACGTCAACCTCCATTTTGCCTGGGGATTGCGAAATGATTTTCGAGCCGTCGCGCTGCCAAAATTCAAGCACACCCTCGCCATCGTAAGTAACGAGATAGCGCCCTTTTTTGTAGCGTCCATCATTGGCAATCAGCATCATCGAATACGCCTCGCGACCCGCTTCGAGTGAGCGGATGTTGCCGTGCTCATCCTTATCGAATTTATAGTCGGGATAACTCCAATTCATCCATGGGCGCGCCATTTTGAAGACATCATAAAACATCGTTTCGCGGCAATAGTCGCATACACCGTCGAAGTTGATGCCGACCGCTCCTTTTTGCGGATTGTACGTGCGATCGGTACGGAAGCGAAGCGCTGTGCTGGAAGCCGACAAGTTGCCTGCTACATCTTTTGCGCGTACCGTAACGGCATAGTTTTGATCAGCGAGTAAATTCGTAATCGTTGCACTCGTTTTTTCCGTAAACAGGGCCTGTTTGTCATTGACATACAGCTGATAACCGACGACATCGATGTTATCCGTCGAAGCAGACCATTCAAAGTTTGCCGCGCTGTTGTTTTTGCCGACCATGACAAGATTATTCGGCACAGCGGGAGCGGTTTTTTCCGTTTTCAATTGTGCCGCCAATTGCTTGATTTGCTCGACAGTCAAGGCGTTACTATACAAACGAACATCATCCAATTGATTGGGCGTATCATAGGCCCATATGCCGCCGAACGAAAAATAACCACTCGCGGTGAACGTGCCGGGAAACGCTTTGCTTCCTTTCTCGACACCGTTTACATAGACAAAGACGGTTCCTGCAGTGAATCGCAACGCTACATGCTGCCAACGGTCGACCGTTAAAATTTTTGAAAAATGGGCATATGTGTTCAGCATGTCGATGTGCAGACTAGCATCGCTACCTTGTGAGACTTGAATCACGCCACCCAAACTGGCAAATACTTTGTTATTTTTCGTCGCCGAAGGCTTGTGCCAAAACGTCAACGTAAACTGCTTTTTCTGCGTGATGGCACTATGGCCGCTCAATTGGTAGTTTGAGGCACGGACCTGCTCATGAAAACGAATGGCATGCGCACCCAAATACCCCTCTTGCCAGTCAGCATCTGCACCCAACTGCAAGTGGTTGCGTTTGCCAGACGAATCATTGAGCGTTCTGCCACTACCTTCGTCCAATTGCCAATGCCCGAGCAGATCACTCGTGTAGAGCAGTGGCGGAGGTGTTGTGTTTGCTTTTACGACCAACGCATCGGATGTAGCAAATAGCAAGCATATAAGTGTAAGCGACAGCCAAATCGTTGTTCTCATGTTTATTCGAATCATGGTTACCGCCATCCTTTTCTTACCTCTTGTGAAAACGATTTCAATCATTTATCTTATAACATGATTTTACTATTCGAATTGCCATCCTAACGTTCGTGTGACATGATAGAATAGGTCAAGATAGCAAGATTGAAAATGATGTATCTGGGGGTTTTCCACTTGAAACAGTTACGATTACTTGCAATATTGCTTGCGTGCAGCCTGCTATTGGGCGCGTTTACGCCAACGACGATGCTAGCGAGCAACATCGAACAAACGAAATCGGCACCTAAAAGCACGCAACTAACCATCCATTATTTTTACAAAAAACCATTCGTCTCGTTGGAGGAACTGCGCCTCGAATTGCCGCTCACCTACCGTTACAGTGCTTCCGAAGGCACGCTGTCCATCAAACACGCCGGCAATACGTACGAACTGTTGCGTGGCACGACAGTGATTGCGCGCAACGGCATCCATTTGCCGCTCAACGCCAAACCATACGTAGAGACGAAAAAACAGACAACGGCGATTTATTTGCCGCTACCTGTCATCGAAAAAGCATTCGCCTTACCTGTCACAGCCCGCACGCAGCAATCACTCTTCGTCCGCACGGATGTCACGTTGGGTGAGCCGCTCGCCGTCTTTAAACATTCGGTGTACAAAAAGCTGACAGCGCTTGACTTGAAGCGCTCGACGCCGAAACAGATTGCATTGTATTTGTCGTTCATGGACCGTCCGATTGCAGGAGCGACACTTTCGACGCGCGACAATCACTTGCCGGGCGCCCCGCGCACATATCGCAACGGTACGCATGAAGGGTTGGATTGGTATAGCAGCTATAGCGGCATCCGCATCGACCGCAAAACGGAAGTGCGCTCGGTTGCTGAGGGTGTGGTCGTGCGCATCGACAGCGACTATCTCGAATTGATGCATCGCGAACGTGAAGCGCTCCTGAGCATCTCCGCCAAATCGAAGCAAACGCCAGTCTATATTCTCGACAAATTGCGTGGCCGATCAGTATGGGTGCAGTATGAAAAAGGTGTGCTCGTGCGCTATGCTCATCTGCATACAGTCAACAAGAAGTTAGCGATTGGCACGATCGTGAAGCGCGGTCAACAGATTGGCTTTGTCGGCAATTCAGGGACAAGCAGTGGTGTCGCCGGCAATAACGATGATTTGCATTTGCATATGGATGTGCTCATTCAAAACGAACTGTTTTGGAAGCACCTGAAACGTCCGCAAATTCGCGAGGTGCTTGCGAAAGTGTTCGGTTCCTAAAAAGCATTTTTCGAAAATTACGTGCCGCAAAACGTGCGATATGGCCGCACCGATGCTGACGGTTCCGTGAAATAAGGATCGCCTGCATATCGATTTTGTTCGCTATAATCAAAAGGATTCGCTATAGCATCCAGTAGTCGATGCAGCACACTCAAATCGTCGTCATCAGTAGCGGCGGCCAACGCTTCTTCGACACGGTGGTTGCGCGCGATCACCACTGGATTTGCATGTTTCATCCGCTCTTGAATGACGTCATGCGATTCGTTTTGCTGCTCCAAACGTGCCTGCCAGCGATTGCGCCACGACGCGAACGCCTCTGTCTCGAACAGCGCTTGCTTGTGTCGGCCAGTGGTTAACTCGCAAAATGTATTCGTATAGTCGGCGTAGTGCGTTTCCATAAGCCCCAGCAAATCTTCGACGAGCGATTCGTCGGTCTGTTCCCGGCCGCTCAGACCAAGTTTGTTGCACATCGCAGCTAGCCATTTTTCACGGAACAAATCGGGAAACTCGCCGATGACCGCATTCGCTAGCGCCAACGCCTGCTCTTCTTCTGTCGCCAAAATCGGCAGAAGCGCTTCGGCCAGTCGCGCCAAATTCCATGCGGCGATTTTCGGTTGGTTACCGTATGCGTAGCGCCCATGTGAATCAATTGAACTAAACACCGTCGACATTTTGTACGTGTCCATAAACGCGCACGGTCCATAGTCAATCGTCTCGCCGCTGATCGCCATGTTGTCCGTGTTCATCACGCCGTGCACGAAGCCGACCGCCTGCCACTGAGCGATGAGCGTCGCCTGGCGCTCCATCACCGCTCGCAAAAACGCAGCGTAGCGCTGTTCACCCGGTTCCCTCTCAATCACCTCTGAGTAGTGTCTGGCCATCGCATAATCGGCAAGTTCGCGCACTCGCTCCGCACCGCCCCATGCCGCCGCATACTCAAACGTACCCACACGCAAATGACTGGAGGCCACGCGCGTCAACACCGCCCCCGGCAGCTCCGTCTCACGGTACACTACCTCACCGCTCGTCACGACCGCCAAACTGCGCGTCGTGGGAATGCCTAGCGCATGCATCGCCTCGCTGATGATATATTCACGCAACATCGGTCCGAGCGCCGCCTTACCGTCGCCACGCCGCGAGTACGGCGTTCTGCCTGAACCTTTGAGTTGGATATCGAACCGTGCACCCGCCGGCGTCATTTGCTCACCTAACAAAATCGCACGCCCATCACCAAGCATTGTAAAATGACCGAACTGGTGCCCCGCATATGCCTGCGCTAGCGGTTCTGCGCCAATCGGCAGCACATTGCCGGCACATCGTTCGGCCCACTCAGTCGTTGCCGATGAATCCATGGCCGATGGATCCACATCTAGCCCCAACTCCGCAGCCAATGAACGATTAAAGATGACCATTTTCGGCTCGCTCACCTTCGTCGGTTCTACTTTCGTATAAAAAAATCCGGGCAATTGCCCATAACTATTTTCCAGTCGCCAACCCATTCGGATTCACACCTTCGCTTTGTATTCTCGTGTTGTACCATTCTATTGTAAACAATTTGCAGACAAAAAAACACCTGCCGCCAACGCGTGACAGCAGATGTCTTTCTCGTTTATGAATGTGCAATCATCTCTTAACCGTGTACCGATGAGAAGCCCGCTACACCGTCAAAGTTATACAAGTTTTCCGTCTTGATGATATCAAGGCCGGCTTTGCTAATATTGTCATACAACTCAACAACTTGTGCCGCGGAAATCGTCTCACCGTCTGGCGCCATGAAACGGCAACGCCAGTGATCCGTGCAGAACGTCTCCGGGAATCCGCCTGGATACACTTTCACGCCACGGTTTGTGATGACTTTCAGGCTTAAGTTGCCCGCTGTATATTGCTCCAACGTTTTGCCGAGTTGCTCAGCAGCACCGCCTGTCCAGTTCAAGAAAATGTCGATTCCGACTTGTTCTTTCTTTTGCGGTTCGCGCACCGATGGCTTAATATCGAATGTCGCAGATTCTTTGTAATCAACCGTTGCTAATGTTCCTGGCAATTGACCAAGGCGATCGATCACCGCTTGCGCAAACTCTTTCGTGCCAACTTTCTCTTTGCTCGTACCTTCGCGGAAAATATCGTACGTATGAATGCCGTCTTCGAGCGTTTTCAACCAAGCGTTGTGTACTTTGGAAGCGATGTCCGCTTGACCGATATGTTGCAGCATCATGACGCCACCGAGCAACAAACCGGAAGGGTTCGCCAAGTTTTGACCCGCACGACGTGGTGCAGAACCGTGAATCGCTTCGAACATCGCACAGTGGTCGCCAATGTTCGAGGAACCAGCCAAACCAACTGAACCAGAGATTTGTGCCGCTACGTCGGACAAAATGTCGCCGTACAAGTTCGGCATCACGATGACGTCGAAGTTTTCTGGCGTATCTGCAAGTTTCGCCGCACCGATATCAACGATCCAGTGCTCTTTCTCGATATCCGGATACTCTTCGCCAATTTCATAGAACACTTTACTGAATAAGCCATCCGTAAATTTCATGATATTGTCTTTTGCAAAACAAGTGACTTTCTTACGTCCATTCGCGCGCGCATACTCGAACGCATAGCGGACAATTTTCTCCGTACCAGGACGGCTAACCACTTTCAAACATTGATAAACATCTTGCGTTTGACGATGCTCAATACCAGCGTACAAGTCTTCTTCATTCTCACGCACGATGACCACATTCATGTTCGGATGTTTCGTTTTGACGAACGGCGAATACGACACAGCCGGACGTACGTTTGCATACAATCCAAGCGCTTTGCGCGTCGTCACGTTCAAACTTTTATATCCGCCACCTTGTGGTGTCGTAATCGGTGCTTTTAAGAATACTTTCGTACGGCGCAGTGAGTCCCAAGACTCCGTCTCAATGCCGCTCGTGCCGCCACGAAGGTACACTTTCTCACCGATTTCAATTGTTTCGATCTCTAGTTGTGCGCCCGCTGCCAGCAAAATGTTCAGCGTCGCCTCCATGATTTCCGGGCCGATTCCGTCCCCGTACGCCACTGTAATCGGCGTTTTACTCATATCCATCACCCTTCTGTCTCAATATTCACTTGCCATTTTCCATCATATCACAGATTGTGGGTGAAAGTCTTGTTTTTTCGATCATATTACGAAAAAAAGCACCGCCGAAGTCGTAACACTTCGGTCGGTGCCGCTTGTTCGATGCTGTTTGTTTTTACGAAGCAACAGGAGGTGTTGCCGGCACGAGTTCAGCCGCTTTCTCAGCTGCTTCCTCCGCTTCCTTCTTCGCTTTTCTTGCCACTTCAGCCGCTTTCTTCGCCGCCTCACGCTCCGCTTTTTCCTTCTTCACTTTCGCTTTTGCAGCCTCAGCTACGCCATTTTTTTCCTTTGCTTTCTTGCTAGCTTTTTTGGCTGCTTCAGCCGCTTTCTCTGCTTCTTCTTTCGCTTTCTCAGCCGCTTTCTTCGCTGCTTTCATTTCAGATTTCTTCGCTTTCGCTGCTTTCTTCTCGAGTTCAGCCGCCTCTTTCGCTTCTTTCGCCGCCAGTTTCAGCGCCTTTAATTCAGCAACCTTCGCATCTGCCGCTACTTGCGCTTGTTTCGCCGCCTCTTGTGCAGCCACTAACTCTTCGCTCGCTTCTGAGACCGCTTCTTTTTCTAACTGAGCCAATTCCTTTCCTTTCGCCTCAGCATTTGCGTTCGCCGCTTTTGCTTCTTCTTTTAATTTCTCATAAGCAGCTTTCAATTCCGCTTTCTTTGCTTGCTCAGCAGCCTTTGCAGCTGCTTCTGCTTCTTTCTTTTGTTTTTCCGCTTCCGCCTTTGCTTTTGCCGCTTCCGCCTTCGCTACTTTATCTTTATTTTTCTTTGCTGCCTCTTTTGCTTTTTCATCGGCATCATCATCTGCATCTTCAGACTCATCTTTCTCTTTTTTCGCTTTTGATTCAGCTTCTCTCGCCTTTTTCGCAGCCTCTTTCGCCTGCTCAGCCGCTTTCTTCGCCGCTTCCCTTGCATCCTTCGCTTGTTCCGCAGCTTCTTTTGCTGCTTTCTGCTCCGCTGTCAATACCCCTTTGCTCGAACGGGATTTACTATCGCCAGCCAACGCTCCGCTGAACGGTACGAGCAACAAACCGACCGTAATCGTGGTGGCAAGCACTGTTTTCATCATCTTCATCTTCATCTTCATCATTCCTTTTCATCTCGTTTTTTGTTTCTAATAAAACATTCGTAAGCGTTTCAAATTTTGAGGGGGGTAGTCAAAATATTTGTGAAAATTTTTTGATCATCTCATCCGCATCGAGCGTCCGGCCGTGTTCAACGTCATCTAGCGCTTTTAACAGTTTCGCTTGAACATATTGAGTGTATTGGATTTCCTCTAACGTACAATCGCCAGGCAGGTTATCGATCATTTTTTTAACTTCGTCTTTGATCATAAGGCCTCATCTTAAAGTTTTTTAATTTATTATACTTACAGAATCATGGTTTGGGAATCAAAATTAATTAAAAACCACTTCTACCGAAACATACTCGCCCAACCGAATCAACTCCATGACCGCCTGCGAGCGCCCTTTCACGTTCAGTTTCTGCATCACATTGCTGATGTGTTTTGAAAGTATAACTAGATCACAAGTATCGTTTATATTGCTGTGCACCATATAAAACTCTCATGATTTACACCTTATTTTCAATTTCATCAACTAAATAAAACACCAAATAATTGTCGACCACTAATTTTCGATAACCCTTTTTTCGCAAAAAACTGTCCTGTACGATGTTACTTGAGAAAGGATAACTTCTGAGAATCATGATCTTCTTTTCAAATTTGTCCAGCAACCGTTGAGCTGCATCAGGATTAAATAACTCGTTAGCAATGTATAAATAAATTTGTTCTAGGTCAGCAATCGCTTTAGGAGTAAATTCGACCTGATACTTATTTTCTTCCATACTCTCTCATGATTTTTTCAAATACGGCCTCTGCTGGAATAGGAGGTTTGCCTTCAGCAACCTCTTGTTCAGCCTCAGCCAGCTTTTTATAAAGCTCGACCATCGCTAATTGACGTTCATATGTCTCGATACTCATCACAACCAAGTCCCCATATCCGTTTTTCGTAATAAATATTGGTTCATCGAGTTTGTGACACAGTTCTGAAATCTCATTGGTGTTTCTTAAATCGGTAATCGGTCTAATATGTGGCATAGGTACACCCTATCAAGCATTTTAGTAACATTATTATACCATAATTATGTGCAAAATTTACTCAAAAAACCGCATCCACCAAAGCACTCGCTCCGACAGATGCGGTCTGATCTCACCATTCTCAATCACATCTCAAATCTTCAACTCGCCCAGCCGTATCAGCTCCACGACCGCCTGCGAGCGCACTTTCACGTTCAGCTTCTGCATCACATTGCTAATGTGTTTTGAAAACATGAATCTAGTTCATTGAACCATTTTGATTACTATACTTTTCTAAAAAAATCGCGGGTGAATTGACTTGAAATTTGCTCATGATCTCTTCCGTAAAAAAATCATGATCACCCGTCACCAGATAATCAGGTTTACAGAGTAAAGCTGAACCTAAAATTGGAACATCATGAACATCTCTTATCTGAACCGAGTTTACTCTGCTTAATTCCTTCGGCGTTTCGATCAATTCATACTTTAATGCAGATAAAAATGTCTGCCATAGTGATATTCGATCCGGAAATTTACGTTCAAACACTCGATGAATTTCTTCAAGTGTGTAACTGCAAATAAGCAATTCATGCTCTAAAATGACAAAATGCAAAAACCTTGCACTCACCGATGTTTGAGATAAAATCGCAGAAATGATGACATTTGTGTCTACGAAGACACGCAACCGACTACGTTTTGTATCGCTCACCCGAAAGTTCCTCCCGCACCAAAGACAATTCCTTCATGACATCTTTTTCAGTTTCTCCACGAATGGCCAAATCCTGACTTAGCGCTTGTTGCAACTCTTGGAGCGCAATCAAACTTGCCTTGGTAACCACCACTTTCCCTTGCTCCACCACAAATGCGACGCGATCACCTTCACTTAAATTCAACATATCTCGAATGCTTTTCGGAATCGTCACTTGACCTTTTGAACTTAATCTTGATATTTCCATCTAATATCCCCTCCAGTAATTCTTTACTTCTTGATATTCTTTACTCTATGTTCAATCATACCACGTATTTCATGTTAAATGTGAAAAATCCGCTACATTTTCATGTAACGGATCAAAATTTCGCTTAATACTCAAATCTTCAACTCGCCCAGCCGTATCAGCTCCACGACCGCTTGCGAGCGCCCTTTCACGTTCAGCTTCTGCATCACATTGCTGATGTGATTTCGAACGGTCTTTTCGCTGATAAACATTTTGCCGGCAATTTCACGCGTCGTCAGATTTTGCACGAGCAACTCAAACACTTCGCGTTCACGTAACGTCAAAATCCGCAAACCAAATGTTTCTTCTTCCAAATGACTGCCCAACCCATCACCCCTCCTTGCCTCTGATTTCCCTAACAAGGGCTGTGGGTACAGTGTCATATTTTATGCGGATTCAGTCCCGCCGGTGAGCCATTGCAACTGCCCAAAAATGACTTCTTCACGCGGCAGACCGCCCATTTCGAGCAATGACTCGTCGACGTGCAGCAGACGCTCATAAAAAGCCGTACCGACCAAGCGCACCTGCAGCGATTCGGTGGTCTCGTCACCGTTGCTTTCAAGGATATGGTCGCGCCAAACGTAAAGGATATCCTCCGCAGCAGCAAAGCGACCGCGAATTTCGTAGTAGCGCACCAACCGCGCATAGCAATCGCTCGGCAAGACGAACGCCTGCATCTCTTCCATGTTTCGCTCTAGCTCGTCAACGATATCAAGCAGTTCGTGGCGCTCCTCGTCGAGCAATGAATATAAAAACAATTCAACTTTCTTCAGACGCCACGGCACAATCTGCTCGTCTTCATCCTGCCCCATCGCTTCGAGCAACTCGACGTGCGCCTGCAAAAACTCGAAAAGGGCACGGATCACTTGTTCGTGATCGCGCCCGCTATCGCGAAGCCACTCATAGATTTCTTGCGCACTCATCCGTTCCACCATGTCAATCGAGAGACCAAAGAAAAATTCATATCCTTGTCCGAGCAACAAATATGCTTGCTCCGGTTTTTGTTCTTGGCGCAGACGCATGATACGTGCAATGTAGTGGGTCACCTGCATCAGCATGCGCATCAAATAATCCTGTTCAAACATCCCCGTTTTCCCTACCTCTACTTACGAATGAACATTTGCGTCCAATAATGCCGATATTGACCGCCTGCTGCATAACCGACGCCAATCCACGTGAAATCACGATTCAAAATGTTTTGCCGATGTCCAGGGCTATTCATCCAACTCGCCACTACTTGTACCGCAGTCATCTGACCGCTCGCGACATTTTCGGCCGCTGCCGTATAGGAAATACCGAATTGTTTGATCATCATAAATGGACTTCCATAAGTCGGCGACTCATGGGCAAAGTAGTTGCGATCGCGCATATCCATCGACTTTAGACGAGCGACGCGTGCTAGTTGCCAATCCATTTGTAGTGCAGGCATTCCGTATTTTGCACGCTCAGCGTTGACCAACTGCACGACTTCGTTCTCCACTGTTTTCACATCTGTCATGAGCGGTACGACCACCTTGTCCCCTGGATAAATAAGCGCTGGATTGGCGATGCGCGGATTGGATGCGATGATTTCTGACAAGCCGATTTGGTATTTCACAGCGATTTTCCAAAGACTATCGCCGGGTTTCACCACATATGTATCCGTGTCGGCCGCCATCGTCACACCGACTACCAACATCGACAATCCAAAACATAAAAACAGACCGAATACCGCTTTGCGCCAACCGCCAATCAGAACATCGAACATTCACAACACTCCGCTTCGTTTTTGAATCTAATTTGCCACGTCACGAACTGAGTTATGCAATGATTGTCCGGCTATTTTCTCCATCTTAACATATTTTGAATGAATTGAGCATCAAAAAAAGCGACTCGCTATCCGACGATCCCCGCTCGTCCAAGCGACGCAAGGCCAATTTCGGAAGCTCAATCACGTGAACTTCCAATTGCGGAATTCGCTCTCGTCCGCCATTCGCCGCAAAAAAACGATACACGTTATGTGCATGTTCTTGATTCGTACATATGAAGTCGCAAATTTGCACCAGCACGCGCCGCTGATGTGCGTTCACTTTCGCATGCGGACGCCACGCCGACGGTGTCCACTCACTGAACTGATGCCGATCCAACCTTTGAATGTCCACCAAAAGCGTATCACCGTGACTAAGTTGTGCTTGAAACCTCAGCCCTCCACAGTCATCAAGACGATGCACCGCCACTACTTTATAAGCGCTACTTTCGGTAAATAACGCATTCAAAAATCGCTCCACAAAAAACGTCTGACTCAGCAACTCTAACCCCAATAATCCCATAAAAAAACTCCATTCTTTTTTCTCTGAATGGAGTATAACACGTATCAAACTTTTTGTAAAATTTTACTATTTGTATATACATTTTACTTATTATTCGACTTGAATAACTCGCCAATGGCCCCAAGGCTACCGAGTGTCTCAATTGCATTGCTCGGGATAAACACCTTGTTCGCTTCGCCTTTCGCCACTTCTTTAAGCGCCTCAAACGAATAGTAGGCCAGCGTTTTCTCATCAAGCGCCGCTTCACGGAGCATCTCGACGCGCGCTTTCTCCGCCTCGGCTACCGAGCGAATCGCAATCGCTTCACCCAGCGCCTCCAACTCCTGCGCTTTCTGCAAACCTTCCGCCTGACGAATGCGAGCATCACGCTCACCTTCGGCACGCAGAATTTTACTTTGCTTATCACCTTCAGCGCGCAAGATCATATCTTGCTTGGCCGCTTCCGCCTCCAAAATAATCGCACGCTTACTGCGTTCCGCCTTCATTTGCTTATCCATCGCTTCCTGAATATCCATCGGCGGTTTGATATCGACTACCTCGACGCGCTCGATGCGCACGCCCCATTTTTCCGTTGCTTCATCTAGCGCTGTACGCAGCTCCGAGGAAATTTTCTCGCGCCCAGAAAGCGTCTCATCCAATTCCATTTTACCGATAATCTGACGAATCGTCGCCGCCGAGATGTTGCGCACACCTAGCACGTAGTCGGAGATGCCGTACGTCGCTTGCTCCGGATTGATGACTTGGTAAAAAATAATGCTATCGATTTGCACCTGCACGTTATCTTTGGTAATCACCGACTGCGGCGGCACATTCGCCTGCTGAATGCGCAAGTCATGATAAATGCGCACCTGATCGACGATCGGAATGAGCACGTTCAAGCCAGGTGTCAGCAAGCGGTTAAAGCGACCAAGTCGCTCAACAACGCCGACCCGCTGTTGCGGAATGATTTTGATCGCGTTAAAAATGATAACAATGACCAGTACAACGAGCGCAAATAACAAAATAAATTCCATTAATTTTCACTCCTCCATTTTTCGACGGTCAAGATAGAAGTTCCTCTCGCTGTTACCACAATTGTCTCGTCCTGTTCGATGTGTTCTTCTGCTTTGGCGCTCCATGTCTCATTGCCAACGCGCACGACGCCAAGTCCTTCCGGTTCAATTGTCTCTAGCACCACGCCTTTGCTGCCAATCAGATCTTCAACTTTGTCGATGAATCCCGATGACTGACGGATGCGCTTCGTAAATGAACGCGTATACATCGTCAATCCGATCGCCACTAACGCACCGCCGGCAAACTGTACGTAATACATGTCGGGCGCAAAAATGGCAATCAAGCCAGCCACCAGTGAGCCGATGCCGAGCCACAGCAAATAAAACGAAAAGGTCAGCACTTCCGCAATGATTAGGATGATACCAACCGCCAGCCACACAATCACTACCGTCTCCACGTACCGCTCACCTCCTTCACTTATATTATATCAAAAAAAAATTACGACTGAACATAAATTTCTGAGCCTTCGGAAATGACTGCCTGCGCTTGTGTCCACTCCGTCAGCAAAGAATGCATCGCCGCAGCCTCTTCGACCGTCGGCAATAGACATAGCGTCACCCGTTCCGCATACGCCGCCTCGCCCGTCAACCACGCGCGCGCCTTGATCTCGTGTTCCAACTTGCCAAGCCAGTGATAATCGATCTCAACATAAAGCGGCAAGTGCAACCGTTGTTCGACGATGCCGGCAGTCCGCAAAGCAAGCGTTGCCGCCTCGGCGTACGCGCGAATCAAACCGCCCGCTCCGAGCATCGTTCCGCCGAAGTAGCGCGTCACCACGACCGCCACTTGCTGCAGCTGTTGCTGTTTGATCGCCTCCAAAATCGGCTTGCCCGCTGTGCCGCTCGGCTCGCCGTCGTCCGACTGTTTCTGCGTCCATTCGTCGATCACGTAAGCATAGCAGTTGTGCGACGCATCATAGTGGCGTTTGCTCACCTCATGAAGAAACGCCAAAGCCTGCCCCTCATCGGAGACAGGTTTGGCGTATGCGATAAAGCGTGATTTTTTGACCGACGTCTCCACCGACGCAGCCGCTTTGACCGTGCGAAAGTTCACTTGTTGACCGGCGCTCATGCTTATTGCGTCAAGCGCGCTTCTAATTCTGCTTTTTGCTTCTCAAAGCCCGGTTTGCCGAGCAAAGCGAACATGTTTTTCTTGTAAGCCTCAACGCCCTCTTGGTCGAACGGATTGACGCCGAGCAAGTAGCCGCTGATGCCGCATGCTTTTTCGAAAAAGTACACCATGTAACCGAAATCATAAGCCGTCATGCCCGGAAGCGTCACGACCAAATTCGGCACGCCGCCATCGGTATGTGCGAGCAAGGTGCCTTCGAACGCTTTTTTATTGACGAAATCCATCGTCTTGCCGGCGAGGAAATTGAGCCCGTCTAAGTTTTCCGCATCTTCGCCAATGACGATTTGCTCAACCACTTCGCCGATCTGGATGACCGTCTCGAACAAGTTGCGTACGCCGTCTTGGATGTATTGACCCATCGAGTGCAAGTCGGCAGAAAAATCGACCGCTGCTGGAAAAATGCCGCGTTGGTCTTTACCCTCGCTCTCGCCGTACAATTGCTTCCACCACTCCGCAACAAAGTGCATCGCTGGTTCATAGCTGACGAAAATTTCGGTTGTTTTGCCTTTGCGATACAGTGCGTTGCGCACCGCCGCATACTGGTAGCACTCATTTTCTGCAACGTTCGGATTGCTATACGTCGTCGCCGCATCCGCCGCGCCCTGCATCATCGCCGCAATGTCGACACCCGCAACCGCAATCGGCAACAAGCCAACTGCCGTCAACACCGAATAGCGCCCGCCGACATCGTCCGGAATGACGAATGACTCGTAGCCTTCAGCTGTCGCCAATTGCTTGAGCGCACCGCGCGCTTTGTCGGTCGTTGCATAGATGCGTTTGCGCGCACCGTCGCGACCATACTTTTTCTCGAGCAAATCGCGGAAAATGCGGAACGCAATCGCTGGCTCCGTCGTCGTTCCCGATTTGGAAATGACGTTGACCGAAATTTCCTTCCCTTCTAACACTTGCAATAAGTGCGTGACATACGTCGAACTGATGTTGTTGCCGACAAAATAAATTTCTGGTGTTTTTCGTTGTCCTTTCGGTAGCACGTTGTAAAACGTGTGCGACAACATCTCAATCGCCGCACGTGCGCCGAGATACGAACCGCCGATACCGATCACCACTAATGCGTCGGAATCGCTTTGGATTTGCGCCGCCGCCTTTTGAATGCGCGCGAACTCCTCGCGGTCATAGTTATGCGGCAACTCGACCCAACCTGTGTAATCGGAGCCAGCACCTGTTTTGCTGTGCAATTGCTCGTGTGCTAACGCAATCGGAGCGGCCAAGTTGTCCACCTCATGTTGGCTGACAAACGACAGCGCCTTGCTATAATCAAATTTCAATGATTTCGTCATGGTACATCCTCCTCAAGTTGCTGAAAATACATATACACAAAAGAATATCGAAAATGGCTAGGAAAATCAAGCATAACGCTACTGTGCATTCGCCGCCGACATCGCTTTGCAAGCAGCATACGATACAGTAGCTAAAAAAGAAGGAGGTGATGAACATGGGCAAACATTGTCATCCACGTCCACCACATCCTCCGCACCCGCCGTATCCACCGATCCCGCCACTTGGTCGCGATTTCGCTACTTTCGTCGCGCTCATGCCGTCCGACAACCCGTCGCCGATTGCACCCGGCGGAGCAGTCGCATTTCCAATCGATGGACCGAGCAGCAACGGCGGCATCTCGCGTCTGAGTGCGAGTTCTTTCAATCTCGAATGTCCTGGCTCCTATCTGGTGCTCTTTCAAGTACCGGTGACCGAAGCAGGTCAGCTTGTGATTGCCTTGAACGGCGTCGAAGCAGCATACACCGTCGTTGGGCGTGCGCAAGGCAACACGCAAATCGTCGAAATGACGATCGTCAACACGTTCACGAAAAATACCGTGCTTACGGTGCGCAACCCTGCTGGCAACGTCGGCAGCATTACCGTCACGCCAAATGCGGGCGGCGCTCAACCGGTTTCCGCGCAGCTGAACATCATCCGTCTGCGCTGATGCTGTTTCACGTGAGAATCGCGGACAGTTCCTTAGGGGCTGTCCGTTTTTTGTGAATCTTTGCACTTTTAAGCAAGGGGGAATTCCAATCAGCACTCCCGCAAGAATAGCCGTCCGAAATGTTCTCGTCGGTATCATGGTCGCATCCGTCGCCTATCGCCGGCGCACGTTGCTACTCTATCAACGGCTCGTCCTCGCACAATCCCGTTTGCCAATACGGCTGATTGTCTTTTGTCCGCAACATATCGATTTCAAATCAAGAAACGTTCGAGCGCTAGTACTCGAAAAAAATGGCAGTATCCGCGAAAAATTGTGCTCGCTGCCGTTTGCCGTCATCAATCGTTGTTACGGAACCCATCGCACCGTCTCCGATCAATTACGCCAACTCATCGGCGAGCAGCGATTGTTCAACAGCGTCACCCAGTTCGACAAGTGGACATTGTATCGCAGTCTCTGTCAGGCCAAGTTACGCGCACATGTACCACTTACGATGCCCTACCGTCAGCAAAGTTTGCTACATTTGTTGGAGCAACCAGGCAGTTGGTTCGTCAAACCGGTGCGCGGCAATCGCGGTGAGGGTGTACATCGCATCGAAAAAACAGTTGCCGGCGATTTGCTTGTTGCTGGTCACACGAACGAAGCGTTTTGGCGTCCGCGCGAACCGTCAGAACTTCATCGTCTGTTCCAATCGACTACGAACGGCGGATGGCTCATTCAAAAAGCGATCGACATTTTGAAAGTGAATGATCGCTGTTTCGATATTCGTGCACTGTTGCAAAAGGGACGAAGCGGACGTTGGCAATGTACGGCACTGACATGCCGCGTCGCACGCGCTGGATTTTTCAACACGAGTGCCTACTCTGCCGTATATATGTTCGACAAGTGGATGCACAACGTCATCCAGAATCCGCCCGAACTTGCCACACTTCGCCAAAAAATTAAAACGCTAGCACTACTCGCAGCGAACGCCACAGAAACAAAAAACGACGCCCTCGCAGAGGTGAGCGTCGATTTTGTACTCGATGTGAATCGCCATTTGTGGATATTGGAACTGAACGCCAGTCCGCAAAAGTCGATTTATCGTGAAATTCGCGGTTTTCGCAACATCGCCAGGCTATACCGGGCACCGCTACAATACGCCGTTTATTTGTATGAACAGCAGTAGTCCGTAACTGTCGCTACTTTCAATTTGAATTTCGTGCCTGCTTCCACAACGAATTCGCCGCTGCCGTTGATGGAGCGCCATTCGCTCTCGCCGTGTAGCAACACTTGCAATTCGCCTGCAGAAATCTCCATCAATTCTTCAACATCAGCACCGAATTCATACTCGCCCGGCATCATGATGCCGAGCGTTTTTTTCGTACCGTCAGCGAACAACACCGTGCGACTCGTCACTTTACCATCAAAATAAACATTCGCTTTTTTCAATACCGTGACATTTTCAAACTGTGACATGGTTTCCTGCACTCCTCTAAAGTTTATATATGATTTCGTTACAGCAACGCTTTGACGCGCGCCACAACATTTTCAACCGTGTAGCCGAACTCTTGCATGATGCGCTCACCCGGAGCCGATGCACCGAAGTGATCGATACCCAAGATTGAACCGCCGTCACCGACGAACCGTTCCCATCCAAGTGGATGCGCCATCTCGACTGCGAGACGTGCCTTCACTTCTGGCAAAATCACCGAATCGCGATATGCTTTCGGTTGTGCACCGAACAGTTCCCAACTCGGCATATTGATGACGCGCACGTGGATGCCTTCTGCAGCCAATGCTTTTTGCGCCTCTACCGCGAGGCCCACTTCCGAACCAGTCGCAATGATTTGTGCCTGTGCTTGACCGTTCGCCGCATCCGACAACACATACGCACCGCGTGCCAACTGACCGCGCTCCGTCGTGCCAGGTAAAATCGCCAAGTTTTGACGCGTCAAGACGAGCGCCACCGGCCCGTCCGTCTTGCTCATCGCAAACCGCCACGCTTCGATCGTTTCGTTCGCATCAGCTGGACGAAGCACCGTCACGCCTGGAATGGCGCGGAGCGCTGGCAAATGCTCAATCGGCTCATGCGTCGGACCGTCTTCACCGACTGCGATACTGTCATGTGTAAACACAAACACGACCGGCAATTTCATCAACGCAGCCAAGCGCACCGCAGGACGCAAGTAATCGCTAAACACGAAGAATGTCGCCCCGAACGGCTTCACCCCGCCATGTAACGCCATGCCGTTGACCGCCGCCGCCATCGCAAACTCACGTACGCCGAACCAAATGTTACGTCCGCCATAATTCGCGGCACTAAAAATGTCAGCACCTTTAATCGTTGTATTGTTCGAGGAAGCAAGGTCAGCCGAACCGCCGAACAACGCCGGCACACGCGGCGCCAGCGCATTGATCGCCGCACCCGAAGCGACACGCGTCGACACTTTCGCACTACCTAATTCATAAACTGGCAAATCAGCATCCCAACCGTCCGCATATTGTCCAGCCATTGCCAATTCCAACTGCGCCGCCAACGTTGGATGTGCCGCCTTGTAGCCACTCAAAAGCGTGCTCCACGCCGCTTCAGCCGACGAACCTTCGGTTTGCACTGCCGCAAAATGCTCGCTCACTTCCGCTGGTACATAGAAAGGCTGATCACTCGGCCATCCATAATATTCCTTCGTCAATACCGTCTCATCTTTACCGAGCGGCGAACCGTGCGGACCGACGTGACCGCCTTTGCCAGCTTTGTTCGGACTGCCATAGCCGATGACCGTCTTCACTTCGATGAGCGTCGGACGTGACAAATCGGCTTTCGCTTCAGCCAACGCCGCGCTGATCGCCGCATGGTCGTTGCCATTTGCTACATAGAGCACCTGCCAGCCATACGCCTCGAATCGCTGTGCCGTGTTTTCCGAGAAAGAGACGTTCAAGTCGCCATCGAGCGAAATATCATTCGAATCATAAAGCACAACCAATTTGCCCAACTTCAAGTGACCAGCGAGCGATACCGCCTCGGCCGCCACACCTTCCATCAAATCGCCGTCACCGCAAATCGCATAGGTAAAATGATCGACAACTGCAAATGAATCTTTGTTATACGTCGCCGCCAAGTGTGCTTCTGCCATCGCCATTCCGACAGCCATCGCAATCCCTTGACCGAGCGGACCAGTCGTCGCGTCGACACCCGCCGTATGACCGAACTCCGGATGACCCGGCGTCTTGCTTCCCCATTGGCGGAAATTTTTCAACTCGTCTAGCGGCAAGTCATACCCTGTCAAATGCAGCAAACTATATAGCAACATCGAACCATGACCAGCCGACAACACGAAGCGATCGCGATTGAACCAATTCGGATTCGCTGGATTATGCTTCATATGTTTGCTCCAAAGGACGAAGCCCATAGGCGCCGCCCCCATCGGCATGCCCGGATGACCGGAATTTGCTTTTTCAATACTGTCAATCGCCAACGTGCGGATCGTGTTGACCGCTAAATCTTCAATAGCCGGATTTTGTTGAGACATCTGTGTACCCTCCTGAGAAATGGTATAAAAATTTATGAATCATCGTACGCGCTCAATCGAATACGACGGTCTTATTGTGACGCACGATAATGCGATCTTCCAAATGCCACGAGACGGCGCGTGCCAAGACGATGCGCTCGATATGACGCCCGATACGCTTCAAATCCTCAATCGTCGCCTTGTGATTAACGCGTTGCACATCCTGTTCAATAATCGGTCCGCCGTCCAGTTCCTCGGTCACATAATGGGCTGTCGCGCCGATAATTTTCACGCCGCGATTGTACGCTTGCGCATACGGTTTACCGCCGACGAACGCCGGCAAGAACGAGTGATGGATGTTAATGATGCGATTCGGAAAATGTTCGAGAAACTTCGGCGAAACGATTTGCATGTAGCGCGCGAGAATGATGGTATCGACCTTACCAAGCGTCAACTCCAGTTGACGCCGCTCCGCCTCCGCCTTCGTGTCTGCCGTCACTGGCACATGATAAAACGGGATTCCGAAACTTTTGACCGTTTCCTGCATGTCCGTATGATTGCTGATGACCATCGCGATGTCGGCAGCCAAATCGCCTGCCTGCCACTGCCAGAGCAACTCCAGCAAACAGTGATCTTCCTTTGACACGAAAATCGCCAACTTCTTCGCCTCACTGGCACGGAACAACTGCCAATCCATGCGAAATGCATTCGCCACTTCAGCGAACGCTGCTCGCAGCGCATCGACGCGCTCGTCCAAGCGTTCCAAATCAAACTCGACACGAATGAAAAACATGCCACCTTCCGGGTCCATCGAGTGCTGGTCGGATTGGACGATGTTCGCACCTTGCTCAAACAGAAAGCGCGAGACCGCGGCGACAATGCCCGGTTGATCGGGACAAGCAATCAGCATCCGTGCGCGGTTGCGCAATAACTCCGCTCGTTTTTGTTCGTGGGCATGCACGTACTTGTTCATGAACCGACCCCCGCGAACCAAGCGGTAATTCGATGGTTAATCTGCTCTTCCGTCAAATCGGCGAATAAGCCAGCCTCTTCAACGATGTCGAACAAGCGCTCCATCGGTTCACGCTTATCTTTATTTTTATCTTTCGCTTTGCCTTTCGTTGCCTGCGCATCCGGACCTTTTAGTTCATCCCAAACGCCCAGAACATACTGCCGCGGATCTACCTCTTGTTTTTTGAAAAAATGTGCGAGCCGCGCCGTGTCTTCGAGAAACGAAGCGCCGAACCGTTGCTCCACCGTTTCGCCGAGCAAAGCGATCTCCGCTTCATACATCGGACGCGACTTCGCATCGTCACGACCAATCCATGGTGTTTCCAAAATGAACGGCAAATGACGCAGCGATTCATGCTGCACGACCGCTTGCATCGCCTGAAAGCCAATAAAACCAGCACCGACCGGGGCATGTCGGTCTTTACCTGCACCGCGCGGATTTTTGCTATCATTCAAATGAACGACCGCCAGCCGCTTCAAACCGACCAAACGATCAAACTGCTGCAATACACCATCCAAATCATTGACGATGTCATAGCCGGCGTCATGCACGTGGCACGTGTCGAGACAAACGGTCAATCGCTCGTTGTGCTCCACCTTATCCATAATCGCCGCCAACTCTTCAAAACTGCGCCCAATTTCCGAACCTTTACCGGCCATCGTCTCTAGCGCAATATTGACATCTTTCGTATTTTTCAACACCTCGTTCAGCCCTTCGGCGATCCGCTGAATGCCATACTCGGAATCTTTGTCCGTATAAGCGCCAGGATGCAGCACAATATTTTTCACGCCTATATAAGCCGTGCGATCGATTTCCGATTGCAAGAAGTCAACAGCCAAACGAAACGTGTCCTCTTTGTAAGAACCCAGGTTGATGATATACGGCGCATGCACGACAATTTCACCGATCCCCAGTTCCGCCATCAGTTGTTTGCCTTCGTCTATGTAGTGCGATTCCATCGGCTTGCGCTTCGTGTTTTGCGGCGCACCGGTATAAATCATAAACGTGCTCGAACCATACTCGCCCGCCTCGCGCGCTGCATTGAGCAGACCCTTATCGGAAAATGAAACATGCGACCCAATTTTCAGCATGTGTTGCGACCTCCTGCTATCACATTCTATCTACTCATTTTACTCATAAGTTCGAAATATTTCTATATTTGATGTATAATTTTAGCGAGGTGAAAACAGATTATGTTATCAACAGGAATCGGTTGGACGATCATCATCTGGACGTTCATATTGCTTGGCATGATGACGATAGGCGGTTACTTCATGTTTCGCAAATTCATGAAGGTATTGCCGATGGCGGACGGCAAGTCCAAACTCGACTGGCAAAATTACTATGTAGAAAAAGGCCGCCATTTATGGAATGACGAGGCACGCACGTTTCTCGACGAATTGGTATCTCCAGTACCAGGCCCATTCCGCGACATCGCCCGTCACACGATTGGCGCTAAAATCAGTCAACTCGCACTAGAAAAGAAAGCGAAAACTGTCACTCGTGCTCATTGCATCGAAGGCTACATCCTCGCTACACCGAAACGCGACCATCGCAGTTTGATGAAGTTCCTCGACGAGCGCGCGATTGATTACAGCGACTATCGTCACTTGCTCGAACCATAAGCAACTCCAAGAAAACCAACCAAGTACACAAAATCCTGACTGTCCGGACATGGTGCAGTCAGGATTTTTTTCTTAAAAGTTCTGTCCCTGGTTTTCCCTATGCTAAGCAAGTTGCTTCGATCGAATGCTTAGGTAACAAAGCACGCCGAACAAACCGGCTATACTCAAAGTATGAATCAAACTTGCGTAGACGTAAAATCCAGTAGTAATCGTGAACACGATGACCGCACCGGTGGCGATTTGCGTCACTGCCAAGATGAGCACAGCGTTCATCGAACCGTACACATCACGCACACTGCGGTAATGTTTTCTCGTAACCAAATACTGATATATAATCCACAAAAACAGGATCAACGCACCGACTCTATGCAAGAAAGCAATACCAGTGGCGCCGGTCAGTTCAGGTACAAACTCACCGTTACAGAGCGGCCAGCCCATACAACCGCCGCTTGAGTCCGTGTGGCGCACGAATGCACCGAGATAAACAACCGCATATGTGTATATGGTTAATGCCCAAATCTCATTGCGGTACGAGCGACTCACCTTAGGCTCTTGCGCCGCAGCAAGATGCTTGTCCACCTGTCCTTTTACCGCCGAATCAAACGCTTCGTCAGGAAGTCGCCAAATGTACATTGTCTGCAACAGTGCGCTGGCGAATGCAATCAAAGAAAAACCAAAATGGAGCGCCATCACAGCCGATGATGTCTCCCAAATGACAGCCAGTGCACCAAGAATCGCTTGCAAAATCGTGAAAAACAACGTCGCTGAGGCTAGCAACACAATCAAGCGATTGCGACGCAACGCCACCAACACACCAATGAAAGCAGCCAACACTAACAGACCTTCTACTCCACTAACAAAGCGATGGCTATATTCGACCACCGACTCGAACGTCCACTCCGGTAAAAACTTGCCGTAGCATAACGGCCAAGAATCCCCGCAACCTTCGCCCGATTCCGTTTTCGTTACAACCGCGCCACCAAGCAGCACCAGCAGCATGCCAAACGCCATCACCGCTGACAACCATTTCAGGCCTCGACGCATTCGTACAGCACCTCTTTATGTGTATTCAAAAACTCCCATTCCATACTTCTCTATTATATATGTTTCTCCGAACAATTGCACTTAAAGGAGCGCCGTCGTCACTTGCACAACACGCTCCAGAAACTGCTCAATCTCCTCGCGCGTCTTGCGCAATTTGCTGACAAAGCGAATCGTCTCTGAACCTTTATAAAAAGCGATAAAACTAGGAATACCAAGAATATGTAACTCCGCACATAAATCGGGCAAATCGTCGCGGTCGATCTGAACGAAACGGATCCGACCTTCATATGTTTTCTCCACATCTGGCATAAACGGTTCAATGTAATGACAATCTTTGCACCACGTCGTCTTAAATACAGCAACCGTAATGTGCTCTTCACTTGTCAGTGCACGAAACGTTTGTTCGTCGTTTACCTTCTCCATCTCCCATTACCTCCTCAATAGTCGATCAAACTTTGTTTTCGCTATCAGTTGTTGCAATTTGCCAGGCAACAACTGCACATCCGATTTACGCAATACAGCTGTCACAGCCAATAGTAGCGGATACACCATCGCTAGCACCAGACTGCTAGTAAGTGCGGTCAGCCAGGCGCTCCATCCCCAATCATAAGTCCAATTTTCAAAAACAAGTCCGATGGCCAACATGACGGCCGTGGCAATCAGCAAACCAATCCAGCGATATCCGAGAATCGAAAACGAAATTTCTCGTCGCAGTTTCATCACATTCAGCAAAAGGATGATGAGAAAAGCGAGTGCAGTCGCTGCAATGATGCCGTAAATTCCCCACCAGGCAGCGAACACAAAACTTGCTAGCAACTTTACACCGATACCGATGCCGACAAATCCCATTGGAGCACGAGTCATGCCAAGTCCCATCAAGATCGCACCTGTCGTCATCATCACGATTTGCAACATCGCCGAAGCCGTTAGTGCAATAATGATTCCCGTACCTGCATCATCACCGAACAAAAAGACGTTATAGGAGCGCGCCGCTACAACTAGCATCACGACAACTGGCAACCCAGCCAATAATGAAAGACGCAGTGCCATAGATGCCTGTTTACTTAGTTCTGCTCGGTCATTTTTGGCATAAGCCGCAGAAATGATCGGAATAATCGAAGTACTCAAGGCAATCGCCAAAATGGGCGGAATGCCCGCAAACGACTGTGCCCGTCCGACCAAAATCCCGAGAATTTCTTGCGCTTCCCGGGCGCCACCTGCCAATTGTGCTTTGATGAGCGGTACGACAATCGATGAATCGATAAAATAAATCGCCGGCACAATGATTGAAATGACACTGATTGGCACAGATAATTTGAAGATTTGTTTATATATTTCACGCACTCGAGGCAAAGGTTGCTGATCTTCTTGACTTACAGACTGACTCGACGTTGCCTTCGCTTTGCGCAACCGAAACCAAAAATAGAGCATCACGGCAAACGCACCAATGCTGCCCATCACTCCGCCGAATGAAGCACCCGCAGCGGAAATTTCGAGTGAGTACCCCCAACCAACCAAAAGTGCAACGAACAATACCGCAGTAACCACTCGCAGAATCTGCTCGACTATTTGAGAAATCCCGCCCGCTTTCATCACTTGACGACCTTGGAAGTAACCGCGCATGATGGCGATTAACGGGAACAGCAATAAAGCCGGTGCCAACGCGCGAATCGCCAGCGCAGATTCAGGCACATGAGCAATGTGTTCTGCATAGAGCGGTGCTAAAACGTACAAGAGCACCGTCATCAACACGCCGGCAACCAGCGCAAAGCGTACCGCCGCCCGATAAATGAGGTTCGCCTCACGCTCTCGGCCGAGCGCTAATCGATCGGCCACCAACTTGCTAAGCGCACTCGGAATACCAGCCGTAGCGACAATCAGCAAGGCAAAATAAATGTTATAGGCAATGCCGTAGAGCGCCATCCCGTAGTCGTCGAGGTAATATTGTAACGGCACACGTTGCACAAGTCCCAACACACGTGCGACCAGCGCAGCCACTGCAAGAATAAGCGTACCTTTGATGAGCGTATCTTTCGTTAATAGCGAATCCTTTTTCATCAAGCAGGTACCCAATTCGTCATATCAGGTGCCTGCAACAACCAAATGATAAAGAGGATAATCATCAACAACTGCAAGATCACTTTGACAACCACACTAATCACAAAACCGACCACCGAACCGAACCCGACTTTAATCAAATGACGCCAGTCTTGCGAATGTTTAGCCTCACCTAACATCGAGCCAATCAGCGGACCGAGAATTAAACCGAATACTGGAATAAGAAATGGGCCGAGAATCAAGCCGACATTCGTCCCTGCCACGGATGCATTGCTACCGCCCACTCGTTTGACCGCAATCGAACTGATCGCGTATTCCGCCAAAATGACGATGACCACCAACAACGACTGAATCACCCAAAACCAGACACCGAACGGCTCGAACGAAAAAAACAAGCCGTACGCAATGAAACCAGCAAACACCGCGAACACGCCTGGCAAAATCGGAAACACTGCACCAAGCATTCCAATAACGAATAATCCAATGACTACGGACCAGCCGATCAGCGTCAGTCCTTCGATTTCCATGGTAGTGCCACCATCCTACTCATTTAAAATAAACTTCTCAATGGCCGCCGCGACCCCATGTTCCTGATTGGAGAGCGACACCCAGTCTGCAATGTCTTTCACTGCTTGTTGCGCATTGCCCATCGCAACGCCCATGCCGGCCACCTTAATCATCGCCACATCATTTAGACTGTCGCCACATGCGACCACTTGCTCCATTGTAATACCCAATCGCTCACAGACGAGTTGCAAGCCGACCGCCTTCGAAACCCCTTGCGGATTGATTTCGATGTTCAGTTCATGTGAGTTGCTAATTTCCAAACCCGGCCAATCCTTAATAATCTCAAGGGCTGCTTGCAACTTCTTCACATCTTCATCATAAAAACCAAGTTTCAACCAATCGACACTTTCGATTTTACCGTCAAAATTATCGCGTGACAGCAATCCGTCGATCGTATATGACCAATACCATATACCTAGTGAATCGGCGACTTCAATCAATTTACGCACTTGTTCGTGAGACAACAGATGACGCGAGAGCAACGTTTGTCGGTCAAACCAAACCTCACTGCCATTCGCCGTGACAAACGGTCCGTCGAGCCCAAGCTCGGCAACGTGCTCCAACGCTGATTTGAAACCGCGCCCCGTCGAAATACAGACGATTGCACCAGCCTCGCGCGCACGCTTAATACATTCTTTATTTTTCGCAGAAATGCGGCGCTCTTCATCGAGCAAAGTGCCGTCCAAATCGAGTGCAATCATCTTATACTTCGCCATGTCGGACAACCTCCCGGCGCCATTGATTCGAAGTGATGTATGTCGAATGCCATAGCGCAAACATGTACACAACCCATATTTTACGCGCATGGTCAGCCTGTCCGGAACGATGTTGCGCCATCATCCGTTCCACTTCTTTCATATTAAAAAACGCCTCAATGCCCGCCGATTTAATCTGGTCGAGCAACTGTCCGGCACGCTCACCATACAACCACTCTTTGAGAGGCACAGGGAACCCCAACTTTTTTCGATGCAAAATCGTTTCTGGCACGATCCCTTCCATCGCCTTGCGGAAAATCATTTTCGTCGTACCTTCAGCGACACGATACTTCGCAGGTATTTTACGGACCACCTCGAACAACTCCTTGTCGAGAAACGGCACGCGCAACTCCAGCGAATGCGCCATCGTCATCTTGTCGGCTTTCATCAAAATATCGCCTGGCATCCAAAAATGCATGTCGATGTACTGCATGCGCGAGACGGGATCCCAGTCCTTCGTACGCTCATAGTACGGTGCAACAAGTTCGCTCGCATTCAAATACGATTCTACTTTTGCCAGCGAGTCCGATAAAATCAGTCCCTTGATGTCATCGGTGAAAATTTTCGCGTTCCCGAAAAACCGCTGTTCAAGCGGCGTTGTCGCGCGCAACAAGTAATTGCGACCGTACACCTTTTCCGGTAACGTTGCCACCATGCCATGAATTCGCTGTTTGAGCGAATCTGGCAACCAACTGAGCGGACGTAGCGCTTGCGGTTCGCGGTAAATATTGTAGCCGCCAAACATTTCATCGGCGCCTTCCCCTGAGAGCACAACTTTCACGTGCTTACGCGCCAATTGTGCCACATGGTAGAGTGCAATCGCCGAAGGGTCAGCAACCGGCTCATCCTGATACCAGACGGCATTCGGAATGACATCAAAAAAGTCCTGTTCGCTGATCATCTTGGCATAATGCTCCGTGCCAAGTTTGAGCGCTGTGTCAGAAGAAATCACCGCTTCGTTATGCTCACCTTCAAAACCGACCGAAAACGTCTTGATCGGCTCAATCCGGCGCATATAAGCGGCGATAGCCGTCGAGTCGATGCCGCTCGAAAGAAAGCAGCCGCGAGAAACGTCACTCTGCATGTGATGCTCCACAGAATCTTGCAAACGAGTGCGCAATTCTTCAATCAAATCCTCAATCGATCGGTCCTCAGGCGAGAACTGCGGGTCCCAATATTGTTCTATCTCAAACTGTCCGTCGCGCGTCAACGTAAAATAATGACCATGCGGTAACTTATGGATACCGGCAAACATCGTCTGCGGCTGCGGTACGTATTGAAACGTCAAATATTGCAGCAAACTTTCACTTTGTACCGTCCGTTGTACACCTGGTGCGGCAAGAATGCTTTTGATTTCCGATCCGAACACAAAGCGTTCCTCATCTAAGTGATAGTAAAACGGTTTGATGCCGAAATGATCGCGCGCTCCGAATAGCAACTGTTTGCGCCGATCCCATATCGCAAAACCGAACATGCCACGCAAATGACGCACGCAATCAACGCCATACTCCTCATACATATGAACGATGACTTCCGTATCGGACTGTGTCGTGAACTGATGCCCACGCGCCTCTAATTCGGCACGCAACTTTTTATAATTATAAATTTCGCCGTTAAACACGATCCAGATCGACTGATCTTCAGCCACGTTACAAAGCGGTTGATGACCTTCTTTTAAATCGATGATTGAAAGTCTGCGAAAAGCCAACAAAACGCCCCGTTCCAAATCGTCGGAAAACGATCCGACGTCATCGGGTCCGCGGTGATGAATCAATTCGCTGACTGCTTGAATGTATTGATCGGCGTCTTCCCTCTTAATCTCCTGCGGTTGAAAATAAAACAACCCCGCAATCCCACACATATCTTTTTCACCTGTCTCTTTGTATGCTGTTCAAATTATACCATAAAGCGATGCAGTTGCTCTAATCGGTCGCCGACTCCGCGTTTTCCGTGACTTGCTCTGCGCCTGCTGCAGCCTGCTCGGCGTCTGCCGCCTCCGCTTCGGGCGGCTGCGGCCGCGGTTTACCTGTCAAGCCAATCGCCAAATCATACGCTTCATAGATTTTGCGGGCAATGGGCGCAGCATTCCATGCGCCATACCCGCCCTCAGGTACGACAACCGCTACGGCCAGCACTGGCTTCTCCGCCGGCGCATACGAAATGAATACCGAGTTTTCAATTAGTTTGCGGGCAATATCAGATTGTGAAGTCCCTGTCTTCGACGCCACTTTGTGCGGGAAATCCTGGAACAACTCAGCGACATGCCCCGTTTCCGTCACTTTCACCATCCCGCGATTGACGATATCCCAGTATTGTTGCGGGGCACTGAAGTTGCTCATCATCTGCGGCTGTGGACTGTACAAAAACTTACCCGATGCATCGGTCACTTTTTCAACGAATAACGGTTTCGGACGCTTGCCCTGCGTCGCAAGTGTCGCGCTAAACTGAGCAAGTTGCAACGTCGTGTACTTCCCTTGCTGACCGAACGAGCCGTAGATGAGCGCCGACTGCGCCGAATTGCGTTCAGCCTCGCGAATGTAGTCGCGAATACCAAGATGTTCATTCGCAAGACCACTGCCGGTCTCCGTCCCTAAACCAAACGCCTTCATGTAGCGATCGAATGTGTCCACGCCACCTTTACGCGCAGCGAGTCGATTCCCGATCAACGCGGCCATAAATGTGTTGGAGGAAACTCTCACAGCTTCAACTGCATCAATCGCCCCATACGATTTGCGATTGGAATTGCTCAGTTTGGCCTGCTTGTTGCGACCGAAAAAAAACGTCCCTGTATCGTTGTATCTCTCATACGGCCCGAACAACTTTTCATTCAAGCCCAACAACACGGTCAAAGGCTTAATCGTTGAGCCGAGCGGAACAATCGATGTCGGATGTCGACCCACTTCTACTTCGCTCGGAAAATTCGGGCGAGCCGACGAAATCGTACCGTTTGTGAAATAAAACATATTCTCATCGCGCTCTTTACGGCTGATACCGCCCCGCCAAATGTTCGTATCGTAATCAGGCATACTCGCCATCGCCACGATTTTCCCAGTATTCACTTCCATCGCTACCGCATAACCTGCACGCGCATACGGTGCATAAGCAAAGCGGTTTGCCTGTCCTGAGCGCATGTAATCCAGTTGATCAAGAATCGCCTGTTCGGCCGCCAGTTGCACGCGATGATCGATCGTTAAATGTAGATTATTGCCTTTGACTGGTGGCGTAATAGACATATCGCCAACAATTTGTGCGCGCGAGTTGACCGGGTAACTTTTTAAACCATTTTTGCCGCGAAGCACATCCTGGTACATCAACTCCAAACCGTCGTATCCAACATCCTCAGTATCAATGAAGGTCTCCAATTTGGAACGTTTTTCGTTTGACTGCTCACCATAATGATCTTCAAGTGATTTGGTGTTGCGGGCGATGCCGTAATTTCGCAAGTACCCAACCAATTGCACGGCAATCCCTCGCTCATCGTATTCACGGATACTCTCTTCGACGATCTCGATGCCCTTCAAAGCATTTTGATTTTCCATGAAATAAGCAATCTCAGCGTTCGACAATCCAGATTTGATACGGCGCGGGTAAAAACTATACGTTAGGTTATCCTGTGACTTTTTATTAATATCATAGCCGACTTCCATTGCCAAAATGACATCATTCGGCGTCATTGGTGGTTTGTTGGGATCACCATATTTTGCGAACAGTTCGGCGAGCCGATATGCCATCCGAATCGTATCATCTTGCGTAGTATTCGGCTCAATACGGTAAAACAAAGACTGTGTAGAGGTCGAACGAGCGACAGTCTGGCCAGTCCGGTCATAAATATTTCCGCGAATCGGTGCGATTGGCACGTCCTTAATCATGCGTTCTTGCTTTTGCGCAGTAAACTCATCGCCTTTAACGAACTGCAAGTAGGCAAGACGCACGGTAAGCACTACAAATAAAATGACGATACAGAGAAACAAGATGTGGAGTCGCGAAAAAAATTTGTCTTTATTATCTTGACCATTTGTTAAAAACAAGTCGCTCCCTCCGCCCCTAATCCGTTACTTTGTTTGAATACAATAAAGACCTTCGATGCCACACATGTACGAAGGTCTTATAGCCAATGATCGATATAAATATCGGGACGACACGATTTGAACATGCGACCCCCTGGTCCCAAACCAGGTGCTCTACCAAGCTGAGCTACGTCCCGACAATGTCCAACGTTGAATAGTATAGCAGTTTTATTAAAATTTGCAAATCGAAGCGGAATCAATTATAAAAGAAATAATCACTTAATTAGACGAAAGAGCGGGTGAATGAAATGCGACCAAATCCAATTTCGCTTGAGACGGCCAAAATGCTCTCGGAAAAATTAAAAATGCCGATTGAACACATCATGCACATGCCTGCACACATTTTGACGCAAAAATTAGCAGAACTTGCGCAAAAAGAACAAAAATCACAACATAAAGATAAGTAACTTTCAAAAATCGGATATGCATAAAACCGGTCCGCCACGGCGAAAAACCGTGGTACGGAACCGGTCCGGAAAGTATTATTTTTGTTGCTGCAACTGCGCTAGTTCCTCAACGGAATAGCCCGTTAATTTGATAATAATCTCCAAAGCGACACCTTCGTTCATCATGCCGATGGCGATTTCGCGATTTTTTTCCTGAGCGCCTTCGATTTTGCCTTCGATTTTGCCTTCGATTTTGCCTTCGATTTTGCCTTCGATTTTGCCTTCGATTTTGCCTTCGATTTTGCCTTCGATTTTGCCTTCAACTCTTCCTTCGGCTATTCCTTGAGTTCTCCCTGCTTCGATTCCCGCTTCTTTTCCTTCCTCATATCCAGTAGCTCGCATTGCTGCCTGATCGTGTAACCACTTTTTCCGCGATTCCGCCAACAACCACATTTCCCGGTCTTTACTGATTGATTCCAATGTACTCATCACCTTTCGCAATTCTACATCGTTTATGCTCAGCCGTTCCCAATCTTCCTTGCTTGATCCGCACAAAAATTGCAGCCAGTTCCACAACGTTTGTTCTCGACCTCTACTGCCTGAAGACAATTTCGGCAATTCAATCACATGAATCTCGAGTTGGTCTGTCAACAGTTCGTATCGTTCGATTTCCAACACCTGATAAACACTGTGCAACTCATGATGATTCGTCAAATGAAAATCCAACAAAAAAATGGATACCGTACGCTGCAAATGCTGGTATTCTTCACCCGACTGTAACTGGCTACCATACTGCCGACTCCAATAAAACAAGATTCGTTCCAGCAATCCACGGTGATTGTTGAGCTGAATCTCGATGTTCAGCGATTCCCCTAAAGACGTCTTCGCATAGATGTCTAATGCAATCGACTTATTTTTTAAGGCTTCACCATCAATTTGCGGATTTTGGATGATGACATCCTCTATCAGAGGCATAGCGCGGTTAGCGAAAATCAAGTTGAGAAATTTTAGCAGCGCCTGCCGATTTTCCGGCAGACAAAAAAGCTTTTTGAAGACGATGTCCAATTTCGGGTCGAGCAACTTCTCCTGCAATGGTTCACTTCCTTTTCATGGTTGATATCGCCTTTATGTCGGCAACTAAAAATATACCATAAATTGGAAATGAAAGAAATGGAAAATTGGCTCAAAACAACGCTAAAAAATGGACATT
Organism: Caryophanales bacterium; assembly: GCA_947459205.1. Lineage (GTDB taxonomy): Bacteria > Bacillota > Bacilli > Paenibacillales > CANHCR01 > CANHCR01. Next base: position 14,261 of record CANHCR010000007.1, on the reverse strand, counting down.
TGATGACAATGAACTGCTATGTTTATTATACCACACTGCTTTAGCAATTTTGCACGACAAACTTTCATCAAAAAAATCCCGCCGCGGCACAAAACCGCATGCGGGATTTCTGTTTGTTCAGTCAATCCGATTCTACTACTTGTTCAAAAAGTTGCTCGCAGACATCATACGACGAATCGAGGAAGCAGCCTCTGCACGACGAATTTGCTGGTTCGGCACGGCGTTTAATACGTTGTTGCTACGTGTTCCGACAATGATACCAGAGCGAAGTGCTCGTGCCATATCAGACTGTGCCCAACCGCCGATGGTGCGGCGATCTGCGTACAATGCCAACGTGCTACTCATCTGTGACGTCGAATACTTAAGGTCCGTTTTCGCAAGACGCATCGCATTGCCAATCATCACCGCCATCTGCTGACGAGTGATGGTATCGTTCGGACGAAACGTGCCGTCACTCATACCTGCGACCAGTTTGTAGTTGACCGCTGTATTCACCGTAGCAAAATACCACTGTGCTGGCCATACGTCGCCGAACGGCATATCGTCTTCATTTTTATTCGGTTTCAGACCAAGTGCATTGACCAACATCGTCGCAAATTCAGCACGAGTCACTAGGTTGTTCGGACCAAACTGGCGCTGATTAATGCCGTTGAGCAGTCGCTTAGAGGCAAGCAATTGAATGTCGTTGCGAACCGTGGCCGTCACACTGCCCAAGTCAGTGAACGTACGTGAAGACTCGATGACCGCCAACCAAGGATGATGATTGATGCGCGTCGTCGGCACCTGCTTTCCATTAAGCAAAGTGAACGTTGCCGGGGCGAATCTCACTTTCTTCTCAATCGCATCATACTGTACGACGGACAAGCGAGTGTGCTCCAAACTTGTTTCGATTGGGAACGTACGTGCGGCAAAACTACTCTTGTATTCATCGATTCGTTTTGCCTTGCTGCCCGCCGATTGCACATCCACACGGAACATCACAGGAGCACTAATCTTTTTGACCTGCATTTTTTCCAGTTCTACCTCAAAATCGAGGTCAATTTGTTCATCTGCTTTTAAGAAGGTAACGTATACGGACAATTCTCCAGCAGGCACTTTCAACTCAGCAGCTAGTGCATCGAAATCGAATTCATTGAGTGGCAAATCGTACCACATGGTCGACGTTCTGACACGCAAAGTTGTCGCGCTAGATTTTGCAAGTTCAATCATTTCTGCTGTGAATTTCACGCGCAGTTGTTCTTCGTCACTCGTGACATTGTATTGGAACAAACCGTTTTTCACAGCGCCAAGTGCCGTTTCAAACTGGCTGTCAGTGACTTCAACTACCGCAATATCCTCAGGAATTGTGCTGCCATCATCCGGATTTTCAATTGGAACGTCTGGATCTTCAATCGTTCCGACATCGCCATCAGCGAGCGTAGATACAATCATGTGTTCAGACGGTTCAGATACTTTCCCAGATGCATCGAGTGCATGAACAGCATACTGGTAATCGGTATCAACGGATAGGCCACTATCGGTAAACGTGGTACCGGTCGTTGTTCCAACTTTTCCACCATTACGGTAAATGTTGTATCCCACTACATCCTTGCTATCAACTGCAGGCCATGTAAACGACAACGAGGTCAATTCCTGTTTCGTCAATTTCACATTCAAAGGAATAGGCAAAGCAGGGTTGACTGCAGGCGGTGGTTCTGGCGCAGGTCCAGTATCACCTGGATCGTCGATCGGCTTACCATTTGGATTCCCGTCTTTCCACGTTCCATTGTCATAATAACCTTCAATCGTGCGTGCAAATCCTGCTTGTCCTGGAGCCGGTAATTGCTTTCCGCTACGATCTTTGAATAAAATCGTCGCAGTGTTGGCACCTTGAATCGTAAACGTGAAGTAGCCGTTACCGCTCTCCACCATCGAAGGAGCGCCGTCCCAACTAACGCCTGGAGCACTTGGTTTCGCATCGTAGTAAAAAAGTTGCGGTGTGCCCCAATCAGCCGGCTTCTTGAAGTGAATCGTCAACTGATTGCGCTTCATTTTTTTGAAAATGTAACTTTCCGTATCTTCGCCTCTAGAGCCATTTGTATACATTCGCAGATTGAGCGAATCTCCAAGTTTCATCGTTGAACCAATCGTAATGACATCGCCGCTAACAAAGTTTACACCACTTGTCTTCGGATCGCGTCCGTCAATCGTATATTTGCCGCTCGTTGCATTGCGAAGCACCAACTTAATTTGCTGTGTCGAAGACGTGAAATCTCCGCCTGGCGGCGAAGCAAACACCGCAGTTTGCGGGGCTGGAGCATTTGCATTTTCAATCAAAATGACACCGTGTTTGCCAGCTGTAAATGTAACTTTACCATTCTGAACCGTGGCAGTACTGCCGGTGTAGTAGTCGCGCAACAACGTTCCATTTGACCAAACCGTCGAGACATCAATTGTCGATGCACCCTTCGCTTCAATCGCCGCTACAATCGTATCGTTAATGCCGTCTTGGTTGTACGTTCTCGAGAATGCATATGGACCGTCTTGCAGTTTGCGATGTTGTCCCGCTCCAATCGCGATATGATTGGCACGGAATTTACCCATGATGCGCCAATGATCGAGATAGTTTTGATTGAGTGAGTTCCAGTTCATCCGCGAACGTGTGCCTGCCTCCAGGTCACATGCTTGTTCTGCCGGCGCTCGGTCCGCTCTAAAACAACGTATTCCGCGATCAGCGAAACTATCCGGATAATGTCCATACGGACGCCCCGACTCATCACCATAATAGATCTGTGCAGCACCCGGCGCGAGCATCAAAGTAGTCGCCGCATTAATATTATTGCTACGCTCGTTCAGATTAATGGTTCCTGCACTATTGTTTTTCTGCGCCTGCGCATAATCAGTGCCGTATAGCGTAGTGTCATGTGACGACAATTGATTTAGCACAGCAAACGTTGGGTCGTTGTTCATCTTTTGTGCATAGTCGACGTACTTCGCATCCAGTTTGCTCATCTGATTCGGAACCATCGCTGGAACGTTGTCCCACAAGAAGTCGAAGTTGATAATCGAATCATACTTGCCTTCGGTAAAATAAGCCGTCTTTTCGACTTTATGACCGAATACCTCACCAGTCATCCAGAAATCAGTATCATCGATTTTTTTCGTCGGGTTGTTTTTCTTCCATTCGCGCAAGGCGATTGTCGCCTCATCCTTCAAGTCAGCCCACACATGGTTTTCAACGTGCTTCGCCGTATCAAGGCGGAACCCATCCACGCCATATTCACGAACCCAATCGGTAATCCATTTGATCATGTGATTGGCAACGGTGCGTTTCTTGCCGGTGCGTTTGAAAAATGCATCGAGTTCAGCAATTTCTTTCGCTTCCTTAGCCGCATCCCATTTGTTTAACATGATTGGCGGAAGACCAACCTCTTTGGTTGACTCGGTTTTGAAGTCTGGCAAGTTCGCCAAACACATATCCAACTCGCCCGTTCCGCAAGGTGCATAACCTGGTGTATTGTGGGCCCGCATCCAGTCCGGACCCCACCATTGCGCCCAAGCACTCGTTTCTGTATTGCCGATAAATTTGGTGTAATGATCAAAATGCGCAGACCATTCCGACTTGTTCGTGCTATTGAATGAGTCTCTGTAATAATACTCCTGCCAACTCATCATCTTGTTATCGAACATCGCGCTCTTCGGGTCACCAAACCCGAGGCGGTCCATCGTAATCAGATCACCATAACCGACGTGGTTGATGACTACGTCGAACAAGACGCGAATGCCCTTGGAGTGCGCAGTGTCAATGAACGTGCGCAAATCCTCGACCGAACCCATGTTTTTGTCAATTTCCGTAAAATCAAGCGGAAAGTAACCGTGATAACCGTAGTGGCGGAAACTAAATCCGCCAACGTATCCGTAAATTTGCTCAAGCGGCGATGTGATCCACAGCGCATTGACACCCAATTCATTGAAATAACCTTCGTTCAATTTCAAGGTCAAACCTTTAAGGTCACCACCATGAAACGAACCGATTTTTTCTTGATATCCTGGGTATGGTTTTCCATTCTGATCAAGTTCGCGTCCATATGAGTGGTTGTTGCTCGGATCGCCATCCCAAAATCGGTCCGTCATGACGAAGTAGACGGTTGCGTTATCCCAAGAAAATGGTGTTGCTTTTGTGACCGCTTGTGCCTCTGCCGTTGAAGGTATCATCAAAGCGGGGATGGAACTGACAAGCATTGCCAGTATCACGATAAATACGATTGATTTTTTTGCGACATGTATTGGATTGTTGAATGTCACGTTGTCATCACCCCTTGTAGATACATTCTAATTGATAGAGAGGGCATAGTCTAGTGTACGCTTCATCATCACCGTGGCATCGCCGCGGTTGGCGTTTGCTTTCGGTGAAAGTCTCGTACCTTGAACCGAATCGATGATACCGATTTTCGCAGCCAATGCTACTTGCGTACGAGCCCAAGTTGCCACTTGCGTGCGGTCGCTGAATCGATTGATAATCGGCGTCACTTCTGCGCTAGTAATCGTCACCGGTTCTAATACCATCGGATCAACCATGGCTACCACACGACCTAATATGACAAGCATCTCTTCTCTCGTAATCGTGTCACGTGGTCTGAATTCCGTTGCCGTTTTGCCAGCAACAAGTTTGTATTTGAATGCCGTGCCTAATGAACCAGCATACCAGTCGCTCTGTTTCACATCGCGGAATTTAACCGCCGTTCTGTCCTGCGGTAGACCAAGCGCTCTAACAAGCATCGTTACGTATTGTGCTCTAGTAATGCTACTATTCGGACTGAAGGTAGTTGGCGTCATGCCGTTGACGACTAGTTTCGAAGCCATCAACTCGATATCTGCCTTGCCTGGATGAGCGGCGATATCCACGAACGATTTCTCGGACATTGCAAGTCCTACGAGGCCGTGGTGCGTCGCATAGACGTTCGCGTATTTGACACCATCTTCGACGATGAAGTTGGCTGGTAAGTAACTTGATTCGCCAGTTTTCGGATTATAGGACACTGCTGTCAAAATCGACGTATCTTCGTCACCATTCAAACGAATTTTACGAGCGATAAACGTTTGTGGCACTTCGTTGACCCACTCTGCCTTGTTTGCATCATTTGTGACTTTTACTGCGTAACGGAATAAGTCGGACATCGCTTCAGCTTGTGCTTTTTCAAGCGACAAGCCAAATGCAGCGTGCATATCCTGCGTCGCATCAACGCGTTCGAAATAAACATTGACCATCAATTTGTTCAACGCGGTGCTAGTCGTACTGCCATTGAGTCTGCTGCTGATCGCCGACCAATTCAACTTATCGACATGAAGTTCATACGTCGAATTTGGCATTTTTAGTTCCAAAATGACGCCAGTCGAAAGCGAGCGTAGTTTTTGGATTTGCGCATATGGGATGCGCAGATTGACATTTTCAATGACGCCAGTCTCTAAGTTCGGAGAATTGGCTTCAAGAATACTCACGTCACTATCGATAGTGGCAGAGGCAATTTTCACTTTATTCGCTGCTGCCAATTTCAACGGATCAGCATCGAGCCAACTGTTCATCATGCCGTCAAACCAACCCATTGTCGAACGGACAAAGCCTGGTTGCGAAGCGCCTGGAATTTGTCTCGTTCCATCTTTAAACATAATCGTTGCACTTGTTGCACCAGCAATTTCGTACATGAACCAATCACCACTGACGTTTGTCATCGCCGGCGAAGTTTGCCATGAGACCGCAGGTACTGAGGCAGGTTGTGCGCCATAGTAGTAAAGTTGCGGCGTAGCCCAACTTGCTGGTTTTTTGAAATAAACGCGCAATCCCGTAGGTTTTGCTTCTTTTGTGAATGTATAGGAGTTGGTCGCTGTTAAAGCACCGTTTGCTGTGTACAATTTCAATGTCAACGATTCGCCAGGATTGATGGTCGCACCGAATGTAATCGTATCTCCGTTATTAAAAGTTGTACCTTTGTCTTTCGGATCAGAGCCGTCAATTGTATACTTACCAGATGTTGCATTCGTCAAGTTTAATGTGACTGAAGTTTCTTCTGTGTTAAATGTTCCGCCTTGCGGTGAAGCCAAAACGGTTGGTGGTTCGGTCGGTGTGCCACCGCCTCCACCTGTGCCACCGCCTCCAGTGTCGCCACCACCACTACCGCCGCCACCGTCAAAACCTTCAAAAATCACGTAAGGAATGCGCACGCTGTCCGCTGCTTCGATGGCAGCATCGAGACGAGCTGTGTCAATATCTACCACTTCATATTTTTCTTCGTCCCAAACATCATTGTAAATCGGCGATGTAACGTTGCTGTTCCCGCCGCTACCCGGCAACGTCGTCACATAAATGACTTCAGATTGGTTGGATTCCGTGTCTATGCTATTGACTGTACTCACTTGGTAAGCGTAGTCTGTGTCCGGTTGCAAGCCAGTGTCGGTAAATTTCGTACTTGCTGTCGTGCCAACTTTTTTACCGTCGCGGTATATGTTGTAAGCTTTCACGGTGATGCCAGCAGGCGCCGTCCAGTTGATAGTGATTGTATTTCTAGTCTGGTTTTCAGTGTCTACATTCGTCGGAGGAACTGGAGGTGTTACAGTGCCGCCACCGCCACCGCCGCCGCTCGAAGCATTCGTCGTTACGGATACCGCCGTCGATCGATCAGATTCCACATTGGAAGCATTAACTGCAGATACGGTGTAGGAATACGCTGTAGCCGCTGTCAAGTTGCTATCTGTGTACGTTGTCGTCGTATTCTCGCCGACTTTGACATTATTGCGATACACATTATATTTCGTTGCTCCCGACACAGCAGTCCAGCCTAATGTAACGGAATTGGTAGTTTTCGCCGTACTATTCAAACCTGCAGGTGCAGCTGGTTTCGTACCAGTGCCACCGCCACCACCACCGCCACCGCCGCTAACTTCTTCAAGCAACGTTACGCCGTTTGTACTAGCCTGAATCGATACAGCACCGTTCGTTACAGTCGCCTCACGGTTTGTATAGTGGTCACGAACTTTCGTGCCATTTGCAAACACACCGCCAACATTGATGGTTGTATTGCCAGAAGCACCGATCGCCACAACGACTTTATCGTTGATACCGTTTTTGCTATACGTCCGAGAGAAAGTATAAGGTGAATCAGCAATTTTTTTATGAGCACCAGCACCTACTGAAAGGTGCTTCGCGCGGAAAGTACCAATACGTTGCCAATGCTGAAGCAGGTTTGTACTGAAATTATCCCAATTCATTGCAGAACGCGTTCCTTGGTCTTTGTCCGAACCTGTAGCACCAAACGCTCGACCAGTCTCATCACCATAGAATATTTGAGCGGCGCCTGGCGCCAACAAGAGTGCAGTTGCTCCATTCATCAGATTGTTACGATTATAGAGCGATGTGTCGTGCGAAGAGATGTAGTTGAGTACATTCCATCCACCATTGTTGTTAACTTGATTAGCATAGGAACTGAAGGTACTGTCAATCCCATTGATGTTGTTCGGAACGCCTTGGAAATCAAAGTTAATCGTTGAGTCAAAACCGCCACTTGTGTGGTAGTTGTTTTTGCCCATACCAAGTCCGAACACTTCGGCTGTCATCCAGAAGTCATCGGTCCATTTCGCGCCCGGTTTGTTCGGATTGGCTGCACGCCATCTTTTAAGCGCCTGATCTGCTTCTTCACCAAGTTGCTTCCAACGCCACAGTTCAACGTGCTTCGCCGTATCCGCACGGAAACCGTCAATCCCGAATTCTTCAACCCAAGCAGATAGCCACTTGATGATGTAATCAGCAGGGGCTATGTTCAAATCTTTACGCAAGTCCTTTGCTTTCGGTACAATCCATGCGTCAAAACCTGATTTTTCTTTATTCCATTTTGTATTCAGAATCGGTGCCAGGCCGACGCTAGTTGTCAAGTCTGTGCGGACATCGGCGAGGTCGGCAAGTTGCCCTTTGATTTCATCTTGACCAAGGGATGGAGCCGGTGTGTAACCTGGCAAACCAGCACGTACCCACTGTCTCCACCAACCGTCCCAAGCACCGCTAGAACGGTAATCGATAATCCCGTGCATGCCTGTGTAACTCAATCCGAATTGTACCGGATCCCATGTCGCTCCGTTGTTGATGGCATCATTGCCGCCAAATTTGTATTCCGCCATGTCTGCTAGCGTACCGTAACCGACATGATTCAAGACAACGTCCATCACGACGCGGATGCCTTGTGAATGCGCTTTATCTACGAACTCACGGAACTCTTCGACAGTACCGAAGTTTTTATCCATCGCTGTCCAATCAAGTGGGTAGTAGCCATGGTATGCGTAGTGGGCAAAGTCACCCGCACCGCCACCAGATACCCAACCATGTACTTGCTCATATGGTGCAGTAATCCAGATCGCATTCACACCGAGATTGGTGAAATAGTTTTCATTCAGTTTCTGTGTAAGCCCTTTCACGTCACCGCCATGAAAAGTTCCGATGTTTTTCCCGCTCGTGTCCACTTTTCTGCGACCATACGAGGTGTCATTCGAAGTGTTGCCGTTGAAAAAACGATCGATGATAACAAAGTAAACAGTTGCATTGTCCCACGAAAATGGGGTGTCTGCCGTTGTCGCCTGCGCTGTCTGGACAACAGGTTGAACGGACTGCGGAATCGGCAAGCCGGTAGTCAGCATTGTGACGACCAAAAGCGCGATTAACGCAAATTTCATGTTTTGCCATCTGAGATTGTACATAGTGACTCCATCCTTTTCTGTAATTATAGGCATTGTATCTGATTTTATATTAAAACATAGCCCAAAACAATTCCACGATTGGAACGATAAAATTTCGTGCAATCGTTTTCATTTCACAAAAAGTTCACAATTAGACATAAAATTTGAACGATCAATTAAGCTGGTGGGGTGCGCAACTCTGCCCAACGGTCTCGTGCCATTTGCACCAAAGCAGGATCGACAGCCGTTTTGTCATTGATCACTTTACCGAACCAGCGAATCGCCTCGCCCGAATCACCTGTGCGCGCATGCAGATCGCCGATGACATACATTAATTTTGCCAGATGAATATCCGACTTTTCATTGACATACGCTTGCATATAACTTTTGAGTGCTAGACCGAGAAATCGCTTTTCCTCTTCAAACCTTTCATCGTAACGATAGAGCCAACCGATATGATGGCACAACTGCGCAATGATGACGTCACGTTCACCTCTGATTTGCGCATTGATGAGCGCCAACTTATATGCCTGCAAGGCTTCTTCTTTCGTTCGCTCTCCGCCAAAATCTTTGGTCCTCCATTGATTGCCGATTTTATCAAGAAATATCGTGCGAGAAACATTGTTAAATGGCACGCTGAATTTCTCTGTAGTCGCGTTGCCGCATTTCGGACAAACTCGCACTTCGTAAAAATTCGGATTAATGTCTTTGTAATGTGCACAAAAGTCGCTGTCAGTCCGAGCGACGCGCACCGTACTGGAACGAACTTTGCTAGTTATAAACTGCGCTTTGCACTGATCGCATACGATTGTTTTTTGATATAACGGTTCAAGCATTTTCATACCTCCAAACGATGACAAATAATTTCAATTATAGCACATATATTTAGGTGAGATTTACATTTTTTCGGAGGACGTGCCTTGGCGCTCATTTATTTCATCGGCATCATGCCGCTCATTATTGCCTGGGTGATTTTTCCGGAGCAGTCGCATCAAGCTGCTGTCCGAGGATTGCTCATTTGGCGCGACATTTTACTGCCCGCGCTGTTCCCTTTTTTTATTCTCAGCGAACTGTTACTCGGTCTAGGCGTCGTTCGTTTGCTTGGCGCCTTACTCGAACCCGTGATGCGCCCATTGTTTCGCCTGCCTGGTTCAGCAGGTTTCGTGATGGTTCTCGGCTTTCTCGCTGGCTATCCGGTTGCCGCCAAACTGACGGCACAACTATACCGTTCCGCCGAACTAACGCGTTCTGAAGCAGAACGTCTAGTCGGAACAGCCACGACAGCCGATCCGATTTTCATCATCGGTGCTGTCGCTGTCGGCTTATTTCACAATCAAGAAATCGCCATCATTTTACTCATTGCACATTACGGCGCGTCGATCATTCTTGCTTTTTTACAAGCTCGTTTCATCAATAAAAACACGCGAATGGCCGTAACAAAAAAACTTTATGAACGCTTGCGAGAGGCTTGGCGAAGCCATAAAATATTTGAAAAACGCGGCATTTGGCAAGTGCTATATGAAGCGTTCGAGCAATCATTGATGCTTGTTTTCATGATTGGCGGACTCGTCGTGTTTTTTTGTGTATACATCTCGCTATTGACATCGGTACAAATAATGAATTATTTTTATAGTATTGTTTATTTGCTTTTGTCGGTCATTTCGAACGATTCCGTATCGCTCGCATTGGCTTTGACAAATGGGCTTTTCGAGGTCACACTCGGCATCCGTACGGCCGCCGAAGCTCATGGAGCACCAACTGCGCTCCAAGTTGCAGCGACCGGCTTCATCTTATCATGGGCAGGACTATCAGTGCATGCACAGATTATGAGTCTACTTCAAGATAGCGCTGTACGTTATCTGCCTTTTGCCGTATCTCGAGTATTTCACGGAATCATCGCTTCGTTGATTGCGCTTTGCTTGTGGCCGGTATTCAACCCGACATGAAGCAGTCAACTGCAATAATTTTCAACTTAGTTAAGGTGGGTGTTTGAAGTGGGGAACAACAATGCAATCGTGCTTCCGGAGAAATTCGCGAAGTTGGCTGACCTCAGTTACAACATGTGGTTCAGCTGGAACAATGATGCGATTCAACTATTCAAAATGGTGGATCCGCAAAAATGGAATGAAGTGTACCACAACCCTGTGCGTTTGTTGCAGGAAGTGGACGCAGAACGATGGAGCGCGTTAGAAAAAGATAAAGCGTTCGCTAAAATATACAATTCGGTCATCAAAGCTTGGGAATCATACATGAATGATTCGACTTGGTTCAAGCAAAACTATCCGAACAACGAGCAACACAGAATTGCTTACTTCTCGGCGGAGTTCGGTTATCACGAGTCATTGCCGATTTACTCTGGCGGTCTCGGCATTCTTGCTGGTGACCACTGTAAATCAGCGAGCGATTTGGGTTTGCCGTTTATCGGTATCGGTTTGCTTTACAAAAAAGGTTACTTCAACCAGAAGTTCGACGGTGTCGGACAGCAACATGCGGAGCAGCTGAATTATGAGTTCAGCAAAATTCCGGTGAAACCTGCGCTTGACCGTTATGGACATGAGATTTTTATCGGCGTTGACTTACCAGGTCGCAGTGTGTATCTCAAGATTTGGGAAGTGAAAGTAGGTCGTATTTCCGTATTCTTGATGGATGCGGACATCGAGCGCAACTCCGACTGGGATCGTGCGCTGACGGCGCAATTGTACGGTGGCAACCACGAAACGCGGATCGCCCAAGAAGTGTTGCTCGGTATGGGCGGCATCAAAGCGTTGCGCGCCTTGGAAATTCACCCGAATGCATTCCACATCAACGAAGGCCATGCTGCGTTCATTAACGTCGAGCGTTTGCTTGAGTTGGTGCGCTCTGGTGTATCTTACGCTGCAGCTGTTGAAGCAATAAAAGCAAGTACGATTTTCACAACGCACACGCCAGTTCCTGCTGGTCACGATGCGTTCAACGTTGAATTGATTGATCACTATTTCCACAATGTATATCATGAATTGAACGGTCGCGATTCGTTCATCAATCTCGGTATCAACCGCGAAAATTACACATTCAACATGACGCACTTGGCGCTGAACCTTTCTGGATTGCGCAACGGTGTGAGTAAATTGCATGGTCACGTCTCGCGCGAGATGTTCCGCCATTTCCACGGCAGCATTCCGACAGACGAAGTGCCGATTGGTCACATCACGAACGGTGTTCACTTGGAGACATGGCTTGCACCATCGTTGATCGAGTTGTACGGCAAATATTTGCCGAAAAACTGGACGAAAAAGCACGAAGACGGAAAAATGTGGGCGGCTATTGACAAAATGCCGGACGAAGAGTACCGCACTGTGCATGAGCAATTGAAAGTTGAAATGATTGCATTTGCTCGTAACAACATCAAAGAGCATCGCCGTCGCAACGGTTTCGATCTAGCGAAAATCGAAGAAGCGGATACCTATTTGAATCCGAAAGCATTGACGATTGGTTTTGCGCGCCGCTTTGCAACATATAAGCGTGCAACGCTCTTGTTCCGCGATTTGGAGCGACTAAGCAAAATCGTCAACCACCCGACAAAACCGGTACAGTTCGTATTTGGTGGCAAGGCTCACCCTGCCGATAAGCCAGGTCAAGAGTTGATCAAAGAAATTTATCGTATTTCGCAACTGGATGAATTCCGCGGCAAGGTCGTGTTGCTTGAAAACTACGACATGAACATGGCGCGTCATCTTGTCCAAGGTGTCGACATTTGGTTGAACAACCCGCTCCGCCCATATGAAGCAAGCGGTACGAGCGGTCAAAAAGCAGCGATGAACGGCGTTTGCAACTTCAGTATCCTTGACGGTTGGTGGGAAGAAGGCTACAACGGTGAAAACGGTTGGGCAATCGACACCGTTGACCTTGAACTCGATGTGGAAACGCAAAGTTTGCAAAACAGCATTAACATGTACGAAAAATTGGAGAGCATCATCGTTCCGCTCTACTATGATCAACAAGAAAACTGGATGAAGCATGTCAAATCGTCAATCAAAACGTTGGCGCCATTGTATAGTACGCAACGCATGGTGCAAGACTATACGCGCGACCTATACATTCCGACGATTCAACGCGGCAATCGTTTCAAAGAAAGCAACTACGATTTGTCGAACAAAATTGCGGATTACAAGCGTTTCATCTCGGAAAATTGGCACCATGTACACATCATTTCTGTCGATGATCGCATGTCGAGCCCGACGCCAGTGCCGACCAAACGCGTGACTGCGACGCTCAACTACGGACCGATTTGGTTGCAAGATACGGTCGTCGAAATCATCTATTACGAAGAAAAAGACGGCGGTTGGAATCCGGTCATCGTGACGATGCAAGATCCAGAGCGCGTCGCCTACCACACCTACAAATTCACTGCACAAGTGCCTGCGCATTTGAAGCACGGTCCGCACTTCACGGTACGCGTCCGTCCGGTCAACCCGAACTTTGCAACATCGTTCGAATTGCCGGTCGTAACCGTTAACTAATCGAAAATTTAGATTCAACTTGCAAAATGCCGTCAGGTGATAAACAATAAGGTTATCAATACTGACGGCATTTTTATTTTGATGCGGAGTGATCAGGAATGGACTACGTAATCATTACACGCGACGATGACAAATCAAAGCGCTTGGCTGAGCGTTTCCACGCGCTCGTCAAACCGCACGGTTTCAGAGTGAACGCAGAACAACCGGAACTAGTGCTGACGATTGGCGGTGATGGCACGCTACTGCAAGCATTTCATCAGTATACTGATCGCCTTGATTCGACTGGATTTCTCGGCATCCATACGGGTCATCTCGGTTTTTATGCCGATTGGCATCCCGAACAGATGGAGCACCTCGTACACCTGATGCTGACCGAGGACTTGGAGGAGAAAGTAGTCAGTTATCCGCTCGTTTCCATCGAATTGGAAACGTCGAGCGGCAGCAAAAAGTGGTTGGCGTTAAATGAGTGCACGTTGAAAGGCATCGACCATACGATGGTCGCCGAAATTAAGTTGAATGACGAACTGTTCGTACAATTCCGCGGCGACGGCATTTGCATCTCTTCGCCTTCCGGGAGCACGGCATATAATAAAAGTTTGGGCGGTGCGATCATTCACCCATCGTTCGAAGGCATTCAAATCGCCGAAATCGCCTCCATCAACAATCGCGTCTTTCGTTCGCTCGGTTCGTCGATTTTGTTACCCGAACATCATCATTGCGAAATTTTTCCCCGTGCTCAGCAAAATTTACTGTTTACCGTCGATCAATTATCGAGCACTCATCACGAAATATACAAGTTGCGCTGTGCTGTTGCTGAAGAAAAAATCCGCTTCGTCCGCTACTTGCCCTTCACCTTTTGGAATCGCGTGCGCGAGGCGTTCATCGAATAGTGTTTATTACTATTCCACACTATAATAATCGAGTAGGAGGGGACGGTTAGCCCCCGACCTCTCACACCACCGTACGTACCGTTCGGTATACGGCGGTTCATGAAATATAACGCATGTGTTTGTATCGTTCCAACAGACTTTGCAATCCGCATTCTTTCCAGTACTTGTTGTTCAG
>CANHCR010000006.1 GCA_947459205.1 Caryophanales bacterium | reverse complement strand
CTGCTAACGTTTTGTTGCTTTCTTTCCTCATTCGTTGATCAGTTTTCAAGGTGCGTTCCGCCTCCCGCTTCCGAAGGCGACTAAAACAATATACCACATTCCGTTTCCCGTTTGCAAGGGAATTTCATGGTATTTTTTCACCGCTCAGTAGCGGCGAAAAATAATATAACATATCCGGCATGTATAATGCAAGGTGTTTTCAGCGATAATACCAAGAACCTTTCATTCTTTGACGTTTCGCCATCCTTAGCAGCATTTCGAATCGTTTTTGTGCCGCTTCAAAACAGTACACTGCGTAATCGATTTGTTCTTTCGAATCGACATAATCGAGCTTGCTACGCGCGCTTTCCCATTCCGCGTGAGCAATCGCAATTTCACGCAATAGTTCGGCACGACTTTGCTGCTGGGCGCGACGCTCGTCCCGTTTTGCAATTCGTTGTTGCCAACAGTGGATAAAGCGTTTAACCATAGCCTGCAATCCTCGCATCATTTTACTCACAAAAAAACCTCCGCTTCCATAAAGTCTAATTCACTTTATGAAACGAAGGTTGCGATTATGCGCTTTCATTCTCGATTCACTAAATATCGTTTCTTCCTTCTAATGCGCGCGACAAAGTGACTTCGTCTGCTTGTTCGAGTTCACCGCCGACGGGAACGCCGTGAGCAATCCGCGTCACTCGTATGCCGAACGGTTTCACAAGACGCGCAATGTACATAGCCGTCGCTTCACCTTCGAGGTTCGTGTTCGTGGCAAGAATCAACTCTTTGACACGCTCATCGCTCAAACGTGGTAGCAATTCTTTAATTCGCACCTGTTCTGGACCGACACCGTCCATCGGCGAAATTGCCCCATGCAACACATGGTACATGCCACGATATTCTTTGGTGCGTTCCATCGCTATCAAGTCTTTCGGTTCTTGAATGACGCAAATCATCGACGGGTCGCGCGACTGATCCGAACAGATCAAGCATGGATTCGTATCAGTAAAATTACAGCAGACGGAGCACGTCTGCAAATTCGTCTTGCACTCGATCAGCGCTTCCGAGAACGCACGTACATCTTCGTCCTTCATACGCAGCACATGAAACGCCATGCGCGCTGCCGTGCGCTTGCCGATACCAGGAAGCATCGAAAAACTATCAATCAATTTCGCGATCGGTTTGGGATAAAACATTAAAACAGCCCCGGAAGTTTCATACCGCCGGTCATGCGCGACATCTCTTTGTTCGAAAGTTCTTCCGCTTTTTTCAGCGCGTCATTAACCGCTGTCAACACGAGGTCTTGTAACATTTCAACATCATCCGGATCGACTGCTTCTGGCTTGATTTGGATGCTCAAAATTTGCTTGTGCCCGTTCGCCACCACGGTTACTATTCCTTGGGCACTGCCCTCAATCGTTTTGGTGCCAAGTTCCTGTTGAATTTTCTCCATTTGTTCTTGCATTTTTTTCGCTTGTTTCATCATTTGATTAATGTTGTTCATTTGACAGGTCTCCTTTGTCATCATGTTTTATTTCAACAAGCGTCTCGCCGAACATATTGAGCGCTTCGCGCACCCACGTCGGCTGCTTGTCTTTTTCATCAATCGCTTCCGCAACCATTTGCAGCGGTTCGGCCACATCCGTCTGGTCGCTCATCGCAAACTTATTCCACTCACTCTGCTGAATCGCTGTCACTTTGAGCGGATGACCATAGATTTCGATTAACTTTTCTTCGAGCAAAGCCTTGTTATGTGGCTTATTGGTCGTCTCGCAATGAATGGGCGTGTTGAAAACTACTAGTACCGCGTCTTCTAAAAAGGAGATCGGTTTGCCTTCTTTGAGCCAAGCATGCAAAGGAACACTCGCCTCTTTGACTGCGTTCATCACGCGCGGCCAATCCAAGCGGTATTTCTTTGTCATTTGACTATGTTCTGCTTCGACAAATTGCTGACGACGTCCGTCTACGGACATCAATGGCGCTACAGTCGTCTGTACTGGCGGTTCGGAGCGTAGAAATGGTTTGCTTGTCGGCGCTTGCGACTGAGCATTTTTCAGTTCTTTGCCCAGTTGCTGCACCTGAATCTCCAACTGGTGGACTTTTTGCTGTAATAGCTTCACTTCATCAGAGGAGGCTGCAGCACTTGCGGACGGCGCTTCATTGGCAGCGCACATTTTGATTAGTGCCAGTTCGAGCACGGATTGTGGATGTGCAGCAAACTTCATTTCGGAAATGAACTCGCTCAACACATGCAGTGACTGATAGATTCGCTCGACCGCAAATTCATTGATTTTCGCTTGCCAGGATTCTGCAGCAAACATTCCTTGTGTGCGATTCGACTTCGGCAATAGTTTGTACACGAGCATGTCGCGCCAAAATTCAATCAAGTTGTGGAGCGTTTGACCAGCGTTTTTTCCTTGCTCTAGCCAAATGCCGACCAATTCCAACATGCGACTGACGTCACGCGCAACGACCGCATCGAAAAACAAGCCGTATTGATCAAACTGCAATCCACCAGTAACCGAAATCAAGTCATCGACGGTAATGTTGCGTCCAGCAAAAGCGATCGTCTGATCGAGCAAACTGAGTGCATCACGCATCCCGCCGTCCGACAAGCGCGCCAAATAATGAAGCGCATCTTCAGTAATGCCAATCTGTTCTTGCTCACAAACGTATCGCAGATGGTCGATCTGTTCGCCAATACTAATCCGCTTGAACTCGAAACGCTGACAACGAGAAATAATCGTCGGCAAAATTTTGTGCATCTCCGTCGTTGCTAAGATGAAGATGACGTGATCTGGCGGCTCCTCGAGCGTTTTGAGCAGCGCGTTAAATGAAGAAGCGGACAACATGTGCACCTCATCGATGATGACCACTTTCTTGCGCACTTCAAGCGGCACAAAATATAACTGCTCGGTCAAGTCGCGAATGTTATCGACGCCGGTCTGTGAGGCGGCATCAATTTCGATTACATCGAGTTCTGTGCCTTGTGTAATGTTCTGGCAAGCACGGCAACGATTGCACGGTTCGCCGTCTTGCAGGTCTGTACAGTTGACCCCCTTCGCAAAAATCCGGGCGGTACTCGTCTTGCCGGTGCCACGCGGACCACTGAACAAATACGCGTGCGTGGTGCGATCTTCACGCACAGCGTTTTTGAGTGTCGTCACAATCGCTTTTTGGCCGACAATCGTCGCAAAATTTTGCGGTCTCCATTTGCGGTAGAGCGCAGTTTGAGCCATAGTTAACCTCCACGGCATTTTGAATCGTCACAATATATTATACATCACTTTTCATGTAAAAACAGCCTCCTTGAGGAAGCTGTTGCGCTAGATTTTATCAATTTGTCTTATGTAACGGCAGGATAACGGTGACTGTAGTGCCGAACCCGCGAGAGGAGATGCGAATGTTGCCTCCCATATCGTTGATGATTCGCTTGCAGATTGGCAAACCTAAACCGGTTCCACTCTCCTTGGTTGTAAAAAAAGGGTCAAATACCTTGTCCACCATGAACGGCGGGATGCCGCACCCCTGGTCATGGATTTCCAAAGCAACGTTATGCTCGTGGTAATTGATTCGTTCGCGAATCGTCAAATGCCCCGCTCGATCTACCATCGACTCGATGCCATTTTTGCACAAATTCAAAATGACTTGCTTCAACTGTTCGCGATCTGCAAGCACCTCAACCTCATTACCCTCTAGATGGTAATTGACGATGATATCGTGCAAGTGCGCCTCGCTCTCGATAATTGGCTTGATTTCACGCAAAACGGAGGAACAGCGAACATGCTCATGCACACGATCACCAGGTTTGCTTAACATCAGAAATTCGCCGACCAAGCGGTTAATGCGTTCGATTTCATCGAGCATCACTTCCGTGTATTGCGACTCCTTGTCCATTTTTTTCGTTTGGCACGACTGCTTGAGCAATTGCAAAAATCCTTTAATCGATGTCAGCGGGTTACGAATCTCATGAGCGGCACCAGCGGCAATCTGCCCAATCATCTTGAGGCGATCGTTATGCCGTACCTGATCCTCCAGAGAACGCAGCAAAGTAATATCTTTGAAAACCACATAAGCACCGACCATCGTTCCGAAACTCGAATACAATTGACCGGCATCTACCAGTAAATCGTAGCGCCGACTGTCTAAGGTCAACGAGTGCATTTGGTTTTTCAGTTCTTTGCCTTGCAACACCTCATCAAAAAATTTTCGTCGTTCAGTTGGAACTTCTGCGAATACTGCGTTGAAATGTCGTCCTACCGCCGTATCACGTTGTAATCCGAACATCTCCAGTGCCAGGATGCTGATTTGAACAAGCACACCGTGTTTGTTCAGTAAAATGATGCCGATGCCGACCTCATTCATGAATGTGCTGGCGAACGTCCCCAAAACCGTGCGGGCACTGCGTTCGTCTTCCATTGGCGATGAGTGCTCTAGATGTGCTGATTCCCCGAAAATGCTCGGCTGAATCGGCAATGGAAGAGACATACGTAACACTCCTTTATTTCCTAGATTTAGTTTCTTGTATATATATATTTACAACTTCTAATAACATAATAAACGCAATTGGAATTTCTTGCAACTTCTAATTTTGTCGAAAATATGTCGAAAAAATGACAAAAACGCCCGAATTCTACTTTTATATAAAAGAGAATTTGAGCGTTTTTATTATTGTATAAAAGTACCGTGCACCTGTTATTGTTCAGTGCGATCCGAGCGGAACCGCTGTCGACAGCTCAGAGCAGGCTGGTCTTCGGCACAAGGAACATCATACTTACGGCTGCTTCCTTCCGGACCTGACCGGGTTCATATGCATCCTTTGCGAAGGACCCGCTCCTCAACACTACGTGCAGCAGGCAGACCTCACATCGACAAAGCCGCTAACAGGAATTCAATCTCGCTACAGCGGGTTGCGAGTTACAGGGCACCGCTACCTCCCCATCTAGCACGGTAAGCGTGTAAACAAATTTGCATTGGGACTTTTCGGCGAATCAAGCGATAAAAAAACCTCCTGCCATCAAGTTGAGACTCGGAGGTATTTTTATACACGTTCAAAAGATTACTGAATGTTGTATTTCTTTTTGAAACGGTCAACACGGCCACCTGCATCAATAAACTTCTGTTTACCGGTGAAAAATGGATGACAAGCTGAGCAAATCTCCACACGGATGTTTTGCTTAATCGAACCCGTTTCAATCACATTTCCACAAGCACAAGTAATCGTTGTCAATTGATAGTTAGGATGAATTCCTGCTTTCACAACGTTCAACTCCTTCCGCCCTGCTTCCTGAAAAAGCAGAGTAAATTTCATGCTAAGTGAGTATACCACAATCAAATTCATGATTGCAAATGTTTTGTTGGCGATTCTGGGTCAGGCACGACGGAGAACGAACCGATCTGCACATCTGGCAGTTCGGCGCGCAAAATCTCAATCGCTTGCTTCATGCCGAAGATGTCGCCTTGCGGTTTCGGCAACAATTCGTAGTAGCCTTCGGGGTCGATGTTCAGGTTGCGCAACTGAATGCGGCGCAAGCCGCTACGGCGGGCAAATTCGATCATCGCCTCGAGTTCTTCCTCGCGGTCGGTCACGCCTGGGAAAATCAGATAGTTGATGGACGTAAACACACCCTTTTGCGATGCATAAGTCAATGATTTTTCTACATTTTTTAGTGTGTAACCGCGCGGTTTGTAATATGCATTGTAGTGCGCTTCGACCGCGCTAATGGTGCTGACGCGCATCAGATTGAGGCCAGCATCGACGATTGCTCGCAAGTGGTCACTCAGGCCACCATTCGTGTTGATGTTGATGTAGCCTATGTCAGTTTGAGCGCGAACGGCGCGAATCGACTCGATAATCAGTTGCGCCTGTGTGGAAGGTTCGCCTTCGCATCCTTGCCCGAAACTGATGATGCTGTCGGGGTGGCGCAAATGTTCGAGCATAATTTGTGTCAATTCTTCGACTGTCGGTTTGAAGTTCATCCGCGTTTGCGGAGCGACGAAGCCACTATCGTCCGGTTGTTCGGAAATACAACCATAGCAGCCGGCGTTGCATGTGAACGAGACAGGTACGGCGCCTTCCCAACGTTGTAAAAATGTGTTGGACGCGGTTAAGCATTCATATTCGAGCGCACATTTGGAAAGGTGCTTGTATACACGGTTATCTGGATAGCGCGCCAAAAGGTCGCCCACCTGCACGGCCAATTCACGGCGGTCACAGTTATCCGGGTTCCAGCGGTCCGTTTCGTCGGTCTGTTGGGCGGCGACGTAAAAGCCACCGTCTTTCCACACGACCGCTGTATAGCCGAAAAGTGGCAGACGCTCAGTATGATTCGTTTTTACATAGGCCGGCAACAACAGCCGCGTGTACCCTTGTGGCAACAGTGCGCCGACAGCGCTGACATCGCCCGGCATTGCGCTCCATTCGTCGTTCGCAAAGTCAAGCGCCACAGGGCGCGTGTGCGGTAGGCTGACGAGCGTCGCCCCTGCAGGCAGGGGAATCAACTCGTCCTCCAGAATGTCCGTGATGACATCGCCGTTCCGCGCGAGCGCGCCGAATTGCGGGTGATCGTATACAGTTCCGTTTGCATTAGCATATACCAAATTCATGTCCAACACCCTAAAACTCAGTTTGAAGTATCCGTTGTTTTGCGTGCGCGCGGCTTTCGACTGGCAACTGTCGACGCAATCGGTTCAGCGCCCAACAAAAACTCGCGATTCGATTTCGTTTCCGCCATTTTTTTGATGAAACTTTCGATAAATTCTGGCGAGTCATGGAACGTTTTGCGGATTGCCCACAACTTCTCAAGCTCATCCTTGGATGTGAGCATTTCTTCACGGCGCGTGCCGGAACGACGAATGTCTACAGCAGGGAAGATGCGTTTTTCAGACAGTTTGCGGTCGAGGTGTAGTTCCAGATTGCCTGTCCCTTTAAATTCTTCGTAAATGACGTCGTCCATACGCGATCCGGTGTCAACGAGTGCGGTCGCGATGATCGTCAAACTACCACCTTCTTCGACGTTGCGTGCCGCTCCGAAAAATCGTTTCGGACGATGAAACGCCGCGGGGTCAATTCCGCCGGAAAGGGTTCTTCCAGATGGAGGGATAACGAGGTTGTAGGCGCGTGCCAAACGGGTGATGCTATCCATTAAAATGACGACATCGCGTTTGTGTTCGACCAGGCGTTGCGCTCGTTCGAGCACCATTTCCGCAACTTTGATGTGGTTCTCCGGCAATTCATCGAATGTCGAGGCGACCACTTCCGCTTTCACCGAACGCTGCATATCGGTGACTTCTTCGGGACGTTCATCAATCAATAGCACGAACAGCGCGACTTCTGGATAGTTGGTCGCAATGCTATTGGCCACTTCTTTGAGCAGCAAGGTTTTGCCAGCCTTAGGCGGAGCGACAATGAGACCGCGCTGACCGAAGCCAATCGGGCTTACCAAATCGATGAGCCGTGCGGAAATGCGTGAAGGGTCGTTTTCTAATGCGAGTTTGCGTTGCGGATAGAGTGGAGTAAGTGCGGCGAAATGGAGACGTTCGGCAGCCATGTCGGGCTTCATGCCGTTGACTGCTTCGACGTAGAGCAGACCAAAATATTTTTCATTTTCTTTCGGCGCGCGGCATTTGCCGGAGACGAAGTCGCCGGAACGCAAATCAAACTTGCGGATCTGCGAGGCGGATATATAAATATCCTCGTTGCTCGGTGTATATTTGAGCGGGCGCAAAAAGCCGTAACCGTCCGCCAAAATGTCGAGTGTACCGCCAAGAAACATAAAACCGCTCAACTCGGCTTGCGCCTTAAGAATCGCAAAAATCAGTTCCTGCTTCTTCATTTGGTTGTAGTCGCTCAAATTGAATTTTTTCGCCAGAACATAAAGTTCTCTGAGTGATTTCGACTCTAGTTCGGCCAAGTGAATTTCTTGTTCCATCAGATCAAGCCTTCTTTTGCAAATTTTCAACTGGCTCGCGCCAAACGTTTGCACCGAGCGCTGTCAAATTATCGATTAAATGGTCATAACCGCGGTCAATATATTCGAGGTTGTACACTTCCGTAATATCACCTACAGGTGTGCATAGACCAGCGATAAACAAGGCCGCTCCCGCTCGCAAATCAGCAGCCGTCACTTTAGCACCGCGCAACTGCGACTCTTCAATCATCGCTTTGCGCCCTTCGATGCGGATATTGGCACCCATTTTCACCAATTCAGGTATATGTTGAAAACGGTTATTGTATACATTATCAATCAGCATGCTGACGCCTCGCGCCTGTGTCAGAAGCGTGGTCATCGGCGATTGCAAGTCGGTCGCAAAGCCAGGATAGACAAGCGCTTTGACATCGATACCATGAATGACTGGCTGTCCGACGACGCGAATCGACTCATCCATCTCGTGCACATGCACGCCCATTTCCAACAGTTTGGCGGTCAATGCTTCCATGTGCTTAGGAATGACATTGTCGATCAGCACGTCACCTTTGGTCGCCGCAGCCGCAATCATGTAGGTGCCCGCTTGAATCCGGTCAGGAATAATCGAGTGTCTACAACCACCTAGGTATTGTACGCCACTGATACGAATCACTTCGGTGCCCGCACCTTTGATTTGTGCGCCCATGGCGTTGAGCAACGTAGCAACGTCAACAATCTCCGGTTCGCGCGCAGCATTTTCGATGATCGTCGTCCCTTTGGCGCGACATGCGGCCAACATGATGTTGATGGTCGCACCGACACTGACGACATCCAAATAGATTTTTGAGCCAACAAGCTCGCGCGCCTTCACATGTACATAATCTGGCTCCATATGTACTTCCGCACCAAGCGCCTCGAACCCTTTAATATGCTGGTCAATTGGGCGCGGTTCAAAATTGCAACCGCCCGGCAGTCCAAGTTTCGCTTCACCAAAACGGCCCAACAAGGAACCAAGCAAATAGTACGATGCACGCAGTTTGCCGACATTATCACCGAGCAAAGCGGTATTGCGAATCGCTTGCGGCTGAATAGCGAACGAATCAGCGCGCTGGTTAACAGAAACGCCTAACTCGGCTAATATATCGATGTAATTTGCAATATCGCTAATGATGGGAAGATTATCGAGAATGACCGTGTCTTCAGCGAGAATGGCAGCCGGTATTAAAGCAAGCGCACTATTTTTTGCGCCGCTAATTTGTACCGTGCCACGCAAAGCACGTCCGCCTTCGATCATCAACTTCTCCATGCGTTTCGTCCTCCCACTCATAATTTACTAGCCAAGCTTTCATAAAAAAAGGGAAATCCCTGAAGCCTTCAAGGATTTCCCGTGTGTTAGTCTCAGGCTTGATTGCTGCTGCCGAACAATTGAATTTTGGATTGTACGACTTTGACCATGGCATTGCGCGCAGGTGTCAAATATTTGCGAGGATCGTATACTTTTGCATCTTTGCCAAGTACTTCGCGAATCGATTCAGTACATGCAACTTGGTTCTCAGTGTTAACGTTGATCTTACCTACACCGACTTCGATAGATTTGCGGATCATTTCGTCCGGAACACCGCTACCGCCGTGCAAAACGATTGGCACTGGAATTGCGCGTGCAACTTGCTCGATGATGTCAAAGCGGATGTTTGGTTCACCAGCATACATGCCGTGCGCAGTACCGACCGCAATCGCAACGCAATCTACGCCAGTCTCTTCCCAAAAACGAATCGCTTCTTCTGGATTTGCAAGGTTTGCATCCTCTTCATCAACACTGATGTCATCCTCGACACCACCGATTGTACCAAGCTCGCCCTCAACGCTGACGCCCATCGCGTGCGCCGCTTTGACGACTTCTTTCGTCAAACGGATGTTTTCTTCGAACGAATAGTGCGAACCGTCAAACATAACGGATGAAAATCCAGCGCGGATACATTTCATCGCAACTTCAAAGCTGCTTCCATGGTCAAGGTGCAATGCAATCGGCAAACCAGATTTCTTCGCAGCCGCTTCGGCAAGCGCTACTGTGAACTCAATCCCCATATACTTTAGTGCGCCCTCACTGACACCGAAGATGAACGGCGATTTTTCAATCATCGCAGCTTCGACGATCGCTTGCGCGAACTCAAGGTTGTTCATATTGAATTGACCAACGGCAAATTTGTTGGCTTTCGCTTTCGGTAAAAATTCATTCATTGATACTAATGGCATGATGTTTCCCCTCTCAAAATAATCATTTTCGTTTTATTATATCACAACTGATTTTCGTTTACACCTTGAAGCAGTTGTTTTACTTTGTGTGCTACATCTTGAATGTCAAACGGCTTGCCGAAATGACCGAGCGCCCCGAGTTGTCGAGCCTGTTCCATCATTTCCAGTTCTGCATAAGCGGTCATCATCATCACGTTCAACTGCAACCCGCGATCATGAATCAAGCGCATGAGCTCAAGACCATTCATGCCCGGCATTTTCATGTCAAGCAAGATAAGATCAGGTCGAATCTCTTCGAGCAGTGCAGCGGCACGCAGGCCATCAGCAGCCAAGGTGACTGTAAACCCTTCCGCTTCCAAAACTTCTTGCAACAATAGTCGAATGCCCGCCTGGTCGTCTACGATGAGTACATGCCGATTCATGGTGTCGATTACCCTTGCGCGCTTGCTTTGACGAAGTCGCGAAACAGTGATTGCGCACGATTCGGGCGGGATTTGAATTCCGGATGGAACTGCACCGCCAAAAACCACGGATGATCGGGAATTTCAATGATTTCGACGAGTCTGCCGTCTGGCGAAGTGCCTGAAAATTTGAATCCAGCATGTTCAAACGACTCGCGGAATTCGTTATTGAATTCATAACGATGACGGTGACGCTCATATACCAACTCTTCTCCATATGCAACTGCAGCCAATGAATCTGCTGTCAGTTTGCACGGATAAAGGCCAAGACGCATCGTGCCACCAAGATCTTCAATCTCTTTTTGCTCAGGCAAAATGTCGATGACCGGGTGTTTCGTGTCGGGGTCGATTTCCGAACTGTTGGCACCGGATAAACCAATGACGTTGCGTGCAAATTCAACAACCGCAACTTGCATCCCGAGACAAATCCCGAAAAACGGAACCCGCTTCTCACGAGCATAACGAATCGCCGTAACTTTGCCCTCGACGCCGCGGTCTCCAAATCCACCAGGCACAAGAATGCCATGTGCGCCTTGTAAAGTTTCCTCCACATTAGCTTCGGTTACTAGTTCGGCGTTCACCCAGCGAATTTGCACATCAGTATTGTTCTCATAACCGGCATGTTTTAGTGCTTCCATAATGCTTATATATGCATCGCGCAGTGCCACGTATTTACCGACAATCGCGATTTCTGTTTTTGGTTTCGGTGATTGGACGCGCTCAATCAGCGCCTCCCATTCGCTCATATCTGGTTCGCCCACTTGCAAACCTAAATATTTGACGACAAACGCATCGAGTCCTTGAGCACGCATGCGTAGCGGCACTTCGTAGAGTGTGTCTACGTCACGCGCTTCAATGACGGCGTCTTTGTCGACGTCACAAAATTGCGCGATTTTGCGTTTAAATTCATCGGAAAGTGTGCGCTCCGTACGGCAGACAATCATCTGCGGCTGAATGCCGATGCTACGCAATTCTTTGACGCTATGTTGCGTCGGCTTTGTCTTTTCTTCACCCGCCGCTTTGAGGAACGGAATCAGCGTAACGTGAATGTACATCACATGATCGCGGCCGATATCGCTGCGAATTTGGCGAATCGCTTCAAGAAACGGCAAACTTTCGATGTCACCGACTGTACCGCCGATTTCCGTAATGACGACATCAGAATTTGACTCTCTGCCTGCTCGCAACACACGTTCTTTGATCTCGTTCGTGATGTGCGGGATGACTTGCACCGTGCCGCCGAGATATTCGCCTCGACGCTCTTTGCTAATCACAGATGAGTAGATTTTGCCCGTTGTCACATTGCTGTTTTTCGTCAAATTAATGTCGATAAACCGCTCGTAATGCCCGAGGTCAAGGTCAGTTTCAGCGCCGTCGTCCGTTACGAACACCTCACCATGCTGGTATGGGCTCATCGTTCCCGGGTCGACGTTGATGTATGGATCAAACTTTTGAATGGTCACTTTGAGACCGCGGTTTTTCAGCAGTCTGCCCAACGATGCGGCAGTAATGCCTTTACCTAGTGAAGAAACAACTCCGCCGGTCACAAAAATATATTTCGTCACCTGACCAACCTCCTTTGTTCATTTTGCTCATGCTCTAGATGACCAAGTTAAATAAAAAATAAAAAAAGTGCACCCGAAAAATACGGGGGCACTCTTGTTTTTAACATGGAAAAACATTCATTCAGCCCAAAAGATAGTTTACTATTTATTGATAGTCAGTGTCAAGAATTGCAGGCGATTATTCGTCATCATCCGAATCGTCATCTGACGGCTCATCTTCTTTGATTTTCAAGTCTTCGATTGACAGTGCTTCTTCGCCCGCCAATGTCGGAATCGGGTCAAGTTCGTCGTCCGCCGTCTTATTATCTATGTCTTCTTCCTGACCAAAACCATCGTCGCCACCGCCGAATCTCGGCTCTTCATAATCTTTGCTGGCCAGTTTCGGGATGCCAAGATCTTCTCCCAATTCCGTGATTTCAACATCTTCTTCTTCATCGACGGAGTCATCGATATCTAAGTAATTGTCGGTGGTGATTGTCTTCCAACTTTTGAGTCCCCAAGTTCTGTTTTGCGTGCTGGCGAAGCGACCATCGATGTTCAAATCAGTATATAGATGCGAGGACAGTTTGACGAACTGTTCTTGAGTCAATTCGAGTTGTTTGACTTGGATTACTGCTTGCATCAAATCGCGAAACGGATACGTCGATTCTTCTGGAGTCGTCGTCTTCAAAATTTCGTAAGCGACCTCCACCATCGGCATTTCGCGCGCCTCTTCCGGTGCAAAACTACATTCGTACGTTCTCAATGAAAACACACCTTTCCCAAACACAATGATTTAGTAATAACATTGTACTGTAAATAAATGACTTGTCAAATGAGGCTGACGTTGAGCGTTAATCTTATGCTGTCAAGTCGTTCATCATGCTGCCATAACTCGTAGTGACAAACGATGTTCCCCTCGCATCCAGTCCAATGAAATTCGAGTCTTTTTGTGTACGCGATCAATTGAAGATTGAGTCCGCCCATCCGATACTGGATTGCCGTTCGTTCTGCCGGTTTAAGGGTGAGTTGGCTTTCTACCGCTCCACGCCGTTGGATGCGCAGTTCATCGGGCAATAAACGAATGGTCGTAGCTGTCTCTCCGTTTTGTTCGTCATGCTCGATATAGCGCAAATAACCGAGCGGCGCCACTTCATAGTATTCACCTTGAGCGGTTACTTGCAGCCGGTCTGTCTGGCCGTGATGGATCAGTTCGATTGCCACTGCATGTTTCATCTTTATTTCACAAATCCCAGCAGCATCTCGCGAATGCATTTGGCAGCGGTAATTTGTGTCTGTTCGCTTGGATCATAAATCGGTGCCACTTCCACCAAATCGGCGCCAACGACGTTTACTTCCGAACGCGCAATCGCATGAATCGCAGCTAGCAACTCTTTCGAGGTGATGCCACCTGCTTCAGCGGTTCCAGTACCTGGAGCCGCGGATGGATCGAGCACATCGATGTCGATGGTGACATATACAGGACGATTGCCGAGAGACGGCAATACTTTTTGCAACGGTTCGAGCACCTCAAATGGGTACAAGTTAATATTCTCGCGGGCGTAGCGGAATTCTTCCTTCGTGCCCGAGCGAATGCCGAACTGATAAACATTGACACCACCAATCAAATCGGCGGCTTTGCGAATCGGCGTGGAGTGTGAGAGCGGTTCACCCTCGTACTGCTCGCGCAAATCGGCATGCGCATCAATATGAATGAGCGCCAAATCCGGATAGCGTGCGGCAATCTCGCGAATGACCGGCCAAGAAACAAGGTGCTCACCACCCATGCCAAGCGGGAATTTTTTGTCCGCTAACAGCGAACGGACGTACTCGCCAATCATCTCCAAGCTACGGGCTGCGTTACCGAATGGCAACGGCAAGTCGCCAGCGTCAAAATAACTGATTTCATCGAGCGAGCGATCCAAGTAAGGACTGTATTCTTCAAGTCCGATTGATACTTCTCGGATGCGCGTCGGACCGAATCGAGCGCCTGGCCGGAAACTGACTGTATAGTCCATCGGCATGCCGTAGAGTACCGCTTGCGCCGTTTGGTATTCGGCACTGCTCGCGATAAACACGTTGCCTGAATATTTTTCATCAAATCTCATCGATCTCACCCCTGTGTCAATTGCTCGACAAAGCGTGGCAAGACGAATGCTGCTTTGTGCAAGCGCGGCGAGTAGTACTTCGTCTCCAAGTCGGCAATCGTTGTCTCTGCTACTTCGAGCGGATCGTACTTTTTGCTTCCCATCGTGAACGTCCACATACCGCTCGGATATGTTGGAATGTTGGCTGCATAAACGCGTGTAATCGGGAAAATTTCGCGGACATCGCGGTTCACCTTCTGAATGAGGTCCGCTTTGAACCACGGATTGTCGGTTTGTGCGACGAAAATGCCTTCTTCTTTTAACGCTTCGAAAATCCCTTGATAGAATCCTCTTTCGAACAATGGCGCCGCTGGTCCGACTGGTTCGGTAGAGTCGACCATGATCACGTCGTATGCGTTTTTATGTTGATGAATGTGCATGAAACCGTCGTTAACGATGACTTCTACGCGCGGGTCGTCAAGTTTGCCAGCGATTTCCGGTAAAAATTGTTTCGAATATTCGATCACTTTGCCGTCGATTTCGACGAGCACAGCCTTTTCTACACTTTTATGTTTCAAAACTTCGCGGATGACGCCGCCATCGCCGCCACCAACGACCAGTACATGACGCGGATTCGGATGGGTCGAAAGAGCCGGATGCGCAACCATTTCGTGGTACACAAACTCATCTTTAATCGTCGTCATCACCATGCCGTCAAGTACGAGCATGCGCCCGAATTCCTCTGTCTCGATCATCGCCAAATCTTGAAAGTCTGTTTTTTCATTGACAAACGTGCGCTTAATTTTTGCGGTGATGCCGAAATGTTCTGTCTGTTTCTCTGTATACCATAATTCCATCTCTTGTTCCTCCTCATCCATTATCACAAATTGATTATATTAGATTGCAGAAAAAAAGCAATGTATCGCCTCGAGTAGTGTGGTCGCGCATAAGGTTTTAGGGCAGTTCGCATAATATGGATGATTGATTGTGAACGTGAGGTGATGATGTGCGACGTTATTGGCTCATGACCTGCCTAGGTTTGTTACTTTTCGTAGGAGTTGGGGTGGGTGGCACGATGTGGGCGGCGCGCATTCCGTTGCCTGCAGTCCAAGAAGGTGAGGCAAGTGTGCTGCTTGATGATAGTGGTCAAGTATTTGCGCCGCAAAACGTCTCGATGCGATCGCGACCATTAAAAATGACTGATGTCCCGAAATCATTGATCGATGCGACGCTGGCGATTGAAGACCGGCGGTTTTTCGAGCATCCCGGCTTCGATTGGCGCGGAATTGCGCGCGCGGTGAAGGTCAACATCTCGGAGCGCCAGAAATCGCAAGGGGCGAGCACGATCACGCAACAATTGGCGCGCAATTTATTTTTGTCGCACGAGAAAACGTGGCGTCGCAAAGGGCTTGAGGCGATGTATACGCTCCAATTGGAACATCAGTGGAGCAAACAGAAAATTTTGACGAGTTATTTAAACCGTATTTACTACGGACATGGTGCATACGGCGTAGAGGCTGCGGCACGAACGTTTTTTGACAAGCGTGCGCGCGATTTGACGTTGGCAGAGAGTGCGATGATTGCTGGGATACCGAAAGGACCGAAATATTATTCGCCACTAATCGACGAGCAACAAGCGAAAAATCGACAGCAGCAAGTGCTGAACGCAATGGTTGAAACTGGGGCGCTGTCCCCGAAGGAAGCGGAGCGAGCAGCAAATGAGCGATTAAGCCTGCGACGTGGGAATCTCGAACTCGCATCAAGTGCTCCGTATTTCAGTGATTTTGTTCGTCGACAAAAAACGTTGGCACATGGTCATGCGATTCACACCACGTTAGACTCCGATATGCAACGACAAGCAGAGGAAACCAGTCGTCGACTGCTAACTGAGTATCCGGATTTGCAAATTGCACTGGTGGCGCTCGATCCGCGCAATGGGTATATCAAGGCAATGATCGGCGGGCGCGATTATCGCAAAAGTCAGTTCAACCGTGTGTTGTCCAGCAAAAGACAGCCTGGATCGGCTTTCAAACCGATCGTTTATTTGAGCGCGCTCATGAATGGGGCGACGGCGGTAACGAAGCATCGTAGCGAACCGGCAGTGTTTTATTTTGACAAAGGCAAACGGACGTACGAACCGAAAAACTTTGGCGGCCACTACGCTCACGATTGGATTGATATGCGGCGCGCGATTGCCCAGTCGGATAACATTTATGCGGTCAAAACGCTGCTCGAAGTCGGTCCCGAGCGAGTGATTGATGTGGCGCACAAACTGGGCATCGATTCGCCGATGCAACCGTTGCCGTCATTGGCTTTGGGCGCATTTCCAATCAGTCCGCTCGAATTGGCGCAAGCATACGGGGTGTTGGCGAACGGCGGCTACTTGAATCAAGCGACCGCGATCACGCACATCACCGATCACCGTGGGCGGACGATTTATAAGCATAAGCCGCTGCAAAAGCAAGTCGTTCCTAGTGGTACGGCTGCTGTGCTGACGAAAATGTTGGAAGGTGTGTTTGCAGAGGGAGGGACTGCGCATCGTGTGGCGCATCTATTGAAACGACCGGTCGCGGGAAAGACGGGCACAACCAATACCGATGCGTGGATGGTCGGATATACGCCGGAATTGGTAACCGTCGTCTGGATCGGGCACGATCAAGGCAGACAAATCAGCACTAGCGAAACGTATATGGCCGCGCCGATTTTCGCCACATTCACAGAGCGCGCACTTTCACATGTGCCGCCGAAAATGTTCAATCTGCCGGATTCTGTTGTCAGTGTGTACGTGGAAGAACAAAGCGGAAAGTTGGGCGGTGAAGGGTGCGGTCGACAACGGCTTGAACATTTTTTGAAAGGAAGTGAACCCGCTGAGTTTTGTGCGGGCGTCACCGAACCGGAAGCAGCGCCGTTGCCAAGCGTTTCGCTTCCGGATGAGCAAGCCATCGAAAAGTCATGGCTGGAAAAATTGCGTATATGGTGGAGCGAAGAATAACCTAAACATTTACGACTGCAGGCCGTTTTTCAAAGTGTCTGAAGAATGCTCCCACATGTCCGGACTATTGTCGATCAGAACTTTGCGAAGCGCGGCTTTTTCGACATCGTCCAAACCGTCTAGCATCAAGCGCCCTTTCAGCGCATAGTCCATTCGGTTGACGTGATCGGCAAGAATTTTGAAGCCACGACGTGCTTCACTATCGATAGCCATTTCACAGACGGTCACGCCGGCATAAAATTTGTTGTCCTGCTCATCGCGTCCGACAACGACCCAAACGATCCAACATTTGCGTCCATTCGGCGTATCTTCACGGTTCGTCGTGAACTTGATGCCTTTTTCAATTTTGCTTTTGGCATGGATCGCACCCATATCGATATAAGCTTCGGCACCGTCAATGATGACGCTCGAAAGTTTGCTTAAATCAAGCGCCCCCGCGCCAAATCCTTTATGTTCCTTGTTGCTGACGACTGTCAGCGCATTCAATTTCTTCTTCGCGTCTTGTTGCTCCATCTTACTTATGTCCCCGCCTTTCACGTTTCGATTGATTTACCTGTTGACTCTTATTTATTGTACCGAAAGTATCGGTTTTTTTCAAAAGCGCGAACATCTCGGAAAGCTCGCGTTTGCTGAGCGGCCGCCACTGACCGACAGGCAAATCACCCAGTTCAATATTCATGATGCGCACACGTCGCAGACGCTTGACGTGGTAGCCCCACGCTTCACACATGCGGCGAATTTGGCGATTCAACCCTTGCGTCAAAATGATGCGAAAGCGGTTCGGCGCCAACTGCTCGACTTCACACGGCAACGTCATTCGCCCGAGAATTTTCACGCCGCTTGCCAGCCCTTGCAAACATGCTTCCGTTAATTCCCGATCCACCGTGACGATGTACTCTTTTTCTTTGCGCTGTTCGGCGCGTAAAATCGAATTGACGATGTCGCCGTCATTGGTTAGCAAAATCAAGCCTTCCGAATCTTTATCGAGCCGGCCAATCGGAAAAATGCGCTGCGGATGGTTGACAAAGTCGACGATGTTGCCGCGCACTTTATGCTCCGTCGTGCAGGTGATGCCGACTGGTTTGTTCAATGCGATATAGAGTTTGGCGGGTTTCTGCTGCAACGGTTTGCCGTCGAGTGCAACGATATCTGCGTCTGTGACTACGCTGCCGAGCTGGGCATGCTGACCGTTGATGGTCACTCTGCCGGTCGCAATCATTTCATCCGCTTGACGCCGTGAAGCAACGCCTGACTCCGCCAAAAATTTATTAATTCGCATGAACATATCCCCTTTTTTTGTAAACTTAGATGAATTCTTTCTTATGATAATTTATAATGTCTTTATCAAGCAATTTTAGGAGTCGTCGCGGATGAATCTTTTGCTCGCCCTCAGTATCACATTCATCTTCATCATGGTCATCAATGGCGTGCGTTTCATGTTGAGTCCAGCATGGAACCGCGCGCTGTTTTGCATATCTTTGCTGTCCGTTATCATCGTCAGTGCACTTTTAATCAATGACCAGTGGCTCTCCTTGGCATTGTTCATTTTCGTCGTCGTCAGCGCCTTCTCATTTGCAACCATCGGAGGCGTCACAGCTGCCGTCGTCGCGCTCATTGCCGTGATGTTGTTGTCGCCTAGTTTGCATACACAAGACTATATCATTCTGTTCGCCGGTTACGCCGCTGTCGGCATTTTGAGTAGCAACTATGCACGTTTCTTAGCGAAGGAAACAGAGCGCGGAATTGCTTGGCAAACTCAATTGTTTAGGCAAGCCAAAGAATTGAACATCGT
Organism: Caryophanales bacterium; assembly: GCA_947459205.1. Lineage (GTDB taxonomy): Bacteria > Bacillota > Bacilli > Paenibacillales > CANHCR01 > CANHCR01. Next base: position 55,235 of record CANHCR010000006.1, on the reverse strand, counting down.
CCGCAGTATCGGCTCGGCGCTGCAAGGGACGCTGGAACTGGACCGCATATTGCACATTATTTTGACTGGCATTACGGCGGGGCACGGGCTCGGTTACAACCGCGCGATGCTATTTTTGTTATCTGCTGACGGCAAATCGTTGCAAGGACAGGCTGCCATCGGTTCACTGCGGGCAGAGGACGTCATCCACATTTGGAAAATTACGACGCGTGAGCGGATGACAATGGAAGATTATATCGAGCAGCAAAAAGGTGCAGACAAAACAAATCAGGAACTGATTGAATTCATTCGCGGACTAGAAATTGCTCTAGATGAGCACCCGGTGCTCGATGAGGCGCTACGTCATTGCAAACCGGTCGTGCTCAACACTGAGCATGATGTGCGTATGCTCAATCAGCGATTCGGTGATCAGCTCGACATTGCTGAACTGGGCATCGTTCCTTTGTTGAATCACGGCGAAGCGATTGGCGTCATTGTGGTCGATAATCACGTAAGCAGTCAGTCGTTTGGGATTGGCGATTTGCAGCGAATTTTACCGCTTGCTAACCAAGCGGCGATGGCCATTTACAATGCCAATCTGTATCACAAAACGCAGGAGATGGCGATTACCGACGGTTTGACTGGACTCCACAACCAGCGCTTTTTCGAAGAGATGCTCAACACGATTTATAACAGCACGCGCAAACACCAGATGCCGCTTTCGATGTTGGTGATTGACATCGACTTTTTTAAAAATTATAACGACACGAACGGTCATCTAGCGGGCAACGATTTGCTCATTCAATTGGCCGGTTTGTTGAAACAGTCGGTTCGCAAAGAAGACTTGACGTTCCGTTTCGGCGGCGAGGAGTTCGTCGTGTTGCTTAGTTCGACAACAAAAGCCGATGCACTGCGAATCGCCGAAAAGATCCGCCAACAAATTGAAGCGACGGTGTTTCCGTACGAGGAGACGCAACCGAACCAACAACTGACGGTTAGTATCGGAGTATCGTCATTCCCCGACGACAAGAGCAGACCTCGAGAGTTGTTCGCAGCGGCCGATTCGGCGCTCTACGAAGCGAAAAAGCGTGGACGCAACCAGGTCGTCGGTTACGAGGAGGGTGCACCGTGGTCTATTTGATTTTTGCCGTGAACGTGCTGTTGTATTTATTTGTTAGTTTGCTGGCCGCACGTCTCTTTTACTATAGAGGTGTGAGGTATAAAGCGTTGCGCATTCTCGAAAAACTCAATTTGAACGAGTCAGAATTGCATTATTCGCTGGATCACATGATTTATTTTATTGAAACTGAAGTGCCCAATCCGTTGATTTTGGATGCTGGCCGCAGCAGTTTGTATTTCAAACAAGAATTTGTTTCCGCGCTTTATCCGCGCGTAATCGGTCTGCAAATCTATGTGCGCCTTGCCGACAACAACGATCTGCTGATCGGTTTTTTGGACGTCGATCAAATCGGTTTCCCGCAATTATCTGAGCTGGCCTTTCATGACAAAATCAGCGAAAACGAATTGCGCATCATTCGCGCGTACAAGGCGCTACATCCGCAAACACAAGAGGAAATGTTAGACGAAGTCTATCGCCTCTGCTCGCAATAATTGGCGCGTCAAACGATTACTTCATTTCCACCACTGTCACACCCAAGTCACCCTCGCCGTATCGGCCGGGACGCTGGCTTTTGATGTGGCGGTGGTTTTTTAAATGTTGCTGAATCCCTTTTCGCAGTACGCCTGTGCCGACGCCGTGAATGATGAACACTTGCGAAAGTCCCGCCAGCACAACGTCCGACAAATAGCGGTCTACTTCCATCAAGGCATCGTCCAATGTCATACCACGCACATCCAGTTCTAACTTGACTGGTGCTTGTGCGCTCCGTTGAATCGTCACACCAGATTGCGCAAGTGACGGTTTCTGCCGATGTGGCGGAGTAGCGCTGCGCAATTTTTGAATCGCTGATCGTTTCACGCGCGATCGCATCGATCCGATCTGCACAACCAGTTCGCGCTCATTGATGAGTTCGGCGACGATGCCTTTTTGTCCAAAAGAACTGACAAACACTTCGTCGCCTACAGCAAGCGGCGACTGATCGACATTCGCCTGTGCTTGTGGCTGCTCGTCATTCGCTTGGAATTTTTGTTCAAGCTGGTCGAGCCGACGCCGCTCTTCGATCCATTGATGCTCTTTGATCGGCGCGCTCGCAGCGGTGCGCTGCTGCGCCGCTAATTTGCGTAAATCAGTAATAATTTGCTCTGCTTCCGCTTTCGCTTGATGAAGCATACTTTTCGCATCGTTGCGCGCTTTCTCAAGCATCCGTTCGCGCTCACTGTGCAAGCGCTGCTGCTCCGATTCCAGCTCGCTTCTTATGTGCGCCGTCTTTTGCTGTAAATCGCTGAACTCACGCTGTTGTTGCTCCAAAAGCACTCGTTGCTGCTCCAGCGACCCGAGCATCCGATCAACTCGTTGCTCATCTTCACTCAATTGCTGGCGTGCGGTCGCCAAAATGTAATCGGGCAACCCGAGTCGTTCAGCGATTGCTAGCGCATTGCTTCGACCAGGCACACCGATGAGCATGCGATACGTCGGTTGCAACGTCTGCACATCAAATTCGACGCTCGCATTTACGATATTTGACTGCTCTTCGGCGTACGCTTTGAGGCTACTATAGTGCGTAGTCGCGATAAACCGGCAAGTGCGCTGCTGCAAATAGTCCAAAATTGCGACTGCCAAAGCGGCCCCTTCCGTAGGATCGGTGCCAGCGCCCATCTCGTCTAACAACACCAAACTGCGTTCATCCACATCACGCAAAATGGCAATCATATTTTTCATATGCCCAGAAAACGTACTCAGATTTTGCTCGATGCTTTGCTCATCGCCAATATCAGCGAAAATGTCGTGAAAAACCGCGAGCTCCGTGCCATCCTCGGCAGGTACGAACAATCCGCTCAACGCCATCAGCGTCAGCAAGCCGACCGTTTTCAGCGCGACCGTTTTACCCCCAGTATTCGGGCCGGTTACAACGATGCCGCGAAATTCACGGCCAAGCTGAATGTCGAGTGGCACTACATGCGAGGCGTTCAACAGCGGGTGGCGTGCTTTGCGCAGGCGCAACCAGCCAACGTCGTTCATGAGCGGCAAACTAGCTTTGTGTTTGGCGGCCAACTTCGCCTTCGCAAACATGAAATCGAGTTGTGCAAGAATGTCAAGTTCAATCTCCAAATCGCTCGCGACGTCTGCTACGAGTGCCGACAAGCGGTAAAGAATAACCTCAATTTCGCGCTCCTCGCGTAGTTTCAGTTCCTTCATGCGATTGTTGAGCTGCACGACCGCTTCTGGCTCGATGAACAGCGTCGCCCCCGAAGCCGATTGATCATGAATAATCCCGTTCAGCGACGAGCGATATTCCGCTTTAACTGGCAGCACATAGCGCTCATTGCGAATTGTTACCAACACGTCCTGCAACATTTTTTGCACCGAACTGCTGCGAATCATCTGCTCCAACTTCTCGCGAACGCGCGATTCCGCCGCCCGTATTTCTTGACGAATTCGCGTCAACTCAACGCTCGCCTGATCGAGCACCTGTCCGTGCTCATCGATGCAAGCGCGAATCGCTAGCGACAGTTCCTTGTAGCCCACCATTTGCTCAGCCAAATGCGCCAGCAACGCAATCACATGCTCCTCATGAAATTCGCACAATTGGCGACGCAACCGACGGGCGCCATCGCAATTTTGCGCCACCGCATACAATTCTTGCGTGCTCAGCATCGCCCCGATCAACGACCGTTTTAACGCCTCGCTACTATCGCTAATCCCCGAGAACGAGACGCCGCCCTTGATACGCTCGACTTTGCATGCCTCATCAGTCGCACGCAAGCGTATTTGCACTTCATCGAGCACAGTCGCCGGTGCCAATTCTTCCGCCAGTCGCTTCGCCATCGAAGTGACCGCACATTCCGCTAACTGACGTGTAATTTTATCAAACTCAAGCAATAATCCGATCTTCGCTTGCAAACAACACACCTACCTAAAGTAAAAATCAACCATTCCAACCGCCTCAATCGCGGTTCAATGCCTTGCGCGCACTCATCGACGCAAACGTAATCGTCAGTGCACACATGATAGAAATCGCCAGCAATCCTTGAAGAATCGGCGCCCACTGCCAACCTTCGATGAGCACGGCGCGCATCCCTTCGAAAATATAAGTCGTCGGGTTGATCGTCGCCACCCATTTTAGCCACTCTGCTTCAATAAATTCGAGCGGCACGAACGTCGAACTGAGGAAAATCAAAGGAAAGAAAATGAACGTCCCTGCCTGCGATGCCTGCGCATTTTTGGCACGCAGCGAGACGCCCACGCTGTAGCCAGCAAACGCCAAACCGAAGCCAGCAGCCAGTGCGATGACGACGACGAACCCTAGTATCCCACTCGCCGAATCGAGTCCGAGAAACAAAGCAACGATGAGTATCAGCACCGTCTGCACGAGCAACTGAATCATCCCGGCAATCATCGGTCCAAGCACAATCGAGATGCGCGTCGCAGGCGTGAGCAGCAAACGCGAGAAGTAGCCATTCTCCAAATCACGTACGAGCGACTGCCCCGCACCGCCAGAACCGCCGATCGCCGCACTGACAATCGATACCGGCAAAATGAACGCCAAATAACTGCCCTCAAACCCCGGCAAGTTGGCAACACTGCTCAATCCACCCTGATAGACGAACAAAAAGAACAGACTGATCATTATATTCGGCAAAAAGATAAACGGATTGCGCATAATGACGAGCAGATGACGCACCGTCTGCACCCATGTATCAATAAAAAAACGAGTCATCACGCCGTCCCCTCCTTTTTGCCGGTCACTTGAATGAATACGTCGTCGAGCGTCGGCGGTGCCAAATTGAGCGAATGGATTTGCAGCGACTCGGCGTCGAGCGTGCGCACAAAATCGGGCAAACGTCGCGTGCCGTCTTCCACAAAACATTTGACGATTTCCCGTTGCTGTGTATGCTGTTTGCAAAGTCCCGCAAGCAACTGCGCCCCCCGTGTTGCCGCCGCTTCATCGGCGAAATGCATCTCAATCACATCCATGCCGATTCGCCGCTTCAATTCCTTCGGCGTACCGCTAATCACGATTTGTCCCTTGTCGATAATGCTGATGCGCTCTGCCAACTGGTCAGCTTCCTCAAGATATTGCGTCGTCAAGAAAATCGTCGTGCCCAGTTGCTGATTGAGATTGCGAATCTCCTCCCAAATGGCGATGCGATTGACGGGATCGAGGCCGGTCGTTGGCTCATCCAAAAACAAAATGTTCGGCCGGTGCACCAGACTGAGCGCCAAATCGAGGCGCCTTCTCATCCCCCCGGAATAATTACCGCAACGCCGATTCGCATCCTCAGTCAAATTAATCTTTTCCAGCAATTCAACGGCTCGCTTTTTTGCCGCCACACTCGACATGCCAAAATGGCGCGCTTGAATCTCCAACAACTCACGGCCCGTCAGCGCCGGATCGATGCCGGTCTCCTGCAGTGCCACCCCGATTTCCAAACGAACCTGTTCAGGTTGCGTCAATACGTCGTACCCGGAAACCAGTGCTCTTCCCGATGTGGGACTGATGAGCGTCGTCAAAATTTGAATCGTCGTCGACTTGCCGGCGCCGTTCGGTCCCAGAAACGCGAAAAACTCACCTTTTCCCACTGACAACGACACGCCTTTTAACGCTTGCACATCCCCTTTGAACGTCTTTTGCAAATCATACACTTCAATCGTACCCGCTGACATGCGCGTTCCTCCCTTGAATTGGATTCAAGATTTGTACTTCAAGCATACAACAATATTAAAATTCAGTCACGTTCAAATGGGCGAACGCATAGACTGTAACATATCACTCAAGGAGGTACATCAATGTATTATCCCCCGCTCGACCAGGCTTATCCAATCGCTGCACCGATGCCGATGCCGATGCCGGAAGCGAACGACCCGTATCATATGCAAGAACAAGTGAAAACGCCGATGTTGCCGTTGCTCGGCAATCTTTCCCACGCCAATATGGTGCAAGCAGTGATGAAAGCGATCATCGGCGAAGCGACCGCCATCGACTTTTACGGACGTCTGATCAAAGAAGCACCCAACGAGTTGCAGCGCGCTTTTATCGAAGACGCCTGGCTTGATGAGCAAAAACATCTCAACGCATTCAGCAAACTGTACGTCTACTTAACAGGTCAAATGCCGCAATATCGGATTCAGCCAGTGCAATTTAAATCATACAAAGAAGGCTTGTTATACGCGATGAAAGATGAATTGGAAGCACATAGTTACTACCGTGACATGACGCTCTCTACGACGGATCAGCTGATCATCGACACCTTTGCGTTCGCGATGAATGATGAAATCGAGCACGCCACCACCTTTGCCTTTAGCTATAATCTATGAATGCAAAAACCCCTCCGCAGAAGTCCGCGGAGGGGATGATTTATATTATGATACTTCGTCGAGATCGGGGTCCGAACTTTCGTCGTCAGCCCCCGTATCATCGAGCCAAGTTTGCTTGTTTAATTGGTTCAGTATTTCTTGGAGTGCAGGAAAGTTTTTATCTTCTGCCTCTATTGCCTCGCCATCATCTACAGCTTTGCGATAATAGTAAGCGTCCACCCATGAAACGTTTTGGTTATTGCCCATTGAAACACCCCTGTGTTTAGATTTCGCGGATATACAAAATCACCGCGGAAAATCATTATACAACTCTATCTATTTTTTGGCAACCTTTTTCTCCAATAATAGAAAACCCGGCATCGTCAGTGACGAAACCGGGTTTTTGTGGTTCTAATACAGATTATGATATGTTCGATTATTTGGTAGCATCAAACGAACTTTTCAATGAAACAACGAGATTGAACACCTTGCGTTCATTTGTTGTATGTTTGGAGTCGACGTTAAAATAGCCGTGGCGGAAAAACTGGAATTTGTCTTGCACCTGAACGTTGGCCATGTTCGGTTCAACGTAACCATGCAAAATCTCAAGCGAGTTCGAGTTGATATGGTCGAGGAAGGTTTCGCCCTCTTCATGTTGTTCGTCCAAAATGAGCGGTTCGTACATGCGGAACTCCGCCGGCACTGCTTGCGCGGCGTCCACCCAATGAATCGTACCCTTCACTTTACGCTCGTTAAAACCACTGCCGCTTTTCGTTAGCGGATCGTATTTACACCGCAGCTCCACCACTTCACCGGTATCATTTTTGATGACTTCCTGACAAACGATAAAGTAGGCATGTTTGAGCCGCACTTCGTTGCCCGGGAACAACCGAAAATATTTGTTCGGCGGATTCTCCATAAAATCGTCCTGCTCGATGTAGATTTCACGCGAGAACGGAATTTGGCGTTCACCCAGTTCCGGATTTTCCGAGTTATTCTCGGCAGTTAGCCACTCCACTTGTCCCTCTGGATAGTTGGTAATGACGACTTTGAGTGGCCTAACGACGGCCATCGTACGTGGCGCCTTTAGTTTGAGGTCTTCGCGGATGAAATGTTCAAGCATGCGCGCATCGACCGTGCTGTTACTTTTTGCCACACCAATTTCGCGGACAAAGTTGCGAATCGCTTCCGCCGTAAAGCCGCGACGGCGTAATCCGCTGATCGTCGGCATGCGCGGATCGTCCCAACCATCGACCACCGCTTCGTCAACGAGCTTCTTTAGTTTGCGCTTGCTCATCACGGTATTGGTCATGTTAAGTCGCGCAAACTCATATTGTTTCGGCTTAGCCGGTGTCTCGCAATGTTCGATTACCCAGTCATAAAGCGGTCGTTGATCCTCGAATTCCAAGGTGCAAATCGAGTGCGTGACCCCTTCAAAAGCATCCTCCAGCGGATGAGCATAACCGTACATCGGATAAATGCACCATTGATTGCCTGTGTTATGATGCTCCACATGCGCAATACGATAAATGACCGGATCGCGCAAGTTGATGTTAGGCGAACCCATGTCGATTTTTGCACGCAGCACCTTCTCACCGTCGGCAAACTCACCTGCTCTCATGCGCCGGAACAAGTCGGCATTTTCTTCAATCGAGCGATTGCGATAAGGCGACTCCTGACCAGGCTCGGTCAGCGTGCCACGTGTCTCGCGTATTTGCTCAGCATTTAAGTCGCAAACATAAGCGAGATTTTTTCGGATTAAAAGTTCAGCACAAGCATACATTTGCTCGAAAAAGTCAGAAGCATAGAAGTAGCCGTCCCACTCAAAGCCGAGCCAACGCACGTCCTCTTTGATCGATTCAACGTACTCCACGTCTTCTTTCGAAGGATTCGTGTCGTCCATGCGCAAATGGGTGCGCCCGCCGAACTCATCCGCCAACTCAAAATTGAGACAGATGGATTTGGCGTGTCCGATGTGCAAATAGCCATTTGGTTCTGGCGGAAAACGTGTGATGATTTGCTCCACACGGCCATTTGCCAAGTCGTCACTGACAATGTTTTTGATGAAATGATTGCTTGTTGAGTGAGTCGTGTCCATTTACGAAATCTACCTTTCACGCATCAAATTTCAGTATGCTTCCATAATAACGAACATTTAATGCAAGTTCAACAACAAGCGCTCCGCCACCAGTTGTCCAGAAAGTGCAACAATCGGTGTGCCGCCACCTGGATGCGTGGTGCCACCAACGAACCACAAGTTGTCGATGTCTTGCGCACGGTTGCCTGGGCGGAAGAAGGTTTGCTGCGCACGATTGGAAGAAATGCCGTAGATGGCGCCGCGGTGTGCGCCCGTTTGCTGATGAAGGTCAACCGGTGTGAACGTTGCTTGAACTTGTAGCGATGATCGTAAATCGTTTAAGCCACGCTTTTCGAGCATTTGCAACACATGTTCGCCATATTGCTCGGAAAATGACTCTGTAAACGGTCCGTTATATTGAAATCCTGTTGATTCCGGTAGTGACGGCGCATTGACGAGAATAAAAAGATTGCTCGAGTCTTGTGGCGCAACCTCGCGATCGTCGTGTCCGTTGTAGCATATATAGATGGTCGGTTCGGTCAGCGGTGTTTTCTCTTTGAAAAGTTGCTTGAATTCCTGTTCATAATTAGGCGGGAAGTAGACATTGTGGTGGAGTAGTTGCGGATACACTTTATTCACGCCAGCTAACACGACATAGCCCGATAATGATGGTTCATAACTTGCGATTTTCTTATCAGACATGGCGGGACGATGGCGCTCTTCGATCATTGTGGCGTATACCGTCAGCGCGTCTGCATTTGCAACGACGACATCAGCTTGAAATGTGCCAGCAGAACTTTCCACGCCAGTGGCGCATTTATGCTCAATGATGATTCGCTGCACTCGGCAAGATTTATGGATTTCGACTCCTAGTTCTATTGCTAGTTTTTCCAAACCGCAAACGATTTCATACGTCCCGCCGTAGACGCCATAAATTCCTTCCTCCGCTTCTAGACTAGCCATCATCGCAAAAATAGCCGGCGCCTCGTATGGCGATGAGCCAACATAGGTGGCGTATCTACCGAAGAGCGCTAACGTGTTGGGATGTTTGAAGTATCGTAGCAATAGTTTTTGCAGCGTGGTGAATGGATGAATTTGCAGAAACGAAACGGCAAGTGACGGTTTCAGTTTATCGTGCCAACCAAGCATCAACTGATGAAGAAATGCTTTTTTTGAAATGGCGTATAATTTGCGCGCCTCCGCCATGAACTGCGGATAATTGGCAGCATCCTGCGGAGCGAAGGCAGCGATCTGCTGTTGCATCGCCTCTATTGAGGTCGTCAAATCGACAGTGTGACCATCAGCAAACACGTTACGTGCAAGTGGCGTAAGCGGATAGAAATGGATGTAATCGTCGATGTGGCGCCCGACACTTTTAAAAATTTTCGCGAATGACTCGAGCATCGTGATGGTACTCGGTCCACGGTCAAATTGATAACTTCCGAGTTGCACGCGTTGAAGTTTGCCGCCAAGCGTCGCCTGCTGTTCAAGCAAGGTGACGCGCACGCCGGCACCCGCCAATCGGATAGCGCAAGATAAACCGCCGATGCCGCCACCGATGATGACCGCTGACTTCATGAGTAATGTCGCCCCTTCCATTCATACTTTTGACCGCTAATCGAAGTGCGCCACGAATCGAGCATTATAAGTAGCATCATCAAAATTGCGACAGGCAAGAAGAAAGCATGCCACCAAGCGATTCGGTTCTTGTAATCGATGATTGCTTTGATGAGGACGCCGAGCAAATAGGCGCCGCCACTCCATATGAGTATGGTGTTGGCGATTGGCGCTTGTGCCACGATGGATGCTGTCTCAGGAAATACAGTGTAAGATAGCAAACTATATATGAAAACGATAAATGGTGCAATGTACATGGCGGCGTATAGAAGAAAAATGAGCAAAAATACGAGATGGTTGCGCCCCATACCGGGGAATATGTTTTTTTTGTAACCACGCCACACTTCACCCGCCGTCTCGTACATCCGCATATTGATGAGGTCGGTCACGTCGATTAGCTCTAACGGATGACCGACGCGCTTGACGGCACGAGCGAGCATCACATCATCGACCAAGTGGTGGCGGAACTGTTCATGTCCGCCACATGCGTCGTAGGTGTCGCGCGCGATAAGAATGAAGGCGCCATGTGCCGCCGCGAATTTCGCGTCTGCCGAACGGCTGACGAAGCGAAGCGGCAGATGGCAAGCGATGGTGAACGCCATGAGCGGCACCACGAGCCGCTCCATGGCGCCGCGCACCACTTGGCGCGGGAACCCGGTGATCATGCCGCGCTCAAGTGGTGCGCCTGTTTCGCAGACGCGGACGAGCGCATCCGGCTCGAGGCGTGCGTCCGCGTCGAGAAACAGCAGGCGCCGCCCGCGGGCGTGCCGCGCGAGTTGGTGGCACGCCCACGACTTGCCCATCCAGCCGGGGGGCAAGTCGTCCCCCGCCAGCAGCCGCAGGCGGGGGTGCGCGGCGGCGCGCGGCGCCACGAGCTGCGCTGTCGCGTCCTCGGAGCGGTCATCGAGTACGAGCACCTCGATCTCGGCGCCACTCGCCACTGCTCGCTCGACCGCAGCAAGCACACAATCTAGACACGCTTCAATGTTGCGCTCCTCATTCCGTGCCGGAATGAGCAGACTAAGAAGCGGTCGGTCTCCCTCATATACGATTCGTTTACCACTCACCGGTGGCAACGAACGTAAGTGGGCGAGATTCCACACCACGAACAACCATTGCAAAACCAGCAATACGACTATCGTCGTGAGCGCATAAACCACGATTTCACCCACCTTTTGAATTGGACAAACCACTCGTCCGTCGTCCTTACACGGAGCGTTGTTTCAAATCCATGAACCGTTTGCTCTACTTGCTCCGCGTGCTCTGCCTGTTCTTCCGGTCCACCCAGTACGCCATCCATATAGAAGTTGCGATGTTCATCAAGTTGTGTTTGCAACAAATCTCGCAAGTGCGCAGTCGTCACTTTTCGCTCCCATTGTTGCCAAGGTTGCGACGCCGCATCGCCAAACCAGATACTAGCTTCCGGTCTTTGCCGGTGACAAAATGAGTAATACATCGTCACTGGCACCACCACTGCATCGGGACATTGCTGTAATAAATACGCCACGCCAGAGAAAAAACGGATTGGGCGCTTTTCCAAATGTTCAATATCTCCTTGTGGAAAAATCCAGACTGCATATTGCTTGCGCAGCAACTCCGCGGCGTATTGCAATGACTCCACCACCGCAGACGGTTTTGTTTTATCAATCGAAAAAACGCCAAGCTTCGTGAAAAACCGGTAGTGGCGCAACTGCTTTTCATCCATCATCACGAAATGTTTATATGTAGTGCGTGGCAAGTACGCATCGAACGCCAACAAACCATCCCACCAGTTCGAATGGTTTGCAATATAGATGACCGGTCGTTGTCTCCCCCCGTCTCCGCTTGTAATCATTGTTGGCGGGTCAATCTTGCCTTTTAAGCGCAAAATAGAAAAATGGCGCCACAGTAAATAGTAGCGCACATAAAGATACCAAACTCGCTTAAACCACTTGCTCTCCGCCGCGCGAATCATGGCGCACCCTCCATTCACTCGCGACAATAATCAAAATCGCCAATACGACCGGCCAAAAGAGGCCGCCTTTCACGCACAACGCAGCGAACATGATGATCATCGCTTGATATAAACGAAGCGCTCGAATTTTCATCTTTTGCCCTGTTTCTTGCACCGGATAGAACCAAGATAATACGAATGCAACGGCGAACCAAGAAACAAAATTACTGAACGGTATCCCATAAAACGCCGCGCTTGACCATAAAATCTCAAGTAACGAACGGTCAGCGCTTACCGTCACTGCATGCCAGTGCCAAAAGCCTTCCACCACTGCAGCTGGGTCAAGCACCAAATCGAAACACATCGCCCAAATGCCCGCTTCGAAGGCGCGCAACCACCGGGGACCGCTTGTCGAAAACAAGATAACTGTCGTCATGATTGCAAGCCACGCGAAGCTAATCGTAATCGGCACATCGAGGATTTTCCATCCAATTGACTCGCCATATGTATAGTGACCAAATGGCCACCCAGTTGCTGTGCCGATCGCTTCAATCCAAAGCGATAAAAATCCAACGGGGATGATGATCCACGCCATTTGCATCAAACTCGGTGTCCAATCTTTAATGAGCAATGAGAACGCATACGTTGCAAAAAACAAAAAGAATAAACTTTTGGAAAACAGCAATGCATCCGGCACCTGCCAGAATACCATGAGTATGAAACCGACTAGATACCAAAACCAAAATAGTCGCGTGATCCAAATCAAGAGACTTCACTGCCTTCCTGCGCAACTTGCTTGGATTGCGCCCACTCTTTTGACAGTTTGAGCACCAATTGCTTTTTCACTGAATCTGGCACGATTGCCCGTTTGTTGTACACATCGTATCCGTTCGCACGTACAACGTCGAGAATGGCGCCATAACCTTCCGCGGCCAAACGAATACAGAAGGCACTGTTCAGCGGATACGTCTCCAAATGATGAAGACCACGGACAAACCATTGTCCCGCCATGTTCGCTAAATCCTCCACCACATCTTGAAACGCTTGGTTGATTCGGCCAGTTGCAAAGTCTTCTTCCGTATATTGATGGCGCCTCATCACCTCTAGAGGCAAATAGCGTCGTCCACGCAGTTGGTCTTCGCCGACATCTCGAATAATATTAACGATTTGCATCGCTTTGCCTAAATAAATACCGGCTTGTGCGACTTCATCTGTTGGCGTATCATGCAACACTGGCAACAGCATTTCACCAACGGTTCCCGCCACCAAATAGCAATACTCTTCAAATTGTTCTAACGTTTCATAATGAAGAAGATAACGGTCGCGCGCTTGACCCTCCATCTGACTATAGTATGGGTGCTTACTAATCGGGAAACGCTCGAACAACCAGCGTAAAGAAGGCCAGATAAAATGACCTTCCGCCGTTTCCAAACGATCGAACAAGTCGCGCAGTTGCTCGAGTGTGTATTGTGATTTGTCCGGTTCATCAACAGCATCATCAATCATTCGGCAAAACGAATAAATGACATACACCGCCTCACGTCGCGGACTAGGCAACGATGAAAAGGCATGATAAAACGTGGTGGAACCGACGCTAATCATCTTCTCACATTCCTGCAGATGCTTTTGAATACTCATACTCTCATCTCCTTCAGTAGATGCTCCGCCATCAGTTTTGCACCTTGCATGACAATCGGTATGCCGCCGCCTGGGTGTACTGAAGCTCCCACTGCATATAATCCTTCGATCTCTCGATGTTTAATTTGCGGACGAAATATGGCTGATTGCGACCAAGTTGGCGCCAATCCGAAACTTCCGCCACCATACAGTCCGAACGACTGCGCATCAGCAGGGGTGCGAATGTCTAGCCACTCGATGTGTTCCATCAAACCTGGCAATGCACGAGTTTGCAAATCAAGCAGTACTTGCTCAGATAATTGTTCCGCCACTTCGCTCCATTGTCCATCAATCTTCGTAGGCACCGGGATTAACACATACAATAGCGTCTTCCCTGATGGCGCCACTGTCTCATCAATCGTTTGCGGTTGAAACACGTAATATGCAGGATGTGACGGTACTTTGCTTTGCTTAAAAATGGTATCTAGTTGTTCATCAAACTGTGATGGCAAGAAAAACTGATGCGTCGTCAACTGCTCCCATCTGCAATCCGCCATCAAGTAAAGCAGTACACAACCGGATGAAGGTTGCCACTGGCGTTGATCTCGATCATGTTCCGCCACACCTGCAACTTTTTGCAAATTCGGATAATCGCCATTGTATACAACGACATCATGATTGTAAGCTTGGCCACCCACCACCACGCCTTCACAGCGACTACCTGTGACGAGTAACCGTTCCACAGGATATCCACAGCGAACATTCACGCCACATGCTTCTAAAGCTTCCGTTAGCATTTCGGCTAGCGTGGCGTATCCTCCTTGCAAATACCAAATACCGAAAGCTTGCTCGGCATAAGGAATGAGACTGTACAGGCCTGGCGTACCTTTTGGAGCGCCACCGATATATAGCGTCTGCAACGAAAATGCATGACGCAGTCGCTCATCTCGAAAATATTTGCGTGCCAATTGTTCCACTGACAGATGTGCTTTTGCACGCCACAAGGTAGACAAAGTACGCCATGAAAGTACATTTCGTTTGCGGAGAAAGGCACGGTCGAGAAACACTGGTTTTGCATCATCATACATTTTTTTGAGGTCTGTCATGTATGCTTGGAAATTCACTGACTCACCAGGTGATGCGCGCTCGATTTCCGCCATTTGTTGCGCCACATCATGATACTTATGAAACACCGTACCATCAGCAAAATGGATGCGCGCCATAGGTTCACACAGCGTCAATTGCTTCTTAAGTTTTGTGCAATCAACGCCTGCTCCCTCCAAGATAGACAGAATCATCTGCGGTAGGAGTACGACCGTCGGGCCTTGGTCAATCCGCCACTCATCATGTCGATGGAAAGCTAACCTGCCACCTAAACGCGACTCTTTTTCATAAATCGTGACACTGCAGCCTTTGTTCCGCAACAGTAACGCCGCTACCATGCCGCCAATTCCGCCACCGACAATCGCTACATCGATTTCACTTTGATTCCTCATCTTCCACACCACCAAGTCATTGCTTTTGAAGAATCAATTGCGTACTAATTTTTGCTGATTCAAAAATGGTCGGCAAACCGCTGCCGGGATGTGTTCCACCACCAACGAGATACACATTCGAAAGTTCTTCGAAGCGGTTATGCGGTCGAAAATACATCATCTGATCGAGCGAATGTGCCATGCTGAATGTGGCGCCACGGTACACATCATGTTCCGCCATCCAATCATGTGGCGTAAGTACCATTTCTTCCTCAATGTCTTGCGATAGACCAGCAAACTCTGGTTGTTGTTCCATACGCGCAATGAACGAATCGCGAAATGCCTGCTTATGCTCATTCCAATCTACATCCGCCTGCAAATTTGGCACCGGCATCAAAACGTACAACGCCGACTTACCTTGTGGCGCCAAAGTAGAATCAATAGTGCTCGGATTGTGAACATAATAAGAGGCATCCTCAGATAACACCTTGTGCTTGGTCATCTCATCCACATTTCGTTTATAATCGCCGGCGAAATATATATTGTGATGGGGAATATCAAATGTCCGCTTCACACCTAGGTACATCATAAAGGTGGAGCAGGAATATTTTTTATTCGCAACCTTTTCCGCGCTGTACTTTTTCAATACACCTGGAGCAAACAAGTTGCTTGCAGCAGTGCTGAAGTCGGCATTGATGACGATCTCGTCCGCCGCCACCGATGTACCGTCGGTCAATTTGAGCGCGACCGCTTTGCCACGTTCCACCACCACTTCTTCTACCGGCGCATTCAGCTGCACCTCGCCGCCCAGTTCTTCCACCACTTGCGCCATTGCCGCGCACAATCGATTTAGTCCGCCTTCGACATGAAACAAACCGTATTTGTGCTCTTGGTAAGAAAGAATCGAAAACGTTCCGGGACAATCCCAAGCAGACATCCCTAAATATTTGGCCTGAAAAGCGAATGCATATTTCAGTTCTTCATATTTGAAATATCGAGACAAGTGATCATAAACTGTCTCATGAAGGTGAAGATAAGGGAGGGCTTTCATCACCGACCAACGCAAATAATCAGTCAATTGCGCAAACGGTCGCTGCAATAACGGAACAATATGCGCGAACTTCTTCTCGTGATCATCCATGAACCGTTCATAACCTGCCGCACTCCCAGGAAACAGTGCCTCCAACCGGTGTTTCATCTGTTCACGGTCTTGCGTTGGTAAAAATTCACGATTGCCGAACTTCAATCGATAAAGCGGATCAAGTTTCGTCAACTTCACATAATCGCTTAAGTTACGTCCGCTACTATGGAATATTTCCTCGAGCAAATGTGGCATCATAAAAAAAGTCGGACCGCGGTCAAAAAGGTATTCGCCCAGTCGTACCCGTGATGTCCGTCCCCCGACCTGATGATGTTTTTCAAACACTTGTACTTTGTAGCCATTGGCGGCAAGCAACATCGCTGCAGCCAAGCCACCTGGTCCGGCGCCGATGATTGCGACCGACGGTTGATGTTCCATGCGCCTTCCCCCTTATATTTTTTCGAAACTATACTTATCTATACAAATATTATACAATAATTATACACCAACCATGGTTTTAAGCAACAGAAAATTTAAAAGAAGAGGTGTATCAATGTCAATCTACGATTTCTCTGTCGAGACCATCGATGGCCAAGCAATTAAGCTCGACGCCTACAAAAACAAGGTGCTCCTGATTGTGAATACAGCGAGCAAGTGTGGATTCACGCCGCAGTATGCAGGTTTGCAAAAACTGTACAGCAACTTACAAACGCAAGGCGTAGAAGTTTTGGGATTTCCATGCAACCAGTTCGGCGCACAGGAACCGGGTTCCGAGGAGGAGATTCGCAACTTTTGTTCGTTAAAATATGATGTGTCGTTCCCGATGTTTGCCAAGATTGATGTGAACGGTGAGCATGCCGACCCACTGTTCAAATTCTTAAAAAAAGAGGCGCCAGGCTTGTTCGGAACGGAAGCAATCAAGTGGAATTTTACGAAGTTCCTTGTCAACCGCGAGGGAAACGTCATCAAACGTTTCGCACCTACGGACACGCCAGAAAAAATCAGCGAAGAACTGCAAAAGTTGTTGTAGGGCGGTTCAGCGACCGTACAGCCAATTGAGCATTTTTTGAAACCACGATAAGCGTTTCGCACTATACGGAAACCAGTTGAATTTACTATTTGACCGCCCTTTATCGACCATTACCGATTTGCTATTGCAAAATGTGTAGAGCCCTTCTGCACCATGATAGCGCCCGAGTCCGCTCGCTTTTACGCCGCCGAACGGCAAATGCATGTTACCGATGTTCGTGATGACGTCGTTGATATAGCAATTGCCTGTTTGCAGTTGTTCTGCCAGTCTGCGGGCTCGGGTAAGATTACAGCTAAATATGTAACTGTTTAAGCCGTAACGTCCGGCGTTAATGCGAGCCACCGCTTCCTCTTCACTGTCTACTCGCATGATGGACAGCACGGGGCCAAACGTTTCCTCTTTGACTACATTCATTTGCTCATTCACATCTACCAAAACGGTCGGCGGGAAATACGGTGCCTGCACATCGTTACGATAACCACCTAGCAACACTTTAGCTCCCTGTTGAACCGCAAGTTCAACGACAGACCTCACTTTTTCGAATCCAGTGTGCGTGCTCATGCCGCCCACATCATGTTCCGCACTTGTACCTTGTCTTAACTGTTGCGCAAGTTGTACTACACGCTCGACAAACGGTTCGTAAAGTGTGCGATGAACGTACACACGCTCAACACCGATACAAACTTGACCTGAATTCATGAAGGCTCCCCAGACAGTCGCTTTGGCCGCACGCTCCAAATTGGCGTCAGCCGCGACAATCATTGCATCATTGCCGCCCAATTCGAGATCACACGGAATCATATGTCGTGCTGCGCGCTCGTACACTTTTTGCCCGACAAATCCGCCACCAGTGAAGAACACTTTATCTGGTCGCGCGTCAATCAACATCTCGCCGACAGCGCCGTCACCGTGAATCAGCTGTACCAAGTGCTGCGGAAAGCCGCATGACAGTAATAGTTCTTCGATTCGAGCGTTAATGCGCGGCGTATGTTCGGACGGTTTGAGAATGACTGCATTGCCGGCAATCATTGCACTTATTAATGGTATGAGACTTAGTTGTAGCGGGAAATTCCAAGGCGCAATGACGAGCACGACACCGAGCGGATCGTAGGTTACATACGATGTTTGTCCGAAAAATTCGAGCGGTGTACGTTTGCTTTGTGGTCGAAGCATCGATACCGCATGTTTTTCATAAAATTTGCATGCACCGGCAATCATAAAGACGTCGCCGGACAACGTATCGGTCGGCGTTTTGTTCGTCTCCTCGGCAAAAATCTCAACCCAATCATTCGATGCTGCAACGACTTTGATGCGCAATTGCTTAATCAATTGCAGACGTTGTTTGACAGAAAATGTCCGCCATACACGCTGCGCCTCACGAGCAAGAGTCATTTTTTGCTGAATATGTTCCGCTGTCATGTTCATTGACGCTCATCTCCAAAATAAATCTATACAAAACTGATATAACTATTATACAATACTTATATAAATCGTGGGAAGGTGTTCCTCATGTTCACCCTAATATTCTCTCTCATCACTTTCTTTTGGTTGCTCGAGTTAATCATTCATCGTCCCGATCGCAGCAAAGAAGGCGTCGTCGAACGTCGAAGTCTCCTGCTCATTTGGTGTTCACTCATAGTAAGCATCACCATTTCGGCAATCTCATCTCATTACCAACTTACCTCTATTCAACACAAAAGTACTTGGTTGCCATTCCTCGGACTTATCATTTATGCCAGCGGTGTTATGCTGCGTTGGTGGGGCATCCATGAACTAGGCAACAACTTCTCCCGCCACATTAAAGTCAGCGATCATACGCAGCTTGTATCCAGTGGTCCGTATCGTTTATTAGCGCATCCGCTCTACTTCGGCATTTTACTTAGTTTATCCGGCATCGCCCTTTGCCTAAACACATGGCTAGGGCTGGTCTCTGTCTGGTTACTCATGCTCCCTGTTTTGATGGTGCGAATTCGTTTGGAAGAACGCGCAATGTTGGCACAATTCGGTGATTCGTATGCACTATGGCTAAAAAAACGCCGACGCCTCATTCCGTTTTTATATTAATGCAAATTTAAGGAGGTTGAGCACATGAAAGTTGCAGTAGTTGGCGGTGGACTGGCAGGTTTATCGGCGGCCATTCGTTTGCGTGCAGACGGACACAATGTGACGGTGTATGAAAAAAACGAACGAGCTGGTGGAAAGTTGAACATCCGTGAAGGCAACGGGTATTCGTTCGATACGGGGCCGTCCATCTTAACGATGCCGTGGGTGCTGGAAAAATTATTTGCCTCGGCTGGCAGAAAGTTGTCGGATTATGTTGAAATTATGCGCGTCGAGCCACAGTGGCGCTCGATTTTTGAAGACGGCACAACGATTGATATGAGCGGTGATTTGCCAACGATGGTTGCCGAGTTAGAGAAAATATCACACAATGACAGTGCTGCATTGTTCGACTACTTAAGTTACTCCTATAAGCAATACGAACTATGTATGAAGAGTTTCTATGCAAAAAGTATATCTGGTCTGTCTGAATTGCGCAGTCATCATTCACTACGCGAGTTGTTGGCGATGGATCCGCTGAAGACGGTGAATCAGGCCACGAAAAGTTTTTTTGATGACGCACGAATCCAGCAAATGTTCGATTTTCTTGTCATGTATGTCGGTTCTTCGCCGTACCATTCACCTGCTATTTTGTCGCAACTTGCACATGTGCAAATGGGTCTAGGCATCTACTACGTGAAAGGCGGCATGTACAACATTGCGCGCGGTATGTTGCGTTTGCTCGAAGAACTTGAGGTGCCGGTGCAGACGAATGCCAAAGTCGCGAAAATCGAGCATACGAATGGCAAAGCGACTGGCTTAACGCTAGAATCTGGTGAAACGGTATACGCCGACCTTATTGTGAGCAATCTTGAAGCGATACCGGCCTATCAGAGTGTGCTTGCCGATGTTCCACAAGCCAAACAAGAAACGAAGAAGTTAGAGAAGTTTAACCCGACTGTTTCGGGATTGGTAATGCTGCTTGGCGTCGATCGTGAGTATTCGCAGTTCACGCATCACAATTTCTTTTTCTCACGAAATCCACAACTCGAGTTCAGCCAAATTTATGACGAAGAAGTGCCTGCCGATGATCCGACCGTGTATGTAGGCATTTCCTCTAAATCTGATCCGAGCCAAGCGCCTGAAGGTTGTGAGAATTGGTTTATCTTGACGCACGTACCTCCGCTGAAGAGTGGCGAGAGTTGGGAGCAACACCGAACTCGTTATCGCGAATTGGTGCTCGACAAATTGGAGCGGATGGGCGCTTCCGAATTACGTAAACATATCGTCTTTGAATATCAGTTCATCCCAGACGATTTGCAAAGTTTATACGGTTCCAATGGTGGCTCGATATATGGTGTAGCGGCCGATAAAAAACGGAATGGCGGTTTCAAAATCCCGAGTCGCAGCGCGCTGCTAAGCAATTTATACTTTGTCGGCGGATCGACGCATCCTGGCGGCGGCGTACCGATGGTCACATTATCGGGCCAATTGACCGCTGACTTGATCAAAAATGATTTGAAAAATCAGTCCATTAAAAACGCATAAGTCATACATGCCATACAAAAACCCGGAGTGCATAATCGCGCTCCGGGTTTTCGCTATTTCGTGCTACCTTATTAAATTCTAGAGTTAATCTCCTGCTCCAGCTTCTCCACTGTAATATTCCAGTGGGAAGTGTGCCATAGTACTTCTTGGTCTCGAATCAACAACACTTGTGGGGATTCATGCTTCACATGTGTTTCCGCCGCAATCTCATTCGAAACTGGACGCGTCTCGATGACCATGACGAGCGCGAACTGCAGTGAACGCTTCGCTTGTTGCGTATAGATTTTAAATTCTTTCAGCGCTTCTGCACTAATCGGGCAGGCCGTACTATGTTTGATAAGCAACTGCGGGGATTCATAAGAATCTTCCAAACAAGCAGCCCAATCATCAATCGTAAGCAATTCTTTAATGTTGACTGACATTTCGATCCTCCCCTTCTATCAATGATTAAGGCTTATTAATAAAGTCAATGTACTCCAGCATACGTTTGAGCATAATTGTTGCCTCAGCGCGCGTTACTTTCGCAGTCGGATTGAAACGTACTGCAGGTTTGACGATGCCTGCTTCCATCGCTTTCGCCACGGATGTAGTCGCCCACGACTGAATCAAATTGCGATCAGCGAAGCCTGCCAACAATTGACTGATTCGAACAGGTGTTACAGAAATCGGTTTACCTGCATACGTTGCAGCACGCTCAAGCATGATTGCCATCTCTGAGTTTGTAATTTCTGCATTCGGATTGAATCTTCCGTCTGTCGAGCCTTTTACAAGTCCTGTCTTCGATGCCGTTCCGATCACACCTGCGAACGGATGATTCACTGCAACATCTTTGAAGTTTGCCGCTTTCGCATCTTCTTCCAAACCAAGCGCGCGTACAAGGAGTGCTGCAAACTGTCCGCGTTTTACCGTTACAGTAGGGCTGAATGTCGTATCTGTCGTACCGCGAACAATGCCTTTGTTAGCAAGCATTTCGATATCCGCTTTATCACGAATGACGTCTCTAAATGTTCTTCTCGTCTCCACGACGGCGAATACCATGTTGATTGGCGCTTTGATTACAACTACTTGCAAATCTGCACGTTTTTCGAACACAGCTGGTACGAACTGGGTCTTCTTGCTCAATGGATTGTATGCAAGTACTGTTGCTCTCGATAATACAACATCACGCGGCAACTCAATCTCACGCGTCAAGTAATGGTATTGTTGCGGATCAGTGGACAACTTTTTAACCATTGGGAAGTCCATAATTTCGAACGGTTTTTTATTGATGTCTGTCGATTCACCGAATAATCTGTACTCTACAGAATCGATAACCATCGTCGAACCTTGCGTAGCCAACATTGATTTCAATTCATTGTTCACCGTGAGATCTGTGCGCTTGATGATGACCACAATTTTAAGATTTTTCACCAACGTACCGACACGACCAGCGATTGATGACAATTGCAACGCACTTACTGGCAACTGCATCGTTCCAAAACTAGTTTGCAAAGTAAGCACACGGTCTGGATTTTTTGCAGCGATTGTTTGTAGCGCTAGCGCCGGAATTTCAAAACGGATTTGACGAACGACCGGTTTTTCTTCAGTCAAAGCAACCGTGATTGATTCTTTGTCCATTTTTTCAATCAATTTCGCACTATCGAAGATCGCTGTCGTCGAAGTAAGTTGCGTAGTCCGATCGATTTTTTCGAACAACGAATCGTTCATCGACACGCGCAGCTCCTTGCTCGGTGGCGAAGCATTGTACATCGCGTCACGCGCAATAATCTTATAGGAGTAATACGTATCTTTCACCAAACTAGTGTCTGTAAATGATGGTTCGTTGACCGTAGCAATTTTCACATTGTCTCGGTATACGACGTAAGAGGTAACTGCCACATTGTCGGTAGCTGCTTTCCATTTTAACTTCAGCGAATTTTCTGTGCGAGTTTCAACTTCCAAATCAACCGGTGAAATAGGGGCTTCGATGTCTGGTATGCCCGTTATGATTGTTCCAGCGCCACCATTCTCGTTTGGTACAAAGGTGTACGTTCCTTTTGTGAACGTGTAGCCGTTGTTACTATTGCTGTCCCACTTCGTTACATCACCAGTGCCGTTATTGAACATTGCATTCAGCGAGACCGATTCACCTAGGAGAACCGTAATCGTCGAATAGCCGTTGTATAGATCGCTCGTTGTTAATGCAAGACCTGGAGATTCAATGCGTGGAGCATCGCCAATTTTATAAGAGATATACGGCGAACTGAATCCTTTTTTGTAGAAAATAAGGACGGTTGCAGGAGCTGCGAGCGTCTTCACTTTTAAAATTTCACTGTTTGCCGATTTGTTGCCCGCTGCATCAAATGCGACAATCGTGAAACTATACTCCGTATTTTCCGTCAAACCAGAAACTGCGAACGAATTTGTCGTGCTCTCGCCGACTTTTACGCCCCCATTGAAAATTTCATATTTTGCAACGCCAACGTTATCGGATGGCTCGGTCCAACTTAGTTTAATCGAAGTTTGTGTGATCTCATTAGCTGCCAACTCTGATGGTGCTGACGGCGGTTGCTCATCTGGCGCCACGTTTGTTTTGAGCGCTACTACGGCGGAAGAACCTTCATTGACACCGCCAACTACGACCATTCTGAAGCGATAGTTCGTTTCTGGTGTCAAACCAGTTACCGTTGCAACCGTCGAATTAGCATTTAACGGCTGACTCAAGGTACCAATAATCCAAGTTTTGCCCAAATCAGATGAGTAATGCAACTGAATCGAAGTCGCTCCGGTCGAAGCGTTGAATGCAAACGTTGCTGTCGTAGCTGCTGCATTCGTTACTTTCAAACCATAGTTGAACACCTGTGCTGCTGGTGCCGATTTTTCCGATGTCAAATCGAACTCGTAGAACGTTTCAAAATCTTTATCAAATCCAGCAGTTGGAATCGCATCGGACGGTACAGAACCCCACATGGAACCATTGGTCGGCGCCTCATACACCATACCCATGACTGCTTGCAACGTAGTGCCTTCCGTCAAGCCCAAATCCGCACGCGCAATTCTCACTTTTACAAATACCGGTTTCGCCAACGCATCGCGAATGATGTTGGTATTCCAGTTCAGAACTTTTGAACGTTTCCACTCGGAGCCATCATACACTTCAAGCGAGGAGTAATTTTGATTGCCTGCTTGGAAACGGAAATGATATTTGGCTTCGAACGGAAGTTTCGGTTGTTGACCAGTATATTCAACACCGTTAAATGTACCTTTGACACCTGGAACACCAAAGTAAGCGATTAGCCACTTACTCTCTGTCGCACTACTAACATGAGCCAGATCATCGGATTGATAACCGAGATAGATGAAATTGTCGTCCCATGTAATATGACCGACTGTTTTATCGCCCGGGTGACGGAACGTTTCATTTTTCGATTTATCCGGATGATCGTCTAAGAAGAATGTATTCTTATTATCGGCAAACGAGATGGTATTGGCATACGTTTTGTTGCCTAATGTTTTCACAGCTAACGGTTCACTAGCCACAGACTTATTACCTGCTGCATCAACTGCAATCACAGTAATCGCGAAGGTGACATTACTTACCAAGCCCACGAATTCATATTCTGTCGCTGTTGTTTTCGTCAGCAATTGACCGCTACGATAAACTTCATATTCTTTTACAGCAACATTATCCGTTGCAGCTGTCCACTCTACTTTGAAACTATTGTTCGTAATCGCTGATGATTTCATGCCGGTTGGTGCCGTCGGCGCTTCACCGTCAGCCGTTGTCACGTTGATAGGTGTGCTAGCCACTGAGCGATTGCCAGCGTCATCAATCGCGATGACTGTTATCGCATATACCGTATTTTGTTTCAATCCAGTCACATTGAATACAGTCGTTGCACTGCTACCGACCAATTTGCCATCTACATAAACTTCATAGCCCGTTACGCCTACATTGTCGGTCGAGGCAGTCCACGTTACGTTTAACGATGTTGTGGTAACATTGCTCGCTTGAACCGCTGTTGGCACACTAGGAGGAATTGTTTCAACGGAAGCGATTGTCTTCACATTAAGCGCATCGCTGAGCGCTGAGACATTACCGTTCACGTCGATTGCTTTTACCGCAACTGAGTACGTTGTATCCGGATTTAAACCAATATATGCATAAGATTCTGCTACTACAGTCGCTACCTTTACGTCATTCAAATATAGTTCGTATTCTTTCACAGCAGCGTTATCGGTCGACTTCGTCCAACTTAGTACGAAAGAGGTCGTTTTGATCTGACTTGATGATAATTCGCTAGGAACAGTCGGAGGTGTCGTTTCCGATGTCTTGACCGAAAGAGCCACACTCGCAGGAGATTTGTTGCCGGCCAAGTCTACAGCCACAACCGTAATTTGGTACGTTATATTTTGAGCAAGTGAAGTTAAAGTGTAACTAGCAGTCGCTGTTTTATCGACAAGTGTGCTATCACGATACACTTCGTACTCGGCTACTTTGATATTATCCGTAGACGCTGTCCAAGTTACTGTAAATCCATCCACTTTAATATCTGATGCTTTCAATGCAGTCGGTGTAGTCGGCGCTTTAATGTCCGCTGTTACCGTTTCGAACGGTGCGCTAAGCGCTGAAGTATTGCCGTTCTCATCTACAGCAGCAACTTGAACGTTATATGCAGTGCTATCCGATAGTCCTGTAAACGAATAAGTTGGTATCGTTGATGTGGCAACTTTTGCACCATCAAGATATACATCATAACCAGCTATTTTGCCTGAGTTGTCCGTTGCAGCTGTCCAAGTCACAGTGAATGCATTTTTTTGTACAGCCGAGGAAACAAATCCTGACGGAACAGATGGCGGAACACTGTCCGGCGCTTCTGCAGTCATCGTACCGGCTTGATTATTTTGACCTGCTACGTAGGTGAATACTGGATTTGTTTTTGTGCCCCAATCAAACGAGTAATTTTTCTCGCTATTGCTATCCCATGTCGTGCCACCATTATTAAATGCAGCAGTTAACTTCGTCGCTTCTTTACTAACTGGAATGACAATCTTGTTATGATTTTTGAATTCACTCTCAACCAACTGTTCTCCTGGCGATGTAGTCCAAGTACCTTTCTCAGGTTGGAAGTGAATAAATGGTGTGCTGAATCCTTTCTTGTAGTAAATCGTGACCCAGTTAAACGCACTCAGATCAGGTTCTCCGGCAGTAATCGTGCCACCACCAACAGCAGGAACAAACGTGTACGTGCCCGTATTGAACGAGTAGTTCTTCCCTGCATTATTATCCCAATCAGCCCCGTTGTTATTGAACACTGCTGTCATTTTACTAGCAGCACCTAAATCAATCTTAATTTTGTGGTAGCCAGCGACCCCGCTGTGCGGAATTTTAATCCCCGGAGCCGTTGTCCAACTTCCACCTTCTGGTTGATAGTGGATATAAGGATTTTCCAAACCTTTTTTATAGAAAATAATGACTTCGTTTTTGTTTTCTGTCGCAACGGACAAAGCTGTGCTTGGTGCAGACTTGTTACCAGCCGCATCCACCGCGACGACTGTCACATCGTATGCGGTGCCTTTAGCCAATCCACTAAATGTGTAAGCAAGCGATTTGCTCTCTGCTACTTTCGTGCCGTTTTGCAAAATTTCATATCCGCTAACAGCTACATTATCAGTTGCTGCTTTCCAACTTACTTTAAAGCCATTCGAACTGATATCTGATGATACCAATTGAGTTGGTGATGCAGGAGGTGTAGCATCGAGTGTCGTCACATCAAGTGCAGTACTTGCGCCAGACACGTTGCCGTCAGCATCTTTAGCCTTGATCGTAATTGTATATTTCGTTGCATCGGTTAGACCCGTGAAAGAGTACGTTGTAGCAAAAACAGTATCTACGAGCGTCCCATTTTTGTAAATTTCGTAACCAGTCACGCCGACGTTGTCTGTCGAAGCGGTCCATGAGATGCCAAATCCAGTCGCTGTCACAGCGGAAGACGCCACACCAACTGGCACTGTTGGCACCGTACCATCGTTTGTGGATACACTTAATTCTGAACTTGCAACAGACACATTACCTGCTGCATCTCTTGCTTTCACCGTAATTTTGTATGCTGTGCTGTCTTTTAACCCCGAGAAAACGTATGACGTTTCAGGCGTTTTTGTGACAAGCACTCCATCATTATAAACTTCGTAAGCAGTAACTCCAACATTATCAGTCGACGATGTCCACGTTACTTTGAATCCAGTTGTTGTCTTATCAGAAGATCCTAGATTCGTCGGTGCTGTCGGCGCTTCCGTTTCTTCTTGCGCCGGTGTCGATACTGTCAATGCAGAAGTCGCCGCTGATATATTGCCTGCTGCATCCTTTGCTTTCACACTCACAGAATAAGAAGTTGCAGGTGTTAGACCTGTGAATACATAGGATGTATTCGTCACTGTTGCAACGACCGTATCGTTGAGCGACACTTCGTAACCTGCCACAGCATCATTATCCGTAGATGCGGTCCATGCAATTTCAAACCCGGTTGCTGTCAAATCTGCACTCGTCACATTCGATGGAACCGAAGGTGCAGTCACATCTTTCGTTTTGAAACTAAGCGCAGTGCTAGCAGCCGAAGTGTTACCAGCCGCATCCTTCGCTTTTACGGTCACGCTATAAGAACTGAACTCAGTTAAGCCTGACATCGTATAGCTTGCGCTAGACACCGTGCCAAGCAACGTATTCCCGTTATATACTTCATATTCCTTAACTGCCCGATTATCTGTCGACGGCGTCCATGTAATGACCGCACTTGTTGCCGTTACCGAATTAGCAGTAACACCGGCTGGTACCGATGGAGCAACCGTATCCGGCGGCGCAGCAACTGTCGTCACATTTGCAATCGTCGATGAACCCGCTGTCGACCCGCCAGTCACAACAAGACGAAATTTATATTTCGTCGATTCGTTCAAACCAGTGACTGTCGCTGTCTTGGAAGTTGCATCGAGAGCGCTTGATGTAGTAGAAGGTGTCCATGTCACACCGTTATCGATAGACTGTTGAATGGCAACTGAAGTAGCACCTGTCTGTTCTGCAAACGAGAAGGAAGCCGTCTCGAACGTAGCACTGGTAGCCTTGAAATTATAAGCATAGACTTGTCCTGCAGCTGCTGTATTCACTGACTGCAAATCGAATTCATAGAATGAAGCGAAGTCGCGATCGAATCCATCACCGTTTTTTGTACTATCGGCATTCGCAAAACTATCACTTGGCAAAGCGCCCCACATCGAGCCACCATTGTTAACCTCGAACAACATGCTCATTGCGAATTGAAACGATTTTGCAGAAGTTAAGCCCAAATCAGCACGCGGAATTTTGATTTTCCAAAAAGTTGGACTAGACGTAGTGTTACGTTGCATGTCGGTCGTCCACTTATACTCTTTTGAAAATGTCCAAGTAGTGCCGTTATAGATCTCTAAAGAAGTGTAATTGTTGTTTCCAGTTTTAAAACGAAGATGATATTTCGCTTCAAAAGGCAAACCAGGTTGCTGACCTTTATAGTTAATACCCGTAGTCGTTGTGCCGGTTGCACCAGGCACACCAAAATAAGCAATGACCCACTTATCTGATGCATTGCTGTTATTCACATGTGAGATATCAGGAGAGGCATACCCCAAATAGATATTAGTCGCATCCCATGTCACATAGGCGAAGTTATTGGCAGTCGATGTGCTGAACGTTTCGTTCGCAGTGTTACCCGCCGTCTTTTCAGCATTAAAATCATTGTCGTTCTTTGTCATGTCGATCGTGTGCGAAAAACTTCCAGTATTCGCTGACACGCCCGGTACAAGCAAAAGGTTCAGTACCATAAGTACTGCGAGCCATCTAGCGCAGTGCGCTTTCCATTTTGCCATTCTAAAAACCACTCCTTCGATAAAGTGAAAGCCTCATATGTAGATACATATAGCAGTCTACGATACATTGTAAATCAAATGAGTAAGCGATTTCAATGATTTAAGAACAATTGACACAAAATGTTCACAAATAAAAAACGGGCAATCATGCCCGTTTGCTATTATCAAAATTTTATCAATATTTTTTGAAGCGAATCGTCGGTCGCGCAAAGTATTCATCATATTTGCTTACCGGTATCGTGCCATTGTTGGTGAAAAATTTCCACATATACTCTTGACCGCGACGAATATACAAGTAAAACGGATAAGCAAACGCAACAAGCACCAATCCAATAAAGGTAAAGAATGTGATGAGTACGACACTTAACGTGAAAAACAGCGCCCACAAAACAATCTGTGTCGACATTTTCATTTCGGCTCGCTCCTGCTGGTTATACAACTGACTGAGCAACTCGCGCTTGCCTTTATCATCCAACAAAGAAATGAGATATGGCTTTAACAGTTCTTTATTAAACTTCAGTCGATTTAATTCAGGGACGATCGTATTCAATAGTGTGATGTTATCAAGTCGACTGCGCTTCGCTCGATTGACAACCTCGTGGAAACGCAACACTTCGCGCAACTCCATTTCCGAATCGCAAAGATGGCCGTCAAGCATTTCATCGATGATTTCCTGTGCCTCATAACGCGAGCCGTAAATAATATCGTTTACCGTTCGTGCTCGCAAATCGAAATCAGCAACGATTCGCTCTAGTATGTGGATAAACTGCGCACCGATTGGCGTATTGAAACTCATCATTCTCAATTGGTTCAAGCAACGAATCGCCACGGCTTCGTTTCGTTTATACTCCTCACCTTGTAACACTTGTGCGATAGCGGTCAAATCCTCTTGAATAAGCGGATTATTTTCATCGATGATGAAACGCTCGTATTCGTCATCCTCAATCATCGGAATTTGCAGATTCTGATTATAATCGGTGACTTGGTCATTGTCTTCAATGATGCTATTTTCCTCAAAATCATCGTCGCTAAAACGATCGTCATCGTCAACCGGATATGACCAATCTAAATCGTAGTGTACGTCCGGTTCATCGTCATCAGCAGTGAAATAATCTTCATCTTCCAAGTCAGCCAGTTGCGGCAAGACGTTGTTTTGTTGCGTCCGTTTGCGATCGATTTCATCAATCTTCGTTTGAATTTCCTTGAGCAGTTTTTGCCCGGCATTTGTCTCTAGCGTAAGTTGTTGCGCTGCCTCAAGTGCTTTCATCAAACTATCATAGTTGGAAGGATTCATGCTGACTCGAATACGCTCTACGCTAGCAAGTTCTTTGCGCGCTTGATTCGCTTCCTCGACGGACTGATAAAGGATGCCCTCTACAGTACGAGCGTCGCGGTCATCTTCACCGTACTCTGAACCCTCGAGTTTTTCTTTCATTTCACGAATGCCGCTCTCGCTATCTTTGAAAATGTTCCCGTAAAACGGATCGAGCGAATGTTCGCGAGCAAAAATGTAATGGTCGAGAGCCAGTTTGTAAAAATACAAATTGAACGTCTCATCACCAAGCTGTGCGTAGTAATTCGCTAATAGTTTGGCAATGTACGCCGTATCGTAGGAGACGTTGTCCTTTTTGTTGCAAAGTTTATAATAATTGAAGGCCTTTTTGAGCAAATCAATTTTCTTCGACAGCGTATCCTTATCATCAAAGAAACTGTGTCCAGCATCCAATTCCTTTTTCTTCTTAAAATACATATAACTCAAATAACAAATGTCGCCTTTTTCTTTGTTAGATTTCGAGAGTCGCTCGGCCAAATCTAGCAATTGCACAATTTCATAATACTGTTTGAGGCCGTTCGGCATCTCCCATAGCAATTGCGCCTTCTCGAAATAATGTTTTGCGACTTCTGGGTGTTCGGCTATTTTCTTTTCAAGCTGCTGCAACTTTTTCTGCACGCGAATGAAATTCGTCAGTTCTTCGATATATTGCGTGGCTGTTTTGCCGTGGCGGCGGGCTTTTTCAAATGCCTCGAGCGCTTTTTCATAAATATTCATGTCGTCAATTAATGACGCCCACGCTTCATAACAAAGCCCTTTACTAAAAAACACTTCGGCGAGTTCATCGACATTTGTTGTTAACTGTTCGGCCGTTGTCAATACATCGATCGCTTCTAAATGTTGGTTTAATTTAATTAATAAATTTCCTTTTTCGATATATAAAAATACGTTCGTCAAGTTTTCTTTTTCGTTAAGTAATTGTTTCAGTGAGGCTAGTGCCTGTTTGTATAGTGATTCGGCCTCGACCACTCGGTCAAAGGCATGCTTGAATATGTCGCCTTTTAATTCGAAATACTTGTAATACGTCTCATGCAACAATGCACTGTCACATACATCGACCGCCTCATCATATTTACCACTCTGCTCAAGCAATTGGACTTTTTGTATGACTGCATGCGAATAAAACTGGTCTTTATGACTTAAAATTTCGTCATAACTAGACAAAGCCGCTTCGACTTTGCCCTGTTGTGCCAGTTCGTAAGCTTTCGTTAATAAATCGTTGTCCAATTCTTGAAACATAGTCGCATCTCACTTTCATATACAGATGAAGACACAATAACCCACATGTAGTATTCAACAAATCAGATGAAAATCCTTTTTTTCTTCATGAATTCGTTTACATTTTTTATTTCGGCAAAAACGGTATAAAATATAAATGATTATTAACGAGGGGGTAGCGAGTTTGAATCATTCGGATACAATGTTAGAAAAGGCAACGTTTGCCGGCGGATGTTTCTGGTGTATGGTGGGACCTTTTGCGGAATTGGATGGTGTCGAACGCGTCATAAGTGGCTACACTGGCGGACATACAGATCGCCCTTCTTACGAAGATGTATGCTCGGAGACGACGGGTCATTACGAAGCCGTCCAAATTGAGTACGATGCAAAAAAAGTGTCATACGAGGAGTTGCTCGAGATTTTTTGGCGGCAAATTGATCCGACAGATGGAGGCGGACAATTTAATGATCGCGGAAGTTCGTATCGACCGGCGATTTTTTATCATTCGAAGGAACAATATCAAGCGGCGGAAGCCTCCAAACGGGAGTTGCAAGCAAGTGGATTGTTCAATCGTCCAATTGCCGTGCAATTCATCGAGGCATCCACGTTTTGGCCTGCCGAAGAATATCATCAGGATTACTATCGCAAGCATCCGTTGCGCTATGAAATGTATAAGCGTGGTTCCGGTCGCGCAAACTTTATCAAAACAGTATGGTCAGGTAGCGCTCGATCTCAAAAGCGCGACGAACAACTACGCACGCGACTAACCCCTATGCAATACCATGTCACTTGCGAAAATGGCACGGAACCGCCTTTCCGCAATGAATTTTGGGATCACAAGGAAACTGGCATATATGTAGACATCATCTCAGGAGAAGCGCTGTTCAGTTCGTTGGATAAGTTCGATTCCGGTTGCGGGTGGCCTAGTTTCAGTAAGCCGGTGGTGGATAAGTCTGTGACAGAAAAAACGGATTTTTCACATGGAATGATACGCACGGAAGTTCGCAGCAAAAAAGCCGACTCGCACTTAGGACACGTGTTTCATGACGGTCCGGTTGAACGAGGCGGCCTCAGATATTGTATTAATTCAGCTGCTTTGCGGTTCATACCGCTTGCCGATCTCGAAAAAGAAGGCTACGCGCAATGGAGATCGTTGTTCACTTAATCAAGTGTTATTTCCAAAATTGCCACCATTTTTTGTTTTCTTGTCCGTTACGTGAAACCCCGCGACTATTTACTCTGGACAAGTTAGAAGTATCTTCGGGAGATGTTGGTGGCGTATATGATTTATCTAGCAATATCGATGCCTCAGAATCATTGACATTAAATGTCTGAAAAACATCAGGAATGTCGCTCGGCTCGACCGTATCAGGTGGCGCCGCCGTTTCAGTTGGAAACGTGTGAATAATCGGTGTCACTGTAGGCGGTTCTGGCGAAACTGATGGTTCTGTCGGTGGCGCTTGTGGCGGGGCTGTCGGTGGTGCTTGTGGTGGTGCCGGTGGCGGCGTAACTTTAGCAGGCGTTGCAGGTTCATTTGCCCGTAATTCTGCAATAATATCTGCCAATTGCTGACGATCCACCGTGCTCGGCAAAACAACTGGTTCATTCGGCACCACTTCATCGATGTGTTCAGACGTCTCATTCGCATCTTGTGCAATATCGTCTCCTACAACAACAGAAGGCGAACTGTTCCGACGACCTGTATATCCACTTCCCGTATTTGCCGCAATCGAAACGAGTTGTAGTCTTAATTCTGTGATTTCTCTCTTGAGCAATGCAATTTCTTCACGCTGATTATTGATCATCTTGATACCTGCTGCCAACTCTTGCAAAGTAGCCATGATCACCAGGTTTTGTTGAGATAAAGTCTCTATGTCAACGCCATTCATGGGCGCCGGCGTATGGTGCAATTCGGCCTCTACACGTTTCACTTCATCTTTTACCGAGCGCCGTGAAGATGAAGAACTACTAGCAGAAGAGTGGCCCGTGCTTTTTCGCGGGTAACCTTCTGCTTTTAAAATCGCACGAATTTCACTCGTCGACTTTTTTTCCTCATACAAATCAGCGATACGCCGCAAAATTGCCCCAGAATCCTCTCGATATTTTTTGACTTTATTAAACTGCTTTACGACGAAAAACTCGCTGAATGTCGATAAGTATCGACGCGCTGTCGTTTCAGCAATCGCCACATCGACCATAATCTTATTTATGCTTTTCCATTCCTCTATCACAAACCGGTACCTCCTTATGTACATGCCACAGCTCCGCCACAACCAGCGGAATAATGAGAATTCAATTTTATACCAAATTTAAATAAATTGCTATACCTGTTTTATGAAAGTTTGGCACTTCGTCAGCAGAAAAGAAAGGATATGCTGTCCCACTTTCATTTCTGCCAGTGATTGGCCGTCTAACGGACAATCACGCCCGTTTTTTATGGCGCCACTTTCACCGGTTCGGGATACGCCACACCGAATGTTTGCACCGTCACTTTCTTCATCACAGGTGGCGTAAACGGACGATCCGTGTCAGCATCCGCCGGAAGTGAAACAATCGCATCAACATGATGCATACCGCTACGCACCTTACCAAATGCGGCATATGACCCGTCTAAATACGGCGTATCTGCCACCATGATAAAAAATTGTGAACCAGCGGAATCATTCGAACGTGAACGCGCCATTGAAAGTACGCCACGGGTATGGAGCAATGGATTTTCTATCTTGTTTGCAGAGAATTCACCCTTGATACTATATCCTGGACCACCAAACCCTTGTCCAAGCGGATCGCCACCTTGAATCATAAATCCTGGAATGATTCTGTGGAAGATGATGCCGTCATAAAATCCTTTCCTGACAAGCGAAATGAAGTTGTTGACGGTATTTGGCGTTATCTTCGGATATAATTCTAGCGAAATCTTTTTACCATCTTGCATTTCAATCGTAACAAGCGGTAATTTCTGGCTATATACATTGACGACACGTTTTGCGGAATCCCACTGCGTTTCAGCATTGAGAGCGTCCGCGACGAATCGCAGTGGCACCATTACGCTACCACGAATAGACACTGCAGGAACGTCGAGTTTCACAGACTTCCCATTGAGCATAGCTGTGGATTGATTCCTTTTCATTGTAATTGTTGTGGTGCCGCGTTTTGCCGAAATCGTTCCGGAACTCGCATCCCAAGTAACTTTTGCACCTAATCGTTCGAAAATGATACGCACGGGCGCCACGGTTCTGCCGCTAAACATTTGTGGCGGAACACTGGCTTGTACTTGGCGATGGTCAATGAACAGCGAAATATCACGGTTGTTGGCGTGGGCATTCGGGGTAATCATTGTGGTGGCGGAACATAACGAAAATATGAGTAGAAACGAAAGTATGATGATAACTATTCTATTAGTTTTGCTAACAATCATCAGGACGACCTCCTTGTAGATGCTCGTATTTACTAGTGAATATCTTATCACATCAAAAAAAGATATGCACTCCGAAATAGGAATGCATACCTCCGCTTATCTGATTGCACTACCACCAAAGATGAAGCGATACTCCCAATGTTTGCCTGCAATGTTGTCTACGCGTACTCCTCCAGATTCTTTTGAGTACGTGTGAAGCATTTTGCCATTTCCTAAGTAAATGCCGTCATGTGTAATTCGTTGCGCCGATTTGTTGATTCCACTGTAACTACCGGCTTTCGAACCGCGATATGACATGAAGAACATAACGTCACCCGGTTGCAAGGAGCGCCAATCTGTATTCGTTCGACCCACTTTTCGCACATAATCAGCTTGTGTCCGCGAGTCAAATGGCAACTTCAATCGCAGACCATCCCAAAATGCTGTGCGAACAAAATCAGAGCAATCGAATGTCGTCGTCGTTTTTCGGTCGGAACCGAATTCATAAGGAACTCCGAGGTACTTGCTACCAGCCGCGATTACCTTTTGCGCCTCAGGTGTAGCATTGGCGGCAATCGGCACTTGCTGAGTTGCCTGCATGCGCACACCGTCTCGGTCTTGCGACGCGCGATTGCATCCAACGAGTGTAGCAATAAGTAACAAAGCAACAACCATCCACAAACTCACTTTCTGTGTGACACTCAAAAAAACACCTCCCTGGGATTCTCGAACTTCCTGCATTGCAGGCTTATTGTTCGCACCCAAGGAGGTGTTATTCGCGTTAAATCGTGGAAATCAATAATGGAAAGCAAGATATAAAATAAACACGACGCACAGCACGTACATAATCCAGTGAACTTGTTTGCCTTCGCCTTTCACCAATTTAGCCAATGGATAAAGCACAAAACCGAGTGCGATTCCAGTTGCAATACTGAATGAGAGTGGCATCATGATCATCGTCAAAAAGGCTGGAATGGCCTCTTCGAGTTTGTCCCATGCAATTTTCGCAAGCGCTGAACACATAAGCACACCTACGATTACTAGTGCCGCCGAAGTGACTGGCGTCACCTTTGCCGCTGTCACCGGACTCGAGATAACCTCAAGTAATGGAACGAAGAAAATCGCAAGCAGGAAAAATCCTGCAGTGACTACCGCGGTAAACCCAGTCCGTCCCCCGACAGCAACGCCCGCCGAAGACTCGATATATGATGTAGTAGTCGATGTGCCTGCTACCGCACCTGCAATCGTCGCTGCTGAATCGGCAGCCAACGCACGTCCTGCGCGCGGCAACTTGTTATCTTTAATGAATCCAGCTTGATTTGCTACCGAGACCAACGTCCCTGCTGTATCAAAAAAGTCAACGAATAAAAATGTAAAAATAATCATCACAAGTTGCCACGACCAAACTGATGGATCTGTAAACACAACGAATGCCTCGCCCAAAGCAGAAGGGTTCGGTGGTGCGCTAACGATGCCATCTGGCAATGGAATAATTTGAAAAATCATGCCGACTACAGCGGTAATAATGATTCCGTAAAACACCGCACCAACTACTTTGCGAACGAGTAATAACGCGGTGATGACGATGCCTGCAATCGCTAGGAGCACGCCCGGATTCGTGAAGTCACCGAGTCCGACGATTGTTGCTGGATTCGACACGACAATGCCTGCATTTTTTAAACCGATTAATGCGATGAACAAGCCGATACCGGCTGCGACCGCATACTTCAAACCTTCAGGTATCGCATTGATGATCGTCTCGCGTACGCCTGATACGGCGAGAATAAGGAAGATGATTCCCGAAATGAGTACCCCGCCAAGCGCGACTTCCCACGGCACTTTATAGCCCAAGACGACGGTAAACGCGAAGAATGCGTTCAGCCCCATTCCAGGTGCAAGTGCAATCGGGTATTTCGCCCAAAAGCCCATCAACAGAGAACCGACAATTGCCGCAATTGCGGTAGCCATGAATACGGCATTGAACTCCATGCCTGCCGCCGACAACGTGATTGGATTGACGGCTAGTATATATGCCATCGCCAAAAATGTCGTCAACCCTGCAAAAAACTCTTTGCGGTACGTTGTGCCGTGCTTTTGAAACTCAAAATACTTGGCCAATCCTGTTTCCGTTTGCTTACTCATTGAATCCTCTCCTTTACAATTTTTCAGACCCATTCATCATTTGCAAAGCAAATTTTAATACTTATACTTAATTTGTGCGTATAAGTTACGGTCACAAACAAAAACGTAACGGGAGTAGATCTAATGTTCGGAACAATCGTCAGTTGGCAACAAACCGATAAGACAGTCTCAATTCAATTTCAGCATGCAAGTGCGAGTTTACTTTTCCTACACGATTCGTTGTTTCGCGTGTTCGCACCTCTTAAAAGGGATGTGTTTTTTTCACGAGCGATTGACCGTTTGCCTGAAACTCGTTTGCAATGTTTAAATGTGCAAAGCGTCGGCAAATATATTGAAATCATAACGGCAAGTCTAATCGTCCGCGTGAAAGATGATTTGCAAATTGATGTCTATACTAGTGAAGGCGATTTGCTGTGCGCCGACTATAATGAGCAACGATTGCCGTTCGTGCGCCGTGGCAACAGCGAATTGGCGAAGGAAGAAGGACACGCTGTCATTGAGGAAGCGCGCCAATACAGAACGACGATTATCAAGCAGATGAATGGCGATGAAGCGTTTTATGGGCTCGGTGAACGACCTGGGCACCTCAATAAACGCGGATGTTTTTACCGCAACTGGAATACGGATGACCCGCATCCACACGTTGAAAGTTACGAGACGTTGTACAAGTCAATCCCGTTCTTTATCACTTTGACTGACAAAAAAGCGTTCGGCATCTTTTTTGACAATACGTATGAAACGTTTTTTGACTTCGGCAAAGAAAATGACAACTACTATTATTTTGCCGCCAACGACGGCAATTTAGACTATTACTTCATGTATGGTCCGCAAGTGGCGGATGTGATTGGGCATTATACTTCGTTGACTGGCACGACTCCGCTCCCCCAAAAATGGACGCTCGGTTACCAGCAATGTCGCTGGAGTTATCCGTCTGCAGAGCGCGTAAAAGAAATCGCCACGCAATTCCGCAGTCGCAACATTCCGTGCGATGTGATTTATTTGGATATTGACTACATGGACGGCTATCGCGTTTTTACTTGGAACCGCGAGACGTTTCCCGATCCGCAAGGTTTGATTACCGAACTGGCCGCGCAAGGGTTTAAAGTGGTTACCATTATCGATCCCGGCGTGAAAAAAGACCGCGGTTATGATGTCTATGAACAAGGGTTGGCGAACGGTTATTACGCCACCGATGCCGATGGCGTAACGTATGTCAATCGCGTCTGGCCAGGCGATTCGGTATATCCAGATTTCACTTCCGCCACCGTCCGCTCTTGGTGGGGTGATCAACACCAGTCGCTACTTGAACTTGGTGTGGCGGGTATTTGGACAGACATGAATGAACCTGCAAGTTTCAACGGACCGTTGCCAGATGATGTGCAGTTTCGAAATGACGGATATCCGACAGACCACCGTGAAGCTCATAATGTATATGGCAGTATGATGGCGCGTGCCACCTATGATGGCATTAAGAAATGGACGGGCAAACGACCGTTTGTCATCACACGCGCGTGCTACGCTGGTACGCAAAAGTACTCCACCATTTGGACAGGCGACAACCAAAGTTTTTGGGAGCACTTGCGGATGTCGATTCCGATGTTGAGCAATCTCGGGTTGAGCGGGATGGCGTTCGTTGGCACCGACGTTGGCGGGTTCAGTTTCGACTGCACTGGCGAATTGCTATCACGGTGGGTACAAGTCGGATGCTTCACGCCACTATTCCGCAACCACTCCGCCGCCAACACACGCGATCAAGAACCTTGGACGTTCGACGAACGGACAGAACATATCAACCGCAAATACATCCAATTACGATATCGCATCTTGCCGTACATTTACGATCAACTGTGGCGGAGTGAGAAGACCGGTCTGCCACTCATTCGTCCATTAATGCTTCACTACCAAGAGGACCAACTTACGCACAACCTAAATGATCAATTCCTTTGCGGTGACGCCGTTATGGTGGCGCCAATCGTGCAGCAAGGGCAAACCGTTCGCCAAGTCTATTTACCACAAGGAACGTGGTTCGATTATTGGAGCAAACAAGTCCATAGTGGTGGTGCCTATATTTTGCAACACGCGGAACTCGACGAATGTCCAATCTACGTGAAAGCGGGCAGTTTGCTACCGAACAATCCGCCGCAACAGTTTATCGGTGACGGCGATGGACAGCATCTAATCATCGAATATTTTCCTGATTATAGCGGCGCCACATCATCCTACGAACACTTGCAAGACGACGGTGAAACGTTCGCCTACCAGAACGGGCAATATCATCTTTGGCAGTTTTCCGCCACTTGCAACGATTCGGAAATTCGTCTCGAACTCACGAAACAGTCGCCTGATGCAAATTGGGCGGAAACGACTAGCATCGGTTACAAAAAAATAGAGTGGCGGATTTATGACACATCCACCACCCGAGTAACAGTCAATGGCGTTGTGGCGGAGTTTCAGCAATCTGCCCACGCACTTGTCGTGCTCATTGACGTTCCTTAAATATTTGCGGCTGCCCGTTCACAAAGCGACTCAATGTCAGAACGGCGCGCAATCGTTTGCAACCACTCTTCAGGTATTTGCTCGAGACCGTAGCATAATCCCGCCACGCCACCAGCAATGGCGGCAATCGTATCTGTGTCGCCCCCTAGGTTGACAGCGCGTAACACCGCTTCACGATACGTGTTTGTATGCAGGATGCACCAGAGCGCCGCTTCCAGTGTATCCACCACATATACGCTGGAACGAATGGTTGAGACATCTAAACGAAGCAATTGACCCCTCAATATCCGCTCGAAATGAGTCGCTTCCGCATTCGCTTGACGGTAGCGATCGGCGTCTTGCACGAGCAGTCGATAACTGTCCTGCGGCGAATGCCCGGCTAAAATATGGCGTGCGAAATCAATATAGATGTGACACGCCATATTCGACCT
Source organism: Caryophanales bacterium (assembly GCA_947459205.1). Taxonomy (GTDB): domain Bacteria; phylum Bacillota; class Bacilli; order Paenibacillales; family CANHCR01; genus CANHCR01. The sequence continues at coordinate 15,534 of CANHCR010000006.1, read as the reverse complement.
AGCGTGGCGGTGCGTGATTGCAGCGACCTCGTTGATAATCCTTATACGCTCCGAATCTGAGTAATGCCTCGTATAAAACAACAGCGGCAAAATGCGCATCAACGCACCGTTGCCATTGTCCCACTCTGTCGCTCCACCACATTCGGCGGCCGCTGTACCTTTCGCAAATCGGCGTATCGATGCGCGTGTTGTTCCGCCGACATCAAACACATCACCATGCGCAGTCCACAATCCATGATCGAGCCACTGTACAAATTTGGTGGCGAGGTTATCGATATTGTAGCCGTCGACGAAACTGTCTAATAAGCACAATGTCAGCGAACTGTCATCGGACCAAGTTCCCGCTGGTTGATGAAAGGTACCGAAACCACGCATTTCGTTAACTGGGTCTTGCAGCCGCGCTTCTCGATTCGTAAACTCGACCGGTACGCCCAATGCGTCCGCCGTTACCAACCCTAATATTGCAGCTTTCAAATGTGGTATGATATTCATGATACTAACATGCACCCCCTCTTCATTCTCATATATTATACCTTGAATTTAGGAGGAATACCGATGATACCATTTCAATATCACAACCCAACACGTCTCGTATTCGGTGTCGGCGCGATTGCTGAACTGCAACATTTTGCACCGCAATTAGGGCGCCGTCTCTTATTGGTTTATGGTGGCGGAAGTATTTTGAAAAATGGTGTGCACGCGCAAGTGACTGCAGCACTGAAACAAGCTGGCGTCGCTTATGTCGAGTTTGGCGGAGTCGAGCCGAATCCACGCCACACCACTTTGCAAAAAGCAGTCACAATCTGTCATGAGCAACAACTAGATGGCGTGCTTGCAGTCGGTGGCGGAAGTGTGCTTGATGGCGCCAAGGCCATTTGCGCAGCCGCAGCCATGCATGCGGACGTCTGGGAGATCGTCGTCGGCAACGTGAAAGTCAGTGGAGCCTTGCCGCTCGGAACCGTACTTACCTTGGCCGCAACTGGCTCAGAAATGAACAGCAACTCGGTCATCACCAACTGGCAGACAAATGAAAAAATCGGTTGGAGTTCGCCGTTCACCTACCCACGCTTCTCCATACTAGATCCGCAAACGACTTGCTCAGTACCGGCGGAACATACGGTTTACGGAATCGTCGATATCATGTCGCACATCTTGGAACAGTACATGCACCATCAGGAACAAACACCAGTACAAGACGGTTTTGCCGAAACGCTCCTGCGCACAGTCATCGACCAAGCGCCGATTGCTCTTCAAAACCCCACCAACGTAGATGCACGGGCGCAAATCATGTATTGCGGCACGATGGCGTTAAACGGCCTGCTCAGCATGGGCGTACGCGGCGATTGGGCGACACACAACCTTGAACATGCCGTCAGTGCAATCTACGATATTCCGCACGGTGGCGGATTAGCGATTTTATTCCCTCAGTGGATGCGCTATGCGCTCGACCAGGGAATCGGTAGCAAAAAACTGGCTCAACTAGGCACCCATGTGTTTGGATTGCCCAAACCTATCGCCGATACACCTACGGAACTGCTCGCCTGCGCACATGCTGCAGTCGACCGTTTACAACAGTTTTGGCAAACGCTCGGTGCACCGACTCGGCTAGCCGATTACGGCATCGCACACGACCGCTTAGAAGAACTTGCCGAACGAACGATGCGCCGCGGACCGTTCGGGCGTTTCATTGCACTCGACCGAACAGATGCCATTGAAATTTTCAAACGATCATAAACAATCTAACAGAAACGAGCGAAACGGGCAGCCATGCTCGTTTTTTTTTTTTGAAAATCTTTCAAACTACCATTCCAATTTTCAATTCTCACGGTATATTGGATTGTCGGAGGTGGTGACTCATGCAAAATCTAACCCGCGATACAATTTTCATCCAAGGTAGAATTAGCATCGAAGAGTGCTGCGTGTGCTCTTTTGACGACTTGGGTGTAGCGGTGATTTGGAACGAACAACTTCAACTATTGAAAGCCTACAAGGTGCTACGAGATTATACCAGCAAATTACACGTTTGTTTTGACTGTATCGAAGCCTTTATTAACGAGGAAGGCGGCAAATTAAAAAACCAGACGAACCTAATGTACTTGTTCCCGTCACTGATCGAAAGTGTGTGCAACGACAACAAAGAAAGTGTTGCTTATGTCGCCCAAGATGTAATCAAAGAAATAAAAGTCTTGCAACGTCTAGACAACGAGTTGAAATCGGTCGGGTTGGAATGTGAAACAACGACCGCATGGTGGCAAGGCGCCACTGGTGATGATGTCAATCTGTACTATAAATTGATTGAAGCCATGTACAAATCGCCAGAATCATTTCTCGAAACCGATGTGATGTCTTTCGTCAAAATGAAATGTGACCTCGCAGACCATGTTGTGCTATCGCCAGCCGTACATGCGGCCGAACGGTATCGCCAACGTCATCTGAAAGCGATGATGGCACAGCGCGACAAATGCAACTTTTTGCAAGTTGCCGAGAATTTTTATTCATTGTAAAAGGAGCGGATGGCTTATTCAACAAATTCCTTACTACTATCGTGAAAACATTGATTTTGTATCAACTGACACGTGCATGGTGACCGGACAACGCACAATATGCGTACAGTTAATCAACGACTTGCATCATGACCGTTGGAAATCCTTTTCGTGCAGCAACATGCACAAAGGAAAATCCAAGGTGTACATTAGCGTTGATAAACTGTTTGAGCAATGGCAAGACGAGAATGAGCAACTGTTTCTTGAAAAATGGCAGACCGTGTTCAAAATACCTGAGTTGATGCCGTACACCTTGCGCTTATTGACGCGCAAACAGTCTGGTGCAACAAAAGAAACGTCGCGCCTGTTGGAGACGGCACAAACATTCATGCCTGTCGAATTGTACGAGGCGCTCGTTCAATTCGAAAAATCCGATCGTGAACTGGCCGTTCTCGGAGCGGATTTGAGCCGCCACGAAAAATTTTGGCAAGGCTACACAGGTGCTGAAGCGCACATATTCATCCGAGCATTGCGACGGCTGTGGGACGATCCAAGCTACTTCTTACAACACGAGATTTCTGCCGAATATGAGCAACAGTTGCGAACAGCTGACATAAAAGTTGGCAAACTTTCACCCGCTATTCATACAGCAGAAGTGTTCCGCAGTTTATATATGAAACAATTGGCCGATTTCCAAGAATTATCTCAACAACGAGGAGGAGAGTAATCATTTGCCAAGTCAAATCGAGAAGAGTGCGCGCGTGACGGAGATTGAACGAACAAGCCAAGAGTTGTTGCGTTGCGATGTTTGCGATGCACGCTCTTTGCTTATTGGCTATGAGGCTAAAAATGAATGGCTAGTGGAGCGAGTTGCATTGTACCACGCGATCAATCGCTTAAAGGTGGCAAAAGTGAACATATGCATCGATTGTTTATTGGAGAAAATGAAAGCCGACAAGGTTGCACCAGACGGGTTTGCACGATGCTCACCTGCCGAGAAAGCGACGGTCGTACAATCACGCAAGACGTTGGCCTGTTTTTTTGATAGTTCGCTATTGAAATTGTACATCGAGCAGTATCGCTACGGATTCTCTGATTCCAGAAAAAAAATGATGCAAGCACTCAAACCGTGGATTGCCAAAGAAATTCGCGACGCCTTAGATGAATGCATTCGTTTGGACGGTGAACAAAAAAATCGTACCAAAAACATTAGTAGTGGCGATACTTCGTTTTGGCAAGCATCACCTGGTTTTGAGGCGGACATTTTCAAAGAGTTGATCGAGCAGTTGGCACACAACGTCCAATTGGCTGACAAAGACATTGTCACCTTTTTACGAGAGGACAAGCATTACAAAGGGAAGTTGCCAGCTGCGGCGATGCTAGCCGAAACAATTAGGCTCAAATATTGGAAATGGCTGTACGAGAACACACCTATCAAATCTGGAGGTTATGCGAATGAAAAACGCTAAACAATTGGAATGTTCTTTTTGTAAATCGAGTGTGACGGAAAGTGCAATCAGCGGACCCGATAACATTCACATCTGTTTTGATTGTATTCAGTTAGGCAATCAAATGTTTGAAAGTTATCAGAAAAAAGTCGGTCGAAACAAGAAGAAACCAAGCACACAAAAGAATTTGCAAGAGTTGTTCGACAAAGTTCCGCTACCGGAACAAATCGTAGCGTTTCTTGACGAGTACATCATCGGACAAGAACGTGCGAAAAAGTTGATCGCCGTTGCCGTATATCAACATTACAAACGCGTTTACTCTGGTGAGATGAAAGACGGTACGGTGATGAAGAAGGCGAATGTGATGATTTGCGGTCCGTCCGGTAGCGGTAAAACGTTGCTCGCGCAAACGGTAGCCAAATTGCTTGATGTGCCGTTCGTGGCCGTCGACGCTAGTTCGCTGACGCAGGCAGGCTACGTCGGTGATGACGTCGAATCGATTCTCAAGAATTTGTACCATGCGGCTGGCAAAGATATTGAGCGCGCTCAACGTGGCATTGTGTTCATTGACGAGATTGATAAGATTGCGAAGAAATCAAGTATGTACGGCGGTCGCGACGTTGGTGGCGAAGGGGTGCAGCACTCTCTTCTGAAAATGATAGAAGGTGACGTCATTGATATGGGGCGTACGACGAGCTCGTCACGCAGTGCTGGTCTGCCAAAAATAGACACGCGCAACATTTTGTTTATCTGTGCAGGCGCCTTCTCCGACATGGAAAAACTCAAGCCGGACCGTGTCAAACAAATTGAGAGTAAACCAGCAATCGGCTTCGGCTTGACTCCAACCGAGGAAGTGCAGGACAGTGTGGAAGTCGAACCGGTCATCAAAAAACATGCGCTTTTCAGCAATCTGACCGTTGAAGATTTCATCTTGTACGGGATGATCCCCGAGTTTATGGGACGCGTGCCAATCATTGTCCAATTGGATGACCTGACACAACAAGATTTTGAATACATCATGACGAAACCGAAAAATGCGTTGGTCAAGCAGCACCAACACTCACTCGCCATCTCCGGCATCGAATTGCAGTTCGAACCAGCGGCCATCAGCGCGATTGCGCGACAAACCATTTTGTTTGGTACTGGGGCGCGCGGTCTGAGCACGATTTTTGAGCAGTTGATGTTACCAATTGTGTTTAATTTCACCGGCAAAAAGATACAGTCGGTGACAGTGACCGAATCTTACATCAACTCAATGGAAGAGGCTGATTTGCTTGTGGTCAAAAAAAGAGCCACAAAACGAAAAACGGTATCATAACCAATACAAATAACCGGCCGGTAGCCGTTGTCATTTTTTGACGACGGTTACCTAGCCGGTTTTTATTAGCCCTGCCCGTTTTTTATGAAAGTTTGGCCCTTGGTCGGCAGAATTGAAAGTCTGTGGGGCAATGTTACTTTCATTTCTGCCAGTGGTTGGCCGACAAACGGGCAAGCCTGCCCGTTTTTTATATTGCATCCCACTCGTTCAGCGTAATGTCCGCCTCGTAGTCGACACCCTCGAGATCAAAGCCGAACAGTTTCATGAAATCGCGACGATAACCAGCCAAGTCGCTAATTTGCTCCACGTTCTCACTCGCAATTTGTTGCCACAAGGCAGTCACTTCTGCCTGCACATCTGCCTGCATCTCCCAATCATCGATACGAATCCGCCCTTTTTCATCAAACTGACGATCCCCTGCGCCGAACAAACAATCTTGATACAGACGATACATTTGCTCGATACACCCTTCGTGCAAGCCCTTTTCTTTCATCACTTTATACAAAATGGAGATATACAACGGCACAATCGGAATCGCCGAACTTGCCTGCGTCACGAGCGCCTTATTGACGGAAACGACCGCCTCACCTTCATATTTTTGCAACAAGCCATTCAAAGCCTGCGCAGTCGCCTCCAAATGATCCTTCGCACGGCCAATCGTCCCCTCACGATAAATCGCGTGCGTGATTTGAGGTCCGATGTACGAATAAGCCACCGTCTTCACGCCGTTCGCCAGCACGCCGGCCTCATCGAGCAATTGAATCCAGCGTTGCCAGTCATCGCCACCCATCACTTCCACCGTATGCGCAATCTCCGTCACATTAGCAGGCTCAATCGAGATATCGCTAACGACTCCGTTGGCAAAGTTGATCGTCTTATTCGTATACTTAGCGCCAATCGGTTTCAGCACCGAACTATACGTCTCACCATTATCTGGATGCGTGCGGCGCGGTGATGCCAAACTGTACACGACGAGATCCACTGTGCCGAGATGCTCACGAATGGCTGCCAACGTCTGCTGCTTAATCTCATTCGAGAACGCATCCCCGTTAATATTGATGCTCAGCAACCCTTCTGCCTGTGCCGCTTTATGAAATGCAACCGTATTGTACCACCCAGCCGATGCCGTACGCTCATCCGCGGATGGACGCTCAAAAAATACGCCAATCGTTTTCGCGCCACTGCCGAACGCTGACACAATCCGCGATGCCAAGCCGTAGCCCGTCGAAGCGCCGATAACCAATACGTTCTGTCCGCCTGCCACCTTGCCTTGGCTTTTGACATATTCAATCTGCTCCAACACATGTCGCTCACAGCCCGCAGGATGCGCTGTCGTACAAATAAAACCGCGAACTTTCGGTTTAATGATCATTGATCAATTCCTCCATCATGCCTATTCTTTATCTATTTCATCTGCACCGAACCTATCATATCATAAAAAAACCGCGCGACCAAAGCGCACGGTTTCGTCAATCCATTTTTGAAGCGCACTAGAGCCGCTGCAAAACTACAGCCGTTCGACTCGGAAGGTAGATGGGAAATCCTTGCGCACCATAATGTTCCTGCAACACACCAGTGTGATACACATAAGACTTATCGATTCGTGAATTCCCGCCATATTCCGTTTCGTCGGAATGGAACACCACCTGATATTGTCCGCCTTCAGGTACTGGAAGTGCAAACTGCGTATACGACTCGTATGGATGCAAGTTTAAGACGAACACCAAACCACCCTTGCGGAATGCGAGCACTTTCTCATTTTGACCGATCCATAAACTTTGCAAATCTTGCGCACCGACGACACCATTCGCTTTGACGAATTCAATCATGCCGCGGTCAAATTCTTTCAGATAACTATATTGCAAATAATCAGCATCGCCCAAGTCCCATTGACGTCTTGCATAATGGAAACTATGGTTGTTGCCTTCCCGCGGAAAATCGATCCACTCGGGATGACCGAACTCATTGCCCATAAAATTCAGATAGCCTTCGCCCGCCAATGTCAGCGAGAGGAAGCGAATCAACTTATGCAATGCAATCGCGCGGTAAATCTCCATATTGTTTTGGTCTTTCGCCATATGCCAGTACATCGCTTTGTCGGCGAGCCAAAACATGATCGTCTTATCACCAACAAGCGCCTGATCATGCGATTCTGCATAACCGACATTTTTCTCTTGCGGACGGCGCGTCGTCAACTCGTGCCAAATGCTCCACAAGTCCCACTGCTCGTCCGATTTTTCTTTGAGCGTCTTGATCCACATATCCGGCACGCCCATCGAGAGGCGATAATCGAAGCCGATGCCGCCATACTCAATCGGTAGACACATGCCAGGCATGCCGCTCATATCTTCAGCTACGGAAATCGCATCGGGACGAATTTCTTTGATCAATTCATTCGCGAACTGCAAATAAGTAACAGCGTCGAGATCCGTATCCATGCTGAAATATTTGTCGTATGCATTGAAAGCGACGCCCAGTCCGCTATGGTGATACAACATTGACGTCACGCCATCAAAGCGGAAGCCGTCAAAATGATATTCCTCTAGCCAAAACTTAACGTTCGAGAGCAGGAAATGTAAAACTTCATGTTTGCCATAGTTAAAAAGTTTTGAGTCCCACGCCGGATGATTGCCGCGAGCGCCAGCGTGAAAAAACTGATGATCGGAGCCGTCAAACTCGTTGATGCCCTCATTCAAATTTTTCACCGCATGCGAATGGACGATATCGAGCAGCACCGCAATCCCAAGTGAGTGCGCCGTATTGATGAGATCTTTTAACTCATCTGGCGTGCCGAAGCGCGACGAGGCCGCAAAGAAATTCGACACCTGATATCCGAACGAGGCATAATACGGATGCTCCATGATCGCCATCAGCTGAATTGTGTTATAGCCAGCCTTCTTCACGCGCGGCAACACGGTTTCCTTAAACTCCGTATAAGTACCGATGCCATACTTCTCCTGCGCCATCCCGACGTGCGCTTCGTAAATGAGCAACGGTCGCTCGTCCTCAATCCGGAACGATTCGTCCGTCCACTTGAACTTGCGCTCCGGTTCCCAAATTTGCCCTGCATAATCCCAAGTCGTTTGATCTTGCACAGCCCTGCGTATGTAAAGTGGAATTCGATCCTGTGAACGCTCGCCCGTGACGACGCGCACCTTCACACGCTGCTCGTGTTGCAATGCATTCGCACCCGGCAAGAAAAGTTCCCAAGAGCCATCCTCGCCTCTATGTAACGGATGCGAATCTGGATTCCAATCGTTAAAATCACCCATCAAAAACAGTGCATCTGCAGCTGGCGCCCACTCGCGATAATACCAGCCCTCTTTTTTCTTGTGAAAGCCAAAATAATGATGCCCGTTTGCGAACGTCTTGAATGAACGTCCTTTGCCGAGCAGTGTGCGTCGAATGCCATGATAACGATTCATACGCATTTGCAAGTCGCCAGCGTACGGTCGCAAGTATGGATCAATTTCAAAAATTTTCAGTTCCATCACATCTCCCTGTAAACCGATTCTCGTACTGACCAAATTATAACATGAAAAGTTAGGCGCAATGTTGAACAATTTATAAATATTTTGTGACAAAATGTGTCAACTTTTTATGTAGCGCCCGACACCTAAGTGTCAAAGCCACTGTACTTCATACTGTCCGCGACACGGCGCACCTTCACTTTCGCAATTGCCGCATTCGATTGAAAGACGGAGCAAAGAGGGGACGGCTACACTTACCTGCTGTCCTTGGGCAATCGGTTGCACATAGTCGCGACAGCGCGTCTCCAACACTAATTTCATCTCACAATGAGCATCGTTCTGAACGCGAACAACTGCCGAGCCAGTGGGCTTTAGCGATGTGAAATACGTTTGCCGATCGCCATCACACGCTTGAAAAATGATGCCACAAACACGCTGACAAGGTCGATTTTGGTGACGATGTTGACATTGATGAACATGACGTTTTCGCAGATATGAGCGTTTGCTGCGTTTGACTTTCACACGAACAAAGCAATTGGCGCGAAGCAAGAGCGTTTTGGACAAGACAAAAAACCTCCTCAGTATGGTTGCATATCACAATTTGTTTCATCAAAAAAGCCCGAAAAGCAACAGACATACCTTGTCACTTCTCGGGCAGTTGCAAACCAATCGTTAATTTACGGCGTAGCGCGAAGTCACACAAATTTGACCAGTTACGTTCGGTGTCAAATCGTCACCAGCACCAACGAGCAACTCGATTGTATCGAACCCTGTTTTGTTGAACACTAAACTCGTGCCTGGCAAAATCGTATCGGTTTCAACGATTGTACCTGTCGGACCTCCCGAGCGGAAGTTGACTGTAATCGTACGAGTGGCAGGCGCACCAGTGATGGATATGAACCCGGATACGTATAGACGCGATGGATTCAAATTGGAACGATAAATGTCTGTGCTGAATGCACCTGTTGTGATTGGCGTAATGTTGATGTCGGAACATACCTGATCCTGAACATAAGTCGGTGCATTGCTACAATTTAGACTGCCGTATGCGACGCTCGGGCCGCAAGTGAAATTTGTTTGACAACTCATTGTTTTTTCCTCCTTGTTGTGAACTACAGAGTTATCATATGGCGTTGCACTCGCTTAAGTCGTGACGTTTTCACTGATTAATGCGCCCGCTTTTTTGTATCCACATTAAAAAAATAGGTTGGAATTTTGCCGAATATCATATATCTTTATGGTATGGCTTTTGTGAAAAGGCTTACATATTTTATTGGAGGGATCTCTTTTGAGCAAGCGAATGTTCAACATAACGATGGCGATGATGCTCGCCTTCACCACCGTACTTAGCGTGGCCTTGACGTCGATTTGGACGACACAACAAACGGAGGCTGCAACTGCGTACAGCGAAGTGGAACTGAAAATCCACTATCATCGTTTTGACAAAAGTTACGAAGGCTGGAACTTGTGGATTTGGCCGAACGGAAAAGAAGGCAAGGCTTATCAATTCAGCCAGGAAGATTCTTACGGCAAACTTGCTTCGCTGACGCTTCCGAACATGAAAGATGTCACGAAAATCGGTTTCATCGTGCGCTATAGCCAACCAGGCGGTGACGAGTGGAAAGACCGCGAATTCGGCGACCGCTACATCACGCAAATTTCGGCGGATGGTAAAGCCGAGATTTGGTTGGTGCAGGACCAAGAAAAAGTGTATGACAACGCATCCGAAGTCGACCTTTCGCCGCGTGTCTCACGAGCAGCGATTGACGCTCCGACCAAACTCAGTTTTTCATTGAATGTGCCGTTCAAACCAAGCGGTAGTGGTGACCAAGGGTTTGTCCTAAAAGCCGGCGACACTGTGTTGCCGATTGTTGCAGTGGAGGCGGCGACCGATGCGAACGGCAATGCCCGCAAAGGGACCGTTACGACCAAAGACAAACTCGATTTGAACACCGACTATACGCTTAGTCGCACAGACTATAAAGAAGCGAAAGTCATCATGGGCAATATTTTTAGTAGCAAAGAGTTCGAAACGCAATTCACGTATACAGGTAGCGACCTCGGTCTCAACTACACGGCGGCGAACAGCAAGTTCCGTCTGTGGGCTCCTACGGCGACTGATGTGAAATTGAATATTTATGATACGTATAGCCAAGTGACACCGACCGTACACGCAATGACGAAAGCCGAGAAAGGCACGTGGACGAAGACGTTGGACGGCGACTTGAAAGGCAAGTTTTATACGTTTGAAGTCACTGTTAACGGCATCACCAATGAAGCGGTCGATCCGTACGCTCGTGCGGTGTCGGTAAACGGCGAAAAAGGAGCGATTATCGACCTCGCGGACACAAATCCGGAAGGTTGGCTAGAGCAGAAAAAACCGGCGTTCGGCAATGCGACCGATGCCGTCATTTATGAACTTCATGTGCGCGATTTTTCCATCCATCCACAGAGCGGGATGAAGAATAAAGGGAAGTTTCTCGCATTCACCGAGCAAAACACGAAAGGGCCGAACGGCACTTCGACCGGCATCAGTTATATTAAAGACTTGGGCGTAACGCACGTGCAGTTGTTGCCGATTTATGATTACGCGACGGTCGACGAGACGAAGTTGGATCAGCAGCAATATAACTGGGGTTATGACCCGAAAAACTGGAATGCACCGGAAGGTTCGTACTCCACAGACCCAACGAAACCGGAAGTGCGAATCAAAGAGTTGAAGCAAGCCATTCAAAGCATGCACGCAAACGGACTTCGTGTCATCATGGACGTTGTCTACAATCACGTGTATAACCTCGATCCGTCGAATGTAAATAAAATCGTGCCAGGTTATTATTTCCGCTACAAAGAAGATGGATCACCTGCGAACGGTACGGGTGTTGGCAACGAGACTGCTTCAGAGCGCTCGATGATGCGCAAGTTGATTGTTGATTCAACGAATTACTGGGCAAAAGAATATAAATTGGACGGTTATCGCTTTGATTTGATGGGGATTCATGACATTAGCACGATGAACAAGGTGCGTTCCGATATGACGAAAATCGATCCGAACTTCGTCATCATCGGTGAAGGTTGGTTGATGGGCAACTCGCTCGATGATAAATTAAAAGCGAATCAGATGAATGCGCCACTCATGCCAGGCATCGCTCATTTTAACGACTACATTCGTGACGGTGTAAAGGGAAGCGTGTGGAGCGACGGTGACCGCGGTTGGGTGAACGGCAACTTGTCCGCACTCGATAAAGTGAAAGGCGGGATTGCTGGCGGCATTCAGATGAATGAAATCGCCTTGCAATTTGCAAAAACGCCAGACCAATCAGTCACTTACGTCGAAGCACACGATAATTTGACGCTTTGGGATAAACTCGAGAAAACGAGCGGCGAATTGCCAGAGCCAGTGCGTGTACAAATGCACAAGCTGGCATCCTCGATTGCCTTGACGGCTCAAGGTGTAGCATTCATTCATGCCGGTCAAGAATTCCTGCGGACAAAAGGTGGCGACCACAACTCGTACAAATCACCAGATAGCGTCAATAAGATGGATTGGGCGCGCAAAGATAAGTACAATGATGTCGTCGATTATTTCAAAGGCTTGATTCAGTTGCGCAAAGAGCATCCTGCCTTCCGCATGATGAATTCAGCGGACATACGTAGCAACCTGAAATTTTTGCCTGACCAAGAGGGCGTTATCGCCTACACTCTGAACGGCAAAGCGCTCGGTGACGATTGGCAGACGATTGCCGTCGTGCACAACGCAAACTCCAAAGCGAAAAATGTCACGTTGCCTGTGAAGGGCTCATGGAATATCGTGGTTAACGGCGAGCAAGCTGGCGTTGAGACGATTGAATCTGTAGAAGGAAATCGTGTGGAGATAGGTGGATTCAGCACAACCGTTATGTATCTCGCTGACGAGCAAGCGACAGATGGCGGTGAATCGACTGACAATAGCGATAGTAAAGGTGGCGACAAGCAAGACACGGACAGTGGCACAACGTACACGAGGACCGATGTCAGTTCCGGTAGTAAGACAGATTCGATGAGCAGCGAGACGGATACGAACACTTCGATCGATAATAGTGGTGGCGATGCGGGCGAAGGTGCGGAAGATGGTGCGGGTGTAGTTGATGGAGGCTCCGAAGGAACAGACAGCGACGCTTCAGTCGCAGATGACGACAAGCAAACAATTACCGAAAATGAAGGAAACAAATCTGATTCTTCGGAAGAAGAGCGATCATCGGTCGTGATGTGGATGATGATTGGCGTGACGGTGACTGCACTCATCGTGCTTGGACTGTTTATCGCTATCATAAGACGCAGTTCGCGAGGTAAGTAATTTTCACTTCAAATACAAAAGGGAACATCTACGGCACTGCATTGTGACCGTGGATGTTCCCTTTTTTTGTTAATTTCGGCCGTTTTTTATTACTTCAACCACAAAAACTGATACGGTTTCAGCTGCACGTCACCGACCGCCAGATCGATCATTGCCCCGCTTAGCAAATCGTGCAACACCATGCGTGGCGCCGCCGTTCCGCCACTTGCGAGCGATAACTGCCGGTTCAACACTTCTGCCGTCACCACTTGATAATCATATGAAAAGTTGGCCAGTATGAGTAACTCACCCTTCATCGCCGCATACACCGTCGCCACACCACAGTCGAACGGTTCGGACCGAAAGGTGGCGCCAAACAGCGGCTCTTGCTTGCGCGCAGCAATCATTTTCTGCAATCGTTGAAACACTTTACCCTCAACGGTGGTGGCGTTGTGGCGTTTCTGCCAATCGTCCCAGCGATATGGGAAACGATGCAACCAGCGTGTATCCGGCTGTTTATCGGCATCATTTTTATAACTGTAGTCGTTCAGTTGCGCAATTTCATCGCCGGCGTAAAGTAATGGCAAACCTTCATAAGCAAACAACATGCTGTAGATGAGCATCATCCGCTCAATCGACTCATCGACCATGTACGGATTTTCCGCCGCCACCGCTTTTTCCAACCCACAGAATGAGGCGAGCGTCCCCGATACGCGAGAGACACGTGTTTTCGGATCGAAGCAATACAATTCGCCGGCAGAGAAACTAGCTGGCAAGTCCCCTTTGTAAAAACTGACGAGCATCGTCTCTTGAAACACATGATTCATGCCGAGTGGCGTCGCGAACCGTCCATCCATCACAAAACCGAGGTCATCGTGGCAACGCAAATAATTTTTCCAACACGTTCCCTCAGGCAACTGCGGACTTCCCTTAATCAGATCGCGCATGTAGCGCGCATCCTCAGTCGCCAACGAATTCCACACCGCCGTCAGGAAGGACACATTATACATCAACTGACAACCTTTATCTTCCGTGCCCATATACTTAATGACTTCATCGAGCGTCGTTGTCGCCTCGCCAAGAAACAACACGCCGGCACTCGTCACATAGACACACGCCTTCAACATGTCGGTCATCACATACGTTTGCGGCAAACTCGAACAGTCTGTGCCGATTTCTTTCCAAATGTGACGGATTGCATCGATGCGGAACACATCCACGCCGACATTGGTCAAGCACAAAATTTGCTCGATGATACGTATCAACGTCAGCGGGTTTTTGTAATTCAAATCCCACTGGAACTCATAAAACGTCGTGAACACCCATTTGTCGATATCTTCGTAATAGGTGAAGTTACCAGGTGCCGTGTCCGGAAAAATATCGGGTAACGTCTTCTCGAACTCCGCCGGAATGTCATACGAATCATACATGAAATACATGTCCATATACTCTTGTTCGCCGGCTCGCGCCCTTAGCGCCCAATCGTGCTCCTTCGCCGTATGATTCATAATGAAATCAAGACAGATGGAAATGCCATGCTCATGCAACTCATCAATCAAGCGCTCCAAATCCGCCATCGTCCCCAAACGCTCATGCACATCAACGAAACTGCTGACCGCATAGCCACCGTCATCTTGCCCGGGGCGGGTTTTGAAAATCGGCAACAAGTGAATATAGGTAATGCCCAGTTCTTTAAAATACATGATTTTGTCACGTACGCCATCAAGCGTTTCGGCGAACAAGTCAACGTACAATGTTACGCCAATCATGTCCGATGCCAAATACCAATCAGGGCGCGCTAAACGTTGTTGATCGAGTTCGCGCAACCGCGGTTTTCGCGTCTCGAACGAGTGGCGCATTTCGGCGAACAGTTGCAGCAAAAGCGTCTCGTTACGCTCATTCTTTTCATATAGTTGCCAAAAATAACTCTCAATAAGCGGGCGATATTGGCGCAATCGTTGTTCAAAATCCAGTGTTACTGTCATCTGTTTCATGCTCCTTCCGATCGTAAAGAAATTTGAAAAATCAGCGGTTCGGCGCCAAGCGTAATGTTCCCATCCGCCACCTGCACCGCTTGTCCGTCCAACCAGTTTTCAAACATGCCATCAAGCGCTTGCTCGCGCACACGCTCGGTCTTGAGTCGGTACATGCCGTGGCGCCCTTCGACATTGAATACGCCGAGCACAAGCACGCCATCGAACTCATAACTTGCCTCCAACACGCCATCAGCACCACCATCTGCTAGTTCATAAATACCTTGGCGGAACACGTCTTTTTTCTTGACTGCAATCAGTCTTTGTATGAGCGCTGTGAACGATTGCTCCGCCACTCGCCAATCAATCGGATCGCGCTCGAACAGACTTGGCGTATGAATGTTTAGTGCCTCCTGACCAGCGTGGAGTAGCGCCACTCCTTTTTCGAAAAATTGAAAAGCGGTCCAGTTGCGCAATCGCTCCATATCAGGGATAAGGTGGCGTGCTCGTGGTTGATCATGATTTTCTAG